>DASTWK010000050.1:0-7920 GCA_035776655.1 Mycobacteriales bacterium | reverse complement strand
TCGGCAAGGTAGTGGGCAAGCGCCTGGAAGGCGCCGAGCGGCTTGTCGAACTGCTGACGTGTCTTCGCGTAGTCGACCGCCAGTTCCAGCGCAGCGCGCGCGCCGCCTACCGCTTGCGCCGCGAGCAGGATCGCGCCGTCGAGCATCGTGTCGTTCCAGGACTCCCAGGCGTCGCCGCTGCCGAGCACGCCGGCCGGCGCGACCCGGACGTCGTCGAACGAGACGCGGTACTGCGTGTCACCGGCGACGGTCAGCTGCTGCTCGAGCGCTACGCCGTCGGCCGTCGGGTCGACGAGGGCGAGGACGACGTCGTCGCCGTCCTTCGCCAGCACGAGCAACCGGTCGGCGGCCCGGGCAAACGGCACGTGCCGCTTGACGCCGGTGAGCCGGTAACCGTCGCCGTCACGTCGTGCGGTGGCGGTCACCCCGCGCCGGGTGAAGCCACTGTCCGGCTCGAGCCACGCGACCGTGACGACGGCCTCGCCGGCCGCGATCCGCGGCAGCCACTCGCGCTGCTGCTCCGGCGTCGCGTGCCGGGCGATCGCGCCGGCGGCCAGCACGCAGCTGACGAAGTGGGGGCTGGGCACCAGTGCGCGCCCGAACTCCTCGTAGACGATCGCCGCGTCGAGCATCCCTGTGCTGCCTACGCCGGCTTCGCCGGACGGCCGCTGGCCGCCGTGCTCCTCGGCGATCGTCAGCCCGAGCAGGCCGAGCTCTCCGAGCGCGCTCCACAGTGCGGGGGAGAAGCCGACCGGGTCGTTCTCCAGCTTGCGGACGACGTCGATGCCGGAATGGCGCTCGCAGGTGCGTCGTACCGACTCGCGCAGCAACTCCTGCTCGGGGGTGAAGTCCATGTCCACGGTTCGTTCTCCTCGAGTCAGGGCTTCCACTGCTCCCCGTGGCGCTGCCACGGGTTGTCATCCGACGTGACCGGCAGGGCGACGCGCGCGGTGCAGGTCGTGCACAGCCGGTCGCCGACCGTCAGCGCGACCTCGACGTCCGCCCAGCCGCAGCCCGTGTCGTCGACACAGGTCGCCGTGACCGTCCCCGTGAACGTCATCGTGTCGCCGGGGAAGACCGAGTCCTTCATCCGGAAGCCGACCCGACCGAGCCGACCGCGGGGGCCGGTCCAGTCGGTGAGGTAGCGCTCGAACCACGCCGCCTGGTTGGGGGCGTTGAGGAAGATGTCCCGCACGCCGTTGCGTTCGGTGGCGAAGTGGTAGTCGTGGTGCTGCGGCCGCCAGTCCCGCGTCGCCAGCGCCCCGAGCACGACCGTCGTCGCGGTGACGTCGTAAGTGAGCACCGGCAGGGCCGCACCGGCCCGCACCTGGTCGTGGGTCAGCTCGCCGGTGGCCGTGGTCATCGCTCACCTCGGCGGTAGCCGAAGCCCGTCCACGACTCGACCGCCGCGAGGTCGCCGGCGGAGTTGCGATATTCGACGTCGATGACCCAGAACCGGCCGGTGCCGAGCTTCGTCGTCTTCTCCGGGCTGACCGACCGCAACCGCTGACAGGTTGACAGCACGTCGCCCGGGCGCACCGGTTCGTGGAACACGATGGTGTTGTCGGTCATGACCGCCTCCGGCAGGTCGAAGCGTGCCTTGAGATCGAAGTGCACCTGCAGCGGCAGCTTCGGCTCGGACCGGCCGGGTGCCCAGTGGTGTGGCCGGAACCAGGTCGAGATCATCGAGGGCGGCGCAATCGGCCCGTCGGTGAGTTGCTGTGCGACATCGTCGTCCCAGAACAGCGGGTTGCCGTTCTCGACCGATGCACACGCAGTCCAGATGTAGCCACGCTCGACCGGGAACTCCGCCGTCTCCTCGTACTGCACCTGGTCGACGAGGTCCGCCACGTCATCCGGCAGCGTCTGTGCGTCCGCGGCTGTCGTCACTGCACCGCTCCACTGGTCAACAACGCGTCGATCTCCTCGCTGGTGAAACCGCAGTCGCCGAGCAGCCGCCGGGTGTCGGTGCTCTCGGGGTCCGGAAGGTCGTACGCCGGCCGGCGCTGCGCGCCGGCGAGCAGTGGCGCGAGCTGGGCGATCTTTGCTCCTGTGGCGGTTCGCGCCGTGGCCACCGCCGCCCGGGCTCGGGTGTGCGGGTCGTGTGCGGCCTCCGCCGGGCTCAGCACCGGCGCCACGCAGGTGTCGGCGCCGGCGAGGGCGGCGGTCCACTCGTCGCGGCTGCGGCTGGCGAAGGCGTCGGTGAGTCGAGCCCGGATGCCGGCCTGCGCCGCGGCGTCGTACTGCTGGTCGATGCAGTCGTCGAGGCCGAGGGCGCGGCAGAGGTTGGCCCAGAACTTCGTTTCGATCGCAGCGACCGAGATCCACCGGCCGTCGCTGGTGGGGTAGGTGTCGTAGCAGGCGAGGCGGCCGCCGAGTGGCGCGGAGCCGGGTGATGGCGTGGCGCCGGTGGCGAGGTGGTCGTCGATCTGCAAGGCCATCAGCGCGAGGACGCCGTCGGCGACGGCGACGTCGAGATAGCCGCCGTCGCCGGTACGGTCGCGGCCGACGAGCGCCGCGAGGATCGCGATGACCGCCTGCATGCCACCCGCGGCGCTGTCGGCGACGGTGGCGCCCGGCAGCGGCGGCTTGTCGTGCTGGGCGGGCTCGGTGTGGGCGAGGTATCCGCCCACAGCGAGGTAGTTGAGGTCGTGTCCGGCCCACTGCGCCCGCTCGCCGTCCTGGCCGTAGCCGCTGGTGGAGCAGTAGACGATGCGCGGGTTGCGGCTCTTCACGTCGTCGTACCCGATGCCCAGGCGCGCGACCACCCCGGGGCGGAAGCTCTCGAGCACGACGTCGGCGTGCTCGGCCAGGCGCAGGAAAGTCTCGCGGCCGGCGTCGGACTTGAGGTCGAGGCGGATGCGGCGGGTGCCGCGGCCGCCGCTGTAGGCGTGGAGGGGTGGCGTGATCTGGGTGCCGGTCGCGATTGGCGCGACCTTGACGACCGCGGCGCCATAGTCGGCGAGCCAGCCGGCGGCGCGGCTGGCTGGGCCGACGCTCGACAGGTCGAGCACGGTCACGCCGTCGAGGAGCTGTGTCATCGAGCGCGGTCAGAAGTTCTTCGGCAGGCCGAGCTTGCGGCGGGCGAGGATGTTCTTCTGCACCTCGGAGGTGCCGCCGCCGATCGTGTCGATGACGGTGTAGCGGTAGGTCGACTCAGCCCGGCCCCTCATCGGCGCGTCCTCGGTGCCGACGCGCAGCTGGGTGCCGGGGCCGCCGAGGTCCATGGACGCGTTGGCCAGCCGCTTCGAGAACTCGGTGGCGAACAACTTGTAGGCGCTGGCCTCCGCGGTCGGTGCGGCGCCGCCCTTCTGTGACTTCGCGACGAACCGCAGCCCCAGGCAGCGAGCGACCTCGGCGTCGGTCGCGAGCCGGGCGATCCGGGCGCGGACGACGGGGTCGTCCTTGACCGGCTCACCATCGCGGGTGGCGGTCTTGACGTGGTCGACGAGCAGGTCGAGGCGGGCTTTGATCGGCGAGTAGGTGAACATCGTGAACCGCTCGAGGTCGAGCGCTTCGGAGATGTATTGGAAGCCGCGGCCGAGCTCGCCGACCACGTAGTCGTCGGAGACGAACACGTCGTCGAACCACACCTCGTTGGTGCGCTCGTCGCCCATCGTCCAGATCTCTTTGATCGTCAGGCCCGGGTGGTCCATCGGCACGAGGAACAACGTGATGCCCTGGTGCTTGGGGAGCTCGGGGTGGGTGCGCGCGCCGACCCAGTACCAGTCGGCGAAGTGTGCGGAGGTGGTCCAGGTCTTCTGGCCGTTGAGCCGCCAGCCGCCGTTGGCCTCGTCGCGGTCGGCGCGCAGCCGCATCGAGGCGGCGTCGCTGCCGGCGTTGGGTTCGCTGTAGCCGACGGCGAACTCGATCTCGGCATTCAGGATCTGCGGCAGGAACTCTTGCTTCAGCTTGTCGCTGCCGTGGCGCAGGATCGTCTTGCCGATGATGCCGACGCCCTTGCCGATCTGCGGGGCGCCGCGGCGAGCGAGCGCCTCGTTGAGCAGGTATTCGTAGACACCATCGCTGTCCTGCCCGCCCCACTCCGTGGGCCAGGTGATGCCGAGCCAACCCTGTGCGGCGAGCTTTTTCATGAACGCACGACGGGCTGGGGTGTCGACGATCTGCGCCATGTTCTCCCGCGTCTCATCCGCTACGTCGGGAACGGTGGCGTGAGCGTCGAGGAACGACTCCACCTCGGCCACGAACGCACGCTGCTCGGCGGTGAAGTCGAAGTCCATGCGCGGAGTCTAAGCCCAAATCTGACGGGGCGTCAGATTTGGGGTCTGGCCGTCGATAGGCTGCCGTCGATGGACTTCACCTTCAGCGCCGAGCAGGACGAGCTGCGTCGAGCGGTGCGCGACCTCGCCGCCGACCGCGCGTCCTCGGCCCAGGTGCGGGCGGCGATGCAGTCGCCGACCGGGTACGACGAGGCACTGTGGAAGCTCGTTGCCGGCGAGCTGGGGCTGGTCGGGCTGGCCGTCCCGGAGGACGCGGGCGGGGCCGGTGGCTCGTTCGTCGACCTGGCCGTGGTGATGGAGGAGGCCGGCCGCGCGCTGCTGCCGGTGCCGTTGCTGTCCAGCGCTGTCGTTGCTGCCGTGCTCGCTCGTCGTACGTCGGCTGATCCGGTGCCGGCGCTGGCGGCGATCACTGCGGGAGAGTGTGTGGCCGCGATCGCCGTGGGGTCGGAGCCTCTCCTCAGCACCGGTAGTCCGGATGGGGAGACCGGTGCGGCAAGTGCCGCGGGTGCCGCGGGTGTCGGCGAGCCTGCGGGTGTCGGCGGGCCTGCGGGTGTCGGCGGGCCTGCGGGTGTCGGCTCGGGCGACGATGGCGCCGGCCGGCTGGTCGGCGACCTGCGGTACGTCGTCCACGCGGCTGCCGCGGACGTGCTGTTGATAGCGGCTCCGGACGCGTTGTGGCTGGTCGCGACCGATGCAGCCGGCGTCACCGTTCAGCCGCAGGCAACGCTCGATCCCACCCGCCGGCAAGCACGGGTCCGGTTGGACGGAGCCGCGGCGCGACGGGTCGGTGGCGCCGAGGACTCCGCCCGTGCCGTCGACCTGCTGCGGGTGGCGCTGGCCGTGGAGCTCGTCGGGGTGATGCGCTGGTGCCTGCAGGCGACGGTCGACTACCTCAAGACGCGGGTGCAGTTCGGGCGGCCGATCGGGTCGTTCCAGGTGTTGCAGCACCGCGCGGCCGATCTCGCCGTATTGCTCGAGTCCGCAGCCTCCAGCGCCTACTACGCCGCCTGGGCGGCGGCCGAGGCCCCGGATGAGCTACCGGTGTTTGCCCCGCTGGCCCTGGCCGTCGCGGGTCAGGCTGCAGAGCGCGTGACCGCGGACACGATCCAGCTGCATGGCGGGATCGGCTTCACCTGGGAGCACGACGCCCATCTCTACTTCAAGCGCGCCACCGCGACCCGTTTGCTCCTGGGTGACAGCCATGTGCAGCGCGCGCTGGTCGCCGAGCGAGCCCACCTGGTTCGTTGACCTCCTGGTTCGCTTGGCCTCCGGGTTCGCTGACCCCCTGCTTCGTTGGCCTCCTGGCTCGTTGGCCTCCTGGCTCGTTGGCCTCCTGGCTCGCTGGCCCGCTGGCTCACTGATCCGCTGGCGCCCGACCCCGGTGTCACGATGACCTGCGGGTGCCTTCGTATGTCGGCGTCGACAGCGTCGTCCGCGTCGACGACCGCCGTCGCTTCGCCGAGATGATGCGCGGCACCAATGCCGTGTGGCTGTCCAACGAAGGCGTCCGCGTGCTGCCGGAAGTCGGGGTGCCGCCGCACCAGGGCTCGCCATTCGTCCTTGTCCGAGACGGCATGCAGCCTCTCGCCTTCACCGACCCCCACGGGACTTGGTTGCAGTGGCTCGGCTGATGGCCCGACCTGGAATTATGGACCCAGCCGGTAGTCGTGGGGCTGGGTCCGGTAGGTGCGGCCGGTGGGGCTGGTCCAGGTCCAGGTGCGGTCGTCGTTGGCGATGACCGTCCAGCCGGCGTGAGTCTTGGCGCGGTGCCACCGCCGCGTCGGCGAGTGCAGGTTGCGCCGTGTCGTCGGCCCGCCGTCGGCGCGCGCGATGATGTGGTCGAGGTCACCGGCGCCGGCTGCGCCTGACGTGCTCGTCGGTCCGGCGGTCGGCGTGGTGGCGGTGACGTCACGCAGCGCACAGAAGCCGGCGAGCGCAGCGGACGGCCGGATGGCCTCTGGGCTGGCGTCGAGCAGGTGTCCGGACATGGGATCGATGACCAGCCGGCGCAGCGCGGCGTCGGGCAGTAGGTCGCGAATCGCTTGAGCCGGGATGAGTACGCCCGGCCCCAGCAGCTCCCCTTGATGGTCGGTCAGGCCGAGGAACGTCGGGAGGTCGATGGTGATGTTGATGGTCAGCGGTCGACCATGCCGCCGCGGCGGCGTATCTCGATGCGGATCCGGAGCGGCTGGCGGCTGATCGCGGTCGATCAGGGAGGGCAGTGGGCTTCCGGCCGGCGTCGAGGCGTCGGCCTTGCGGGCCTGCTCGGTGCCGCCCGTCTCCTCAGCCGGACCGTCGGCGGGAAAGGCCTTCGCGTCCTGCCCCTGCTGCTCGACCCCCTGCTGCTCGACGAAGTGGGTATGGCCGCAGTAGAGGTCGCAGGTGGTCGGGTGGCCGTGGGTGAGGAACGAGTTCGCCCACGTCACGAGCGCGGCGACACGGAGCTGGTCGAGGGCGCGCGAGTCGCCGGCCTCTTTGGTCCGTCGGGCCCATCCGTCGGCGGCGAGCCAGACGGTCTCGACGTCCTCGCTCGGCATGCGGGCGAAGACCTCGCCCATCCCGTCGCCGTAATGCGCCCGCACCAACGCGATGTCGCTCATCCGCTGCTTACGCCGGTCTTCCGCGGCTGCCGGATCGATCCGGTCGACCGCTCGCCGGACCGCGGCGTCATGCTGCGCCGGCGTCCGCCCGCCAGCCTTCGCGAGAATCCGGGCTTCCACCTCGGCGCACTGTGCAGCAGTCAAGCTGGCGGTGCGGTCGACCAGTGTGCGGACCTTCCGCCACGACATCTCGCCCGTGCTCATCGTCGCCAGAGTCTCGGGCAGATGAGTGTGCAGGTGCCGGACCGCATGCACCAGGCCGGTGGCTTCGCCGTCGCCGAGCCGCAGGGCAGCGCCGACCTCGGCCCAGGCGAACGCACCGTCGGCCAACGTCTGGTTGGGCTCAGGCTCCGGTCCGGCAACGTCGCTGATCGCGACCAGCTTCTGAGCGGCCGCCCAGTTCTCGACGCGCGACCAGGCCACCGCCAGCCCGATCCGCGCCGACTCATCGAGACGGCTCGAGTCGACGCCGACGAGCTCGCAGATCAGCCCCGGCGTCACCGGCATCGACTCGCCGTCGCCGACAACGGCGGCCGGGTCCCGCGGCCGGTCCGGATCTGCGGCGACCAGCTCCTCGAGCCACGCCTCGAACCCGACCTCAGCCCACGGCTCCGCGGGGAGCAGGTTCGCGTCCACCTCAGCCGCCGACAGCTCGACCTCGTCGATCAGCGAATCGAAGGCCGCCAACCGCTCGTAGTAGTCGTCCTCCGACGACAGCACGCCAGCCGCGATGGCGCGGCCCTCATGGATGTGGCTGTCGTGGTCAAACATGCGTTCGATTATAGCCATGGCACCGACAACGTGTCAACTCCCTGAATTGCCTCCTCGCCAATGCCGGGGAGGCGGCCTGTGGCTCGCCTAACGCACGGGTGGTAGGGGCCACCCCCCGACCGACTGCTCAGACGTGACCGCGCACCTGCCGAGGTTGCGTCGTGCCTGTGGTCGTCAGCGGCGGGGAAGCTTGGGGCCGGTGACGCCCCAGTAGATCAGCCGCACCATCGCCTCGCGCACCTCGTCGAAACGGATGTCCCAGGCCTCGAAGCCGGCGCGGTGCCCGGCGAGGTTGACGAGCATGCCGA
>DASTWK010000049.1:0-3839 GCA_035776655.1 Mycobacteriales bacterium | reverse complement strand
GAAGCGATGCACGCACACCAGCGCGCTACCCGGTCCTCCTTTGGCGCCGCCGTCGGTGGACGACCGAGCTGACGACCGGCCCGCTCGTCGCACCGGCACTCATCGCACAGGGCGGCGCTCGTGCCGTCGGGAGCCGGCCCGCCCGCCGGTGAGCGTCCCTCTTGCGAAGCGGCTGGGTCGGCGGCGCATAGCTGTTGGACGACGTCCCGGTTGACCACGACGGTGTAGGTCGGCGTCACTGAGCTCGACGACGGCCCTGACGAGAGCAAGATCGTTGGGGGTTTAGGTTCGGCGTCACGAGCATGACCATGCTCTGGACGCGCAGCGGCCCTCCCTGTCCTTGGCCGGTCGGGAGGGCCGTCGCTTGGTGCTCGGAGGCACCCGGTGCTGATGGTAGGGACCGATCCGGTCGAGGTCGATGGGCTGCTGAGCCGAGGGCGGCTGCGCTGTCCTGGCTGCACGGGCCGGCTCGGGCCGTGGGGGCACGCGCGGCCGCGGTCGGTGCGTGAGGAGCATGGGCAGGTGCGGCACCATCCGCGGCGAGCCAGATGCTCGGGCTGCGGCCGCACGCATGTGCTGCTGGCAGCCTCGATGCTGCTGCGCCGCGCGGACGGTGTCGCGGTGATCGGCGCGGCGCTGCTGGCCAGGGCCGCCGGTGCGGGGCACCGCACGATCGCTGCCGGGATCGGCCGGCCGGCGAGCACGGTCCGCGGCTGGCTGCGCCGTTTCGGCCGTCGCGCCGAGCAGCTGCGGGTGCTGTTCACCGGTCTGCTGCACGCGCTGGACCCGGTGGCCGGGTCGCTGCTGCCGACCGGCTCCGGCGTGTCCGACGCGCTGGCGGCGGTGGGTGCCGCCGCCGCGGCGGCGGTGCGGCTGTTCGGGCCGCGGTGCCCGTGGCAGTTCACCGCCGCGGCCAGCGGCGGGCTGCTGCTCGCATCCGATCGGGTTGTGAGGCCGGTGAGCAACACGAGTTGACCCTGGGCAGCGCCCCGCTGGCCCGACAGCCTGCCGGTGGTGATCACGACGGGTGGTCATCACGAACTGGAGGCGCCGATGACCGAGCACGAACGCGACAGTGACCGCAGGGCCGAGGTGGCCCGTGACATCGCGTTGTTCCGCTACGCCTTGATCCGCCAGGCGGCCGACCCGGCGCTGAGTACCAAGCAGCGTGGTCAGCTGGTGCGGGCGCTGGCCGCCAGCGAGCATCTCGGCCCGTTCGGCCGGCCGGTCCGCTACTCGCGGGAGAGCCTGGACCGCTGGATCCGGGCCTGGCGAGCCGGTGGGTTCGAGGCGCTGCAGCCGTCCGCGCGCAACTGCGAGCCGCGGACCGATCCGGCGGTGCTGGAGCTGGCGGCGGCGCTCAAGCGGGAGGTCCCGGCCCGCACTGCCGCGCAGGTCGCCGCGATCCTGGCCGCGCACGCCGGCCCGAACAGCTCGACGCCGTCGGCGCGGACGTTGCAACGGCACTTCGCCCGCCTCGAGCTCAATACCCGTCCGGAGGGACGGCCGCCGCGTGCCTTCGGCCGGTTCGAGGCCGAAGCGCCCAACGACCGGTGGACCGGTGATGCGCTGCACGGCCCGACGGTCGGCGGCCGCAAGACCTACCTGTTCGCGTTCATCGACGACCACAGCCGGGCGCTGGTCGGCTACCGCTGGGGCCACAGCGAGGACACCGTCCGCTTGGAGGCCGCGCTGCGCGCGGGCCTGGCCGCCCGCGGGATCCCGAAGGTCGTCTACGTCGACAACGGCAGCGCGTTCGTGTCCTCGCAGCTGCTGCGGGCGCTGGCCAGCCTGGGCATCACGCTGACGCACTCCAAGCCCGGCCAGCCCGCCGGCCGCGGGAAGATCGAACGGTTCTTCCGCACCGTCCGGGAGCAGTTCCTGGTCGAGCTCGGCGTCGGTGGCCTCACGCGGGCGGTGAAGGATCTGGCGCAGCTCAACGAGCTGTTCGCCGCCTGGGTCGAAACCGTCTACCACGCACGTGTTCACAGCGAGACCGGTCAGGCACCGCTGGCACGGTTCCTGGCCGCCGGCGCGCCGGCGCTGCCGTCCCCGGCGCAGCTGCACGAGGCGTTCTTGTGGTCCGCTCGCCGCACGGTGACCAAGACCGCGACGATCAGCCTGCACGGCAACAGCTACGAGGTCGACGCCGCGCTGGTCGGCCGCCGGGTCGAGGTCGTGTTCGACCCGTTCGACCTCACCCGGCTGCAGGTCCGCTACTCCGGCCGGCCGATGGGCACCGCGATTCCGCACCGGATCGGCCGGCACGTCCACCCCGACGCCCACCCCGAGACCGCACCGGCACCCGCGCCGGCGACCGGCATCGACTACCTCGCGCTGGTCGCCGCCCAGCACCGCGAGCAGAACGCCCAGCGGATCAACTACAACGACCTGCCCGCCGCCGACTGCCACGCGGCCACCGACATCGGTGTCGACACCGAACTGGAGGACGAGCTGGCGTCCTTCGCCGCCCTGCACGGTCAACTACCCGGCCAGCTCGACCTCACCGACGTCCTCGACGACGTCCCGACCGACGAGCAGGAGACCGCATGACGATCGAGCGGTTGCAGGCGCACTACGGCTTCACCCTGATGCCGTTCGGCCGCTCGCTGTCCCCGCAGATGCTGCACCGGCACGCCAGTCACGCCGAGGCCGCCGCCCGGATCGGCTGGTGCATCAGCGAAGGCGCCCTGGGCGTGGTCACCGGCGAGGTCGGTGCCGGCAAGACCGTCGCCGTCCGCGCCGCCCTCGCGCAGCTGGACCCCAGCCGCACGACCAGCATCTACCTGGGCAACCCCGCCGTCGGCGGCCGCGGCCTCTACGCCGGGATCGTCACCGCGCTCGGCGCGATCCCCCGCTTCCACAAGGCCGCCCTGATCCCACAGACCACCGAACTGCTGGCCGCCGAGACCGCCGAACGCGGCCGGGCCGTCGTGCTCGTCCTGGACGAGGCGCACCTGCTGAGCGTCGACGTGCTCGAAGAGCTCCGGCTGCTCACCAACGCCGACATGGACAGTCGCAGCCCGTTCGCCTGCCTGCTCGTCGGACAGCCCACCCTGCGCCGCCGGATCAAGCTCGGCACGTTCGCCGCCCTCGACCAACGCATCGCGCTGCGCTACGCGATGAGCGGCATGACCGCCGCCGAGACCAAGACCTACCTCAGCCACCACCTACAGCTCGCCGGCCGCAGCGACACCCTGTTCAGCGACGACGCGATCGCGCTGATCCACCAGGTCAGCCGCGGACTGCCCCGCGCGGTGAACAACCTCGCCGTCCAATCCCTGATCGCCGCGTTCGCCAGCAACAAGAGCATCGTCGACGAAAGCTCCGCCCGCGCCGCCGTCACCGAAGTCACGACAGAATGACCAGCACCACGCCGCCGTGACCACCACGCCGACAGCGTGACCACCAGCCCCGCCGATCACAGATCGGCGGGGCTGCCTTCTGCCCTCAACACGTCTCCACCGACAACGACGCCGTCGTCGTCAGCCGACGCGACCGACAACACGGCGGAACCTGTCGTCGAAGCCCCAACGCGCGGTGGATGTCCTGGCTGTGGACGACCCACTCGACCAGCATGGCCGACGGCGGCACAACGCGCCCGAATCCGCGCATGCCCATGACGCTGTCGAGCTCGTCCAGAAGCTCGGCCGGCGCCTTCGCCGCTCGGCGGCGTACTCCTGTCGCGTTGAACCAGTGAATCGACACGGTCGCCTGCAGGAACCCGACGACACCGGCCCGGTTCATCGAGATCAGATGCGCGACGACGTCACGCACTCGCCAGTCCCCACACAGGCTCGCGCGATCCCAGTCGTCGGCCGCTAGCTCGCCGAGAACGG
>DASTWK010000048.1:0-10970 GCA_035776655.1 Mycobacteriales bacterium | reverse complement strand
GTGCCGCATCAGCCACGCAGCGGCCGACGCTCCGAACGTGTCCACCGGGGTCACCGACCCCGCGGCCAGCCGGCGCAGGTGGCGGATGCGCACCAGCCGGTGGCCCTCGACCTCCTCGACTCCGGGGCGGCCGCCGACGACGACGTCGACGTCCGCGCCGTGCCGGGTGAGGAACCACGCGAGGTCGTGCAGGTAGCGTTCGCCGCCGCGGCGCACGTGCGGCCAGCTGTAGGGGTGGAGCAACGCGATGCGCATGCGCCGGTTCAGGGAGCGACGAACGGTGTGTTGGTCCGGGACAGCTCGTCGGTGTACCAGGCGATCGTGCGGCTGAGCCCCTCGTCGAGTGACGTCGCGGCCGAGTAGCCGAGCAGGCGCCGGCCCTTCGACGGGTCGCAGCGCATCTCCCAGATCTCTGTCGGCCGCTCCGGCAACGCGCCGAAGTGCGCCTCCACCGGGTTGCCCATCAGGTCCAGGATCTTCGTGGTCAGGTCACGCACCGCGATGTCGGTGCCGCAGCCGAGGTTGACCAGCTCACCGTCGACGCCGGCGACGGTGGCGGCCTGCAGCATGCCGGTCGCGAGGTCGTCGACGTAGTTGAACTCGCGGGTCTGCCGTCCCGCGGTCATCTTCAGCGGCTGCCCGCGCAAGGCCCGGGTGATGATCTCGGGGATCACCCGGTCCGGGCTCTGCGCCGGACCGTAGGCGTTGAACGGCCGCACCCGCACGATCGGCCAGCCGTTGGCCTCGGCGAACAGCCGGCAATACTCCTCCGCCGCGAGCTTGCTCACCGAGTAGGGCGAGATCGGGTGCGGCTGCGCGTCCTCGCGGAACGGCACCGCGATGTCGCCGTAGATCTCGCTGGTGCCGACGTTCACCAGCCGCTGGTAGCCGTGCGGGGCCAGCGCCATCAGCAGGTTGACGGTGCCCTGCACGTTGACCTGCACGCATTCGTCCACCCGCTGCCACGACTTGCCGACGTGGGTGTAGGCGGCGAGGTGGAAGACGAACTCCGGGCGGATCTCGGCGGCGACGTTCTCGATCGCGCCGCGGTCGGTCAGCGACGCCTCGTGCAGGTTGATCCGGTCGCGCAACGGCACCAGCCGGGTCGGATAGACCGACGAGACGACGCTCGTCAGCGCATGCACGTCGGCGCCGAGGTCGGCGAGCCGCCGGGTCAGGTGCGAGCCGATGAAGCCGGAGGCGCCGGTGACCAGAACCCGCCGGCCGCTCAGCGCGTCGGCAGCGTCAGCCACGGTGCCCCCTCCTCGACGGCGAGCGTGTTCAGGTCGACCGCGTCCTTGTGCGTGTCCATCGACCGCCAGAAACCTTCGTGACGATAGACGTAGAGCCCACCGGACGAGCCGATCGCCGGCAGCACGTCCCGCTCCAGACTGCTGCCGCTCGTGGCCAGCAGCACCTCGGGGTCGAACACCATGAAGCCGGCGTTGATCCAGTGGTCGTGCAGCACCGGCTTCTCCCGGAACCGGGTGACTCTGCCGTCGTGGTCGGAGTCGATGGTGCCGTACTGCGACGGCAGCGGCACGACCGTGACGGTCGCCCCGCCCGGATGGCTCGCGTGGCATTCCCGCAGCGCGTGCAGGTCGACGTCCCCCAGGCCGTCGCCGTACGTCGCCATGAAGACGCCGTCGATCCGTTCGGCGCACGCGCGGATGCGGTCACCCGTGTCGGTGTCGTCACCTGTGTCCAGGCAGGTCACGGTCCAGCCCTCGGTGAGGCCGGCCGCCCAGCGGGCGATGACGTCACCGCGATAGCCGGTGGCGAGGACGAAATCGGTGCAACCCTGCGCGGCGTAGATCTGCATCACGTGGTGCAGCACCGGACGGCCGGCCACCTCGAGCATCGGCTTCGGGACCTCGGCGGTCGCCGGCCAGGCGCGCACCCCGCGCCCCCCGCACAGGATCACCGTCTGCACCGCAACACCGTACGATCCCCGCATCCTCACCGAAGGGCGGACAGTGCGGCGCCACACCGCCGGCATGCGCCGGTATTGGGACGAACGGGCACACCTCAACGCCGCCTTCTACGTCGACACCGACCTCGACTACGACGCGCCCGACATGGCGCAGTTCCTCGCCACCGGGCAGCGGGTGGTGGCTGTCGCGCTCGACGAGCCCCCGGCGGTCCGGCCGGCCGAGACGTCGCTCGCGGTCGAGATCGGCTGCGGGATGGGCCGCATCTGCCTGGCTCTCGCCGATCGGTTCGACCACGTCGTCGGCGTCGACATCGCCCGGGAGATGCTGCGTCGCGCCGGCGAGCTGGTGGACGACGAGCGCGTCGAGTTCCGGCTCACCGACGGCGTCTCGCTGCCGGACGTGCCCGACGCGTCGGCTGACCTCGTGCTGACGTTCACGGTCTTCCAGCACGTCCCGTCGGTGTCGGTGATCCGCGCCTACGTCGCCGAGGCCGCGCGGGTGCTGCGACCGGACGGCGTGTTCGTGCTGCAGTGGAACAGCAGCGACGGCACCGCCCGCTGGCGAGTGCGCCGAGCGCTGAAGGTGCTGGCGCAACGACTCGGCCGCGGTGACCGCTACGGCCGCGACGTCCCGCAGTTCCTCGGCTCCGCGATGACCGTGCCGGACATGGACGCCACGCTGCGCGCCGCCGGCCTGACCCGGGTGGCGTCGACCGGCGAGGGGACGCTGTTCACCTGGGCCTGGGCCCGCCGCACCGACACCGCCGGCTGACCGCCGGCACCAACACCGCCGCCACACCCGCCGTCACAGCACGGGCCGGCGGTGCCGGAGCGATCCCCGCACCAGCGACCCCAGGCCGACGGCGTCGGCGACCGCCTCCTGCGCGAGCCGCACCGCGACCGATCGGCCCGGCCGGCCGCGGGCCGAGCCCAGCCGGTCGACGAGCCAGGGCGCCGCGCCCACCGCGAGCCACGGGCGGCGGGTGGCCGCGGCCGCGAGCAGGCTGGCGGCGGCCGCGTCGAACACCGCGGTACGCCGGCTGAGGAACAAACCGCCGACGAGCAGCTCCGCCACCTCGGGCAGCTCCCGGGCCAGCCACGGAAAGCCGCTGAGCCGTCGGACGCCGTCGAGATGCTCGGCGTACGTCGTGGGCAGCCAGCGGTGCCGCACCAGCGCGTCCGGCACCCAGGCCAGCCCGCCGCGGCGGGCCGCGCGGGTGCCGAGCACGACGTCCTCGCCGAACCCGCGCGCCTGGTCCGGCAGCAGGTCGAGGATCGGGAAGCCGTCCAGCTCGACGAACACGTCGCGGCGCAATGCGAGGTTGCAGGTCTCGAACAGCCCGCTCGGGGCGGTGACCTCGATCGTGCGATCCCACGGTCCGGTGCGCGCCCCGGCCGGCACGGTGCGGCCCTGCCCGATGGCCCGGTCACCGAGTCCGGCGAGAAGGGCGGCCGCCCACCCGGGGTCGGGCAGGCAGTCGTCGTCGGTCAGCACCAGGACTTCGGTCCGCGCGTACGCGGCCGCGCTGTTGCGGGGCACCGACGGCCCGCCGCTGGCCGGCAGCCGCAGCGCCAGCAGCGGCAGCTCGCTGTCGGCGGCGCGGCAACCCAGCACCTGCCAGGTGTCGTCGGTCGAGCCGTCGTCGGCGACGATGACCTCGACCGGCACCGTCTGCGCGGCCAGCGCGTCCAGCAGCTCCGGCAGGAACGCCGACCGGTCGTGGGTCGCGACGACCACGCTGGCGCACGCGTCCGCGTCGGGCCAGCTCGGGCTGCGGGCCTGGTCACGGATCGGGGCGGTCCTCACCGCCACCTCACCGGGCCGGCACGCTGGTCGGGGCCGGACGGGGCGCGGGCTCGCCGCCGGCGTAGCGGTCGGCGGCCGCCCGGTGCCAGTCCTCGAGCACATCGGCGAGCCGATCGACGCTGAGGTCCGCCGCGGTCGCCAGCCCACCCGCGACGAGACGCGCCCGCAACGGCGGGTCGGTGGCGAGGCGGCGTACGGCGGCGGCCAGCGACGCGGCGTCGGTGGCGGTGAGGCAGTTGTGCTCGTCGGCGAGGTATTCGCCGGCCCCGCCAGTCGGCATGGCGACGACGGGCGTGGCGTTGGCCATGGCCTCGACCGGCACCAGCCCGAATGGCTCGGCCCAGGCGCTGGGGAACAGCAGCGCGTCGGCGTCGCGATAGACGGCGTGCAGCTGCGCGCGCGGCACCACGCCGTCGAAGCGCACCCGGTCCGCGACGCCCAGGTCGGCCGCCCGCTGGTGCAGGGCGGCGCGATGGCTGCCGTCGTCGGGGCCGACGATGCGCAGCGTCGCCTCCGCCGGCAGCTCGGCGAGCGCGTCGATGGCGACCGCGAACCCCTTGCGCGGTTCGACCCGCCCGACGGCGAGCAACCGCCACCGCCAGTCCTCCGCGCGCGGTCGCTGCAGGGGGAAGTCGGCGGGGTCGATGCCGGTGTAGGTCAGGGTCTCGTGCCGCGGCGTCCACCCGGTGGCGGCGAGGTCGGCGGCGCGGACGTAGTCGCTGAGCCAGCAGAACGTCGCCGCGCGCGGCTCCGGCAGCACCGTCGGCAGCCCGGTCAGGGCGCGGGCGACCGGGCCGAGCCGCCGGCCGCGGCCGGTGAACCCGGAGAGCCAGCCGTCGAGCCGCGGGCCATAGACCGGCCACTCGTCGCAGATCACGTACGCCGCCGGCACACCGCTGGTGTTGAGCACGTCGACGAGCCCGAGCGACATCGCACCCATCGACCACACCGAGACGACATCGGGGCGTTGAGCGGCGAGCGCGCGGGTCAGCACCGAGCGGTTGTGCCGTTCGATGTCGAGCCGCTCACGCCACGAGGGGCGGACGATGCGGTGGTCGCGCCAATACCAGCGCAGCGTGCGGTCGACCTGCGGCTCGGCGACGTCGTCGACGCCCGGCAGCCGGGTGTCAGTGGTGAGGACGTGCACGTCGTGACCGCGCTCGCGCCAGCGGTCGACGACGTCGCGGCAGGACATCTCGTAGCCGCCGAGCGCGTGCGGCGGATAGAGGCTGGTGACGACGAGGACGCGCACGTCAGCTCCCACCGCGTAGGTGCACCGGCACCTGGCGCCACCACCAGCGCGCCACGTCCCGGTCGCGGCGCAGGCCGGCGCGGCCGGCGGCCAGGGCGGCGCCGGCCGCGTTGAGCCCGCGATAGGCGCCGGTCGAGACCCGGCCGTGGTGGCGGCGATAGAAGCGGTAGGTGTTGGCGGCGACGGCGGCGCTGCGTTGCTCGCCGTACCGCTGCGCACCCGAGGCGTTGCCGAGGTGTACGACGCGGGCGCCGGGCGTGAACCAGATCTCCCAACCTCGACGGCGGGCGCGATGGCACCACTCGAGGTCCTCGCCGTACATGAAGAACGTCTCGTCGAAGCCGCCAATGTCGTCGACGGCGCTGCGGCGGATCAGCAGCGCGGCGCCGATGGCCCAGTCGACCGGCCGTTCCCGGTCGTGCATCCACGCGCCGTTGAGCTGGTGCTCGTCGGCCCACCGGCCGCGCAGGTGGAGCGCGCCGGCCGCGGCCACGCGCACCGACGGGAACGGGTGAGTGGAGTGCTCCAGCCGGCCGTCCCGGTCTTCCAGCCGCGGCGCGACCGCCGCCGCGCGCGGGTGCCGGGTGGCGCAGTCGACGAGGGCGCCGACCGCGCCGGGGGCGGGCCAGGCGTCGGAGTTCAGCGCGAGGAACCACTCCGCGTCGCAGCGGGAAAGCAGCCGGTTGACCCCGGCGGCGAAGCCGAGGTTGTCCGCGGACACCTCGACGTCGACCTCGGGAACGTCGGCGCGCAGCGCCGCCGGCGTACCGTCCGTCGAGGCGTTGTCGTGCACCAGCACCCGCAGGTCGGCACCTTGATCGGTGTCGAGCAGCCGGCGCAGCGCGGTCACGGTGAGGTCGCGGGTGTTCCACGTGACGACACCGACGTCCACGCGCGGCGCCTGCGTGATCATCACGGTCGAGGGTAGCCGCGGGAGGCGGCCCGCGAGGTCAACCGCAGGGACGGAAAGCGCCGTACCGGATAATGGCTCGGTGACTGCGCAGACCTACGAGCTTTCGCATCTCCAGGCGCTCGAGGCCGAGTCCATCCACATCTTCCGTGAGGTGGCGGCCGAGTTCGAACGGCCGGTGCTGCTGTTCAGCGGCGGCAAGGACTCGGTGATCATGCTGCACCTGGCCGTGAAGGCGTTCGCGCCGGCGCGGATCCCGTTCCCGGTCATGCACATCGACACCGGGCACAACTTCCAGGAGGTGCTCGACTTCCGCGACCGGACGGTCGAGCGGCTCGGGGTGCGGCTCGTCGTCGGCAGCGTCGAGGAGTCGATCGCCAAGGGTCGGGTGCGGGAGCGGCCGGACGGCATCCGCAACCCGCTGCAGACGGTCACCCTGCTCGACGCGATCCAGGACAACGGCTTCGACGCGGTGTTCGGCGGGGCGCGGCGGGACGAGGAGAAGGCGCGGGCGAAGGAGCGGGTGTTCTCCTTCCGCGACGAGTTCGGCCAGTGGGACCCGAAGAACCAGCGGCCCGAGCTGTGGAACCTCTACAACGGCCGGCACCACAAGGGCGAGCACATCCGGGTGTTCCCGCTGTCGAACTGGACCGAGCTCGACGTCTGGCAATACCTCGCCGCCGAGAACATCGAGCTGCCGCCGATCTACTTCGCGCACGAGCGGGAGGTGTTCCGCCGCGACGGCATGTGGCTGTCGGTCGGGCCGCACAACACCCCGCGGGAAGGCGAGGAGGTCGTGACGCTGAAGGTGCGGTTCCGCACCGTCGGCGACGCGCCGATCACCGGCGCGGTGGAGTCGACGGCGGCGAGCTACGAGGACATCGTCGCGGAGATCGCCGCGACCCGGCTGACCGAGCGGGGCGCCACCCGCGCGGACGACCGCCTGACCGAAGCCGCGATGGAAGACCGCAAGAAGGAAGGCTATTTCTAGTGGAGCTCTTGCGGTTTGCCACCGCCGGCAGTGTCGACGACGGCAAGTCCACGTTGATCGGTCGGCTCCTCTACGACACCAAGTCGATCTTCGAGGACCAGCTCGAGTCGATCGAGCGCACCTCGCGCGACCGCGGTGACGAGCAGACCAACCTTGCGCTGCTCACCGACGGGCTGCGGGCCGAACGCGAGCAGGGCATCACCATTGATGTCGCCTACCGCTACTTCGCGACGCCGAAGCGCAAGTTCATCATCGCGGACACCCCGGGTCACATCCAATACACCCGCAACATGGTGACCGGCGCATCGACCGCGAACCTCGCGCTGATCCTCGTCGACGCGCGGCAGGGCATCGTCGAGCAGTCGCGGCGGCACGCGTTCATCGCATCGTTGCTGCGGGTGCCGCACCTGGTGTTGTGCGTCAACAAGATGGACCTGGTCGACTACGACGAGGCCGTCTTCGACCGGATCCGCAACGAGTTCCGCCAGTTCGCGACCAAGCTCGACATCGGCGACCTCACGTTCGTCCCGATCTCGGCGCTGATGGGCGACAACGTCGTGCACCGGTCGGCGAACATGCCGTGGTACGACGGCACGTCGCTGCTGCACCATCTCGAAGAAGTCCACATCGCCAGCGACCGCAACCTCATCGACGCCCGGTTCCCGGTGCAATACGTGATCCGGCCGCAGCACCAGACCAACCGCGAGCTGCACGACTACCGCGGTTACGCCGGGCAGGTCGGCGGCGGTGTGTTCAAGCCCGGCGACGACGTGGTCGTGCTGCCGAGCGGGATGGCGACACGGATCGAGTCGATCGACACCGCCGACGGGCCGGTGAACGAGGCGTTCCCGCCGATGTCGGTGACGATCCGGCTCACCGATGACGTCGACGTCAGCCGCGGCGACATGATCTGCCGGCCGCACAACCAGCCGCGGGTGACGCAGGACGTCGAGGCGATGGTGTGCTGGCTGTCCGAGCAGCCGTTGAGCGTGCGCGGGATGTACGCCGTCAAGCACACCACCCGCAACGTCCGGGCGCAGGTCCGCGACCTCGACTACCGCATCGACGTCAACACGTTGCACCGGGACGAGACGGCGGACTCGCTGTCGCTGAACGAGATCGGGCGGGTCAAGCTGCGCACGACCCAGCCGCTGTTCGTGGACGAATACCGGCGCAACCGGATCACCGGCTCGTTCCTGCTCATCGACGAGTCGACCGGCGCCACCGTCGGCGCCGGCATGGCGCTGTGAGCTCCTCACGGGAGGCCGCCGCAGCGCACCGTCCTCCGTCGCCACGCGAAAATTTCCTCCGCTTCGCTCCCCCAGTTTTCGCTAGTGCTCCTCCGGACGGCGCGCCACGTCGACACGGGTGGCTCGTCGTGACGGCGGGTGGTCGCGGCGGGAGTTCAGCGCGTGGTGCCGCCGGAACGCCTACCGCTGCGGTGCGACGCGGAAATTCCCTCGCTGCGCTCGGTCAGTTTCCGCTAGTGCGCCTCCGCGGCACGCGCACCGTCGGCGTGATTTGTTCGTCGTGAACGACAGCGACGTTGTTCTCGCCGGGCGTTTAGCTACCCGGGCAGGGGAGCTCTTGATTGCGCTGCGCTCCGAGATGGGGTTCCGGGACCAGGCGGCATTGCGGAAGGCAGGCGACCGGCGGTCCAACGAGTTGCTCGTCGCGGCGCTGGCCGACGAGCGTCCGGACGACGCGGTGCTGTCCGAGGAGTCCGCCGACGACCTCGCCCGGCTCGACGCAGACCGGGTGTGGATCGTCGATCCGTTGGACGGGACGACGGAGTTCGGTGAGGAGGGTCGCACCGACTGGGCCGTGCACGTCGCGCTGTGGGAGCGCAGCGCGTCGAGCGCGATGAAGCTCACCGCAGGGGCAGTGGCGCTGCCGGGGCTCGGAAGGACGCTGACGACGGCCGGCGAGATGACCGGGGCGAGTACGGACATGCGGCCGCTGCCCTCCCGGCCGGCGCCGCAGGGTGCGCCGCGGCTGGCGGTCAGCCGGACCCGGCGACCGAGCTGGTTCGACAGTGTCGCGGAGCGGACCGGCGCCGTCGCCGTACCCATCGGCAGCGCCGGCATGAAGGGCATGTCGGTCGTGCTCGGCGACACGGACGCCTACCTGCACAGCGGGCGGATGAAGGAGTGGGACTCCGCCGCGCCGGTCGCGGTCGCCGCCGCTGCCGGGCTGCACGTGAGCCGGCTCGACGGCTCGCCGCTGGAGTTCAACACCGAGGAGCGGTTGACCCTCGACCTGCTCATCTGCTACCCGTCGCTGGCCGACCAGCTCCTCGCCGCGGTCGAAGGCCTGGCCGGCAAGGACGCCACCGAGCGCTAGGTCGACCTCGGCGCCTCCGGACCTGTCAGCAGCTGGTGTCGCTATGCCGCTCCGTGCTGCTGACAGCTCGTGAGCCCGCGACGTCGGCCGGAGTCAGGGGGAGAGCAGCGCGAGGACTTGGGCGACGGCGTCGTCGAGGGCGACCTGTGAGGTGTCGATGACGAGGTCGGCGTCGGGTGGGGGTTCGTAGGGGTCGTCGATGCCGGTGAAACCGCGGATCTCACCGGCTCGCGCCTTCGCGTAGAGCCCCTTCACGTCGCGCTGCTCGCACACCTCGAGCGGCGTCGAGATCCAGATGAGCAGGAACGAGCCTGGTCCGCCGGCCGATTCGACCGTCTGCCGGACCCAGCGTCGCGTCTCGTCGTACGGGGCGATCGGAGCGCACACCGCGAGCCCGCCGTGCTTGGTCACCTCGGCGGCGACCCAGCCGATGCGGCGGATGTTGATGTCGCGGTCCTGCTGTGAGAAGCCGAGCCCCTTCGACAGGTGGGTGCGGACGACGTCACCGTCGAGCAGCGTGATGGTGCGGGTGCCGGCGAGCCGGTCGACGACAGCGCGCGCGACGGTCGACTTGCCCGACCCGGACAAACCGGTGAAGAACAGCGTGCGCCCGGCGCCGGCCGGTTGCGCGACGGTGGGCAGGTCGAGGAGGGGACCGGAGGAGTACGCCGCGGCGAGCGTGGGCGCGCTGGTGGCAACGTCCGCCGGCGAGGCGGGGACGAGGACAACGGTGGCGCCGCCGCGCTCCGCCGCCTGTGTCCACGCTTGGATCCACGCGGGGTGCCGGGCGTTGTCGGGGCGGACGCCTCCGGCGGCGAGGAGGACGAGCGCACCGGCCGGGACCGCCTCGGCCGGCAGCCGCTCGGCGGCGGGCACCACGACCGGGCGAGCGCCACCGGCGCGAACCTGCTCGGGCCGCTCCCACGGCAGCGGCCGCAGCCCGACGACGCGACCCGCTTCCCGGGTCGCTATCGGGGTGCCCTCTTCGTCGAGGAACGTGTGCGCGGCCGGCAGCGCATGGTCGGGAAGCAGCCCCAGCAACACCTGGTCGAGACGGGCTAGGCCATCCGTGTCGAGGGTGACGACGTCGTCGGGCACGGCGGACAACCTAGTGCGCCGGCGGTTTTGGCTGGTCAGCCCGTGTGGTCATGTCCCGGATGGCGTGGGTTCGTCCGGCGGCAAATGCGTTGCCGTTGCTCCGATCAGCCGCCGATCAAGATAGTCACAAGGTGTCATGCAGGAGCTCCGGGGCTACCCCGATCTAGTCCTCCAGAAGCAGTCGCCCGGCCCCGCGACCGCGACGACTCACCCCCCGGAGGAATCATGCGCAAGTCCCTCGCTCTGGTGATGACCGCGGCCACCACCGCCGGCCTCGCCGCCTTCGTCCCCGCCGCCGCCAACGCGGACACCACCCCGGTCACCTTCACGTTGACCGGTGGCTCGTTGACCCTGACCGCGTCCCAGACGACCGCGACCCTGGCCGGCGGCGCCCTCAGCGTCAACGGCAGCTCCGTCACCGGCCAGATCGGCTCGACGACCGTGACCGACGCCCGCGGTTCCCTGACCGCGACTGACAAGGTCACGATGACCTCGTCCGACTTCACGAGCGGCAGCAACACGATCGCTGCCGCCGGGCACGCCACGGGCTACTCCGGCGTGGCGACCCCGACCGGCACCGCGGTGCCCACGCCGACGGCGACCGGCCAGGACATTTCCGGCACCGGCAGCACGATC
>DASTWK010000047.1:0-65279 GCA_035776655.1 Mycobacteriales bacterium | reverse complement strand
AACGAGCCCATACTTGCTGCAGCACAAGGACAATCCTGTTGACTGGTGGCCGTGGTGCCCTGAGGCGTTTGATGAGGCTCGGCGGCTGAACAGACCAGTTCTCCTGTCCGTCGGCTACGCCGCCTGCCACTGGTGCCACGTGATGGCGCACGAGTCGTTCGAGGACGACGCCGTGGCGCGGTTCGTCAACGAGCACTTCGTGGCCATCAAGGTCGACCGGGAAGAGCGGCCGGACGTCGACGCCGTCTACATGGAGGCCACGCAGGCGATGACCGGCCATGGTGGCTGGCCCATGACGTGCTTCCTGACCCCCGATGCCGAGCCGTTCTTCTGCGGCACCTATTTCCCTCCGAGCGACCGGCAGGGGATGCCGTCGTTCCTGCGCGTCTGCGCGTCGGTGGCCGACGCCTGGACCCGCCGCCCCGATGAGCTGCGCACCGCTGCCGCAGACGTCGTCCGGCAGCTCTCGGCACGCTCCGGCACGCCGGGCGGCGAAGCCACACTCACGGTGGCGATGCTCGATGCCGCTGCGGTCGAGCTCGGCAAGGAGCACGACGACGAGTGGGGCGGCTTCGGCGGCGCGCCCAAGTTCCCGCCGTCGATGGTGCTCGAGTTCCTGCTCCGGCACTGGGCCCGCACCGCCGACCAGCGGAGCCTGGACATGGTTGCGACCACCTGCGAGCGGATGGCGCGGGGCGGCCTCTACGACCAGCTCGCCGGCGGCTTCGCGCGCTACTCGACCGACGCGCACTGGGTGGTGCCGCACTTCGAGAAGATGCTCTACGACAACGCGCTGCTCGCCCGTGTCTACGCGCACTGGTGGCGAGCCACCGCCAGCCCGCTCGCCCGCCGCGTCGCGATCGAGACGTGCGAGTGGATGCTCACCGAACTGCGCACGGAACAGGGCGGCTTCGCCTCCGCCCTCGACGCCGACAGCGAAGGCGTGGAAGGCAAGTTCTATGTCTTCACACCGGCCGAAGTCGGTCCGGTCGCCGCGCAGCTGTTCCACGTCACTGCCGACGGCACGTTCGAGCACGGCCGCTCGGTCCTGCAACTGCTGGACGACCCGCCGGACGAGCAGGAGTACGCCGCCGAACGCGCGCGCCTGCTGGAGCTGCGGTCACAGCGGGTCCGGCCTGGGCGCGACGACAAGGTCGTCGCGGCCTGGAACGGCCTGGCGGTTGCCGCCCTCGCCGAATGCGGCGTGCTGTTCGACCGCAGCGACTTCGTCGACGCCGCGACGAGCTGCGCCGAGCTGCTCACCGACCTCCACCTCGTCGACGGCCGGCTGCGCCGGGTCTCCCGCGACGGGGTCGTGGGTGCACCGGCCGGCGTGCTGGAGGACTACGGCGACGTGGCGGAAGGGCTGCTCACGTTGCACCAGATCACCGGAGTACGCCGATGGCTGGACCTGTCCGGGCAACTGCTGGACACCGCCGTCGAACGATTCGCCGACGGTGCTGGTGGCTTCTTCGACACGGCCGACGACGCGGAACAACTCGTGCGGCGGCCGCAGGACCCGACGGACAACGCCACACCGTCGGGACTCGCGGCGGTCGCCGCTGCCCTGACGTCGTACGCCGCGTTGACCGGCAGCCCGCGGCACCGGGAGACGGCCGATCGGGCGCTCGGCACCGTGGCGGCTCTCGTCGAGCGGTTCCCCCGCTACGCCGGCTGGGCGGCCGCGGCCGGCGAGGCGCAGGCGGCGGGACCGCTCGAGGTTGCGGTGGTGGGGGCACCCGAGCTCGCCCGGGTGGCGCGGCTGGCGACGTCGCCGGGGGCCGTCGTCGTCACCGGCGGCGACTCGCCGCTGCTCGCCGACCGACCGGCCGGCGCGGCCTACGTCTGTCAGGGTTTCGTCTGCGACGCGCCGACTGTCGACCCGGCGGCACTGGCGCAACGGCTGGGCGCGCACCGCCGCGATTGACCGCAACAACGCCGGGAAAGTAGTGCTTGTTATAGTTTTCACAAGCGGCTGCCCCCGGAACTTCTGGCGTCCTGTCGGCGCTCCCGGCGGGCGCCGTACGAGCTCCGAGGGCGAGGAGAGCCACTGATGACGACCGCGACCATCCCGGGGCTCGACCAGGCGCCCACCAAGCACGCGAAGCTGGTTGCCTGGGTGCGCGAGGTCGCGGCGCTCACCAAGCCCGACCGGGTCGAGTGGTGCGACGGCTCCGAGGAGGAGTGGGACCGCCTCACCACCCAGCTCGTCGCGGCCGGCACGCTCATCAAGCTCAACCCGGAGAAGCGCCCCAACTCCTTCTACGCCAAGAGCGACCCCGCTGACGTCGCGCGGGTGGAGAGCCGCACGTTCATCTGCTCGGAGAAGGAAGCGGACGCCGGCCCGACCAACAACTGGGTCGCACCGGCCGAGATGCGCCAGACCCTCAACGGGCTGTTCGACGGCTGCATGCGCGGCCGGACGATGTACGTCGTGCCGTTCTGCATGGGCCCGCTCGGTTCGCCGATCTCCGCCTTGGGCGTCGAGATCACCGACTCGCCCTACGTCGTCATCTCCATGAAGATCATGACGCGGATGGGCAAGGCCGCGCTGGACGCGCTCGGCACCGACGGATTCTTCGTCCCCGCCGTGCACTCGGTGGGCAAGCCGCTCGCCGCGGGCGAGCCGGACGTCGCCTGGCCGTGCAACGAGACGAAGTACATCGTCCACTACCCGGAGAGCCGGGAGATCTGGTCCTACGGCTCTGGCTATGGCGGCAATGCGCTGCTGGGCAAGAAGTGCTACGCGCTGCGCATCGCGTCGGTGATGGCCCGCGACGAGGGCTGGTTCGCCGAGCACATGTTGATCCTCAAGCTGACCTCGCCGGAGGGCGCCGTGCGTTACATCGCCGGCGCGTTCCCCTCCGCCTGCGGCAAGACCAACCTCGCGATGCTCATGCCGACGATCCCGGGCTGGAAGGCCGAGACCGTCGGTGACGACATCTGCTGGATGCGCTTCGGCGACGACGGCCGGCTGCACGCGATCAACCCCGAGGCCGGCTTCTTCGGCGTCGCTCCCGGCACCAGCGCCGAGACCAACAAGAACGCGTTGGACACGCTGCACGCCAACTGCATCTTCACCAACGTCGCGCTCACCGACGACGGGGACGTGTGGTGGGAGGGGCTGACCAAGACCCCGCCGGCCCACCTCACGGACTGGAAGGGTCGCGACTGGACGCCGGACAGCGACGAGCCGGCCGCTCACCCCAACGCCCGCTTCACGGCGCCGGCGTCGCAGTGCCCGACGATCGCGCCGGAGTGGGAAGACCCCAAGGGCGTGCCGATCGACGCGATCCTCTTCGGCGGCCGGCGTGCCACCAACGTGCCGCTGGTGACCGAGTCGTTCAGCTGGCAGCACGGGGTGTTCCTCGCCTCCAACGTCTCGTCGGAGGGCACCGCGGCCGCCGAGAACAAGGTCGGCGAGCTGCGCCGCGACCCGTTTGCGATGCTGCCGTTCTGCGGCTACAACATGGGGGACTACTTCGGCCACTGGCTCGCGACCGGCGCCAAGGCCGACGCCTCGAAGCTGCCGCGGATCTACTACGTCAACTGGTTCCGCAAGGATGCCAACGGCAAGTTCGTCTGGCCCGGCTTCGGTGACAACAGCCGCGTGCTGAAGTGGATCGTCGAGCGGCTCGACGGCACCGCCGAGGCGACGGAAACTGCGATCGGTCTCGTGCCGACCAAGGAGTCGCTGGACCTCTCCGGCCTCGACCTCACCGACGAGCAGCTCGAGCTGCTGCTCAGCGTCGACAACGAGGCGTGGCAGGGCGAGGCCGAGCAGGTCAAGCCGCACTACCAGCGGTTCGGCGAGCACCTGCCGAAGCCGCTGTGGGACGAGCTCGACCAGCTCGAGCAGCGCCTCGGCTGAGCCCGCACCAGGAGGGCGCTCCGGCTAGGTGAGCTGCCAGATGATCGTGACGCGCACCAGCAGCGTCTGTTGCCCCGCCTGGATCGGCACCGCGGCCGCCCGCCCGGCCGAACCCGCGGACAGCGCGTCGGCATAGACCTGGGGCTGCGGCTGCTCCGGCGCCCGCACCGTCTCGTTCACCTTCTCGACCCGCCCCAGCGAGCGGCCCGACAGTGCCGCGTACTGCTCCGCCCGCTGCTTGGCATCGGCGTAGGCGTTCGCTCGCGCCTGCGTCATCAGCTGGTCGTCGTTGGCGATGTCGAACCGTAGGTCGCCGACGTCGACGTGCGACGACGTCGCGGCGGCATCGCTGATCGTGCGGCCGGCGTGAGTCAACGGAGTGATACGCGCCTCGAGGGTGTTGCTGGCGGTGTAGCCGATCGGGTTGCCGTGGTTGTCATAGCGGCGATAGAGCGACAGGTCGGTGGTGCGCAGGTGCTTGTTGTCGACTCCGTCGCGGCGGAGCTTGGCGAGCACCCGTCGGGTCGCCGCGGCCTGCGCGTCGAGCGCCGACTGCACGTCCCCGCGGTTGACGTGCACGGTGAAGTCGACCGTCAACGTGTCCGGCGTGCCGTCCGCCGTACCGATGCCGGTGACCGCCACCGTGTCGTCCGGGACGGTGTCGGCGGCGATCGCGGCCCGGCCGCCGCCGCGGCCGACGCCGGTCACCACCAGCAGGCCCGCGACCAGCGCAGCGACCCCCACCAGCCACGGCCAGCGATGCATGCGGATGTATGCCATAGCTCCCCCTCGTCAGGGCCGGACGTCCTGCGTGTATGACTGCGCGCGCGCCGTTTCGGTTCGCCGCGACGGCTACGCGACTAACCTGGAGCCGAGGAGGCACCAGGTGGGCGTGCGGGAGCTGGTCTATGGCGTCTATGAACGCCGGCTCGCCCGTTCCATCCCCGCCGGCCCGCGCCCCCGGCACGTCGGCGTCATCCTCGACGGCAACCGGCGGTGGGCGAAGGCGGCCGGCGCGAGCCACGTCAGTCACGGTCACCGCGCCGGCGCGGCCCACATCCTCGACCTGCTCGGGTGGTGCGAGGAGGCGCACGTCGAGGTCGTCACCCTGTGGCTGCTGTCCAGCGACAACCTCAACCGCTCACCCGACGAGCTCGTGCCGCTGCTCGGCATCATCGAGGACACGGTCCGTGACCTGGCCCGGCCCGAGAACCCCTGGCGCGTGCACCCGGTCGGCTCGCTCGACCTGCTGCCCGACACGACCGTCCGGGTGCTCAAGGAGGCCGAGGAGGCCACCCGCGACAAGCCGGGTCTGATCGTCAACGCGGCCGTCGGATATGGCGGGCGCCGCGAGATCGCCGATGCCGTGCGCGGACTGTTGCAGGCGCACGCCGAGCAGGGTGCCTCGCTGGAGGAGGTCGCCGCCGCGCTCGACGCCGAGCACATCGCCGAGCACCTCTACACGCGTGGCCAGCCCGACCCCGACCTCGTGATCCGTACGTCGGGGGAGCAGCGGCTCGGTGGGTTCCTGCTGTGGCAGAGCGCCCACTCGGAGTTCTACTTCTGCGATGCGTTGTGGCCCGACTTCCGCCGGATCGACTTCCTGCGCGCGTTGCGCTCCTACGCCCAGCGCAGCCGGCGGTTCGGCGGCTGACCGCAGTCGGGGTGCGGCCCGGTTGGGCCGCACCCCGCGCGTCTGTCGTCCGCCTGAGCCGGACTAGGCGAGCGCCGGCCGGCGTACCGCCCATCCGGCGCGCACGCCGCAGGCGGCCGCGCCGAGCAGCAGCAGCGCGGCCAGCGCGGGCAGTAACGGCGAGCTGCCCACGTCCGCCACCGGACCCCGAGCGGCCGGCGATGTGCCCGCACTCCCGGCGGCGGCGCGCGTCTTCGTCGTCGACTTCAGCACCGCCGTGTAGGCCGGCAGGACGTCCGCCACCTGCGGGAAGTCGCTGAAGTTGGCGGCCGTCGGCGGCACGTTCGCCGTTGGCAGGCTGTGGGTGAGGGCGTAGCCGGTCACCGTCGACAACCGCGCGCCGGCGGGTGGAGCGCCAACCTGCGACTTCGGCACCGTGATCGTGATCGTCTTGCTCTGCGCATCGGTGTGCCCGGTCGCCGTGCCGGACGCCGGGTAGTAGGCGTACTTGATGGCCAGGCCGTCGGAGACCGGCGCGGCCTGACCGGAGAAGTATCGCCACTGCCCCGCGTCGGACTCGGCGGCCGCGAAGTAGACCTTGTGCTTGTAGATCCAGCGCACCAGATAGGTCGCCGTCGGCAGTGCCGGTGCCGAGGTGGCCGCGGTCGGGTCGAGGTCCGCGACGGTGAGGGTGGCCCGCAGGTCACCGTTCGACAGCCGCTGCAGGCAGCTGCCGCGCAGCTGCAACGCCGGGACGTCCTGGCCTTGGGTGCCGGTTCCGGTCACGACGAACGGCACGGGATTGTGGTGCGGCCCGACCGTCACGCACTGCTTCGGCTTCGCGACCGCCGGCAGGTTGCCGACCTTCTTGTAGAGCGACGGACCGGTCGACTGCCGTACGAAGTCGGCGAACGACGGCGCGGCCAGCGGTCCGTTGGCGACCTCCTGGCCGAGCTGGTTGTCACCGTCGGCGTAGGACACCAGCGCCCGACCGTGGCCGTCGATCGCGACCCGGAAGAAGTCGCCGAGCTCGCGGTCGCCGCCCGGCCCCGTGTCCACCGTGCAGCCGAGCCCGGACAGGCAGACCGGGTCGATGTGGTTCGGGTGGTCGGTCATCCGCGCCTGGCTGAATGTCGGCTTGGCCTTGGTGGCGTCGAGGCTCTGCGCCATGTAGGGGTACCAGGGGCCGTAGTTCAATGTCGGCGCCTTGGGGTTGGCCGTGCCGTAGAAGACGACGTCGATCCGTCCCTTGTCGCCGGCGACCACCCACGGCATCACGGTCGTCTGCACCGGTGCGCCGTTGACCACGACCGGCTTGGTCCAGCAGTTCGTCGTCACCTTCGCCGAGCAGCGCTGGCTGGTCAGCTTGGTGCCGACGCTGTGGGCGAGGTAGACGCGGTAGTTGGTCACGTCGGTCCAGGCCATGTAGACGGTGCCGGCGCGGTCGACGGCAACCGTCGGGAACAGCACCTGGTGGTGCCCGGCGGCGACCGTGTATTCGTGCACGCTCTTCGCGCCGCTGGTGTCGAACGTCGCGACGCTGACGCCCGCGGGACGCTCGATGGCGAGGTACGTCGTGCCGTAGTGCGGGCTCGACGGTGTGTTGTCGGTCAGCGGGTTGCCGGCGATGTCGAGGTCGTTGAAGCACGGCGTCGCGATGCCGGTGGTGCTGTCACAGATGTTCTTGAACTTCAGCTGAGCCGCGCCCGCGGTGCCGGCCTTGCTCGGCAGCGGTGCGTACTTGAGGAACTCGCCGTAGCCCTGCTTGCCGAGCTCGGTGCCACCGACGACCGGAGCGGTCTCCGTGTTGATGACGCCGTCGCGGTAGATGTACCACATCACCTTGTGCCTGAGGTCGGTGGCGAGCCACTGCCGGTCGGTGAAGTAGTTGAACCCGTCGTTGAAGTTGGCTTCGCACGAGCTGGTGAACGTCTTGCCCCGGTCGTGGGAGACCCGCGCCGGCACCTCGGGTGCACCGCCCAGGTCGATCATGTAGATGTCACCGGCGAAGGCGTCGGTGGCGATGTCACTGTCACCGCCACCGGTGCACTGGTCGAGCTTGCCGACCCCGGGCAGCCCGAGCGTGTTGAACGTGCGGCCGCCGTCGGTGCTGCGGGACAAGAACGACTGGGTGGTGGAGAAGCCGAAGATCGGGCTCTCGTAAACCGTCTTGTTGTCGGGCGCGACCGCGATGTTGGGCTCGGTGCCGAGCCGGAACGGGTCGGTCAACGTCGGCGTCCCGAAGCTCAACCCGCCGCGGGACCGTAGCGGCGGCACGTACTTCTTCGTCGACGAGGCCGTCACCGTCGCGGTGTAGGCGTTGGAGGGCAGCGTCGTGATGTCGCCGTCGACCTCGATGGTGTAGGTGCCGGGAGCAACGTTGGCCGCAGCGACCACCTGGCCGGCGCTGACGGCGAACTCACTCGCGAGCAGGTTGCCGTCCTTGTCGAAGATGCCGACGTCGAGGTCGTCGGAGTGGTCGGCGGGATATTTCAGCGCGACACCGAGGGTGATCGTGTGGGTGTCGGTCCAGCCGCTCGGTGCCTTCAACACGACGGGCTGCTGCTGGCACCCTGCCTGCTGCTGGCAGACCGGTGCCGGCGGGCCGAGCAGGTCAGGGTTGCCGGGGCCGACGCTGCCGTCGTACGTCGCTGCCGCGGGGCCTGATCCGCCGACGCCGACGGTCGGGGTCCCCGCCGCAGACGCGTCGACGGCCGCCACGCCGCCAGCGGCGAGGAGCAACCCCAGCGCAGCCGCGGTCCACCGTCTCGCCGAAATGGTCATGGTTGATCTCTCCGTGCTCCAGGGGGATGGAAGCGGCACCCGGGTAAGGCGCCTACAACTACTTCGCCGCCGCGTGTCGTTCTCCTCCAGCCGTACGAGCGCCGTACCGTCGGTCCTGGCGGACGCAGACTGCGGCCGCCCCCTCCCAGGAGGCGCTGTTGACCTCGACCGCGGCGGACTCGACGCAGCACCGCACCACCAGCACCACCAGCACGGCCCGCGCCCCCCGGACGCGCCGACGCAAACCGCCGCGCCGCACGTTCGTGCTCGACACGAGCGTGCTGCTCTCCGACCCGGCCGCGATCAGCCGCTTCGACGAGCACGAGGTCGTGCTGCCGATCGTGGTCATCACCGAGCTCGAGGCGAAACGCAACCATCCCGAGCTGGGCTGGTTCGCCCGCCAGTCGTTGCGGCTGCTCGACGGCCTGCGGCTCGAGCACGGCCGGCTCGACGAGCCGTTGCCGGTCAACGACGTCGGCGGCACGGTGCGGGTGGAGCTCAACCACAGCGATCCCGCGGTCCTGCCCCAGGGCTATCGGTTGGGAGACAACGACTCCCGGCTGCTCGCCGTCGCCCGCAACCTCGCCGCCGAGGGCTGCGACGTCGTCCTCGTCAGCAAGGACATGCCGCTGCGGATCAAGGCGGCGAGCATCGGCTTGCATGCGCAGGAATACCTCGCCGAGCAGGTCGAGTCCGGCTGGACCGGCATGACCGAGATCGAGGTCGGCGGCGCCGAGATCGACGCGTTGTACGTCGAGGAGTCGATCGACCTCGTCGAGGCGGCCGAGCTGCCGTGTCACACCGGCCTCGTGCTGTTGTCGGAGCGCGGCAGCGCCCTCGGCCGGGTGACGGCGGACAAGCGGGTGCGGCTGGTGCGCGGTGACCGCGAGGCGTTCGGTGTGCACGGGCGCAGCGCCGAGCAGCGGGTCGCGCTCGACCTGTTGCTCGACCCGGAGGTCGGCATCGTGTCGCTGGGCGGGCGGGCCGGCACCGGCAAGTCGGCGCTGGCGCTGTGCGCCGGCCTGGAGGCAGTGCTCGAACGCCGGCAGCACCGCAAGGTCATGGTCTTCCGCCCGCTCTACGCCGTCGGCGGTCAGGATCTCGGCTACCTGCCCGGCACCGAAGCCGAGAAGATGTCGCCCTGGGGCCAGGCCGTCTACGACACCCTCGGTGCCCTCGTCGCCCCGGCGGTGATCGACGAGGTGCTCGACCGCGGCCTGCTCGAGGTGTTGCCGCTCACCCACATCCGCGGCCGCAGCCTGCACGACGCGTTCGTCATCGTCGACGAAGCCCAGTCGCTCGAACGCGGCGTGCTGCTCACCGTGCTGTCCCGCGTCGGGCAGAACTCGCGCGTCGTGCTCACCCACGACGTCGCGCAGCGGGACAACCTGCGGGTCGGCCGGCACGACGGAGTGGCCGCGGTCATCGAAGCGCTCAAGGGTCACCCGCTGTTCGCGCACGTCACACTCACCCGCTCCGAGCGTTCGCCAATCGCTGCGCTCGTGACCGAGATGCTGGAAGATCTGGGCATCTAGGACATCGCCGGCGGCGTTCGGCGCTCGACCAGGGACTCGCCCGTGAACCGCCGGTGGCTCACCGCACTCGCACTGCTCGGCATCGTCCTGTCCAGCGGTGCCGCGTGCCAGAGCGGTGTCGCCGAGCGGTCGGACCGATTGCCGGTCCGCCCGACAGCGGTGGCTGCCGTCCCCGCGGACTTCCCGATGCCGATCGTGCGCCCGCCGCGGCAGCTCGCGCCCGCCCCGGCCACGCTGCCGGACGGGACGCGCCGGTTGCTGCCGGCACACCGTGTGGTCGCGTTCTACGGCGCGGCCGGCACTCCCACGCTCGGCGTCCTCGGCACCGGTACACCGGAGGGGGTGTGGCCGGCTCTCGCCCGGCAGGCCCGCCCCTACCGAGCCGCTCACGCGCGGGTGCTCCCGGCGTACGAGCTCATCGCGTTCGTCGCCACCCGTAGCCGCGGCAACCAACACAACTACTCCAGCCGCATCTCCGACCACACCATCACTCGTTACGCGCGGGCGGCGCGACGGCACCACGCGTTGCTGATCCTCGACATCCAGCCCGGTCGCGGTCGCTTTCTCGCCGATGCGCGCGCGTTGCGGCGGTGGCTGCGGTTGCCCTACGTCGGTCTCGGGCTCGACCCGGAGTGGAAGCTCTACGGCAACCAGCTGCCGTTGTCGCGTATCGGCCACACCGGCGCGCGCAGCATCAATGCGGTGTCGCGGTGGCTCGAACGCCTGACGGTGGCGCATCGGTTGCCGCAGAAGCTGCTGCTGGTGCACGAGTTCACCGATGACATGGTCCGGGACAAGCGCGCCCTGCGAAACCGTCGACATCTCGCCATGGTGTTCAACGTCGACGGCTTCGGCTCACGGGCGGCCAAGCTGGGAAAGTACGCCGACTTCGCCCGCGGCCATCGCTTCCCGCTGGGGTTCAAGCTCTTCTACGACTGGGACGTCAACCTGCTCTCGCCCGCGCAGGTGCGACACCTGCGGCCACGTCCGGCGGTCGTCGAGTACGAGTAGTGCAGACTGCTCGCCGTGGTCATCCCGATCCATGACGACAACCCGGTGCGGCGTACGCCGATCATCACCTACCTGCTGATCGCGTTGAACTTCGCCGTCTTCCTCACCGAGCCGGTGGTGTCGCAGATCGGCGTCGGCCAGCAGACGGTGGCGCAGGTCTGCGACCAGCAGGCCTACTTCGACAAGTACGCCGCCATCCCCAAGGAACTGACGACGAACAAGCCGCTGCCGCCGCACCAGTACCGCGTCCAGACCGACATCGGCGTGCAGGCCTGCCGCCCGATCGACGACCGCAACAAGAGCCCAATGCTCTCGGTGCTCTACTCGATGTTCCTGCACGGCGGATGGCTGCACATCCTCGGGAACATGCTGTTCCTGTGGGTGTTCGGCAACAACGTCGAGGACCGGATGGGACGCCTGAAGTTCCTGCTGTTCTACCTGTTCTGCGGTTACGTGGCGGCCTACGGCTTCGCCTTCGGCAATCCCACCTCGACCACCACCCTGGTCGGAGCGTCGGGGGCGATCGCGGGCGTGCTGGGGGCCTACATCGTGCTGTTCCCGCGGGCACGGGTGACGAGCCTGATCCCCATCGCGATCATCCTGTTCCCGTTGCGGCTCCCGGCCTGGCTGGTGCTGGGTGGCTGGTTCCTGCTGCAGTGGCTGTATTCGAGCGGGACCGCGGTCGCGAGCGGCGCCGGTGTCGCCTATCTCGCCCACGTCTTCGGTTTCATCGCCGGGCTGCTCATCGCACTCGCCGCTCGCCCAGCCCTCACCCGTGGGATTCCTGTGGCTCGACGGCACCAATGAGGCGTCACCCGCGGGAAATGTGAGGTTGCTCACCGCGATTGCCGGGTAGGGGCTGGCTGCTTGCTGCTGTTAGCACCGGTAGCAAGCGCAGCCCTTTGAACGCCTGCAGGCGTGAGTCGCGCGGCAACCGGCAAGCCGTTCCGGTGGTCTTCTAGCGCGCGGGGTGCCCCCGAGGGCCGCTGAATCGAGGTGGCCCGCGAGAGCACGAGAGGCAGTTCGTGAACCGGACGAAGATCCGGGGGGTCACTGCTGGCGTCATCGGTGCGGCGTTGTCGATCGGAGCGGCTGTGACCGCGCCCGCCATCGCCAGCGGCGCCGAGGGCCAGCCGGCGCCGTCGGGCCCGGTCCCGGTGGCGCAGCAGCGCGCCGCGCTGCACTGGCACCTGCCGCGGGTGCCCGGACTGCGGCACCTCGAGCAGCACCGGCACGGCCGGGTTCGTCACCCACACCAGGAGGCATCGCGCTCGTCGTACCGCCGGTCCCTCACCGGGACTCCGCAGACGGTTGCGCACGCGCTGGTGCTGCGCCGAGGGTGGAGCGAGAGCCAGTGGTCCTGCCTGGACGCGCTGTGGACGCGGGAGAGCGGCTGGCGGACCTATGCGGTGAACCACCGATCCGGGGCCTATGGCATCCCGCAGGCGCTGCCCGCCACCAAGATGGCGAGCGCGGGGGCAGACTGGCGGAGCAACCCGATCACGCAGATCCGCTGGGGTTTGTCCTACATCGCAGCCACCTATGGCTCTCCCTGCGCGGCGCTGACCCACTCGTCGTCGCACGGCTACTACTGACGGCAGACGCCGGCCGATTGCCCGGTCGGGATGCACCGTTTCGGCTCCGTTCGTCCCAACGAACCCGGCTGTTCGTCTGATTGACCGTGCCCCCCTCTCGTTCAACCGTGGAGGAGCGAGGGGAGGCGTGCTGTGCGTGCGATGCGCGCGATGCTGTGGGTGGTGTGGCTGGCCGGGGTCGCGGTCACGGTGCTGCATGCCCTGCGCCCGCATGGGCTCGTGCTGCACAGCCCGGCCTCGGCCGGTGTGGTCGAGACCGCCGTCGCGTGCGCCGCGATGCTGCTCGCTGCTCTCTTCCTCGGGCGCTGGCAGCAACGAGGCCTGCTGCTCGACCTCGGCACCAGCTTCGCGCTCACGGTCCTGGCCGTGGCCAAGCTCGCGTTCACGGTCGTGCCGCTCGCGCACGGCGGGACGGTGCCGACGCAGATCCTCGTCGCCGCGTTGCTGTGCGGGGCGGCCGCCGCGGTGTTGCTCGCTCTCGCCGCGCTGGCGCCGGACCGGCAGACCAGGTGGCGCAGCTCGGCGGAACTGATTCTCTTCGTCATCGGCGTGGGCGGGGCGGTCATGGCGGTCGCCGCCCTGGCCTCCTCGAGGGTCGGGGCGTTTCCCGGCCTCAGCGGTCCGCCCACGACTGACGCGGCCGGTGACGGCGCGATCAGCGCGGTGACGCTCGTGCAGGCAGCCGCGGCGCTCGCCTTCGGCATCGCCTCGGTCGGTTACGCGCGGCGGGCGCGGATGAGCGGCGACCCGTTCTACGGCTGGATGGCGATCTGCGCGGCGCTGTGGGCGCTGGCGCGGGTGAACTACGCGTGGACGCCCGCGTCGCTGGCCGCGGACCTGACGATCGGTGACTGGCTGCGGATGGCTGGGTACGGCGTGGCCATCCTCGCCGCGTCGTACGAGTTCACCGGCTATTGGCGCCGGCTGGCACAAGTGGCGGTGCTGGAGGAACGGCGCCGGCTGGCGCGGGAGCTGCACGACGGGTTGGCGCAGGAGCTCGCGTTCGTCGCGACGCAGGCGCGGATGCTCTCGCGACGCAGCGGCGATCCGGAGGCGGAAGTCCTGGCGCACGCGGCCGAGCGCGCACTCGACGAGTCGCGGCGCGGCATCGGCGCCTTGACTCGGCCGCTGGACGAGCCACTGGACGTGTCGCTGGCTCAGCAGGCCGAGGAGCTGTCGTCGCGCCTCGGCGTGCGGGTGCTGCTCGATCTCGAGCCGGTGGGCCAGGTGCCGGCGGACACGCGCGAGGCGTTGTTGCGGATCGCCCGCGAGGCGATCACCAACGCCGGCCGGCACGCACACGCCCGGCGCATCAAGGTGCAGCTGTCGAACCATGTCGGCGTGACGTTGCGGGTCTCCGACGACGGGCGCGGTTTCCTCGTCGACGACCCGCGCGCTACGGCCAACGGGCGTTACGGCCTGACCGGCATGCGCGAGCGGGCCGAGGCACTAGGCGGATCGATGCGGCTGGAGTCCCGCCCCTACGCCGGCACCAAGGTGGAGGTGTGGGTTCCGTGACGGCGCGTGTCGTCATCGCCGACGACCACGGACCCATGCGCGCCGGCGTGCGCAGAGCGTTGGAGTCCGACGGCCGGTTCGAGGTGTGTGGCGAGGCCGCATCCGCGCCGGCGGCGGTCGAGATGGTGCGGATGGTGCAACCGGACGTCGTACTGCTCGACATCCGCATGCCCGGCAACGGCATCGCCGCGGCGTACGAGATCTCCACGGAATCCCCGGACACCGCAATCGTGATGTTGACGGTGTCTCGTGACGACAACGATCTCTTCGCCGCACTGAGCGCGGGCGCACGCGGTTATCTGCTGAAGGACATCGACCCGGACCGGCTGCCCCGGGCGCTGGAAGGCGTGCTCGCCGGCGAGGCGGCGCTGCCGCGCAACCTGGTGGCGAAGGTCGTGGAGGAGTTCCGGGTGCGGGAGGCGGCCGCGTCCCGGCGTCGCGGCGGACCGCTCGCGGCACTCACCGACCGCGAGTGGGAGGTGCTGACCCTCATGCGCGGCGGGCTGTCCACGCAGGAGATCGCCACCCGGTTGTTCGTCACGCCGGTGACCGTACGCACGCACGTCTCCGCCATCCTGCGCAAGCTCAAGGTCTCCGATCGCACGGCCGCGATCGCTCTGGTCCGCGACGCCTGAGACACCGGCCCCGATTAGTGGCCGAACGTCCCGAATCGCGTTGAGGAATCTCAACGCCGCGCCGTCAGATGCACGACACGCAGACCCTTCCTTTCGCCCTACCTTCCGAAATGTCGGGCGCAAGGCGTCAAGGGGGGCATCATGCATCGACTCGGGAAACATCGCGCATCCAAGCGCCGCACGGCGCATGTGGTGGGGGCTGTTGTCATGCTCCTCTCCGCGTATGCATTGGCAGGTCCGACCGCTCAAGCCGTCGACAAGACAGGCGTCTTCGAATTGGATGGCAACGCCACTCATCAGACTGCCGACGACTGGGACAACGTCTGTCACCAGGTGACGATCACCGACGACACGCAGAACCAGTTTGACGACCAGTGCGCAAGCGCGAACGACACCAACGGGGCCACGGCGACCTCCTGGACGTCAGAGCCGAACCTCAATTCGACGATATTCACCGGAGGAGGGTCGAAGGACCCACAGAACATCTCGAGCTGGGCCTGGAAGGACGGTGCGGGCGGACTGCCGGACAAGGACAATCTCCTGCACAGCTTCGCGGCTCGCTACTCGATCACCCCGAACACTGACTGCTCCGCCACCAAGCCGGATGGCTCCGTGGCGGCGACCTGTGACGTGCTCTTCTTCGGTTCAGACCGCTATGACAACAGCGGTGACGCTCAGCAGGGCTTCTGGTTCTTCCAGAACCCGATTGGCCTTGCCCACAACTCCGTCAATGGCGGCAGTGGGTTCACGGGCGTGCACAAGGACGGAGACGTTCTCGTCATCAGCGACTTCAGCAATGGTGGTTCCACTTCCACCATCACGGTTTACCAGTGGAACCACCTGTGCAAGAAGACCGGCACCCTTCTCAGCAACGGCGACAGCTGTGGCGATCAGAATCTCGAGACGCTTGAGACCTCTGCCAATGCAAACTGCACATCGGTGTCCGGTGATGCGTTCTGCGGCATCGTGAACACGACGGACGGAGTCGCGTCTCCGTGGTCGTACGGTGACAAGAGCGGGAACAACTCCTACCTGGCTGGCGAGTTCTACGAGGGCGGCATCAACCTGACCTCCCTCGGCCTGGCAGACGAATGCTTCTCTTCTGTTGCTTCCGAAACGCGATCGTCGACCTCGACCACAGCGACGCTCAAAGACTTCGTTCTCGGAAGCTTTGCGAACTGCAGCGCCACCATGTTCACGAATGTCGCCGCCGGGCCGGTGACCCCGGGCACGACGGTCAATGACACAGCCACCGTCACGGGGAGCAGCTCGGCTCATACTCCCTCTGGGAACGTGACTTTCTACTTGTGTGGCCCGCTGGCCACCGGCGCTTGCACGAGCGGAGGCACGAACCTCGGGACGGGGGCGCTCAGTGGGACAGGCGCGGTGGCCACGGCTTCCTCGCCCGACGTCAACACGGCGTCCGATCCCCTGTCGCCAGGCCGGTACTGCTTCCGAGCCGAGTGGTCCGGTGACACCAACTACACGCAGCCCCTCGTCGAGTACGGTGGCCCGACCGGGACCGGTGGCACCGTTTCCGGACACAACGAATGCTTCACAACGGCGAAGATCAACACGCAGACAGTGACCACACCCGTGGACGCGAGCGGCGCATCCGTTAGCTCGGTCACGCTCGGCTCGACCGTCTACGACCGGGCCATCGTCACCGGGACAGCCGCCGGCGGTGATCCAACTGGATCCGTGAACTTCTATGTCTGTGGACCTATAGCCACCGGAACCTGCGATGGCACGACGAACACCGGAACAGCGGTTAGCGGCAATCCGAAGGCATTGGTCGCGGACTCCGACGCAATGACCTACACGGCCAGCACTACTTCGGGCGGTGTGACGCCTGCGTCCGTTGGACGCTACTGCTTCCGTGGTGAGTACGGCGGAAGCACCGTCTACAACAGTTCTGCCGACTCTGCCGCCACCGAATGCTTCACGGTCACGGATTCCACCGGCCTCACGTCCGCCCAAACGTGGTTGCCGAATGACAGCGCCACCGTGACCTCGGCGCACGGCTCTCCGTTGTCAGGAACGCTGAGCATCGCCTTGTATGACTCCCCCGACTGCACGGGCACCGCGGTGACTGGCCAGACCTACAGCTGGACGGTCAGCGGAAGCTCGCCGATCACGAAGACGACCACCAACTCCACTTACACCGTCTCGACCAGCAAGAGCGTCTCGTGGAAGGTTGTGTTCACGAGTTCCGACTCCAACATCCCAGGCTCCGACCACTGTGAGAGCTCGGCGGTCACCGTCACCAATTAGGCCGTTGTCGGGATCGGGAGCCTCGGAGGCAGCCGGGGTTCCCGACCCCGTCACGCATACACGTGGAAGTCGAGTGTCTTGAGTGTCACGGTCTTGCGGCCGTCGAAGTAGTAGAGCGAGGCGGTGCAATCGGCGTCGCCGCCCGTCCAGGACTGGGACGAGAGGGTCATGTCCTGCGTCGACGGCCACGGGTAGCTGGGGTAGTAGCCGCTCTGGGCGCTGTAGACCACTACGCCACCCTGGTCGCAGGTCACGCTGACGTGGGGAGCCGTGGTCGCTGTCGTGGACACGTCCCAGGTGATCTGCTGGCCCCAGTGCGGGACGCCGTCGGTCGAATCGAGGAGAACCAAGGTCAGGGTCGAGCTGCCACTGTTCTTGGCGGCGCCGGCGCCTTTCGCGGCCAAGGCTGGTGCGGCCACAGCCATGCTGCCGAGCCCCAAAGCGACGATGACGGCCGCGCGGCCCAGCAGCCCGTGGCGACGTGACTCACTGCTCCTGTGACCAGCACTCATCACGTGCCCCTTCATTCGATGGCCGCAGTGCGCAAGCCGCCTGCTGATCCATTCGGATCAACCGCGCGTTGCTCTTGAGGGGCTAACGAGGTGAATGTCCACGGGAAACGCGACGGACAGAGCCAATGTCCGGGCCAATGACGGACTGTGGCGGGGTGACCGAATTACCGGCCGTGCGGGTAGGCCATCTTCAGGACGTCCAGGGCCTCGTCGAGCTGTTGCTCGGTGAGGTGTTGACCATCGACGAAACCGAGCTCGACGACCGCCTGGCGGATCGTGATGCCTTCCGCGACCGCCTTCTTCGCCGCCTTCGCCGCGTTCTCGTAGCCGATGTAGCGGTTCAGCGGCGTCACGATGGAGGCGGATGACTCGGCGTACTCCCGGCACTTCTCGACGTTCGCCGCGATGCCGTCGATGCAGCGATCGGCGAGCAACCGGCTGACATTGGCGAGCAGCCGGATCGACTCCAGGAGGTTTCGCCCGATCACCGGCAGCATGACGTTGAGCTCGAGGTTGCCGGCAGCGCCGCCGAAGGCGATCGCGGCATCGTTGCCCATGACCTGCGCAACCACCTGGCAGACCGCCTCGGGAATGACCGGGTTGACCTTGCCGGGCATGATCGATGAGCCTGGTTGCAGATCCGGCAGGTGGATCTCGCCGAGCCCGGCGCGGGGCCCCGACGACATCCAGCGGAGATCGTTCGCGATCTTGTAGAGGCCGACGGCGATCGTACGCAGTTGCCCGGAGCACTCCACCAGTGCGTCGCGCGCGCCTTGAGCTTCGAAGTGGTTGCGCGCCTCGGTCAGCGGCAGTCCACTGTCGTCCGCCAGTCGCTGGATGACCGCGGCAGCGAAACCTGCCGGGGTGTTGATGCCGGTGCCCACGGCAGTCCCGCCGAGCGGCAGCTCGCCGACGCGCGGCAGCGTCGACTCCAGCCGTTCGATGCCAGTGCGGATCTGCGCGGCGTACCCGCCGAACTCCTGTCCCAACGTCACCGGAGTTGCATCCATGAGATGGGTGCGGCCGCTCTTCACCACATCGGTGAACTCCTCCGCCTTGCGGTGCAGAGCCGCTTCGAGATGCTGCAACGCCGGCACGAGCACACCCACGATGGTCCGGGTGGCGGCGAGATGTATCGCGCTGGGAAACACGTCGTTGCTCGACTGCGACGCGTTGACGTGGTCGTTCGGATGCACGTCCTGACCGTGCACACGCGACGCGACGGTGGCGATGACCTCGTTGGCGTTCATGTTGCTCGAGGTGCCCGAGCCGGTCTGGAAGACGTCGATGGGGAACTGCTCGTCGTGGGCCCCGGCCGCGACTTCGTTGGCGGCCGCGGTGATGGCCTGGGCGACCGCACCGTCGAGCACCCCGAGCTCGGCATTGACACCAGCCGCCGCTGCCTTGATCGCGCCCAACGCGCTGATCAGCGCAGGGTCGATCGTCCCGCCGCTGATGGGGAAGTTCTCCACCGCGCGTTGGGTCTGCGCCCGCCACAGGGCGGCAACCGGTACGCGGACATCACCCATCGAGTCGTGTTCCACGCGAAACTCGCTCATGTCAAAGAGACTCGCACGGCGGGTGTGTGGGCGGGGCGGCGGCTGTCAGGCCGCCTCGGGATGTCGAGGCCGGACCTGTCCGGCTGGACCTGTGAACACGAAGCCCCGCTCCGGATCCCGCCGCATCGTCCAGCCGCGTTCGTGCACGAGCCAATGATGGAACGCGCACAACCACGCGGCGTTCTCCAGTGTCGACGGCCCGCCATTGGTCCACCAGACGATGTGGTGACAGTCGACCGGTGGCCTCCGACAACCCGGGAAGGCACATCGGCCCTTCTGCTCGAGCCAGGCCGCCCGTCGTACTGCCGTTGGGAAACTCCGCGAGGCGATGGCGACGTCGAGGACGTCGCCGCGCGCGTTCAGCACCGCCGGGATGATCTCCGCGTCGCACGCCAAGCGGCGCGCGGTCGAGGGCGACACCACCGCACCTGACGGCAGGTGACCCCAGCTCTCGCCGAGCTGGTTGGCGCGGTCGTGCAGCCGGCTGACGAGACTGTCGTAGTCGATCGTCACGACGACGCGCGGCCGTTCCCCGCGAACGGCGGGAATGGCCGCGTGCGCGAGGTAATGATGTGCCAGCTCCCCAACGGCGTCGTGCTGCCGCTGTGCATGAGTGCGGTCGTCATCATCACCTGCTCGTTGCCCGATGACGTCGAGGGCCGTCTCGAAAGCCTCAGCCACATCGGGAGTCAGCAGCCCCGAGACGGCGCGAAGACCGTCGAACGTCCGTGCAATAGTCAGGCCGCGCCGGTTGAGCCGGCGGACATGAGCCTCGTCGCTGCTCGACTCGACGCCGCATGCGACGAGCAGCGGCTCGATCATCTCGCCGATGTCGTACGGCGGGCACGCGTGTGCCGCGTCGACCAGTGCCCGCTCCACGATGTCGTGGAACTCCACCGGCACAGGCCTCATCGCGGTGATGATCGCCCAGGCGTGCTCGAAGCTGATGTTCCCGGCGCTGAAGGCATCGTCCACCAGCGGATGCGCTGCCAACGCGCGCGCCAGTCGCACCCGTTTGGTCGCCTCGCCCGGATTGACCTGCGCCTCTTCGATCAGCCAGGAGCGGGTCGCGCGGCCGGTGTCGACGACGGTGGTCTCGTCGTTGTCGATGACTTCCAGACGATGCACCTCGACGGCCCGCAGCTGGTTGATGATGCCGAGCAACACTTCCTGCTCGCCGAGCCGGTGCGCCTCCGGAGTGTCCCGGACGTCAGCGGCGACGAAGCGCGCGACGGCAGCCTGCAGCTCGGCGAGTGCCGGCGAGACGCAGACCGTCATGCGCGCGCTCCAGGGTGGGCTGAGGGAGTGGCAGGTCGAAACCCTCACCAGTCCGATGTCCCACTGCCGCGCTGTTGTCTGCGTGCCCCATGACCTGCCGAATAACAGTTCGATTATCACGCCTGCGCCCGCTGCTGTCAAGCGCCGGATCGACAGGGGTTGCCGCGGCCACAACTGGACACGGGTTCTCGTTGCCACAACTGAATGCGCCGCCAGTGTCACCGCAGGGAGCCCGACGGCAGGGCTTCGCCTGCCAAGCGAGACTGCTCAACGAATTAGGGTTGGCTCTCCTCGATGGCCATGGGTACCACGGCCATCGCTACGCGGCCGCGGCACAATCCCGAAGTGACCGTTCGGGCCGTTGTGTTCGACGTCGGCGGCGTCCTCGAGCGCGTGCATAGGGACACCGCTGCGACGATTGAAGCCATCCGCGGCCTGCTGATCGCTGACGATCCCAACCAAAGCGATTGAGTGCTGCTATCGGACGAGCACGATGACAGCGATCACGAGAGCAAAGGCTGCGATCACCGGCCACACGGGGATGAAGGCGAGCTTTCGGCGTTGGTTGCGCTCGGCCCTGGCTGGACTAGGCAGGTGATCCACGACGAGCCACCTGCCCTGTTGTCGCCGGTGCCAATCCGGTTCTCGGTTCCGGGCTCACACCTTCGGGGCGCCGACCGGGATCTGAGTCGCCACCGGCCGCAGGGTGTCGGCGAAGAAGTCGTTCCCCTTGTCGTCCACGACGATGAACGCCGGGAAGTCTTCAACCTCGATCCGCCAGACGGCTTCCATGCCGAGCTCGGCATACTCCAGCACCTCGACCGAGCGGATGCAGTCCTGCGCCAGCCGGGCCGCCGGGCCGCCGATCGACCCGAGGTAGAAGCCGCCATGCGACTGGCACGCGGTGGTCACTGCTTTCGACCGGTTGCCCTTCGCGACCATGACCAGGGACCCGCCGGCGGCCTGGAACTGCTCCACGTAGGCGTCCATGCGCCCCGCCGTCGTCGGCCCGAACGAGCCACTCGCATAGCCCGCCGGTGTCTTTGCCGGCCCGGCGTAATAGACCGCGTGGTCGCGCAGGTACGCCGGCATGGCCTCACCCGCATCGAGCCGTTCCTTGATCTTCGCGTGTGCGATGTCTCGCGCGACAACCATCGGTCCGGTGAGCGACAGCCGGGTCTTCACCGGGCGCCGGCTCAGCTCGGCGCGGATCTCCGCCATCGGCCGGTTGAGGTCGATGCGCACGACCCCACCGGAGTCGTCCAGTTGCGCGTCGGTCACCTCCGGCAAGTACTTCGCCGGATCGGTCTCCAGCGCTTCGAGGAACACGCCGTCGGAAGTGATGCGCCCGAGTGCCTGCCGGTCGGCGCTGCACGACACCGCGATCGCGATCGGGCAGGACGCGCCGTGGCGCGGCAGCCGCACCACCCGCACGTCGTGGCAGAAGTACTTGCCGCCGAACTGCGCACCGATCCCGAACGACTGGGTCAGCTCGAGGACCCGCTTCTCCAGCTCCAGGTCGCGAAACCCGTGTCCGCTCACGTCACCGGTTGTCGGCAGCGTGTCGAGATAGCGCGCGCTCGCGTACTTCGCGGTCTTCAGCGCAAACTCCGCCGACGTGCCGCCGATGACCACGGCCAGGTGGTACGGCGGGCATGCGGCCGTGCCGAGAAACCGGAGCTTCTCGTCGAGGAACGCCATCAGGCGCTCCTCGTTGAGCACGCGCTTCGTCTCTTGGTAGAGGAACGACTTGTTGGCGCTGCCACCGCCTTTGGCCATGAAGAGGAACTCGTAGACGTCGGCGTGCCCGTGCGGATCGGTCGCGTAGAGCTCGATCTGTGCGGGCAGGTTGGAGCCAGTGTTCTCCTCGTCCCACATCGTCAGCGGTGCCATCTGCGAGTAGCGCAGGTTGAGCCGGGTGTAGGCGTCGAACACTCCGCGGCTGATGTGCTCCTCGTCCCGCCCGTCGGTCAGCACGTGTCGACCGCGTTTGCCCGCGACGATCGCCGTACCGGTGTCCTGGCACATCGGCAGCACCCCACCGGCCGCGATGTTCGCGTTCTTCAGCAGGTCGAGCGCAACGAAGCGGTCGTTCGGTGAGGCGTCAGGGTCGTCGAGGATCCGCCGCAGTTGCGCCAGGTGGCCGGGTCGCAGCAGGTGCGCGATGTCCCGCATCGCCGTGTCGGTGAGCAGGCGCAGCGCCTCGGGCTCGACCTGCAGGAAGCGACGTCCCGCCGCCTCGATGACGCTGACGCCCTCAGTGGTGAGCAGCCGGTACGGCGTGGGGTCGTCGCCGAGCGGCAGCAGTTCGGTGAACGTGAACTCAGGCACGACAAGAGACTACGAGGCGAGACGTCGCGCTCGGCGGCACCGCAATCCCGCCGGCGCCATCCCACCGGCGCGATCCCGTCGACGCCGTGCCGCCGACGCCATCCCGCCAAGCGTCCGGGCGCTTCAGTGCTTGTCGAAGTCGATGGCGGAGTAGGCGCGCAGCTTCGTGAGCTGGTGGTCGCTATGGATGTTGCGGATCGTGCCGGACTTCGACCGCATCACCAGCGAGTGGGTGGTCGCACCGCCGGCCTTGTAACGCACGCCGTCGAGCAGCTCGCCGTCCGTTACGCCGGTTGCGACGAAGAAGACGTTGTCGCCGTCGACCAGGTCGTTGGTGGCGAGCACCCGGCTCAGGTCGTGTCCCGCGTCTTGCGCGCGTTCGCGCTCCGCGTCGTCCTTCGGCCACAGCTTGCCGAGGATCACGCCGCCGAGGCACTTCACCGCGCAGGCCGCGATGATGCCCTCGGGGGTGCCGCCGACGCCGAGCAACATGTCGACGCCGGTGCCGTCGCGCGCGGCCATGATGGCGCCGGCGACGTCGCCGTCGCTGATGAACTTGATGCGCGCACCCGCGTCGCGGATCTGCTGCACCAGCTCGTCGTGCCGCGGCCGGTCGAGGATCACGACCGTGACGTCTTCGGGTGAGCAGTGCTTCGCCTTGGCGACCGCCTGGACGTTGTGGTCGACCGGCGCCTCGATGTCCACGTAGTCGGCCGCGTCCGGCCCCACGACCAGCTTCTCCATGTAGAACACGGCACTCGGGTCATACATCGACCCGCGGTCGGCAACCGCCATCACAGCGATGGCGTTGTTCATGCCCTTGGCGGTGAGCGTCGTGCCGTCGATGGGGTCGACCGCGACGTCACAGTCGGGACCGTCGCCGTCGCCGACCTCTTCGCCGTTGTAGAGCATCGGCGCCTCGTCCTTCTCCCCCTCGCCGATGACGACGACGCCCTTCATCGACACGGTGGAGACGAGCTGCCGCATGGCGTTGACCGCGGCGGCGTCAGCGCCATTCTTGTCACCGCGCCCGACCCAGCGGCCGGCGGCCATCGCCGCGGCCTCTGTCACGCGGACGAGCTCGAGCGCGAGGTTGCGGTCGGGACGTTCGCCGCCGACGCGCAGCGCTCCCGGGAGACCCGTGTCCGACATGCCGTGATCGTAGCCACGCACGACCGTTGCTAAAGCAGCACGACGGTGACTTCTGTCGCCTTGACACTGGCCCACACCTGTGCCCCGTCCGCGAGCCGCAGATCTGCCACTGCCTCCGGCGTGACCTCGGCCAACACCGGCGGCGCGCCGTCGCAGCGCAGTCGCACCCGGCCGCCGGTCGCGACCAGATCTCGCACCACGACCGGCCAGGTGTTGCGCGCGCTGCTGTCCGGCTCCTCCCGGTGCACGGTCACCGCGTGCGCGGGCACCACCGCGAGTGCCGCCACCCCGTCGGGCGGGGCCCCGGTGACCTCGGCCGCCGTCACCGAGCCGCCGCCCTCGATCAGCACTGCATGACCGCGCAACCGGCCCGCGAACGCGTTGCTGCCCATCAGCTCGGCCAGCCACGGCGATCGCGGCGCCCGCGCCACCTCGCCCGCCGGCGCGTCCTGCACCACCGAGCCGTTCTCCAGCGCGACGACCCGGGTGGCCAACGTGAGGATGTCGACCGGGTCGTGGGTGACCAGCAACGTGACGCCGTCGTACGACGAAAGGCGCGCGCGCAACGCCCGCCGTACCTCGGCCCGCGCTGCGACGTCGAGCGCCGCCAGCGGCTCGTCGAGCAACAGCAGCCGCGGCCGCCGCGCCAACGCGCGCGCCAACGCCACCTTCTGCGCCTGCCCGCCGGACAGCTGCGCCGGCCGACGCTCGGCCAACTCGAGCAGGCCGAGCTCGGCCAGCAGCTCGCGCGCAACCCGCTGGCCGCGGCGACCGCCGATCCCGAACGCGACGTTGTCGCGGGCGTTGAGGTGTGGGAACAGCGCGCCTTCCTGCGGCACCCAGCCGACCGCCCGCTCGTGCGCCGGCAAGCTGTTCGTGTCGGCGCCGTCCACGGTCAGCGTCCCGGTCGCCGGCTGCAGGCCGGCGAGGGCGCGGAGCAGCGTCGACTTGCCGGAGCCGTTGGGGCCGACGAGAGCGAGCGTCTCTCCGGCCGCCGCTTGCAGCCGTGCCTGCAGGTGGAACGCCCCCCGGCGTACGTGCAGGTCGACGGTGAGCACGGCGGTCACGCCGGCGTGACCGCGGCGGAGACGCGCGCACCCGACAGGAGTCGCCGGCGCCCGAGCGCGACCAGCAACAGCACCGAGACCGCCAGCAGGAGCAAGGACAACGCGACCGCGGCGTCGGGGTCCGACTGCAGCTCGAGGTAGATGTAGAGCGGCAGGGTCTGGGTGCTGCCGGGCAGGTTGCCGGCGAAGGTGATCGTTGCGCCGAACTCGCCCAGTGCGCGCGCCCACGCCAGCGCTGCTCCCGCGGCGAGGCCGGGCGCGAGCAGCGGCAAGGTCACCCGGCGGAACGTTGCCAGCGGCCCGGCACCCAGCGTGGCGGCGACGTCTTCGAACCGGGCGTCCATCCCGGCCAGCGCACCTTCGACGGCGAGGACGAGGAAGGGCATCGCCACGAAGGCCTCCGCCGCGATCGCCCCCCAGGTCGTGTAGGCGAGATGCAGCGGGATCAGGCCGTTGTTGCCGAACGCGAGCAGCAACGCGACCCCGCCGACGACCGGCGGCAGCACCAACGGGACGGTGACCAGCGCGCGCAGCAGGCTCTTGCCGGGGAAGTCGCAGCGGGCGAGCAGCCAGGCCAGGGGCACTCCGGTGACCACCGCGAAGCCGAGCGCGCCGAACGAGCACTCCACCGACAGCAGCAGCGCTTGTCGAGCCGCCGGAGTGGTGACGAGGCCCGGCCATCGGTGCCACGGCGCGTGGACCAGCAACCCCAGGAGGGGCAGCACGAGGAACGCGATGCCGACGGTTCCCGCGGTCGCCATCGTCAGCGGCGGGCGTCGGTGGGTCACGGGCTGAATCCGAACCGTCGCAGCACCTGCTGCCCGGCGGCCGACAGCACGAAGTCGACGAAGCCGCGCCCGGCGCGGTCGAGGGCGCCGATCTCGTACGCCGCCGTCGGTGCGTCCGGAATCGGTACGGCGTGGACCTTGCCCGCGGCAGCGAGCGCATCGGTCCGATAGACGATGCCGGCGTCGGCCTCGCCGAGCTCGACCTTCGTCAGCACCCCACGCACATCGGTCTCCAACGACTTGGGGGAGACGTGCACGCGCGCGCGGTCCAGCGCGATCTGCGCGTAGTTGCCGGCCGGGACGACCGGTGCGGCCAGCACCACCACGATGCCCGGCGCGGCGAGGTCGGCGAGCGAACGGATGTGGTGCGGGTTGCCGGGGCGGGTGACGATGACGAGCTGGTTGTGCGCGAAGGTCTGCGGTGGCGCGACGAGTCGCGCGGTGATCCGCCGCATCGTCGTGTTGTCGGCGGTGGCGATGACGTCGGCCGGTGCGCCGTTGCTGATCTGCGCGACGAGCTCCTGCGAGCCGGCGAAGGAGAACCGGGCGGGACCGCCGTCGGGCGTGCGCCGGTAGGCGGCGGCGACCGCCGGGAACGCATCAGTCAGCGACGACGCCGCGAAGACGGTGATCCGCCCGGCGCCGCCGCTCGCGGCACCGGAACCCGCAGGCGTGCCCGCACCCGCGCAGCCGGCGGCGAGCACGACCGCGCCCACGACCGCGGCCCGGATGGCGGTCACGGCGGCAGCTCGACGGCGACGTTCGTCGCCTTCACGACGGCGGTCGCGCGGTCGCCCTCCTGCAGGTCGAGCTCGTCGACGGCCTCCCGGGTCAGCAACGACACCAGCCGGTGCGGCCCGGCCTGGATCTCGACCTGCGCGGCCACGTCGCCGCGCACGACCCGGGTCACGATGCCGGGGAAGCGGTTGCGCATCGACGACGGTGTCGCGACATCGTCGCGGCCGGCTTGCTCCACCGCGAACGCCGCCAGCGCCTTGCCCTCCACCCCGCGATGCCCGTGCTCGTCGAGCGACACCGGCAGCCGGCCGCCGTCCGCCCACCGCCGGGCGGTGTCGACGCTCACGCCCAACAGCTGCGCCACCTCACGCAACGCATAGACCGGCATGTGCGGCAGCCTACCGCCGAGCCCCTCTCGTGGATGCGGCCGATCGACCAGGCAAACGGCCGCAACTGCGGCGACCGCCCGCGCGCCGCCGGCGTCCTGCCTGAACCGGCGCGTGGCACAGTGTCGCCGTGCAGCAGCCCGATACCCACGCCGGGTCCGCACGGGCCCAGGGCCGCGCGCAGGCCACCCGCGCCACCCTGCTGTCCGCTGCCCGCGACGTGTTCGCCGAGTGCGGCTTCGCGCAGGCCAACATCGCCGACGTGGTCGCCCGTGCCGGCGCCAGCGTCGGCAGCCTCTACCACCACTTCGGCGGCAAGGCCGACCTCTACCTCGCGTTGTTCGAGGACTACCAGAGCCGGCAGGAGGAGCGGGCCGCCGCCGCCGTACGCGACGCGCGCGCCCGCGGCCTCGTCGATCCGGCCGAGCTGTTCCTCGCCGGTGCCGCTGCCTATCTGCGCGGCTGTTGGGAGGAGCGCGAGCTCGCCCGGCTCTTCCTCGCCGGCGGCGGCCCGAGCGGCTTCGAGCTGATCGCCCGCCGGCGTTATCGCGACTGGACCCGCGTCAACGCGGCGTTGCTGCGCGCCGACGAACAACCCCTCGGTGACACGCTCGTGCTGGTGTTGACCAGCGTCGTCGCGGAGGCGGGCAGCGAGGTCGCGGTGCAGGAGAGCGAGGACGACGCGACCCGCCTCGCCGACGAGGTGCTCGAGCTCATCGGACGCGTCAGCGCTCCTCGCGCCTGATCAGAGCAGGCTGCCCGGTACGACCGGCAGCTCGCCGCGCTCGTGCGCCAGCAGCCATTGCTTCGCGCCGAGGCCGTAGTAGTAACCGCCCAGGGACCCGCCGGTTCGGACGATGCGGTGGCACGGGACGACCGGTGCCACCCGGTTCTGCGCGCACGCGCTGCCGGCCGCGCGCACCGCCTGTGGGCTGCCGGCCCGCGCCGCGAGCTCGGCATAGGTCATCACCTCACCCGGCGGCACTTCCCGCATCACCTTCCACGCCGCCTGCCGGAAAGCGCCACCCGGTTGCGACACCGGCAGCACGTCCATCGCCGTGAGGTCACCGCCGAAGTACGCCGTGAGTGTGGCCGAGAACGGGCCGAGGTCGTTGACCTGGCGCAGCGGGTCGTCGGTGTGCAGCCGCGCGTACTGGTCGTCGACGTCGGTGAAGCCGGCGGCCACCAACGCGTCGTCCTGGACGAGCAGGGCGAGGTCACCGACCGGTGTCGGCAGCATCATCGCGGTCACGGTGCTCATTGCTTCTCCTCGTTGGTCGTGGCGGCGAGCCGCCACAGATGCATCGCGGCATAGGCGCGCCACGGTTGCCAGCTCCGGGTTCGTTCGGCCAGGTCCACGCCGGGGAGCATCCGGCGCAGCACCAGGTCGGTCGCGGGGAAAGCGTCGGGGTCGCCGAGCGCCCGCATTGCGACGTAGTCGACCGTCCACGGCCCGATCCCGGGCAGCGCAGCGAGGCGCGTCTTCACCTCGTCGCGGTCGGCGACCGGGTCGAGCGCGAGCCCACCGTCCGCGACCGCCTCGGCGAGGACGCGCAGGGTGCGGGTGCGCGCTCCGGTGAGCCCGAGGCCGGACAGGTCGGCACCCGCGACCGCGTCGGCGGTCGGGAACGCGTGGGTCAGGTTGCCGCGCGCCGCCGTCAGCGGCTTGCCGCAGCAGGCGACCAGGCGGGCGGCGAACGTGCGCGCGGCCGCGACCGACACCTGCTGCCCGAGCACCGCGCGCACCGCCAGCTCGAAACCGTCGACGGCCCCGGGGACGCGGATGCCCGGGTGCCGGCGTACGGCCGGTGCCAGCAGCGGGTCCGTGCCGAGCGTGCCGTCCACCGCGACCGGGTCCGCGTCGAGATCGAACAGCCGCCGGCAGCGGGCGACCACGTCAGCGATCGCGGTGAGGTCGTCGAGGTCGATGCGCGCGACGACGTGCCCGTGCTCCGGCATCGGCGTGAGCTCGACGACCCCGGTGCCGATGACCCGCCGGTACGCCGCGGGCGACGCCTCTTCCACGCCGTCGATCGCCCGCACGGCGAGCCAGTCGAGGATCGGCTCGGCGGCGTAGGGCGAGCGGTGCTGCAGCCGCACGGTCAGCGTGCCGACGGCGTCGCCGGCGGGGACGCGGCCGCGGCGCAGGCTGCTCGGCGCGCATCCGAACTCCGCGCGCATGACGTCGTTGAACTGCCGGATGCTGGCGAACCCGGCGCTGAACGCGACGCTCGACAACGGCAACGCGGTGTGCTCGATGAGCATGCGCGCGGTCTGCGCCCGCCGGGTGCGTGCGAGCGCGAGCGGGCCGACGCCGATCTCGGCGACCAGCACCCGATGCAGGTGCCGCTCGCTCACCGCCAACCGCTGCGCCAGCCCCGGCACGCCTGCCTCGTCGACGACGCCGCTCTCGATGCCGCGCAAGGCGCGGGCGACGAGGTCGCCGCGGACGTCCCAGTCGCGGCTGCCGGGTGCGGCGTCCGGGCGGCACCGCTTGCAGGCGCGGAAGCCGGCCGCGGCTGCGGCAGCGGCGCGGGCGAAGAAGCGGACGTTCTCCGGCTTCGGGGTCTGGGCCGGGCAGCTGGGGCGGCAGTAGATGCCGGTGGTGCGGACGGCGGTGACGAACCGGCCGTCGAAGCGGGCGTCGCGGCCGCTGACCGCCCGGTAGCACCGGTCGAAGTCCGTCCACTCCGCGTCCCGCGTCGTCTGCACGCAGCCAGCATGGCGCACCCCACCGACATGTTCTGGCGGATTTCGGACCTCGCCGTCACTGGCGGCGGCTGCAGCTCGTGGCGCGGTCCGTGCAACGCTGGAGGTGTGCACGAGGAGCTGCTGGAGCGGCGGAGCGACTATCCGATCCTGGCGCGCTCGACCTACCTGATCAACAACTCCCTCGGCGCGATGCACCGGGACACCAAGGCCCGGCTGCAGGACTACGCCGAGCTCTGGGACAGCCTCGGGGTGGTCGCCTGGGACACGTGGTTCCCGGAGATGACCCGGGTCGCCGACCTCGTCGGTGCGGCGATCGGCGCACCACCCGGCAGCACCGTGCTGCGGCAGAGCGTCGCCGACGCGATCACCACGCTCGCCTCCTGCTTCGACCTCGGCGGCGCCCGCAACCGGGTCGTGACGACCGCCGCCGACTGGCCGGGCACGCACTATTTCTGGACCGAACAGCTGCAGCGCGCGGGCGGGGAGCTGGTGGTGGTGCCCTTCGACGGCGACGGGCTCACCGTCTCCACCGACCGCCTCGTGGACGCGATCGACGACCGCACGGTGCTGGTGTCGGTGAGCCTCGTGCAGTTCCGCACCTCCGCGCTGCTCGACCTCGCGCCGGTCGTCGCGGCCGCGCACCGCCACGGCGCGCTGGTGCTGCTCGACGCCTATCAGGCCGTCGGCGCCGTGCCGGTCGACGTGGTGGACAACGACGTCGACATGTGTGTCGGCGGTTCGGTGAAGTTCCTCTGCGGCGGCCCCGGCAACGGCTGGCTCTACGTCCGCCCCGACCTCGCCGAGACCCTGCGCCCGGCCGCAGTCGGCTGGATCTCCCACGACCGACCGTTCGCGTTCGAGTGGGACGCGATCGACTACGCGCCCGGAGTGAAGCGGTTCTCCGGCGGGACGCCGAACGTGCCGGCGGCCTATGCCGCCGCACCCGGCTATCAGGCCGTCGTCGACGTCGGCATCGAGCGGATCCGCGAGCGGTTGATGGCGCTGACCCAGCCGCTGGTCGAAGGCGCGTTGGAGCGCGGCTTCACCGTCCGGTCCCCGCACGACGCGAAGCGGCGCGGCGGGCACGTCACGATCGATCCCGGCGACGCCGAGCGGGTGCATCACGAGCTCATCGCGCGCAAGTTCGTGGTCGACTTTCGACCCGGCAGCGGCATCCGGGTGGCGCCGCACTTCTACAACACCGCCGAGGAGTGCACGGCGGTTCTCGACGAGATGGCCCGGCTCCGTGGCTGAGACGCAGACTCCGGTCGCACCGCAGCCGCGGCCTCGCGGGCGGAGCGCAGTCCGGCAGACGATGGGCGACATGGGCCGCTCGCTCGGTCTCGTGCTGGCCGTGGTCCTGTTGCTCCTGCTCGTCGGGCCCGCCCGCACGTTGCTCTTCCCCGGTGACAACCGGCAGCCCGCGGTCGACTATCGCGACCAGGTCACCGGCTTCGGCCAGGTGGCGCACACTCCTGCGCTCGTGCCCGCGCGGCTGCCGAGCCAGTGGCGAGCCAACGGCGCCGACCTGACGCTGTCGAAGCAGCACGGCGCGCACCTGCACATCGGCTGGGGCCTGCCGGACGACCGCTACGCCGGCCTGGACGAGACCGACGGCGACCCGGCCACGCTGCTGCAGCAGGTGCTCGGGCACCGCGGGCTCGCCGTCACCGGCACCCGCGAGGTCGGTGGCGCGCAGTGGCAGGTGCGCCGGTCACAGCGCGGCGAGACGGCCCTGACCCGGACCGCCGGCGCCGTCACCGTCGTCGTCACCGGAAGCGCCAGCGAGGCACAGCTCGACCTGCTCGCCGCGTCGCTTCACTGATCGTCGTCGGCCGCGGGGGCGGCGGCGTCCAACCGGGCGCGGGCGCCATCCAGCCAGTCCTGGCAGATGCGCGCCAGCTCCTCACCGCGCTCCCACAGCTGCAGCGACTCCTCGAGAGTGACGCCGCCGGCTTCGAGTCGCCGGACCACCTCGACCAGCTCGTCCCGCGCCTGCTCGTACGACGGTCGCTGCGCCCCCGCGTCGTTGCCCGCTGCCGCCGTCATGAGCCGGCCGCCGATGCGACCTCCAGTGGGATGCGGCCGCGGGCGACACGGGCCGTCAGCCGGTCGCCGGCGGCGACCTCGGCCGGGTCGCGGACGGCAGTTCCGTCGGCGCGTTGCAGCACCGCATAGCCGCGCTCGAGGGTGGCCTGCGGCGAGAGCGCGGTCACCCGGGCGCCGAGCCGGGCGATGTCGGTGCCGGCCGCACCGACGCAAGCCAATGCCGCCCGCCGCGCCCGCTCCCGATGGGCCTCGACCTGCCCGGACCAGCGCATGAGCTGCTCCTGCGGAGCCGCGAGCACCGGCCTCGACCGCAGCCCGTCGATCCGATGCAGCTCGGTCTCGACCCGCCCACGCACGCAGCGCAGGGCGCGACCGCGCAGCACCTGCACCCGGTGCAGCTCCTCCGCCATGTCGGGGACGACGAGCTTCGCCGCGTCGGTCGGAGTCGACGCCCGCCGGTCCGCGGCGTGGTCGACCAGTGGCACGTCACTCTCGTGGCCCACCGCGGTCACGACCGGCGCCCGGCAGCCGACGACCGCCCGCACCAGCGTCTCGTCGGAGAACGGCAACAGGTCCTCGACCGAGCCGCCGCCGCGCGCGATGACGATGACGTCGACGTCGGGGTCCGCGTCGAGCCGCTGCAATGCGGCCAGCACCTCGGTGACGGCGTACGCCCCCTGCACCGCGACGTTCTCGATCCGGAACTGCACCGCCGGCCAGCGCCGCCGCGCGTTCTCGACCACGTCGCGTTCAGCGGCGCTGGCCCGCCCGGTCACCAGCCCGACGGTGCGGGGCAGGAACGGCAGTGGCCGCTTGCGCTCCGGCGCGAACAGCCCCTCGGCGGCGAGGGTCTGCCGGAGCTGCTCGAGGCGCGCGAGCAACGCGCCGATGCCGACCGGCCGCACGTCGTACGCCGTCAACGACAGCGTCCCGCGCTGCGGCCGGAACTCCGGCTTGGCCCACACCACCACGCGTCCGCCTTCGGCCAACGGGGGGTCGATCTGGTCGAGCAGCGCGCGCGGGCAGGCGACCTGCAGCGACATCTCGGCGACCGGGTCGCGCAGCACCAGGAAGCACGTGGACTGGCCGGGGCGGCGGGTCAGCTGGGTGACCTGCCCTTCGACCCAGACTCGCCCGAGTCGGCCGACCCAGTCACCGATTGCGCGCGCCACTGTCCGCACCGGCAGCGGCTGCTCCGGCGAGGACTCCAGCGGCATGCCGGTCAGCCTAAGCCGCACCGGGTGCCGCACCTGTGCTCCCCGGCGCGGCTCGGCGACGGCCTCAGATGCGCAGCGTGCCGCCCTCGTCCTGCGCGGCCCGCCGGGCCCGCTCGGCCGGGTAGGCCGCAGGCGAGCCGGACGGTTGCTGGTCGGCCACCTTGGCGATGCGGTTGTCGAGCAAGGTGATGACCGGCAGCCGGTGGGCGTGCGCCTGCTCCCACTCGCGCAGCAGCACCAGCTGGTCGAGGTCGAGCGAGCGCAGCCGCGCCCGCAGCGAACCGATCGAGATGTTGTCGAAGTCCGGGATCGGCAGGTCCTCGCGAGAGGCCGGCACGTCCAGGTCCAGCTGCTCGGTCACCCGCTCGACCTGTTCGGTCGCGACCCCGGGAGCACCGGCGGCCACGGCCTCGGCCGGCGGCCGGGTCGGTGCCGCCCGCTCGATCGCCTTGGCGGCCGCGTTCGGGGTTGCCTTCTTGGTCGCGGTTTTTGCGGCCGCGGCAGTTCCGGGGGAGCTCTTCGTGGTCGCCGTTCGCGTGGACCCGGTCTTGGCCGCCGGCTTGGCGCCAGCCGTCTTGGTGGCCGTGCCGGCGGTGTCACTCGTGGTCGCACCCGCGGGGGCGACGGAGGCTGCGATCTCCTCCGCCTCGGCCTGCGCGCCGTCGTCGAAGACCGGCTGCGGCAGGAACCGGCCGAGCGGCGTGTGCGCGGCGATCTGCAACGCCTCGCCGCCGCGACGCAGCGCCATCTCCCGCATGCCGCGGGTGCGCTCCCATGCCTGCAGCCCGAGAGTCACCGCGACCAGCGGCATGCGCGCGGCCTCCCGACTCAGCAGGGCCATCGCGCTGCCCGCGAGCCCGGGCGGCTGCGGCGTACGGTCCTCGCGGTCGTCAGCGGACGTCATGCGGAGCCTCCGGAGAGCGGGGAATCGGATCACTGTCGGCCTGCCCGCCGCAGCGCGCCGATTAACCCTTGCAAGCAGTTGGCGCGCCGACGGGGCTGCGCGGGAGTCGACATAGCATCGACGGGTGACGACGAGCGCCGCCGAGCCGCGCCGCCGGGTGCTGCTGGCCAGTCCGCGCGGCTACTGTGCCGGCGTCGACCGGGCCGTGCAGACGGTTGAGCGAGCGCTGGAGCACTACGGCGCCCCGGTCTATGTCCGCAAGCAGATCGTGCACAACTCGCACGTCGTGCGTTCCCTGGAGGAGCGCGGCGCGATCTTCGTGGACGAGACCGACGAGGTGCCCGCGGGTGCGGTCGTCGTCTTCTCCGCCCATGGGGTGGCGCCGAGCGTGCACGCCGAGGCGGAGGCCCGTGAGCTGCGCACGATCGACGCGACCTGCCCGCTGGTGACCAAGGTGCACGCGGAGGCCAGGCGGTTCGACCGTGAGGACTTCGACATCCTGCTCATCGGTCACGAGGGGCACGAGGAAGTGATCGGTACGACGGGGGAGGCCCCCGACCGGGTCCACCTCGTCGATGGGCCTGATGCGGTGGATCGCCTGGAGGTGCGAGACCCGGCGAAGGTGGCCTGGTTGTCGCAGACGACGCTGTCGGTCGACGAGACGCTGGAGACCGTGGCCGCGCTGCGCAAGCGCTTCCCGCTGCTCGTCGACCCGCCCAGCGACGACATCTGTTACGCGACGCAGAACCGGCAGACCGCGGTCAAGGAGGTCGCCGCCGCTGCCGACCTCGTGCTCGTCGTCGGTTCGGCCAACTCGTCGAACTCGGTGCGGCTGGTCGAGGTCGCCCGCGACGCCGGCGCGGCCTCGCACCTCGTCGACGACGTCAGTCACATCGACCCGCGCTGGCTCGACGGCGTGACCGTGGTCGGCGTGACCAGCGGCGCGTCGGTGCCGGAGGCGCTGGTGCAGGACGTGCTCGCGTGGTTGGCCGAGCACGGCTACGGCGACGTGGAGCAGGTCACCTCCGCCGAGGAGCGGCTGGTGTTCGCGCTGCCGCCCGAGCTTCGGCGCGACCTGCGCGTCACTCCCGCCTGACCCCCGCGCACCTGCCACGATCCGGCTCGTCCGGCGTCAGCCGGGTCAACCGGGTCAGCCGGCGATTTCGTTGCCCGACCGAGGTCAGCCGGTCGGGCCGGTCGGGGAGCGCCGATCAGCCGGTGGCGCGGGTGTCGGTCGCGGACCCGGGATCGCCCAGCCCGTAGTCGTCGATGCGGTCGAGCTCGACGACCTCGACGGCGTCGGCGTCCACCCCAGCACCGGCGGCCGGCAGCGCGACGACGGTGCGCGACTGCTCGGCCGCGGTGACCAGCTCGGCCGCGCCCAGCGGCCGCACCGACTCCTCCACTGCCGTCGGCGAATCGAGCTCCGCGTCGACGACCTGCAGATCGTTGAGCTTGCGCGCGGTGACCAGCACCTGTCGCTCCAGTGACCCGACGGTGCCGTTGTAGGCCTTGACCGCGCTCGTCAACGACCGGCCGAGCTTGTCGACGTGGTCGCCAAGGGTGCCGAGCCGCTTGTAGAGCTCGCGGCCGAGGTCGAACACCTCGCGCGCGTTGGCCGCGAGCGCTTCCTGCTGCCAGGCATAGGCACACGTCCGCAGCACCGAGATCAGCGTGGTCGGTGTCGCGATGTGCACCCGCTTGGCGAACGCTTCGTCGAGCAACGTCGGGTCCCGCTCCAGGGCCGGTGCGAGGAACGCGTCGCCCGGCACGAACAGCACGACGAACTCGGGGGCGGGGGAGAACTGCGACCAGTAGGACTTCGCAGCCAGCTGGTCGACATGGGTGCGCAGGTGCCGCGCATGTGCGGCCAGCCGCGCCTCGCGGACGTCGTCGTCGCCGGCGTCGTGCGCCTCGAGGTAGGCCGACAGCGTCACCTTGGAGTCCACGACGATGGACTTGCCGCCGACCAGCTTGACGACCAGGTCCGGCCGCAGGGCGCCGTCGGAGGTGGCGACCGTCGTCTGCTCGGTGAAGTCACACCGGTCGGTCATGCCGGCGTATTCCACACAGCGGCGCAGCTGCAGCTCCCCCCACCGGCCGCGCGCCTGCGGCTTGCGCAATGCGCTGACGAGAGCAGCGGTCTCCTGCTTGAGGTCTTCGCCGGTGCGCCGGACGAACTCGATCTGGCTCTTCAGCGCCTCGTGCGCGCCGGCGCGTTCCTTCTCGATCTCGCGCAGCTGACTCTCGACCTTGGTCAGCGTCTCGGTGAGTGGCGCCCCGGCCTGCTTGAACCGGGCGTCGGCGAGGTCGAGGAACTGGGCATTGCTGCGCTGCAGCGCCTCGTTGCTCAAGCGGGCGAAGGCGTCCTTGAGCTGTGCCTGTGCCTGCTCGAGCAGCGCGAGCTTCTCGGTGGCCGCGGCACGTTCGCTCTCGAGCCGGGCCGCCGCGTCAGCGCCGGCCGCCTCCGCCGCGCGCAGCTGCCCCGCCAGCTCGTCCCGCTCGGCCCGCAGCTGCGCCGCCTGCTCGTCGCGCTCGGCCCGGATCTGGCCGAGCTGCTCGTCCCGCTCAGCCCGAACCCGCGCGAGCTGCTCGTCCCGCTCGGCCCGCACCTGCTGGGCCTCCGCTCGTGCGGCATCCCGCTCGGCCGCGGCAGTGGCCGCCGCCCCGGCGTACCGGCTGCGCGCCAGCGCCCACCCAGCGATGGCGCCCGCGAACAGCGTCAGGACTGCGATGACCACGGCGGCGACGTCCATGCCCAGCATCGTCACCCGCGGGTCCGACAATTTCGGCGCACGACCCGCCGGATCCGCTGCACCGCCCTGCGCAGCCCGCCCAGTGGCGGCTGGGGCCGGGTGCCGGCCGCCGGCTCGCGCGGGCGCCGTTCGGCCGGTCGCGGTCGCCGGCGCACGTCGAGCGCGAGCCCGGCGGGAGTCGAGCGCAGTCGGACGGCCACTCGCCCCACCACCGCCCGGTCGGGCGAGAACGACTCCGGCCGGTCGGGCACCAGCCAGCCCTGGACCGCCGTGCCCAGCGCGCTGACCCGGACCTGCAGGTGCCACCGACCCGGCTCCAGCGGGCCCCCGGCCGCCAGCGTCATCGGGTCCAGCCGCACCGTCCCGGTGAGGACGAGCCGCGCGGTGCCCGGCGCCGCCGCGGCCGGCCGCAGTGCCGCAGCCAACGCGTCGTCGGCGAACCACATCAGGTCCCGTCGGCGGTCGACGGCGCTCACCGTGCCGCCGGCCCGCAGCACCTCCTCGGTGGTCACCGGCCCGGTCTGCAGAGGCGCCGGCACCAGTCGCTCGTCCACCCGCCACCGCGCTTCGCTGGTCGCGGTGAGCTGCAGCGGCGAGCCATCCGGGAGTACGAGCTCCGCTTCGATGTCGGCCAGCCAGGCCGCGCCGTCCCGGCGCAGCTCGCGCAGGACGACGGCGGCGTGCCAGCGGTCGACGTGTTCGGCCAGCTGCACCAACGCGGGCATGTCGTCGGCGCGGATGGCGGCCGCCCGCGCCCGCAACACCGGCCCGAAGCGGTCGGCATAGTCCACCGGAAACCGTTCCAGCATCAGCGTGCGGATCTCCCGCAGCAGGTCATAGCGGTGCTCGTCAAGAGCGGACATGTAGCGCCACGGGCCCAGCCGGTTGAGCATCTGCTGCGCGAACGGTCGCTCCAGCAACGCGTCGCGCTTCGGCCCGGGTGGGACGTGGCGCTCGATGAGGTCGAGCACCTCCCGCAGGTTCGCGTAGTACATGACCGGGTCGACCTGCTGGTGCGCGGCGTTCGCCGCGTCCTCGCGACGGATGTGGTGATAGCAGGGATAGTCGGCGAGAACGGCGATCCGGTCGGCGCGCAGGTAGGCGGCGACGACGAAGACGTGATCCTCCAGCCGCCGCCGACCTTCCGGGAACCGCAGCTCGTGCTCGAGCAGGAACGCACGACGGAACAGCTTGTGCGGGGTCAGGCTCGACATCAACGGCGCTTCGGTGAGTGTGGCGGCCTCGATGTTGCGGCGGAACAGCTCTCGTGGGACGCCGCGGCCGTGGCCGACCATCTTCGGCACGACGATGTCTGCGCCGGTACGACGGGCGAAGGCCACCATCCGTTCGAGCGCTTCCGGCGCGAGCCAGTCGTCGTGGTCGCAGAAGAAGACGTAGTCACCGGCGGCCACGTCGAGGCCCACGTTGCGCGGTCGCCCGGGCCAGCCCGAGTTGGGCTCGCGGCACACCCGGACGTTGGTGTGCGCGGCCGCGAGATCGTCCAGCCGTTGCGGGGTGGTGTCGGTGGACCCGTCGTCGACGAAGATGAGTTCGTACCGCTCGGCGGGCAGGCTCTGGGCGAGCAGCGACGCGATGCAGGGTTCGATGTAGTCGCCGGTGTTGTAGACCGGGACGACGACGCTGACGTCGACCGACACCGGACGAACCTACCGTCGCCGGATGCGCGGCCGGCGTCCGCGACAATGGACCCCATGGGGCTGTCGATCGGGATCGTCGGGCTGCCTAACGTCGGCAAGTCGACGCTGTTCAACGCGTTGACGAAGAACGATGTTCTGGCGGCGAACTATCCGTTCGCGACGATCGACCCCAACGTCGGCATCGTGAACGTGCCCGACCCCCGGCTCGACGTGCTCACGGAGATGTTCGCCAGCGCCAAGACCGTTCCGGCCACGGTGACCTTCGTCGACATCGCCGGCATCGTCCGCGGCGCCAGCGAGGGGCAGGGGCTCGGCAACAAGTTCCTCTCCCACATCCGCGAGGCCGACGCGATCTGCCAGGTGGTGCGGGTGTTCGACGACCCCGACGTCACCCACGTGGAGGGACGCGTCGATCCTTCGGACGACATCGCGACGATCAACACGGAGCTCGTGCTCGCCGACCTGCAGACGATCGACAACCGGCTGTCCAAGCTCGAGCGCGAGGCGCGGATGCGCCCGGAGAAGCGCGAGGAGCTCGCCGCCGTCCAGGCCGCGCGCGCCGTGCTCGACCAGGGCCGGCCGGTGAGCAGCGAGACAGCGCTCGACCGGGCCGCGTTGCGGGAGTCGTTCCTGCTCACCGACAAACCGTTCATCTACGTGTTCAACCTCGACGACAACGCGCTCGGTGACGACGGTTTGCGGGCCAAGCTCGCCGACCTCGTGGCCCCGGCGCCGGCGGTGTTCGTCAGCGCGAAGCTGGAGTCGGAGCTGATCGGCCTGGACGAAGCCGATGCTGCGGATCTGTTGACGGAGTACGGCCAGCAGGAGTCCGGGCTCGCGATCCTGGCCCGCGTCGGCTTCGACACCCTCGGCCTGCAGACCTACCTCACCGCCGGTCCGAAGGAGTCGCGCGCCTGGACGATCCGCAAAGGGTCGACCGCACCGCAAGCCGCTGGTGTGATCCACACCGACTTCGAACGTGGCTTCATCAAAGCCGAGATCGTGTCGTACGACGACCTCGTGGCCGCTGGTTCGATGGCTGCCGCCCGCGCCGCGGGCAAGGTGCGCATCGAGGGCAAGGACTACGTCATGCAGGACGGCGACGTGGTGGAGTTCCGCTTCAACGTGTGACGGACGGGTGCAGCGCCTCGACGGCAGTTCGGCCGCGGTCGGCGAGCACCCGTGCTTCGGACGCCAGCACCGCGAGCAACAGCCGGCCTCGGTCGCCGGGGGCGCGCGGCACCAGGTGTGGCATCTCGGTGAACAGCACCCGGATCTCGTCCGAGTCCACCTCGCGACCGAACGTGTCGGCGAGCGACTGGTTGGCGTTGCGGCCCCAGGCCGCGATCTCCCGCCGCCGTGCGTTCACCTCGAGGTTGGTGGTGTTGAGCCAGACCATGGCGTCCCAGGTCTCGGTGAGCGCTCGCACGCTCTCCTGGAACTGCACCACCACGGGGTCGGCATGACCCACCGCTGCAGGTGCTTTCGACTTCGTCCGGACATGCATGGGGGCCTCCGGTGTCGGCGGCCGCAGTCTGCTCTCGTCTGCCTCCGGCGCAAAGTCTCAGGCGGTTCTCGGTGTGTCGGACATGTCACCTGAAACGGCTCGGGTGCTGACCTTCCGATCAGCACCCGAGCCGGTGAAGCAGGTGTCGTCGTTCAGGCGGCCGCGGAAGCGCGGCGACGGCGACGGCCCAGGCGGGTGATCGCGGTACCGATCCCGGCCAGCGCTGCGCCGTACGCGGACAGCAGCGCGGCGTTGGTGCCGGTGAACGGCAGGCCACCGCTCTGCGGCGTCTTCGTCACCTTCTCGCCGAGCACCGACGTGTGGTCACCGCTGGTGCCGCTGGTGCCGGTGCCGGCGGTGGCGCCGCCCTGGCTCGAGGTGCCGGCGAGCACGCCCTGGGGCGTCTTGTCGCTGCCCACCGTGAGGGTGCCGACGTCTGACGCGGCCGAGGACGTGCCGTTGCTGCCGGCACCGCCGCTGGCATCGAGACAGGTCAGGGACAGCACCGACGGGACGCTGATCGCGCAGCCGCCGTTCGCCTGGTCACTCGACCCGACGTCCTGACCGTTGATGTTCAGCAGGCTCGACGAGCCCTTGCCGTTGCTGTTGGTCTCGCTGTGCAGCACCTTGACGTCGAGTGCGCCGTCACCGGCGTTGACCTCGGCACCGTCGGAGGTCGAGCTCGACTGGGAGCTGGCACTGGTCCATGTCGCGTTGGATGTCGAGTGCAGCAACCAGACCTGCAGGACCTTGGGGCCGAGCACGTTGGCCGCCGCGACTGCGGCGTCACTGCTGGCGCTCGAACCGGTGGCGTCCTGGTTGGCCGACGCGCTCCACGGCGTCACCGCGAGCCGACCCAGTGGCGTCTGTCCGGTGTCGAGCAACGATCCGCCGGCGTTTCCCTGGTTGGTCGAGCCACCGGTCTTGCCGTCGACCAGCGTCTTGCCGCCGAGGCCGAGCGAGTCGGCGTCGGCGGTCGTGCCGGTGCTGCCGGCATGAGCGTGGGTGTGACCGGCTTCAGCGAGGTCGTCGACCTTCAGGGCGGTGGCTGAGGTGTCCGACGGCGGAGCCGGGTTGGGATCGTTCGGGGTGGCCACCGCCGCATACGCACTGGCGGCGGGAGCGGCGAAGACCGGCACGAGCGCGAGAGCGACTGTGGCGCGGCGCATGGGAATTACCTCCAGGTATCGACTCCCGGTCGAGGTACCCGGCAGGTTTCGTAGAAAACGTGAAAAAGAGACAGATGCCAGCTATTCCGGGCAAACCGGAAGGAGATGTGAGCGGTACGGCGAAGACCTTCTACGCACCTGCCCTGACCCGCCGGCGCGTCTTTCGAGCTGGTCGGCACAGCTCCGAACTTGGGGTCCGGTGGTGCTGATGGTGGAGCGATCGCAGGAACGCGGCGATGCCGCAGTGACGCTCGCACTTGCGTCGTCTCTCGACGCCGTCGACGTCGAGGTTGCGATGGACGCGTTGGCGCCGGACCTCCCGGCCGTGCGGCTCGAGCTGCGTCAACGCGAGATCACCGACAAGTCCTCGGTCTTCCTGACGGCTGACGAAGCCGCCCGGCTCGGCAGCGTCTTGTTGCGGCTCGCGAGCGCGGGAGGAGTTGTCGTTCCCGACGCGCGTTAGCTCGCGTGGCGCATTGTGGGACTTCGCATTCGGTCGCACAATGACGGCAATGAGGACAATCGGTGCAACCGCCTCGCCGTTTCGCCGCGGCGGCGACGAGGCAGGGCACCGGCCGCCACGCGAGGAGGCCTCCTGATCGCGACCGACACTCGGGGGACGGATCGGCCCGGAGGCGACAGTCGCACGCTCGGGTCGCTGATCGCTGACTTCATGAGTCGCGAACGCTTGACGTTGCAACAGATGGCCAGGCGAGCGGACGTTTCGCTCGCGACCGTGGCGGCGTTGCGCGCGGGGACTCGGGGCAAGCGTCCGCACCCGACCACGTTGACGAAGCTGGCACGGGCGATGAGCGTCGACGTCGGTGAGCTGATCGCGGCCGTCAGTCGCACCCGCGGCGAGGACCGGCCCCGCGAGCTGGTGTTGCTCGAGATCTACCGAACGCTGGACGACACGGGCAAGGCGCGGCTCGAGCAGCTGGCGCGCGAGCTGCGCAGCGAGCAGAACGGCGCCACTGTTTATCCCGACTGAGCCGGTGATCCGGACTGAGCCAGCTCGCGTCCGCGTCGCCCGCCATCGCGTCTGGAGCGGGCCTCAACGGTGAAGCGGCTCCCGCGCCGGACGCGGGAGCCGCTTCACGTTGTGCCGCCGGAGGAGCGGCGTTCGTGCGCAGGTTCTTACGGAGTGGCGGTCTGTGTCCCGCCGCTGCCGTCGGTCGTGCCGCCGGAGGTGTCGGTCGTGCCGCCGCTGGTGTCGGTCGTCCCGCTGCCGTCGGTCGTCCCGCCGGAGGTGTCGGTCGTCCCGCCGCTGGCGTCGGTGGTGCCGCTCGTGTCGCCACTGGTGTCGCCGTCGGCGGTGTCGTCACTGCTGTCCTGGCTGGACGCGTTGACGTGCCGTGCGGTGAGCACCGGGTTGCCGGCGTCGTCGCTGCCGCGCGTGCCGTTCGCCATGACGTGGTCACCGGCAACGAGGTCTGCCAGCGTCGCGGGTGCGTCGTCCAGGTTGATCTTCGTGGTGTCGGTCACGGTGACGGTGACGTCCGTGCCGTGCAGGTCACGCGACCCGCCCTTGTCGTGGATGACCAGCGTGTCGCCGTCGACGCTGGCGACCGTGCCGGTCGCGGTGAACTTCTTCGCCGCGGGCTTGCCGTGGTGGTGGGCCTTCGCCGCGTGCTTGGTGTGACCGTGGCCATGGCCATGGCCCGCGGCGTACGCCGTCGTGGCCGCAGCCGGCACGAACAGAACCGCGCCGGCGACGGCGGCCGCGGCGAGGCGGGGCGTGCGAATCATCGGGGGAGCCTCCGAGCTGAGGGGGTGGACTCCTCCTGCATCGACTGCTGCGGGGGCCGGTCCGCACCCCCGTCCGGGTGACGTTTGGCTGTCCCGACCGGCGGTTCACGGCACCTGCCCGCAGATGTCCGACTCGTCCCGGCACGTAACCTCTGACGAATGGTCACCGCAGCCCGGCGAGTGCTGTTCGTGCACGCGCATCCGGACGACGAGACGATCGCCACCGGCGCCACGATGGCGAAGTACGCTGCCGAGGGCGCGCACGTCTCGCTCGTCACCTGCACGCTCGGCGAAGAGGGCGAGATCCTCGTGCCCGAGCTCGCCCACCTGGCCGCCGACCGGGACGACGGGCTCGGGCGGCACCGCATCGACGAGCTCGCCGAGGCGATGACCGCCCTCGGCGTCACCGACCACCGTTTCCTCGGCGGCGCCGGCCGCTGGCGCGACTCCGGGATGATGGGCACCGCCGCCAACGACCGGGCCGACTGCTTCTGGCAGGCCGACCTGGAAACGGCCGTCGGTGAGCTGGTCCGGGTCATCCGCGAGGTGCGCCCGCAGGTCATCGTCACCTACAACGAGATCGGCGCCTACGGTCACCCCGACCACATCCAGGCGCACCGCGTGACGGTCGCCGCGGTCGAGGCCGCGGCAGATCCGGGCCGCTACGCCGGCACCGGCGAGCCGTGGCAGTGCGGCAAGCTCTACTACACGGCCGTGCCGCAGTCGGTGTTGCGCCAGGCCTTCGAGGCGTTGAAGGAGCTCGGTGAGGAAGCGCCGTTCAATGCGACGACGCCGGAGGAGCTGACGTTCGGCGACCCCGACGAGACCATCACCACCCGCATCGACGCCGGCGACTACCTCGACGCCAAGACCGCCGCCATGCGCGCGCACCGCACCCAGATCCAGACCGACGGGCCGTTCTTCGCGCTGTCCAACAACGTCGGGCACCGCGCCTTCGGCACCGAGTACTACCGGCTCGTGCGCGGCACGCCGCCGGTGTCAGGAGAGGTCGAGACCGACCTGTTCTCCGGGCTCTGAACCGCCCCTCACGCACGGTTGCGCCGAACGGGTGATTACGTCACCCAGAGTAGCCACGCAGCGATAGCCGGTGCCAAACTGCGGGTACAGCACACGCCGAGATCCGCTTCGGCAGTCTCACCCGACGACTTGAGCCCGCGCAGACATTTTTTTCGCGAGACCGGCGGCGGTGGGACTGCCTCTCGATAGGAGCCGCCGGTGACCAACCGCCAGGACATGAACGTCGGAGCGCCCCTCCCGCTGCTGGCGGCCGGTGGCACCAGCGTCGTCAGCGCCGCCGGCGCGGATGTCGGTCGCAACCGGGAGGACATGCGGCGCAAGCGGCTGTGGCGCTTCGCCGCCATCGTCGGCATCCCGGCAGTCCTGTTGTGGTGGCGGATCGCGGCCGGTCACCCGGTCAACTTCTTCCAGGTGCCGCACATCGACTGGGTCATGGTCATGCCGGCGCTGTTCTTCGGCGTACTGATCCTCGCGGTCATCGGGCCGTTCCTCTTCTTCGGCCGCTCGCCGCACGTGATCTACCGGCCGGAGCAGATCGACGTCCGGCTCGACGACGTCGTCGGCATCGAGACCGTCAAGGAAGAGGTCGTCCGCTCGCTCAACCTCTTCCTCGCGCACAAGACGTTCTCGGGCACGATGGGCGGCACCCCGCGGCGCGGCCTGCTGTTCGAAGGTGCCCCGGGCACCGGCAAGACCTACACCGCCAAAGCGATGGCGGCCGAGGCCGGCGTGCCGTTCCTGTTCGTGTCCGGCACGTCGTTCCAGTCGATGTTCTACGGCGCGACCGCGATGAAGATCCGCGCGTTCTTCAAGGCCACCCGCAAGGCCGCGCTGGCCGAGGGCGGCGCGATCGCGTTCATCGAGGAGATCGACGCGATCGGTACGACGCGGCGCGGGCTTAACATGACCGCGGCGCCCGACCTCAACCCCACCGTCGGCAACGCCGCCGCGGCCGCCGTGCAGTGCTGCGGCACCGTCGCCGGCATGCCGGCCGCGTTGCCCGCGATCGGCCAGCCGGTGGCGCCGGTGACCCACGCGTACATGAGCGAAGGTGTTGGCGGCGTCGTCAACGAGCTGCTCGTGCAGATGCAGTCGTTCGACTCCCCGACCGGCATGCAGAAGCTGCAGGGCAAGCTGACCGAGGCGATCAACCTCTTGCTGCCGGCCGACCGGCAGTTGCCCAAGCCGGTGCCGCCGCGCGCCAACGTCCTCGTCATCGCGGCGACCAACCGTGCCGACTTCCTCGACCCGGCGCTGCTGCGGCCGGGCCGGTTCGATCGTGCGCTGACGTTCGAGCGGCCCGACCAGCACGGCCGCCGCGCGCTCATCGACCACTTCCTCGCGCGCAAGGCGCACCACGACGAGCTGGCCGACGACGAATACCGCGACGCGCTCGCCAGCGTCACCCACTCCTACACCCCGGTGATGATCGAGCAGCTGCTCGACGAGGCGCTCATCAACGCGGTGCGCCGCGGTGACACGCAGATGACGTGGAAGGACATCGAGCAGGCCCGGCTCGCCACCACCGTCGGGCTCGGCCAGCCGATCGGCTACACCGAGCACGAGAAGCGACTCATCGCCACCCACGAGGGTGGGCACGCGACCGCGGCGTACCTCGTCGCGCCCACCCGCCGCCTCGAGGTCCTCTCGATCATCAAGCGCCGGGAGGCCCTGGGCATGCTCGCGCACGGCGACGCCGAAGAGGTCTACACGCGATCGAAGACCGAGATGCTGCAGCTCATCCAGATCGCGCTCGCGGGTCAGTGCGCCGAGGAGATCTTCTTCGGTGACGTCTCGACCGGTCCGAGCGGTGACCTGCTCTACGCGACCAACGTGGCGGCGCAGATGATCGGCGCGGCCGGCATGGCCGGCACGCTGGTGTCCTTCGCGGCGGTGCAGGGCAGCGCGTTCAGTGACACCAACCTCGTCGGCCGGGTGCTCAGCGACGCCGAGGGACGCCGCCGGGTGGAGGAGCTGCTGCAGGAGCAGAAGGTGCTCATCCGGGGGCGGCTCGAGGCCAACCAGCACCTGGTCGCCGCCCTGCGCGACGCGCTGCTCGAGCGCAACGAGCTCGTCGGCCGGGAGATCGCCGCCGTGCTCGACGCCGCCGGCGGGCCCTCCGACCTCGCCACCGTCACCGGCACCGACACGACTGCGCCCGCAGTCGCGACGACCGCTCCCGCAGTGGCCACCACCGCACCGGCGGTCATCGACCTGCGCGACGCAGTCGACGTGCAGCCCTCCTGACGCAGCCGAACGCCGCCGGCGCCGGCTGGCCTCTCCCTCCGCCGATCATGGCGAAAGTAGCGTTATCCCTCGCTGATACCGCCATTTTCGCCATGATCGGCGGGCTCGAGGGGTGCCGAGGAGGACAGTGGCTGCTGTCGATGCCGAGCTCGACTCCGCTGCCGGGGGCAGGCAGTTCCCGCTCTGGCTGGTCTGCGCGATGCTGGTCCTGCTCGGCGCCGCGCTCGGCATGTGGGGCTCGTTCCTGGTCCCGCTGCGACTGCCCGGAGGCGTCGAGGGCTTCGCGGACATCCTGGCGGTCGGGGGCAACGTCGCCGCCGGCCTCCTCGCCGCCCGCGGCACCGGCAGCGTCGTCGCGTCCGCCATGCCTGGCATCGGCTGGCTGGTCACCGTGCTCGTCTTCACCGGCGTCGCCCGCCCCAGCGACGAGGTCGTGATCCCGGGCCGGCTCGGCACCGACCCCGGCGTCGGCACAGTGGGCTCCATCTTCCTGTTCGCCGGCGCGATCGGTGCCGTCGCCGCGGTCTTGCTCGCCAACCGGCGGGAGCAGCGCCGCCGGGAGCTGCCGCCCGGCTGACGGTCAGCACCCGCCGCCCGCTGCCCTTCCGCCCAGCCCGGCCGGACGGCGCCGACGTTCGATCGTCACATCCGCTGCCGGCTGCGGGCTTCACCCGTGCCCCTTTTGCGCCGACAGCACAGAGGTGAGCGACCTCTCCCCGGCGGCCGCGACGCCCGCGCCTGCCCGCACCGGTGCCGACGAGGGCGTCGTCGCCGACTCCGACGCCGTCGTGGTGCGGCTCGGTGCCGGCCGCTTCGCCATCGACCTGGCGCACGTCGCCGAGGTCGGCCGGGTGCCCCGGCTGACCCGCGTTCCCGGCGTACCTGGCTGGGTTGCCGGCGTCGCCAACTGGCGGGGCCGCATCCTGCCCGCGCTCGACCTGCGCGAGCTGCTCGGCGCGCCCGCCGGCCCGTGGGGCAGCACCGCGCGGCTGGTGGTGCTCACCGTCGAGTCACTGTCGGTGGGCGTGGTGGTCGACGCGGTCGACGGTACGACGACGGTGGGCGCCGACGTGGCGGCGTTCCCCGCCGAGCTCGGCGGTCTCGGTGCCGACCTCATCCAGGGGCAGCTGCCGCGCACCGACGGCCCGGTGGCCGTGCTCGACGCGACCGCAGTGGTCGCGCTGCGCACGGCGTTGCCACAGGGCCGGCGCAGCGCCTGACGCTTCAGCGGTGCGCCCGCGCACCCGAGACAACGAACGGAACGAACCGGGAGGGCTCGTGGACTTCTCCAAGCGGCTGAGCCGCGTGGCCGCGATCGCCACGTGGGGCGGCATCGTCCTCGCGAGCGTGGGCGCGGTCGTGCTCCATCGCGAGCACAGCGGCGTGCGGCTGCACCTCTATGCCTTCCTGGCCTGGCAGGGGCTGGCGATCCTCAACGCGGTCGCGCTCACCGTGCTGCCGGTCCTGCACGAGGTGAGTCCACACGTGCGACGGCGCATCACGGTCTACCGCGCGGCGCTGCTGCTCAGCACGCTCGTCGCCGTGCTCGGATCGGTCGCGGTCTCCGGTGGCGTGCGGGGACCGTTCTGGATCCTGCTGTTGCCGGGCCTGCTGTTCGCCGCCACCACGATGCGGCAGTGGCAGGCCGTGCTGCTCGGCCTCATCGCCGGCGGCGGTCTGGTCGCCTCGTCCGCGATCGCGCACGCGCTCGACGCCAGCACCGCCGCCTGGCTGGTGCTCGTCGTGCCGGTGTTCCCGGCCATCGCCTGGTTCAACGGCACGCTGGCATCGTCGGTGTGGGCCATGCGCGGGCACGCCAAGGCCGAGCGCGACGAGCTGCAGCGCAAGGTCGAGGAGCTGTCCCGGGTGCTGGCGCAGGCCGCCGAAGGTGACCTCGCCGTGGACGTCGACGACGACGAGTCGGTGCACGCCGGCCTGCGGATGCTCACCGACGCCTTCGGCCACACGTTGACCAACCTGCGCTCGCTGGTCACGCAGATCCGCAGTGGCGGCGAGCAGATCGGGGCGGCCGCCGGTGAGCTGCTCGCGACCGCGGAGGAGCACGCCGCCTCGGCGACCCAACAGTCCTCGGCCGTCTCGGAGACCACGTCGACGATCGAAGAGCTCGCCGCCACCGCGGCACAGATCGCCGAGACCGCCGAGGCCGTCGCTCGCTATGCGGCGGAGACACTCCGGCACGCCGAGGACGGTCGCAGCGCCGTACAAGCCAGCGTCGGCGCCATGGACACCATCGCCACCCGCGTCGACTCGATCGCCGCCCGCACCCTCGCGTTGGGAGAGAAGAGCCAGGAGATCGGGCGGATCCTCGAGGTCATCAACGACCTCGCCGACCAGACCAACCTGCTGGCGCTCAACGCCGCGATCGAAGCCGCCCGCGCCGGTGAGCACGGGCGCGGCTTCGCCGTCGTCGCCAGCGAGGTGCGCAAGCTGGCCGAGCGCGCGCAGGAGTCGACCGGCCAGATCGCCGAGATCGTCGGTGAGATCCAGGCCGAGACCAACGCCACCATCATCGCCAGCGAAGAAGGCGCCAAGGAGGTCCGCACCGGCTCGGAGCTGGCGCGCGGGGTCGTGGACGCGCTGGAGCGCATCAGCAGCATGGTCGACGAGACCACGACCGCCGCGAAGGAGATCTCGATCGCGACCCAGCAGCAGCGGTCGGCGTCCGACCAGGTGGTCGCGGCGATGACGCAGGTGTCGGACGTGTCGCGGCAATACGCCGTCGGCTCCAAGCAGGCCGCCGCCGCCGCGGCGCAGCTCAACGTCCTCGCCGCCGAGCTGCGGGCATCGATCGCGCAGTTCAAGGTCAGCTGACCCGGCTCGTCCCGACCACCGACGACCGGAGCATCCGTGAAACGCAGGCAGACCGAGCCCGGCGACCCGCTGTCGCTCGGGTTGCCGCTGCCGCGCCGCGGCCGGCACGACCGCATCGCCGCCGATCCGCGCGGTGGCGAGTCGCCGCTCGGCGGTGGGCTGGGCTGGTACGACGACCCGACCCCGACCGAGGAGCTCGACGTCGCCGCTGGGGTGTCCGCGCCTCCGCGCAACCGTCGCCCGACGGCCGTGACCCGCTATGCGCTGGTGCCGGGCGGATTGACGCCGGAGGCCGAGCAGCAGGTCGCCGCCCTCGCCGGTGTCGACCTGCCGCCGGTGCGCGAGCCGCTCGTCGAGGTCGAGCCGGTGCCGGTGGCGATGGCGGCGGGTGCCGACGCTGCCGGCGGTGCGGGCGGCGACTTCGCCGGCCGGGTGCTGCGGGTGGCCGAGCTGGTCACCTTCGGCGCATTCGTGCTGCTCGTGCTCTCGGCGGTGCTGCGAGCCCGGTTCGGCGGCGGCTCACACGTGCACGAGGTGCCGTTCGCGGCCTGGGGGCTGGCGGCGGCCATCGCGTCACTGACGCTCGCCACCCTGGCCGGCCAGTCGTTCTCGGCCGTCATCCGCCCGGTGCGCCGGCGGGTCCTGGGCACCGCGCTCACCGTCGCGCTGCTCGTAGCCGTCACCGGCGTGGTGAGCAACGCCGACGGCGTCGCCGGACCCGCGTGGGTGCTGTTCCTGCCCGTCGTGCTCGTCGCCGGCGCGGTCACCGGCCCGGTGCTCGGGCTGCTCGTCGGCGGCGGTGCCGCGGCGGGCGTCTACGTCGCGGCCGGGCTGTCCCACACCCTCACCGTCGCCGGCATCGGACGGCTCGTCGTGCTGCTGCCCGCGTTCCCGGCCGTCGGCTGGTCGGCCGGCGCCCTCGCCCGGTTGTCGCGCGACGCGGCGGCGGAGGCCCAGTGGCGCCGGCAGGCGTTGGAGAGCGACGTCCGGGCCCTGTCCGCATTGCTGAGCCAGGTGGCCGATGGCGACCTGAGCGTCGTGCCCGCCGCCGGCAAGGACGCCGACCCAGTCGCCACCACCCTCGCCGTCGCCTTCGCCGACACGCTGCTCGCGTTGCGCCGGCTGGTGCGTCAGATGGGCACGGTCGCCGACCAGCTGACCGGCCGGGCGGTCGACCTCGCCGGCGCCGCCGAGCAGGAGGCGGGCGCGATCGGGGCGCAGGTCGCCGCGGTCGGTGAGACGACCACGACCATCGAAGAGCTCGCGGCCACCGCCGCGAGCATCGCCGACACCGCGGTGCGGGTGTCGCAGTTCGCCGGCACCACCCGCCGCGACGTCGACGCCGGCGCGAGCGCCGTCGAGCAGGCCAACGACGCCATGCAGCAGATCGCCGACCGCGTGGTCGACCTCGACCTGCGGGCACGCGCGCTGCACGACCGCATCGACCGCATCGCCGACACGACGCGGGTGATCGAGCAGCTGGCCCGGCGCACCTCGATCCTCGCCGTCAACGCCTCGATCGAGGCGGCGCGCGCGGGCGAGCACGGCCACGGCTTCGCCACCGTGGCCGACGAGGTGGGGACCCTGGCGGCACGGGCGCGGGAGGCGACCGGGCGGATCGACGCGATCGTCGGCGAGCTGCAGCGGGAGGCGGCCGCGACGTCGGCGGCCAGCCACGAGGGCTACGAGGCCGTGGTCGCCGGCGCCGAGCTGCAGGAGGCGGTGGTGGCCTCGCTCGCGCGGATCAGCCGCATGGTCGACCGCACCACCGCCGCGTCACGGGAGATCACCAGCGCCACCCGCCAGCAGCGGGTCGCCTCCGACGCCGTCGTCGCCGCGATGGTCACCGTGACCGAGGCCGGCGACCGTTATCGCGAGGGCGGCCGGCGCCATGCTGCCGCAGCCGCGCGGCTGCGCGACCTCGCCGGCGACCTCCGAACTGCGCTCGGTCGGTTCAGGCTGACGTGATCGCGACCGAAACGACAAGAGTGAGCGCACATGTCCGGCTGGGCTGACGACCCGGAGCTGCTCGCGACGTTCCGCGCCGAGGTGGAGGAGCGACTCGCGTCGCTCACGGCTGGGCTGCTGCAGCTGGAGACCCATCCAGCGCCGCGGCAGGTCGTGGCCGGCATGTTCCGCGACGCGCACACGGTCAAGGGCTCCGCCCGCATGCTCGGGCTGACCGCGGTCCTGCAGGTCGCGCACCGCTGCGAGGACCTGCTCGGCGCTGTCCGCGACGAGCGGCTGCCGGTGCGCCGCGATGTCATCGACCTGTTGCTCGCCGCCTGCGACGGCATCAACGCGGCGCTCCCCGGCGGTGACGGTGCGGCCGGTGACGCCGCGGCAGCCGAGGCGCATCTGGTGGAGCTGGCCGCAGCCCTGGAACGCGCGATCGCCGGAGAGGCCGTCGGCGTACCTGCTCCTCCTTTCATGCCCGAGCTGCCCGCGGCGGCGCCGGCCGCTGCCGTGGCAACGGCCCCCGCGACCGAGCCGTCGGCGCCACCGGTGCTCGCCGAGGACCACCTCGGCCAGACCCGGGGTGACTCGGTGCGGGTGGCGACCGGGAAGGTCTACGACCTGCTCGACGTCGTCGGCGAGGCCGAGCTCGACGCCCGCCGGGTCGAGCGGGCCAGCGGTGGGTTGGACGCGCTGGCGGTCGAGCACAGCCGGTGGCTGCGCAGCCTGCGGGACGCACTCGGCACCCCCAGCGGTGAGGCCGCGGTCGCGCTCGGCCGGTTGCTGCGGGTGGGGGAGCAGTTGACGTTGGCCGCGCGCGACCTGCGCGAGCTGGTCGACGACGCGCACGGCCGGCTCGCGCAGGTGCGTGACGGCGCGATGGGGCTGGCGATGGTGCCGGTACGCCGGGTTGTCGCCGCCCTGCCTCGGGTGGTCCGAGACGTCGCGACGGCCACCGGCAAGGACGTACGGCTGGTGCTCGTCGGTGAGGACGTCGAGCTCGACAAGCAGGTGCTCGACGGTGTCTCCGACGCGTTGAAGCACCTCGTCGTCAACGCCGTCGACCACGGCTGCGAGTCACCGGCCGAACGGGTCGCGGCCGGCAAGCCCGCGCAGGCGACCGTCACCGTCACCGCACGGGCGGCCGGCGGCACCGTCGTGCTCGACGTCTGTGACGATGGCCGCGGCATCGACGAGGACGCCGTGCGCTCCGCTGCGATCGCGCGGGGCGTGCTGGCGCCGGAGTCGACGGCCACCGGCTCGGCATTGCTGCAGGTGCTGTTCCTGCCGGCGTTCAGCACCTCGACCGAGGTCACCGAGACCTCGGGGCGTGGTGTCGGGCTCGACGTGGTGCGCAGCGATGTCGAGTCGCTCGGCGGCAGCGTCGACCTGCAGACGACCCCCGGCGCGGGGACCACCTTCACGGTGACGCTGCCGGTGACACTCGGCGTGCTGCGGTGCCTGATCGCCCGGGTGGGAGACGAGCGTTACGCGTTGCCGGTGCCGGGCATCGTCGAGTCGATCTCGCTCAAGGACGCGGCCGTGCACTCGCTGGCCGGCAAGCCGGTCGTGGTGCGGCACGGTGCGACCGTGCCGCTGCTCGACCTCGGCTCGGCGCTGGGCGGGTCGGACTCCGGCGCCGATCGCGAGGCGAAGGCGGCCGTCGTCGTGCGGCACGGCGACCGGCAGGTGGCCTGGGCCGTCGACGGGCTCGACGGCGAGCTCGAACTGGTCGTGAAGGACCTCGGACCGTTCCTCGGCCGGTTGCCGCTGGTCAGCGGCGCGACGATCGACGGTGACGGCAGTGTCGTGTTCCTCGTCGACCTACGCGAGCTCGGCGGGGATGCCCGCCCGGCCGTGGTCGTCACCGATGACGAACGGCCGGCGCAGCCGGGCGTGGCGCGACCACGGGTGCTCGTCGTCGAGGACTCGGTCGGGGTGCGCGAGCTGGAGCGGGTCATCCTCGAAGGCGCCGGCTACGAGGTCGTCACTGCCGTGGACGGGCTCGACGGCGCGGCCCGGCTGAAGGACTCACCGGCTGACCTCGTCGTGTCCGACGTGGAGATGCCAGGGATGGACGGGTTCACCTTGACCCGGACGATCCGCCGTACCCGTGGGTGGGAACAGGTGCCGGTCATCATCATGACCTCCCGCGGCAGTGAGGACGACCAGCGCGCCGGGCTCGAAGCCGGCGCCAGCGCTTACCTGCTCAAGACCGAGTTCGACCAGAACCAGCTCGTCGAGACCGTGCGCCGTCTCGTCGGGCGCTGACGCATCGAAAGAGGGCCTGCCATGCCGACCGTTGTCATCGCCGACGACAGCCCCACCCTGCGCCGCATCGTGAGCTCGGTGCTGGGCCGGGAGGGGTTCGAGGTCGTGTCCGCGGAGGACGGCGTGCAGGCGGTGCAGACCGTGTTCCGCACGATGCCGGACGCGGTGGTGCTCGACGTGCAGATGCCGCGGGTATCCGGCTATGTCGCCGCGCGGTTGCTCAAGGACGACTGGCAGACCGCGGACATCCCGATCATCCTGCTGACCTCGCTCGATGCCGCGAGCGACCGTTACTGGGGTGCGCAAACGGGTGCGGACCGCTACCTGACGAAGGACTTCGAGGCACCACAGCTGGTGGAGGCAGTGCGCGAGGTGATCGCTGCCGCTGACGTCGCGCGCGGCGGCCGTCCGGCGGTGCGGCCGGATCCGGTGGAGCTGTCCAGCGACGACGTGCTGTCGCGGGTGTGCGACCTGCTCGACCGCAAGCTGTTCGAGACGCAGGTGGCGGCCGACGTGACCGGGCTGGCGGCGACGACGCACGGCTTCGAGCACACGGTCGCGGGGGTGCTGGAGGTGCTGAAGCGGTTCGTCGACTACGACCTCGCGACCGTACTGCTGCTCGACGAGAAGACGTCCTACGTCGCGGTCGCCAACGAGAGCTCGCACGCGCACTACAACGAGTTCCTCGCCGCGGCCGCGGATGCGACCGCAGCGGCCTCTGGGCAGGACGTCGCGGTCGGCGAGCTGGACGTGCGGGTGGCCGACCCGTCCGGCTTGCTGGGCGAGGACGACGAGTCCCGGATGTCGACGTTCCTGTCGATGCCGCTGAAGGGTCACGGTGGCCGCGTCGTCGGCGTACTCGCCTTGTCGAGCGGCACCAAGAACGCATTCGGCGAGACCGCCCTGTCGACGTTGCGGCTCATCGACGGACCGGCCGCGATCGTCATCGACAACGCGCGACTGGCCGGCGTCCGCACTGCTTAGCCTGGCGCCGCCGGCGCTTGTCGCGGGGCCCCAACCCCGCTCCCGCCTGGCGCCGCAGGCGCTTGTCCTGGGGCCCCAGCTCCGCTCCCGCCCCCGCGCCGCCGGCGCTTGTCGCGGGGCCCAGCTCCGCTCCCGCCTGGCGCCGCCGGCGCTTGTCGCGGGGCCCAACCCCGCTCCCGCCCCGCGCCGCATGCCCTTCCTCCGAAATGGGAGCGGGCTAGCCTGCCCACGTGGTCGCCGCGGATTCGTCTGACTCGCGCGACCCGAGCAAACGGCTCAGCGCGGCAGGCCCACCCACGTCGACAGCGCGGATCGATCCGGCGGTCTACCGCCGCGTGATCGGCCGGTTCGCCACCGGCATCTCGGTCGTTGCGACCGTCGCCGACGGCACCCCCTACGCGATGACCGTCAACTCGCTCACCTCGGTCTCGCTCGACCCGGTGCTGGTGCTGTTCTGCTGCGAACGGGACGCGTCGTTGCACCAGCCCGTGCTCGACGCGGGTGTCTGGGGCGCGTCGATCCTGGCCGCGGCGCAGGAGGACGTGGCGGCGTGCTTCGCCAAGCGCGGGCTGTCGGCGGTGGAGCTGTTCGAGAAGTTCCCGCACCGGCCGGGACCGCGCACCGGCGTACCGCTGCTCGGGGGCGCCCTCGGCTGGCTGGAGTGTCGGACGTGGGCGACGTACGACGGGGGCGACCACACGATCGTCGTCGGCGAGGTGCTCGGCGTGCAGCCCGGTGGCGACGGCGACGCGCTCGTCTACTACCGCAGTGCCTATCGCTCCCTCCCCACCTGAGCCACCCACGTTGTCCGCCGATCATGGCGAAGCAAGCGTTATGAGCGCGTTATTCGGCTGTGTTCGCCATGATCGGCGTGCAAGTCGCGGGGCAGCGGTCAGCCGAGGGACCAGGCCTGGCCGTCCCGGCTGTCGGTGACGGTGACCCCCAGCGCCGCGAGCTCGTCCCGGAGCCGGTCCGACGTCGCCCAGTCCTTCGCCGCCCGCGCGGCGGCTCGTTGCTCGAGCAGCTCGGCAGCGCCGTCCGGCAGGTCGCCGGCGGCCGCGCGCGGTTTGCCGACGTCGCGGGCGAGGTCGAGTCCGATGATGCGATCGACCCACGCGAACGTCTCGAACTTCGACCCGGGCGGGATCGCGTCGTCCTTCTCCAGCTCGCTCAGCACGACCAGTGCGGTCGGGGTGTCGAGGTCGTCGTCGAGCGCGTCCCGCAGCCGCTGCACATAGTCGGCGCACATCGCCGTCGACGGTGACTCCGCCCACTCCGCCACCTTGGCCCGCCAGCGTTGCAACCGGCGGTCGGCGCCGGCGAGCGCGTCCCAGGTGAGGTTCATCTGCTGCCGATAGCGGCCGGTGAGGAAGAACAGCCGCAGGGCCAGCGGGTCGTAGCCGCGCTCGGCGACGTCGCGCACGAGGACGACGTTGCCGGTCGACTTCGCCATCTTGCGGCCCTCGGCCAGCAGGTGCTCACCGTGCACCCACCGCCGCACGACCTCGTGCCCGACGGCGGCCTCCGACTGTGCGCGTTCGTCCTCGTGGTGCGGGAAGCGCAGGTCGATGCCGCCGGTGTGCACGTCGAAGGTCTCGCCCAGATAGTGCAGCGACATCGCCGAGCACTCGACGTGCCAGCCCGGAAAGCCCTTGCCCCACGGCGTGTCCCACACCATCTGCCGCTGCGGCCCGGCGGCCTTCCACAACGCCCAGTCGGCGTGGAAGCGCTTGCCCGCGGTCAGCTCCGCCGCGTCCGCGCGGTGTCCCGCGCGCAGGTCCTCGAGCCGGTTGCCCGAGATCGCGCCGTACGACGGGAACGACCGCGCGTCGAAATACACGGTTCCGTCCGGGCCGACATAGGCGTGGCCCTTGTCGAGCAAAGTGGCGATCAGGTCGACCATCAGCTCGATCGACTCGGACGCGCGCGGGTAGGCGTCGGCCGGGTGGATGTTCAGTGCCGCGAGGTCTTCGTGGAACTGCGCCTCGTAGAACCGCGCGATCTCGAACGGGTCCTTGTTCTCCTCCCGGGCCGCCAGCAGCATCTTGTCCTCACCGGCGAGCTCGATGCCGGTGTCGTCGGCGAGGTGGCCCACGTCGGTGATGTTCTGCACGAGCTGCACGTCGTAGTCGTGCAATGTCTGCGCGACTCGCACGATGAGGTCGCCGAGCAGGAACGTGCGCAGGTTGCCGACGTGCTGGAAGCGATAGACGGTCGGGCCGCAGGCATACATCCGCAGCCGCCGCCCCTGCGCCGGCCGGATCTCCTCCAGCGCCCGGGTGCGGGTGTCCGTGAGCCTCAACACCCTGCCAACCCTAGGTCCCCCTCCCCGCCGTCTTTCGCGCCGATCATGGCGAACATCGCCTTATGAGCGACCCATAACGCTGCCTTCGCCATGATCGGCGAAGAGTCAGGTGACGGCTTGGGCGGTCAGCGCGAGCTGGCGGCGTCGGCTGGTCGCGCTGTCGACGGTGAACATCGCCAGCGCGACCCAGACGAGCGCGAAGCCGGCGAGCCGGCCCAGACCGAGCGGCTCGTGCCGCAGGAAGACGCCGAGCAGGAACTGCATCGTCGGGGTCAGGTATTGCATCAGTCCCAGCCGCGACAGCGGCACGCTCGCCGCGGCGCCCGCGAACGCCAGCAGCGGCAAGGCCGTCACCGGCCCGGCGCCGACGAGCAGCAACGTGTGGCCCGATCCGTGTGCGGTGAACGTGCCCGACCCGGTCGCGCCGACCGCCAGCAGATAGCCCAGCGCCAGCGGCGCAAGGATCGCGGTCTCCACCACGAGCCCTTCGACGGCGCCGACGCCGACGACCTTCTTCACCAACCCGTAAGTGCCGAAGCTCGCCGCCAACGTCAGTGCGATCCAGGGCGGCCGGCCCGCCTCCACGGTCAGCACGATGACGCCGACCGCCGCGACCGCGACCGCCGCCCACTGCGTCGACCGCAGCCGCTCGCCGAGCACCACCACGCCGAGTGCGACCGTGACCAGCGGGTTGACGAAATAGCCGAGCGAGGTCTCGACGACGTGCTCGTGGTTGACGCCCCAGATGTAGAGGCCCCAGTTCACCGCGATGACCAACGAAGCCAACGCCAGCAACGACAACCGCCGTCGGTCCCGGGGCAGCCCGCCGGCCGCCCGTCGTACGACGAGGAGCAGCACCCCGACGAACACGAGCGACCACACGACGCGGTGCGCGAGGATCTCGATCGCGCCCGCCGGTTCGAGCAGCGGCCAGTAGAGCGGGAACAGCCCCCAGGCCAGGTAGGCCGCGACGCCGAGGATGGTGCCGCGACGTTCCTGGCTCACTGCTCGACGCTACCTGCCGCGCGCCAGTGCTCTTCGCCTCGCGCGATCAGCTCGGATGGCGCGTTCGGTAGACGTAGCGGTGGTGCTCGACGAAGCCGAGCCGGTGCCAGAACTCGATCGCGCCGGTGTTGGCGCCGAAGACCTGCAGGTAGCCCAGCCGCGCCCCGCGCGTCACCGCCGCCCGCAGCGCGGCGGCCACCACCGCACCGCCGAGCCCGCGACGGCGCGCCGCCGGGTCGACCTCGACACCGAACAGCCCGGCCCACCGACCGTCGACCGCGACCCGCGCGATGGCCGGGCACCGTCCGCCGTCGCGCACCGAAGCGAACAGCGCGGTGTCGTGGTTGGTCAGCACTGCGCGGGCCGCCGCCGGCAGCCGGCCGGCGGGCGATCGATCGGGGGAGTCCTGCCGGTACGCCGCGAGCCACGCGTCATCCGGCTCGGCGTCGACCCGCAGCTCGACCGCACCCCCCACAACCTCGCCGCCCGCGGCCTCGTCGCCCCCGAGCTCACCACCCGCGACGGAGTCGCCCACGCCACTGACTGTCGCCGCTCCGCGCAGCACCGGCCCCAGCTCGGCGGTCATGACGATCGTCGGCGGGCTCTCCTCCCAGCCCTGCGCGTCGAGCCGGTCGACGACACCGGCAGCGGCGTCGTGGCCCGGCAGCTGGATCCGCGCCGGCAACCCGCGCTCGGCGTACCACCGCTCCACGGCCGCGACCGCCGCATCGACCGCAACGCCGGGATCACCGACGGGCAGCGCGGAGTTGGCCCGGCCGGTGAAGCCGCCGTTGGCGCGCAGCAGCCACTCGCCGAGCCGCGCGACGTCCCCGGCCCGCCAGCCGAGGGCCATCACCCGGTGCAGGTCGCCGGCGCTGATCCGGCGGGCCGGGCCCGGTGGCACCACCCGCCCAGCTCGCACGGAGTCGACCGCGATGACGGCGACACGCCCGTCCCGCCGGCGTACCGTCAGCGTCTCCCGCTCCGTCGCCAGCAGCGTGCCGACGACGTCGGTCGGCCCGGCCGGGGTGAGCACCCGCAGCGTCACCGTGTCGCCGACCTGCACGCCCGCATCTTCTCGCGATCCCAGCCCCGGCGTCGCCGGCCCCGACCTGCGCAGGTCACAATGTTTGCAGGCGCGCCGCACTGATCGCGCCGCTCGTCCGAGGAGGGTTTACGCGTGACCTACGTCATCGCCGAGCCGTGTGTCGACGTGCTCGACAAGGCGTGCATCGAAGAATGCCCGGTGGACTGCATCTATGAAGGCAAGCGGATGCTCTACATCCACCCGGACGAGTGCGTCGACTGCGGCGCCTGCGAGCCGGTCTGCCCGGTCGAGGCGATTTTCTATGAGGACGATACGCCGGAGCAGTGGAAGGACTACTACAAGGCCAACGTCGAGTTCTTCGACGACCTCGGCTCACCCGGTGGTGCCTCCAAGGTCGGCAAGATCGACAAGGACCATCCGCTGGTCGCGGCGCTGCCGCCGGATGTCAACGCCGACACCGCCCGTCACTGACCTCGGCCACCACCGGTCCCGGGATGCGGATCACGCCATGATCGGGGCGTGGTGAGGCGGGCGCCGTCGTGACGCTCGCGGCGCGGCTGCCGGAGTTCCCGTGGGACCGGCTCGCGCCGGCCGCGACCCGGGCGCGCCAGCACGCCGACGGCATCGTCGACCTGTCCGTCGGCACACCGGTCGACCCGACGCCGCCGCTGATCCGGGACGCGCTCGCCGCCGCCGCCGACGCTCCCGGCTACCCGCTCACCGCCGGCACCGAGCGGCTGCGCGAGGCCGCGGCCGGCTGGTTGCGCCGCCGCTTCGGCGCCGACGTCCCGCCCACCGCCGTGCTGCCGGTCATCGGCACCAAGGAGCTCGTCGCCTGGCTGCCGATGCTGCTCGGTGCCCAGTCGGTCGGCTTCCCCGGCCTCGCCTACCCGACCTACGACGTCGGCGCGCGCCTCGCTCACGCCAGCGGCCGCACCGTCGACGCGCTCACCGCCCTCGGCCCCGAACGCCTCGACCTGCTCTGGGTCAACTCACCCGCCAACCCGACCGGCAAGGTGCTGCCGGCACCGCACCTGCGCAAGGTCGCCGACTGGGCTCGGGCACGCGGCACGGTGGTGGCGAGCGACGAGTGCTACGCGGATCTCTGGTACGACGCGGAGCCACCCCCGTCGGTGCTGTCACCGGAGGTCTGCGGTGGTTCCGTCGACGGGCTGCTCGCGGTGCACTCGCTGTCGAAGCGGTCCAACCTCGCGGGTTATCGCGCCGGGTTCGTCGCCGGCGACGCGCGGTTGGTCGCGCGGCTGCTCGAGATCCGCAAGCACGCCGGCATGATCGTGCCGGCGCCGGTGCAGGCCGCCATGGTCGCCGCCCTCGACGACGACGAACACGTTGTGGCGCAACGGGATCGCTATCGCGCCCGGCGGGCCAGGCTGTTGCCCGCACTCGCCGCCGCGGGCTTCACCATCGACCACAGCGAGGCCGGGCTCTATCTCTGGGCCACTCGCGACGAGCGCTGCTGGGACACCGTCGCCTGGCTGGCCGAACGCGGGATCCTCGTCGCACCGGGGGAGTTCTACGGTCCCGCCGGGGCGCGGCACGTGCGGGTCGCGCTCACCGCCACCGACGAGCGGATCGACGCCGCGGTCGCACGGTTAGGGTCGGGCGGGTGAGCGAGCAACCGCAGCAGCAGGCGCAGATCCACATCCCCGACGAGCAGATCGAAGGGACCTACGCCGACTTCGTCAGCGTCTGGCACAGCAAGGACGTGTTCGTGCTCGACTTCGCGGTGCTCGCGCAGCCGGCGACACCGGCGGCGTTGACCGCGCGGGTGACCAGCCGGGTGCGGATCCCGCCCTCGCAGGTGTTCGAGATCATGAAGGCGTTGGAGCAGCAGCTCACCGCGTGGGAGGCCGAGCGCGCGACCGACCCGCCCGCCTGACGACCGCAGCCGACCGCAGCGCGGTCACCGGCGGGACCGAGCGGCTCAGTTCGCGTGCAGGGCGGCGTTGAGCCCGCCCCAGGAGCCGGTGCGGGGCCGGGCTTCGATCGTGCCGGTGACGCTGTTGCGCCAGAACAGCAGGTTGCTCACCCCGGCGAGGTCGCGCGCTCGCACGACGTCGCCGTCCGGCAACGTCACCTTCGACCCGGCAGTGACGTAGCACCCGGCCTCGACGACGCAGTCGTCGCCGAGCGGGATGCCGATGCCGGCGTTGGCGCCGAGCAGGCACCGTTCCCCCAGCGACACCACGATCTGCCCACCGCCGGAGAGCGTCCCGATGATCGAGGCGCCGCCGCCGATGTCGGTGCCGTCACCGACGACGACGCCGGCCGAGATCCGCCCTTCCACCATGGAGGTGCCGAGCGTGCCGGCGTTGTAGTTGACGAACCCCTCGTGCATCACCGTCGTACCCGCCGCGAGGTGCGCCCCCAGCCGCACCCGGTCGGCATCCGCGATCCGCACGCCGCTCGGCACCACGTAGTCGGTCATCCGGGGGAACTTGTCCACGCCGAACACCTCGAGCCGCACGCCCTCCACCCGCGCCCGCAGCCGCACCGCGTCGACCTCGTCGGCCGCCACCGGCCCGAGCGACGTCCAGGCCACGTTCGTCAGCAGGCCGAAGATGCCGTCGAGGTTCGCCTCGTGCGGGCGGATCAACCGGTGCGACAGCAGGTGCAGCCGCAGCCAGACGTCCGCGGCGTCGGCGGGGGCATCGGCGAGGGAGGCGATGGAGACGCGTACGACGTCGCTGCGCGTCCCCCGCAGCTCGTCCTTCTCCGTCGGCAGCTCCGGGATCGGCTGCGGGGTCGCCTCCAGCGACGGCGTCGGGAACCAGAGGTCGAGCAGCCGGCCGCTGCCGTCGTACGTCGCCAGCCCGATGCCGCTCGCCGGTTGGTCGCGAAAGCTCACCGCGCAACTCTAGAAGCCGCCGGCACGCGACCCGGGGACGGTCGACGCAGTGCCTCGGCCTTCTCCGCCGTGGCGGCCCCGCCCCGGGGAGTGCGGGACCTAGGCTGGCACCGATGATCGACCTCACCCTCCCGGGCGACGCGCTGACCGCGAGCCTCGTCGACGTGCCGTCGGTCTCGGGCAGCGAGAGCCGCCTCGCCGACGAGGTGGAGTCCGCCCTCAAGCAGATCAGCCACCTCGAGGTCGACCGCGACGGCGACGCCGTCCTCGCCCGCACCACCCTCGGCCGCGCCCAGCGCATCGTCATCGCCGGTCACCTCGACACCGTCCCGGTCGCGGACAACCTGCCGAGTCGCCGGGACGGCGAGCGGTTGTTCGGCTGTGGCACCTCGGACATGAAGGCCGGCATCGCCGTGATGCTGCGGGTGGCGGCGACGCTCGCCACCCCGCGCCACGACGTCAACTGGCTGTTCTACGACAACGAGGAGACCGACGCCGCGCGCAACGGCCTCGCGCGCGTTGCCCGCAACAGCCCGCAGTGGTTGCAGGCCGACCTGGCGATCCTGATGGAGCCGACGTCCAACCGCGTCGAGGCCGGTTGCCAGGGGACGCTGCGCGCGCTCGTCGTCGTACCCGGCAAGCGCGCCCACAGCGCCCGCTCCTGGCTCGGCGACAACGCGATCCACCGGGCCGGGCAGGTGCTGGAGAAGCTCGCCGGCTATGAGCCGCGGCGGGTCGTCATCGACGGCTGCGAATATCGCGAGGGGCTCAACGCGGTCCGCATCGAAGGCGGCGTCTCCGGCAACGTCGTGCCCGACCGCTGCACGGTCACGGTCAACTACCGGTTCGCGCCCGACCGCGACGAGGCGGCGGCCCTGCAACACGTGCAAGAGGTGCTCGCGCCGTTCGAGTGTGTGCCCACCGACTCCTCGCCGGGGGCGTTGCCGCGGCTGGGGGAGCCGGCCGCGGCGGAGTTCGTCGCCGCGATCGACGGCGACCCGGTCGCCAAGCTGGGCTGGACCGACGTCGCGCGGTTCGCCGCGCTCGGCATCCCCGCCGTCAACTTCGGTCCCGGCGACCCCAACCTCGCGCACACGCGCGAGGAGTACGTCGAGGTGTCTCGCATCGGCGAATGTGAGCGCGTGCTCCGCGACTACCTGGCAGGCTGAGCAGATGGCGGAGCCGATCGACCCGGACCGGATGCCGGCGCGCGCCGGCGAGCCGCACCTGCGCGTCACCGACCCGGACGCCGCGGACGGGACCGACGCCGGCGCCCAGCGCCCCACCGAGGAGCGCGCCACCGCGCAGACCGCCGCCGAGCAGGCCCGGGAAGGTCGCGCTCCCGCGCGGGAGAAGCAACGCGGGCCGGTGACGTTGCGCCGCGAGCAGGCGGTCGAGGGCAGCACCACCGATCAGCGCTTGCTCGACACCCGCGGCCCGTCCGACTGGGTGCACACCGACCCGTGGCGCGTGCTGCGGATCCAGTCGGAGTTCATCGAAGGGTTCGGCCTGCTCGCCGAGCTGCCCAAGGCCGTGAGCGTGTTCGGCTCGGCGCGGGTCGCGCCCGACACGGAGGAGTACGCCGTCGGTGTTCGCCTGGGCGCCGCGCTCGCCCGCGCCGGCTATGCCGTCATCACCGGCGGCGGACCGGGCCTCATGGAAGCCGTCAACAAAGGCACCTGTGAAGGCGGCGGCGTCTCGGTCGGGCTCGGCATCGAGCTGCCCTTCGAGCAGCGCATCAACGACTGGGTCGACATCGGGCTCAACTTCCGCTACTTCTTCGCGCGCAAGACGATGTTCGTCAAATATGCGCAGGCGTTCGTCGTACTCCCTGGTGGCTTCGGCACCATGGACGAGCTGTTCGAGGCACTCACCCTGGTCCAGACGCGCAAGGTCACGTCGTTCCCGGTCGTGCTCTACGGCTCGTCGTACTGGTCCGGGCTCATCGACTGGCTGCGCGAGACGATGTTGCGCGACGGCAAGGTCAGCGAGCCCGACCTCGAGCTCATCCAGGTCAGCGACGACGTCGACGAGATCGTCGACATCATCCGCCGCTCCGAGCGCCCATGACACCTCGATCGCCTGGTCGCTGATGGCGACGATCTGCGTGTTCTGCGCGTCGAGCGAGCGGATCGACCAGCGGTACGTCGACCTGGCGGCTGAGGTCGGCGCGGAGCTGGCCCACCGCGGTCACACCCTGGTCAGCGGCGGCGGCTCCGTGTCGTGCATGGGGTCGGTCGCGCGAGCGGCGCGAGCCGGCGGCGCGCACACGATCGGTGTGATCCCGGAGGCGTTGCTGGCCTATGAGGTCGCCGACGAGGACGCCGCCGAGCTGCTCGTCACGGCGGACATGCGCGCACGCAAGGGCGAGATGGATCGTCGCGCCGACGCGTTCCTGACGCTGCCGGGCGGTCTCGGCACCTTGGAGGAGCTGCTCGAGGTCTGGGTGTCGCGCACGTTGCGGATGCACGACAAGCCGGTCGTCGTGCTCGACCCGGACGGCATGTTCGCGCCGTTGCGCGAGCAGGTCGAGCAGCTGATCGCCGCCGGTTTCGCCCGCCCGTCCGTGAACGACGCGATCCGCTGGGCGACCGGCGTACCCGAGGCGTTCGACCTGCTCGAGCAGCCGCCGATGGTTCAGCCACCCGCCGCCGACGAGGTCCTCGAAGCCGAACCCTGACCGAGGCGTCGTCCGTCAGGCGAGGCCGCGGCGGGCGACGGCGGGTGGGCGGGTCCCGCGCAGGGTCGCGACCATGTCGAGGGTGTCCCGGGTCTCCCGCACGTTGTGCGCGCGGAACACCCGCGCCCCCAGCCACGCGGAGATCGACGTCGTCGCCAGGGTGCCGACCAGCCGCTCCGGCACCGGCCGGTCCAGCGTCTCGCCGACGAAGTCCTTGTTGGACAACGACACCAGCACCGGCCAGCCGGTGTCGACCAGCTCGCCGAGCCGCCGGGTGACCTCCAGCGAGTGCCAGGTGTTCTTGCCGAAGTCGTGCCCGGGGTCGATGAGCACCGACTCCCGCCGTACCCCCGCCGCCAGCGCCCGCTCCGCCAGCCCCACCACCGTCGTCAGCACGTCGGCGACCACGTCGGGATACCCGATCCGGTGCGGCCGGGTCCGCGGCGTCACCCCGCCGGCGTGCGTGCACACGATCGCCGCGTCGGCCTCCCCGGCCACCGCCGCGAGCTCCGGGTCCACCCCGCCCCACGCGTCGTTGATGACGTCGGCGCCGGCAGCGAGGCACGCGCGCCCGACCTCCGCGCGCCACGTGTCGACGCTGATGACGAGGTCGGGGTACGCCGCGCGGACCGCGGCCACGAACGGCACCACCCGCTCCTGCTCCTCCTCCGGCGAGACCTCCGCGCCCGGCCCGGCCTTCACCCCACCGACGTCGACGAGGTCGGCGCCGTCGGCGACCGCTCGCGCCACCGCCGCCATCGCCGCGTCGTCGCTGAACGTCGCGCCCTTGTCATAGAAGGAGTCCGGCGTGCGGTTGACGATCGCCATCACGAGGAGGGCATCGTCGTCGTACGTCTTTCGACCCAAGCGCAGCGGCACGCGTGACACCATGCCGCAGGAGGGGTTGGCGCGGTCCTGGTGGGGGCGGCAGCAGGCGCGGAGGTCGGATGTTCTGGCTCGAGGTCATCGTCGCGGTGGCGGTGCTCGTCGGCGTCGCGATCGTCGTCTCGACCGGCGGCGGGCTCGACGACGTCGACACCGACACCCGCGATGTCGGGCTGCCGACCGACCGGTTGCTGCGCTCCGACGACATCGCCCGGCTGCGGTTCCGCGCGATCTCGGGATTCTGGGGCGGGCTGCGCGGCTATCGCTTCGACGACGTCGACCGGACCATGGCGAAGGTCGAGGCATCGCTGAGGGCGCACGAGGAGCGGTACGCCGCGCTGGTGGGGCCCGCCGCGGACGAGCCGCCCCACCAGGTCGCCGGGTCGGAGCAAGTCAGGTCGGATCCGCTGCGCACCGACGCCGGCGACGCGGCACCGGCCTCCCCGCCCGCTCCGTGACAGGGGTTTCGCGCGACGCAGCCGTGATCGCTGGCGCTGCGTACGTCGCACCCGTCGTCGAGGTCGTGCGGTGAGCGACGTGGTCGCGGCGGCGGACGGACGGCGGCGCTGCCCGTGGGCATTGTCGGCGCCGGACTACCTCGCCTATCACGACGAGGAGTGGGGCCGCCGTTACGCGGGGCCGCCCGCGCTGGCCGACCGCGCGATGTTCGAGCGGTTGACGCTGGAGGCGTTCCAGTCCGGGCTGTCGTGGCTGGTGATCCTGCGCAAGCGGCCGGCGTTCCGGGTGGCGTTCGCGGACTTCGACCTGGCG
>DASTWK010000046.1:0-2392 GCA_035776655.1 Mycobacteriales bacterium | reverse complement strand
ATGCCTATGCCGGGCGCGCAACTATGCCGGGTCGGACAGTCCGCGGCCGCGTCGCTGCTGGTCGGTGGTTCGCGTGGCCGGCCGGCGCCCGGCATAGTCACAGGCTTTCGAGGAAGTCGAGCAGGCTGTCAGTCGGCTTGTAGCGCTGCCGGGCGGCTGGGTGTGGCGCGGTGCGCGCGAGCGCCGCTTCCTTGATCGTCAGGTCGGCGTGTAGGTAGGGCTGGGTGGAGCGGGTGCTGGCGTGCCCGAGCCAGAGCGCGATGACGGTGGTGTCGACGCCGGCCTGGAGCATGTCCATCGCGTTGGTGTGCCGCAGGGTGTGCGGGGTCACGTTCTTGGCGGCCAGCGTCGGGTAGCTGCGGCTGGCGACGATGAGGTGCTTGGCGAGCAGGTCGGCGACGGCGTCGCTGCTGAGCCGCCCGCCGTCACGGGTAGGGAAGAGCAGACCGGTGGGTGCGGGCCGCAGCTCGTCCAGCCAGTCGCAGAGCAGGCGCGCCACCGACCTGCTCAGCGGGACGATCCGGTCCTTGCGGCCCTTGCCGTGGCAGCGGACGTGCGCACCGGCACCGACGCTAACGTCGGCGGTGGTGAGCCCGGTCAGCTCGCTGACCCGCAGCCCGGTGGCGACCGCGACGGCGAGCAGGAGGTGATCGCGCCGGCCGAGCCGGGTGGAGCGGTCCGGGGCGGCGAGCAGCGCGTCGGCTTCCGGTCGGGTCAGGTAGGTGACCAGCCGGCTGTCCGGGCGTTTGGCCGGGATGGCAAGCACCCGCTGGATCGTGGCGGCGTGCTCGGGGCAGCGCAGCGCGGCGTAGGAGTAGAAGGAGTGAACCGCGGTTAGCCGCAGGTTGCGGGTCCGGGCGCTGTTATGCCGCACGCTCTCGAGGTGGTCGAGGAACGCGCCGACGAGCTCGGCGTCGAGCTGGCCGAGGTCGAGCGCGCAGGGCGCGGTGCCGGTCCGGTCGCGGGCGAAGCCGAGCAGCAGCCGCCAGGTGTCCCGGTAGGACAGGACGGTGTGCGGGCTGACCCCGCGTTGGGTGAGCCGGTCGGCGAAGAAGCCTTGCAGCACCGGCGCGAGCGCGGTCACGGCCGCACCACCCGCGAGGCCTCGACCCGGTCGGCGACCACGGCCATCAGCTGCGGGACGGCCTGGCAGTACCAGTAGGTGTTGGCCGGGTTGAGATGACCCAGGTAGGTCGACAGCACCGGCAGCCGCCGTTGAACATCGACGCCCTCGGCGTGCCAGCCGGCGATCGTGTCGACGGCGAAGGTGTGGCGCAGGTCGTGTGGCCGCGGTGGACGTTGCCCGGGTGGGACGGTGATGCCGGCCTGAGTGCGCAGCCGGCGGAACGTGCCACTCAGCGCTGCTGCCGACATTCGGGTGCCGTCGGCGGTGAGCAGGAACGCCGGATCCGTCGGGTGCGGGCAGAGCCGGTCGCGGCGGCGGGTGTAGCGGGCGAGTGCGGCGACCGTGCTCGCGTGCAGCGGGACGATTCGGGTCTTGCCGAACTTGCTGTTGCGCACCATCAGCAGCCCGTCGGGCAGGTCGACGTCGTCGCGGTCGAGCCGGCGCGCCTCGCCGGGCCGCATCCCGGTCGCGGCCAGCAGCCCGAGCAACGTGGCCACGCTGGCCGCCCGCAGCGGCGGGGACAGCCGCCGCGCCGCGGTGATCAGCGCCTGCACCTGTTCCGGGGTGAAGATGAACGGCGTGACGCGCTCGGCGCCGCCGGGCAGCAGCTTCACCGGCGGCACCTCGGTCGCCGGATCGAAGGCGGCCAGGTAGGCGGCGAACCGGCGCGCGACCGACAGCCGCCGCGCGGCCTGCCCGCGGCTGACCGTCCCGTCGGCGACCGCCCACGCCAGCACCGCGTCCACGCTCAGGTGCGTCTCGCCGCGCCGGTCCACTGCGGCCGCCAGGGCGGTGAGCATCCGCTCGTGCTCGACGAGCTGGTACCCCAGCGCCCGGCGCATCCCCAGGTAGGCGGCCACGTGGCCGGTCAGCGGGCTCATCGGATGGCCTCCGGCCACGGCCGCGCCAGCAGGACGAGCGCGGACTGGTCGACCTTGGCGTAGATCGCGGTGGTCGCCTCGTCGCGGTGGCGCAGCACCTGCCCGACCTCGCGCAGCGACGCGCCGGCCCGCAGCATGCCCGTCCCGGCGGTGTGCCGCAGCCGGTGCCCGCCGACGACCGGCAAACCGGCCCGCCGCGACGCGGTCCGCGACACCATCACCACCGCGTTGCGCGACATCGCACCCCGCGGCAGCGCCGCCCGCAGGAACAGGGCCCGCGACGGCGACCGGCCCCGTTCGTGCACCAGGTAATCGACGATCACCGCACCGACGTCCGCGGGCAGCGGCAGCCGCTCGTCGTGACCGCCCTTGCCGTGCACCACCA
>DASTWK010000045.1:0-42131 GCA_035776655.1 Mycobacteriales bacterium | reverse complement strand
GCAGCTCGCCGCGGACTGCGTCGCGACGCTGGGGGCAGACGCCGTCGTCACCGACCGGGTGGCGCTGCGTACCTACGAGTGCGACGGGCTCACTGCCTATCGCTGCATCCCCGGCTTGGTGGTGCTGCCGCGAAGCACCGCGGAGGTCGCGTTCGTCGTACGCCGATGCCACGAGCTGGGCATCCCGTTCGTGGCGCGCGGGGCGGGCACTGGCCTGTCCGGCGGAGCGCTGCCGCACGAGGACGGTGTGCTGATCGTGCTGTCCCGGCTCACCGCCGTCGTCGATCTCGACGTCGACGACCAACGCGCCGTCGTACAGCCCGGCGTCATCAACCTCGACGTCAGCCGCCGGGCCGCGCCGCACGGGTTCCACTACGCGCCAGACCCGTCGAGCCAGCAGGTCTGCACGATCGGCGGCAACGTCGCCGAGAACTCCGGTGGCGCGCACTGCTTGAAATACGGGTTCACCGTCCATCACGTGACCGGTCTGGAAGTCGTGCTGCCGGACGGGACCGTGGAACGGTTCGGCGGGCGCGCGCCCGACGCCGTCGGTTACGACCTGGTGGGCGCGTTCGTCGGCAGTGAAGGCACGCTCGGCATCGCGACCGAGGTCACCGTGCGGCTGACGAGGACACCGGAAGCGGTGCTGACGCTGCTCGCCGGCTTCGCCGGCATGGACCAGGCCGGGCGCGCGGTCAGTGACGTCATCGCGGCCGGCATCCTGCCCGCGGCGATCGAGATGATGGATGCGCTGGCGATCGAGGCCGCCGAGGCGGCGGTCGGCTGTGGTTATCCCGCCGGTGCCGGCGCCGTCCTCATCGTCGAGCTCGACGGCCCGGCGGTCGAGGTGGAAGAGCAGGCCGCCCAGGTCGAGGCGATCTGCCGCGCGGCCGGCGCGTTCGAGCTGCGCACCGCGGACGATGCGGTCGAGCGCGCGCAGATCTGGCGTGGTCGCAAGTCGGCGTTCGCGGCAGTCGGCCGGATCAGCCCGGACTACATCGTGCAGGACGGGGTGGTGCCGCGGACGGCGCTGCCGGAGGTGCTGCGCGACATCGCGGCGCTGGCCGACTCCACCGGCATCCGTGTCGCGAACGTCTTCCACGCCGGCGACGGGAACCTGCACCCGCTCGTGCTGTTCGACGAGAGCCGCGGTGAGACGGAGCGGGCCGAGCAGGTCTCCGACGCGATCATCGGGCTGTGCCTCGACCACGGCGGCTCGATCACGGGCGAGCACGGCGTCGGTCAGGACAAGAAGCGACACATGGCCCGCATGTTCGGCGCGGTCGACCTCGACGTCATGCAGCTGGTGCGCTGCGCGTTCGACCCGCACTCGTTGTGCAACCCCGGCAAGGTCTTCCCGACACCGCGACTGTGCGGCGAGCGCCCGGGGCGCCGGACGGAGCCGCACCCGCTGCAACAGGCGGGCATCGCCGATGTCTTCTGAGCGTCCCGCATCGGTGGATGAGCTGGCCGAGCTGGTGCGGGGAAGCAGCGGCGACGGGGCGACGGTGCGGCCCCGCGGCGCCGGCAGCAAGTGGACGTGGGGTGCGGTCGCGCCGGAGCCGGACCTCGTCGTCGACCTGTCGGATCTGGACGCGGTCGTGGAGCACGCGGTCGGCGACCTCGTGCTGACCGTGCACGCCGGTGCCCGCCTCCGCGACGTGCAGCAACTGACCTCGGCCGCCGGCCAACGGCTCGCGCTGGACCCGCCCGAGGCGGACGCCACCATCGGCGGCATCGTCGCCACCGCGGCGAGCGGACCCCGCCGGTTGCGGTTCGGCACGCCGCGTGACCTGCTGCTCGGTGTCACGGTCGTGCTCGCCGACGGCACCGTCGCTCGCTCCGGTGGAAAGGTGGTGAAGAACGTCGCCGGCTATGACCTCGGCAAGCTGTTCGCCGGCTCGTTCGGCACCCTCGGGGTGATCGCCACCTGCACGTTCCGACTGCACCCGGCCGCCGCCGCGCGCCGGGTCGTCACCGTCGAGGCCGACGACCCCAGCGAGCTCGCCCGCGCGCTCGCCGGCTCGACCGTGACGCCCACGGCAGTCGAGTGGGACGGTCAGGCGGTGCACGTCCTGGTGGAGAGCTCGGCCGCAGCGGCCGACGCACAAGCCGCGGCCGTGCGTGACCTCGCCGGTGGCGGCACGGTCACCGACGTGTTGCCGGACGGTTTCGGCGCGCGGCCCTGGCGCTCCGGCGAGGTCGCACTCAAGCTCACCCACCGGCTGTCCGCCCTCCAGCCCGTGCTCGCGACCGTCCGCCGGCTCCTGCCGTCGGCGACGCTGGCCGCGCAGGTCGGCAGCGGGGTCGTGTGGGCCGGTTGCGCGGCGACTCACGAGGTGCCGGCGGCGGTCGAAGAGCTGCGCGCTGCGCTGGCGCCGTACGACGGGAGCGCGGTCGTCGTCGACGCGCCGGCCGAGGTCAAGCAGCGCCTCGACGTCTGGGGTCCGGTGCGAGGGCTGCCGGTGATGCGCCGGATCAAGGAGCAGTTCGATCCGGATGGGCGGATGAGCCCGGGGGTGTTCGTCGGTGGCATCTGACCGGCCGGCCGGAACGGGGGCCTTCGACGCGCACCACCCACCACCGCGTGAGCTCGTCGACGACTGCGTGCACTGCGGGTTCTGCCTGCCGACCTGCCCGACCTACCTGCTGTGGGGCGAGGAGATGGACTCGCCACGCGGCCGCATCCACCTGATGAAGACGGCGCTGGAGGGAGAGCCACTGCCGTCGATGGTGCCGCACTTCGACCAGTGCCTCGGCTGCATGGCCTGCGTGACCGCGTGCCCGTCCGGGGTGCAGTACGACCGGCTCATCGAGGCGACCCGCGCGCAGGTCGAGCGCCGCCACCCGCGTTCGCGACGGGAGCGCGCGCTGCGGGCAGCGGTGTTCAGCCTCTTTCCCTACCCGCGGCGGCTGCGGGCCCTGCGGCCGCTCGTGCGCGCCTACCAGCGCACCGGTGCCGAGCGGCTGGCGCAACGATTGCCATTGCCGCCGACGCTGGCGGCGATGCGACAGCTGCTGCCGCCGGTCACCGAGACCCGACCGCTGCCCGAGGTGACGTCACCGGTCGGCGCGCGCCGCGCGCGGGTGGGACTGCTTCTGGGTTGCGTCCAGCGAGAGTTCTTCGCGGGTGTGAACGCCGCGACAGCGCGTGTCCTCGCCGCCGAGGGCTGCGAGGTCGTCGCGCCCGAGATCCAAGGCTGTTGCGGAGCGCTGTCGGTGCACATGGGTCGGGAGGGCGAGGCGATCGGCTTCGCGCAACGTCTGGTCGCGACGTTCGAGCGGTACGACGTCGACGCCATCGTCGTCAACGCGGCCGGATGCGGATCGGCGATGAAGGACTACGGCTGGGTGCTGCGGGACGAGCCGGGCTGGCGCGAGCGGGCGGAGGCGTTCAGCGCCAAGGTGCGCGACGTCAGCGAGTGGCTCATGGAGCTCGGCCCCGCAGCTGTGCGGCATCCGCTGGAGGTGACGGTCGCCTATCACGACGCGTGCCATCTCGCCCATGCGCAAGGAGTGCGCGCGCAACCCCGGTCCCTGCTCGGCGCGATCCCCGGGTTGCGGCTGCGCGAGATCGGCGAGCCCGAGATCTGCTGTGGCTCCGCCGGCGTCTACAACCTCCTGCAGCCCGACACCGCCCGCGAGCTCGGCGACCGCAAGGCCGCGCACGTCGCGGCCACCGGGGCCGACCTGCTCGTCACCGCCAATCCGGGGTGCCTGATGCAGGTGCACAGCGCGCTGCGGCGACGCGGCGAGTCGATGCGGCTGGCGCACCCGGTGGAGGTGCTCGACGCGTCGCTGCGCGGGCTGCCGGCAGCGAGCATCGGGCGGTCCCCGGCGTCGCCACCGCCGGCCGGCACCGGGCTTCGCCGTCGGCGAAAATCACTGCCCGGCCACTCCCCGGTCTCATAAGGTCGCCGGGTGAGTGACCAAGCGGTCGTCGTCGAAGGGCTGACCAAAGCCTTCGGCGGACGACGCGGTGACGGCAAGACCGTGCACGCGTTGCGGGGCATCGACCTCACGGTCCGCCGCGGCACCGTCCTCGGTGTGCTCGGTCCCAACGGCGCCGGCAAGACCACCGCGGTGCGCATCCTGACCACGCTGCTGGCGCCGACCTCAGGGCGCGCATGGGTGGAGGGCTACGACGTCGTGCGGCAGGCCGCGGCGGTCCGGAGCGTGATCGGGCTGGCCGGACAGAGCACCGCGATCGTCGACGAGCTCACCGGCCGGGAGAACCTCGAGATGGTTGGGCGGCTCAACCACCTGTCCAAGCGAAGCGCTCGCTCCCGCGCAGACGACCTGCTCGAGCAGTTCGACCTGCTCGACGCCGCCGCCCGCACCGCCAAGACCTATTCCGGCGGCATGCTGCGCCGGCTCGACCTGGCCGCGAGTCTGGTCGCGCATCCTCGGGTGCTGTTCCTCGACGAGCCGACGACCGGGCTCGACCCGCGCAGCCGGCTGGCGATGTGGGACGTCATCCGCACTCTTGTCGCGGGCGGCACCACCCTGCTGCTGACGACGCAGTATCTCGAGGAGGCCGACGAGCTCGCCGACGAGATCGTCGTCATCGACCACGGACGAGTGATCGCGGCCGGCACCTCGGAACAGCTCAAGAGCCGGGTCGGTGGCGACGTCGTCGAGTTCACGGTGCCCGACCAGCGGTCGGTCCCGATGGCCGTCGAGGCGGTGAGCTCGTTGGGGGAGGCCGAACCGACCGTCGACGTGGAGCGCGGCGTCGTCAGCGTGCGGGTCGGCGCGCGCGGCTCGGATGCGCTGGTGGAGACCGTACGCCGCCTCGACACCGCCGGCGTGGAGTCCACCGGCCTCGCGTTGCGCCGCCCGTCGCTGGACGACGTCTTCCTCGCCCTCACCGGACACGCGGCCGAGGACGAGGCGGAAGAGCAACCCGGGCCGGTCCGGCAACGGCGGCCGGCGTGAGCACCGCCCAGGTCACCGCGCCGAGCTCGAGCGGCGGTGTGCTCGAGCGGATCCGGTGGGGGTTCAGCGACGCCTGGGTGCTGACCTGGCGCAACCTCGCGGTGTGGTTGCGGGTGCCGGCCTACATCGTCTTCACCGTCGTCCAGCCGACGATCTTCACCTTGCTGTTCCGTTACGTGTTCGGCGGTGCGATCCCGACCGTCGGCATCCCCGGCGGCTACGTCGACTTCCTGCTGCCCGGCGTCATCGGTCAGACCGCGGCGTTCGCCACGATGGCCACCGCGATCTCGCTCGCGATCGAGGCGCAGAAGGGCGTCATCGACCGGCTGCGGGTGATGCCGATCTCGCGCTCGGCGGTGCTCCTCGGCCGCCTCGCCGCCGATGGTGTGCGGATGCTCGTCACGCTGCTCGTCATCGTCGCCGTCGGCTACGGCGTCGGCTTCCGGTTCCACAGCGGCGCTGGCGACGCGGTCGCCATGGTTGCGTTGGCGGAGGCGTTCGGGCTCACCATGTGCTGCGTGTCGATGTTCATCGGGCTGGCACTGCGTCAGGAGGAGGCGGTGCAGGCGTTCGGGCTGATCTGGTTGTTCCCGCTGACGTTCGTCTCCTCGGCGTTCGTGCCGGTGCAGAGCATGCCTGGCTGGCTGCAGGCGTTCGCCGTGAACCAGCCGGTCACCCACGTGATCAACGCGCTGCGCTCCTTGGCTCTGGGCACGCCGATGGGCGACAACCTGTGGCTGTCGTTCGTGTGGATGGCCGGCATCCTGGCCGTTTTCCTGCCCCTCGCCGTCCGCGCCTACAAGCGGGTGTCGTAGCCCGCTCCGGCCGCAACCGCCGGGTTAGGCTCGGCACCTCCCATGAGTGCTCAGCCCGACTTTGCCGTGCCCGCGAGCCGGCTCCGCGCCTGGCAGGTCGACGCGCTCACCGCCTATCACTCCGCGGACACCTCCGACTTCCTCGTCACCGCGACGCCCGGGGCGGGCAAGACGACCTTCGCCCTCGCGGTCGCCCAGACCCTCCTCGACCGCCGCGCCGTCGACCGCGTCATCGTCGTCTGCCCGACCGACCACCTGCGGACCCAGTGGGCCGACGCGGCCGCACGCACCGGCCTGGACCTCGACCCGGCGCTGAGCAACGCCACCGGACCGGTGCGGCCGGACGTCCGCGGCTACGTCACGACCTATGCGCAGGTCGCCGGCGCACCGATGCTGCACCGGGCCCGCACCGAGGCCAAGCGCAGCCTCGTGATCCTCGACGAGATCCACCATGCCGGTGACGGGCTGTCGTGGGGGGAGGCGGTGGCGGAGGCGTTCACGCCGGCGCGCCGGCGGCTCGCGCTGACCGGTACGCCGTTTCGCACCCGCCCGGACGAACGGATCCCGTTCGTGCGCTATGCCGAAGCCGCGGTCACGTCCGCTGAGGCCGGAGCACCGGGTGACGGCGGGCTCGCGAGCGTCGCCGACTTCACCTACGGCTATCGCGAGGCACTCGGCGACGGGGTCGTGCGGCCGGTGGTGTTCGCGGCCTACACGGGGGTCTCCCGCTGGCGCAACAGCGCCGGCGAGGTGATCGCGGCCTCACTGACCGAGGCGGCGACGAAGAAGACCGAAGCTGCGGCGTGGAAGACCGCGCTGAACCCCAGGGGCCGCTGGGTGCCGCACGTGATCGCCGCCATGGACGAGCGGATCACCCACCTGCGCGCGCACGGCATGCCCGACGCCGCCGGCCTGGTGCTGGCCTCCGACCAGGACGACGCGCGCGCGTACGCCGAGATCGTCGAGCGGGTGACGGGGGCGCGGCCGGCGTTGATCCTGTCCGACGACCCGAACGCCAACGCGCGGATCAAGGAGTTCACCCACTCCATGGAGCGGATCGCCGTCTGCGTGCGGATGATCAGCGAAGGCGTCGATGTGCCGCGGGCCGCCTGCCTGGCCTGGATGACGTCCTATCGGACGCCGCTGTTCTTCGCCCAGGCCGTCGGCCGGGTGGTGCGGGCGCGCGCGGCGCACGAGTCCGCCACCGTGTTCCTGCCGGCCGTGCGGCCGTTGCTCGCGCTCGCGGCCGAATTGGAAGCCGAGCGCAACCACGTGATCCCACCACCGTCGGCCGGTGCTGATGGCGCCTGGGACGAGCTCGACATCGAGCGCCCGGACCCGGTCGGTGGGGGGCTGGGCTACGAGGCGCTGGAGTCCGAGGCGGAGTTCGCCCACATCTTGCACGGCGGCCGGGCGGTGATCGCCGAGCCCGCAGCGACCGACGCGGACGAGGACTTCCTCGGGTTGCCCGGGCTGCTGTCGCCGGAGCAGACCGCGCTGCTGTTGGCGCGCCGCGACCACGATCTCAAGCGGCGGGCCGGGCGGCTCGTGCCGGCCGATGACGACGAGCCGGAGCCGGCCGAGCTCGCGGCGTACGAGCAGATCGCCACGACCCGCCGCCGCCTGTCGGCGATGGTGTCCGCGCACTCGCTGGCGACCGGGCGGCCGCACGGCTGGATCCACAGCGAGCTACGCCGCCGCTGCGGCGGACCGCCCACGCCGCAGGCGACGCTGGAGCAGCTCGAGGCCCGCATCGCGATGCTGCAGAGGTTGTGATCCTGCGCCTTCGGCGCTCGTCGCGGGCCCCCAACCCCACTCCCTGAGCAGTTCCCGGTCGGCGTGGGAAACGGACTTCTGTCGCTTGCGTCCCTAGGCTCACGGCTGTGACCGCGTTGGCCGACTTCCCGCCCGCCGCCGGACCCGCCACCGGGGACGTCGTTGCCGAGCTTTGCGACGTCACCGTCCGCCGCGGCGACGCGACGATGGTGCGCGGGGTCAGCTGGACGATCCGCGCCGGCGAACGCTGGGTGGTGCTCGGCGCCAACGGTGCCGGCAAGACCACGTTGCTGCAGGTCGCGGCCGGCACCATCCGCCCCACCGCGGGCAGGGTCTCGCTGCTCGGCGAGCCGCTCGAGGCGACCGACCTCGACGACCTGTTGCCGCGCATCGGCTGGGCGAGCGCAGCGCTGGCCGATCGGCTACCCGCCGACGAGCGGGTGCTCGACGTGGTGCTCACCGCCTCCTATGCCGCACTCCGCCGCGGCGCCGAGCGCTACGACGCCGTCGACGAGCGGCGGGCGCGTGACCTGCTGGCACAGCTGGGCTGTCGCACGCTGGTCGACCGCGCGTTCGGCACCCTGTCCGAGGGGGAGCGCAAGCGGGTGCAGCTCGCCCGGGCGTTGATGACCGACCCGGAGCTGCTGCTGCTCGACGAGCCGGCCGCGGGACTCGATCTGGGTGGTCGCGAAGCCCTGCTGCGCACGCTCGGCCGACTCGCCGCCGACCCTTTGTCGCCCGCGCTGGTGCTGGTCTCGCACCACGTCGAAGAGGTGCCGGAAGGCTTCACACACGCGCTGCTGCTCCGTGAGGGTGCCGTGGTCGCGGCCGGACCGATCCGCGAGGTCATGCGGTCGTCCCGGCTGTCGGCCTGCTTCGGCCTGCCGCTGCTGGTGTTCCGCCGCGGCGACCGCTACACCGCCCGCGCGGCCCTCACCTCGCTGTCCTGACCCCGCCGCGACGGCGGCTGGCATCGGCGCATCGCACATCGGGGACAATGACCACATGCTGCCCGTCGTCCTGCTCTCCCACCGAGGGCCGGCGACGTTCCGTCGGACCAAGTCCGGGCTGACCCTCAAGCGCGGCGCCGGCGGCCTCGTCACCGCGCTGATGGGCCTGGCCGAGCACCTCGACGACGCGGTGTGGGTGTGCGCGGCCGCGAGCCAGGCCGATGCCCTCGTCGCGGCGGAGCACGAAGGGCACCCGATCGAGATCGGCTTCGCTCCCGAGCTGCACGTGGTCGAGGAAGAGGAGACCGCGGTCGGCCCCTCCCTCAACGTCCGCTACGTCGAGGTGGAGCGAACCCGGCACGACGCGTTCTACACCCAGATCGCCAATCCGCTGCTGTGGTTCGTCCAGCACGGCCTCTACGGCCTGGCGACAGAGCCCAACATCACCGCCGACATCCACCACGCCTACGAGTCCGGCTACGTCGCGGTCAACGAGCAGTTCGCCCAGGCGGTCGCCGAAGAGGTCGAGCGGCACGGTGGCCGGGCGATCGTGATGCTGCAGGACTATCACTTCTACCTGGTGGGCGAGCTGGTCCGGCGCCGCTTCCCCGACACCGTCATCAGCCACTTCGTGCACATCCCGTGGCCGGGGCCGGACGCGTGGCGGGTGTTGCCGGTGCAGATGCGCGAGCAGATCCTGCGTGGCCTGCTCGGCTGCGATGTCGTCGCGTTTCACACCCGCCGTTTCGCCCGCAACTTCTTGTCCTGCGCGCTGGACATGCTGGATCTCACCGTCGACTTCCGCGCCGGCACCGTCGAGGTCCCGACGGCCGACGGCTCGATGCGCACGGTTCGCGCCCGGGCCTACCCGATCTCGGTGGACGTCGAGTCGGTGGAGAAGCTGGGAGTCAGCGAGGAGGTCGCGGCCCACCGGCAGGCGATCGAGACGCAGCACCTCGGCGACGAGCGGGCACTCGTCGTACGGGTCGATCGCACCGACCCGTCGAAGAACATCGTCCGCGGCTTCCGCGCCTTCGGCCTGCTGCTCGACCAGCACCCGGAGCTGCGTGGCCGGGTGACGTTCCTGGCGTCGTTGATGCCGAGCCGTCAGGACGTGCCGGAGTACGCCGACTACCTCGCCCAGGTCGGCGCCGTCGTCGCCGAGGTCAACGCCCGCCACCACGCCGAGAACTGGCAGCCGATCGACCTGCGACTGCAGGAGGACATGGCCTTCGCCGTCGCGTCCTATCAGCTCGCCGACGTGCTCGTCGTCAACGCGGTCAATGACGGGATGAACCTCGTCGCGAAGGAGGCCGTGCTGGCCAACCAGCGGGACGGCGTGCTGCTGCTGTCGGAGAACACCGGCGCCCACGAGGAGCTGGGGGAGTTCGCCGTCACCGTGCAGCCGTTCGACGTGCAGCAGCAGGCGGACGCGATGTTCGAGGCGCTGACGATGGACCGGTCACGGCGGCGCCGGCTGATGGCCGGCGCGGCGGCCGCGGTGCAGTCGAACGACGTCGAGCGCTGGCTGCGCAGCCAGCTGCAAGACCTCGACCAGCTCGCGTGAGCTAGGGGGTCTCGAGGACCCCGGACTCGTCGTGGATGGCAACGGCGACGGCCTTGAGCTTGGCGGCGTGCTGGCGGCCGTGGTGGGCGCAGAACAGCAGGTCGCCGCCGCCCGGCAGGGTGGCGCGGATGGCGGCGCGGGCTCCGCACCGGTCGCAACGGTCGGCCGGCGAGAGCGTCGGCGCCGCGGTCGTCGTCGTCATCACGTCCTATCCAACACCCAGGGTGGCTGCACGCTTCCCAAGCGTCCCCCGGTGTGTCGCGTCCCACACGGTCACGGAAGAATGACAGGCATGTCACTGGATCTCCCGGCGCGGCCGGAGTCTGCTCACTCCCCGGCCCGCGCTGACATCGGAGCGCGCACCTTGCGCCAGGATCGCTGGTGGCTGCAGCCGCTGGTGATCTTCATCGGTTTCTCGGCCTTCATCGCCTACTCCACCTGGGCGGCGTTCAACCATCCGGTCGTGGCCGGCACCAACCACCGGATCTTCTACGCCGACCCCTACCTGTCGCCGTTCTACTCGCCGTGCTTCATCAAGGGCTGCCCGCCGCAGGTGGCCTGGGCCCAGCTGGACAGCTGGGACTGGCTGTCCCCGGCGATCTACATCTTGATCTTCCCGCTCGCGTTCCGGGCCACCTGCTACTACTACCGCAAGGCCTACTACCGCTCGTTCTGGTTGTCGCCGCCAGCGTGCGCGGTCGCCGAGCCGCACAAGACCTACACCGGCGAGACGCGGTTTCCGTTGATCTTCCAGAACATCCACCGCTACGCGTGGTACTTCGCGGTCATCTTCGCCGGCATCCTCACCTGGGATGCGGTGCTGGCCTTCGACTGGGGCGGCAGCTTCGGCCTCGGCGTCGGCACGCTGGTCCTGGTCGTCAATGCGGTGCTGATCTGGGGTTACACGCTGGGCTGCCACTCCTGCCGGCACATCACCGCCGGCCGGATCAACAACTTCTCGAAGCACCCGTTGCGTTACAAGTTCTGGATGTTCGTCAGCAAGCTCAACCGCAAGCACATGCAGTGGGCGTGGGCGTCCTTGATCTGGATCGCGCTGGCCGACGGCTACATCCGGCTGGTGGCCAACGGCACCATCCACGACTTCCACCACATCTTCTAGGCCGGGGCACAGATGGCTGACACCGAAACCCACGACTACGACGTCGTCGTCGTCGGCGCCGGCGGCTCCGGCCTGCGAGCGGCGATCGCCGCTCACGAGGCCGGCGCGCGCACCGCAATTGTGTGCAAGTCGCTGCTGGGCAAGGCCCACACGGTCATGGCCGAGGGCGGCATCGCCGCCGCCATGGCCAACGTGTGGCCGGAGGACAACTGGCAGGTGCACTTCCGCGACACGATGCGCGGCGGCAAGATGCTCAACAACTGGCGGATGGCGCAGCTGCACGCGCAGGAGGCTCCCGAGCGGGTGTGGGAGCTCGAAGAGTGGGGCGCGCTGTTCGACCGCACTCCCGAAGGCAAGATCTCCCAGCGCGACTTCGGTGGGCACCGTTACGCGCGGCTCGCGCACGTCGGAGACCGCACCGGGCTCGAGATGATCCGCACCCTGCAGCAGCGGGCCGTCGACCTCGGCATCGACGTGTTCATGGAGTGCACGATCACGCGGCTGCTCAAGGACGGCTCTGCAGGCGGGAACGGACGGGTGGCCGGCGCGTTCGCCTACTGGCGCGAGACCGGCACGTTCCTCACCTTCCGTGCCCCGGCGGTCGTTCTCGCCACCGGCGGCATCGGCAAGTCGTTCACCGTCACGTCGAACTCGTGGGAATACACGGGTGACGGGCACGCGATGGCGCTTTGGGCGGGGGCGTCCCTCATCAACATGGAGTTCGTCCAGTTCCACCCGACCGGCATGGTCTGGCCGCCGTCGGTCAAGGGCATCCTGATCACGGAGTCGGTGCGTGGTGAGGGCGGCGTGCTGCGCAACTCCGAGGGCAAGCGGTTCATGTTCGACTACATCCCGGAGTTCTTCAAAGCCGAGACGGCGGACAACGAGGCCGAGGCCGACGCTTGGTACGCCGACCACAAGAACAACCGGCGCCCGCCCGAGCTGCTCCCACGCGACGAGGTCGCGCGGGCGATCAACTCCGAGATCAAGGCCGGTCGCGGCTCACCGCACGGAGGCGTCTTCCTCGACATCGCCACCCGCCGCACCCCCGAGGACATCCAGCGTCGACTGCCGTCGATGTACCACCAGTTCAAGGAGCTGGGCGACGTCGACATCACCAAGGAGCCGATGGAGGTCGCGCCGACCTGCCACTACGTGATGGGCGGGGTCGAGGTCGACGCCGACACGCAGGCCTCCGTCGTACCCGGCCTCTATGCCGTCGGCGAGGTCTCCGGCGGCATGCACGGGTCCAACCGGCTCGGCGGCAACTCGCTTGGCGACCTGCTGGTGTTCGGCAAGCGGGCGGGGGAGCACGCCGCCGAATACGTTGCCGGGCTGTCGGCGCGCCCCGCCGTGGCGGCCGCCGACGTCGACGCGGCCGAGCAGGAGGCGCTGGAGCCGTTCGGCCGACCCAGTGGCGAGAACCCCTACGCGGTGATGAAGGACCTGCAGGAACACATGCAGTCGCTGGTCGGCATCATCCGCCGCGGTGACGAGCTCGAGCAGGCCTTGAAGGAGATCGACCGGCTCAAGGAGCGGGCGGCGCACGCGTCGGTGCAGGGCAGTGGGCGCAACTACAACCCCGGCTGGCACACGGCGCTCGACCTGCGCTCGATGCTCACGGTGTCCGAATGCATCGCGAAGTCCGCCCTGGAGCGGACCGAAAGCCGGGGCGGACACACCCGCGACGACTACCCGGCAACGGATCCCGAGTGGGGCAAGGTCAACCTCGTGCTCACCGAGCGGCGCGGCGCGCTCAAGCTCGAGCGCAAGCCACTGCCGCAGATGCCGGACGAGCTCAAGGAACTGTTCGAGGAAGGCCACTGATGACGTACGACCTCAACCTGCGCGTGTGGCGCGGTGACGCCGATGGCGGCGACTTCGCCTCGTTCCGCGTGCCCGTGGAGGAAGGTGAGGTCGTCCTCGACGCGATCCACCGGCTGCAGGCCGAGCAGGCGCCCGACCTCGCCGTGCGGTGGAACTGCAAGGCCGGCAAGTGCGGCTCGTGCAGCGCGGAGATCAACGGCAAGCCGCGGTTGATGTGCATGACCCGGCTGTCGTCGTTCGACCCGACCGAGACCATCACGGTCACGCCGATGCGCACGTTCCCGGTCATCCGCGACCTCGTCACCGACGTGTCGTTCAACTTCGAGAAGGCGCGGGAGGTGCCGGCGTTCGCGCCGGCCGGCTCCAACGCCGGCGGCCAGTTCCGGATGCAGCAGGTGGACGTCGAGCGGGGGCAGGAGTTCCGCAAGTGCATCGAGTGCTTCCTCTGCCAGAACACCTGCCACGTCATCCGTGACCACGAGGAGAACAAGCCGGCGTTCGCCGGCCCGCGGTTCTTCATCCGCTACGCCGAGCTCGACATGCACCCGCTCGACACCCTCGACCGCCGGGAGATGGCGCAGGAGCACGAGGGCTTGGGCTACTGCAACATCACCAAGTGCTGCACCGAGGTCTGCCCGGAGTCCATCAAGATCACTGACAACGGCATCATCCCGCTCAAGGAGCGGGTGGTGGACACCAAGTACGACCCGGTCTTCCTCGGTCTGAAGATCGGCCGACGCAAGGATCGGCGCAAGGTGGGGCCCGCCGGAGGCAACGGCCCGTCCCCGATCAAGCGACCCGCCCGCGCCACGACGCCCGTCGGCGTGGCCGCGGCCACGGCTGTCGCCTCCACACCTACCCGCAGCGAATCCGACTCGCCGGCCCCGACCGGTTCGCCGGCGACGACCCGCATCGTCCCCGCCCCCACCGCGGCACCGCAGTCGTCCGGTTCGAGCGGCGGCGGGCCGACCGCCGCGGCGATGTCGGCGGCCGGGTCGGCGGTCTCGGCGGCCGGGTCGGCGGTGTCCAAGGTCGGCACCGCGGCGACCAGTGACACGGCCAAGACGGCGTTGCCCGCAGTGGGTGCGGCGGCGGGGGTCGGCTTCCTCGCCTGGGCGATCCGCAAGTCCCGCCGCAGGTAGGTCTCAGGACAGGCTGGCAGCGGGGAGCTCGAACCACCGCAGCGCCTCGAAGTCGGCTCGCAGACCCACGGGCTGGTTGCTGCAGTCCGGTTCGTCGCGCTCGGCGGCGAGCCGCTGCGCGTCCCGCAGGTGCTCGGCCAGGACGGCCACGTCCGCGCGAACGTCGTGCTGCGGATGACGCATCGCGCCGGTGCTCTCGTCGTACTGCACGTCCGTCAGCCGCAACGGCGGCTCCACCGGTCCGGCGCGGTGGTGCCACAGGCCGGTGCCGGGGTCGAAGCGATAGTCGGCGAGGAACCGTGCGCCGTGTCGCGCGACGAACCGCACCGCATCGATGATGAAGTCGGCGACCTGCTCGTCGAGGAAGTAGGTGAAGTTCACCCGCACCCAGCCCGGCTTGATGCCCTCGCAGCCGCGGGTGATCTCCCGCTCGAAGGCGTGCGAGCGCTCGAGGTCGATGCCCAGCAGCCGGTGGCCGTAAGGGCCGGCACAGGAACAGCCGCCGCGGGCCTGGATGCCGAACAGGTCGTTCAGCAGGGCGACGACGAAGTTGTGGTGCAGGTATCGGCCGACGCCGCCACCGGCTGTGGGCCGCCGGATTACGAACGACACGATCGACAGCCGCTCGGCGTCGACGTTGCCGAGGATCTCGATCGCCGGCTCGGTCGACCACGCCGCGACCGCGCGGTGCAGCAGCGCCTCTTCGGCGGCGCGGATCACCGGCACCCCGACCGCCTCCTTGAGCTGGAAGACCAGCCCGGCGCGGATCGACCCGACGATGTCGGGGGTGCCGCCCTCCTCCCGCATGATCACGTCGTCGACGTAGACGTGCTCTTCAGGATTGACGTAGGCCACGGTCCCGCCGCCCGGCACGGTCGGCACCCGGTTGGTCACCAGCTCACGCCGCACGGCCAGCACGCCGGGCGTCCCCGGCCCGCCGATCAGCTTGTGCGGCGACAGGAAGACCGCGTCCTTGTAGGCGAGCGGCTCGTCCGGCGGGGACATCGTGATGTCCACGTACGGCGCAGCGGCGGCGAAGTCCCAGAACGACAACGCCCCGTGCTCGTGCAACAGCCGGGCCACCCGGATCGTGTCGGTGACGATGCCGGTGACGTTGGAGGCCGCGGAGAACGAGCCGATGCGCAGCGGCCGGTGCGCGAACTCGCGCAACCGGTGCTCCAGCACCGCAAGGTCGAGGTGGCCGTCCCGGTCTTCCGGGATCTCGACGACCTGCGCGACAGACTCCCGCCACGGCAGCTCGTTGGAGTGGTGCTCGAACGGCCCCACGAACACCACCGGCCGGTCGTGCTCGGGGATCGCGGCGGTCCAGCCATAGCGATCGTCCAGCTGCGGCGGCACCCGCAGCCCGAGGATCCGCACCAGCTTGTCGATCGCGCCGGTCGTCCCCGATCCGGTGAAGATGACGAGCGTGTCGGCATCACCACCGAGCGCCTCACGGATGATGCGCCGGGCGTCCTCCCGCAGCCGTGTCGTCTGCAGCCCGGTGCCGCTGGCCTCGGTGTGGGTGTTGGCATAGCGCGGCAGCACCTCACACCGGATGAACTCCTCGATGAACGAGAGGGCTCGTCCGCTGGCCGTGTAGTCGGCGTAGGTCACCCGGCGCGGCCCGTAGGGCCCGGACATCATCGTGTCGTCGCCGATGACGGCGGCGCGGATGCGCGCGAGCAGCGGCGACGGGGTCATGGCGCCGATCGTATGCAGCGCCACCGGCTGAGCCAGGATGAGCCGGTGACCCCAGACCCCGTCGAGCTGCTGTCGATCGCCTCGGACCTCGCCCGGTCGGCCGGGCAGCTGCTGCGCCGGCGGCCGGCCGACCTCGGCGTCGACGCGAAGAGCACCCCGACCGACGCGGTCACCGTCATGGACAAGGCCGCCGAGGACTTGATCTTGTCCGAGCTGACTCGCACCCGGCCGGAGGACGGCGTGGTCGGCGAGGAGGGCACCGATCGCCCCGGCCGCAGCGGCGTGACCTGGGTGATCGACCCGCTCGACGGCACGGTCAACTACCTCTACGGGATCCCGCACTATGCGGTGTCGGTCGCGGCGGAGGTCGAGGGAGCTGCGGTCGCGGGAGCCGTGTACGACGTGGCGCGCGGCCAGCTCTACACGGCCAGCATCGGCGCGGGGGCCCGATGCGACGGAGTCCCGCTGCGCTGCACGTCCCAGGCCGATCCTGCCTTCGCCCTGGTCGGGACGGGGTTCGCCTATGCCGCCCGCACCCGAGCGGCCCAGGCTCAGGTGCTGCGCAGCGTGCTGCCGGAGGTGCGCGACATCCGCCGCGCCGGTTCGGCGGCGCTCGATCTGTGCGCTGTCGCCGCCGGGCAGCTCGACGGGTTCTTCGAGGCCGGGATGAACCACTGGGACTGGGCCGCCGGCGCGCTGATCGCCACCGAGGCCGGTGCCCGCGCCGGCGGCGTCGGCGGCCGGCCACCCGGCACCTGGACCACGCTGGTCGCCAATCCCGTGCTGTTCGACCGGCTCGACGAGCTGCTGCGCGCAGCAGGAGCCGACCGGGTGGGTGTCGAAGGCTGACCGTGCGCGGGGCCGGACCGGGGGCAGGAAAGGATGACGCACTCGTGGCTGTCACACGCGGCCGCAGCACGGTCGGCATCGCCGTCGCCACGGCCGCCGTGCTGCTCACCGCCGGCGGGGTCACGGTCGCCGACGCCGTCGGCCCCGACCGCCCCGCCGCCGTCGGCATCGCCACCCCGGCTCCGCTCCGGGCGTCTGCCGCCGGCAGGGCGGCGTCCGCAGCCGTGCCGCCGCTGCGGCATTTGGCGGCGCCCGACGTCGTCGTGACGTTGCCGCAGGCGGCGGCGCCGGCGCGGGTGGACCGGTTGCGCCGCCAGCGCGGCATCGGTCCGGTCGCGGTCCTCGACACCGGGCAGGTGCAGCTGCGCGGCCGGCGGTTGCCCGCCATCGGCGCGGCGCCCGGGCAGCTGCGCGGCTTCACTCCCGTGCTCACCGCGCGGTCCGACCCGCTGTGGCTGTCGGTCGCGCGCGGCGACCTCACTCTCGCCTACGGCACTCCGCACGCGCTTCGCCGTGACCTCGGCCGGACGCTGACCGCCCGGGCTCGCCGCGCCCTGCCGGTGCGAATCGGGGCTTTTGCCTCTGTCGGCATCGGCCACGCGCAGGCCGTCGTCGACCACCGGACGGCGAAGCTGCTCGGCCTGCGTCCGGCCCGCCGGCTCGTCATCGCTGCTCCGCACCTGTCGATCGCCGCCATCGCCGCTCGGGTCCACCGAGTGTTCGGTCACCGGGCGCGGGTGCACGGCACCCGTCCGCACACCGGGCACGCCGCGGCCGTCAGCGCCTACGCGCAGGCGACGATCCCGGCGGGCTATCTGGCGCTCTACCGTGCTGCCGCCACCACCTGCCCCGGCCTGCCGTGGACGGTGCTCGCCGGCATCGGCGCCGTGGAGACCGGCCACGGCACCAACGTGCACCGGTCGAGCAAGGGCGCGGTCGGGCCGATGCAGTTCCTGCCCTCGACCTTCGCCGGCTATGGCATCGACGGCAACGGCGACGGTGTCGCCGACATCCACGATCCCGCCGACGCCGTCTATTCAGCCGCCCGCTACCTGTGCCTGTGGGGCGCCGGGCGCGGGGGACAGGCGCTGTACGACGCGGTGTTCGCCTACAACCACGCGGACTGGTATGTCCGCGAGGTCTTCGCCTACGCCAACGCCTACGCCTGACCTTCGAACGGCGGCTGGGGCTACCGGCCGCGCCGGCCGAACCGCAGCTCGCCGAGCTTCTTCACCAGGTTGGGCAGCCAGGTCGGCCGGTTGAACGACATGATGTTGGCCGGGGTCGCGAAACGCTGCTTGGCGATGGCCTTGGCGCGGGTGAACTCCTTGAGCCCGTCCTCGCCGTGGATCCGGCCGAAGCCCGACTCGCCGACGCCGCCGAACGGCAGGGCCGGGAAGCCGGCGAACGCCAGCACCGTGTTGACGCTGGTCATCCCTGAGCGCAGCCGGCGGGCCGCGTCATATCCGTGCCGCTTGCCGAACACCGCGGCTCCGAGCCCGTAGGCCGAGCGGTTGGCCTTCTCGACCGCCTCGTCCAGGTCGCGCACCCGCGTCACCGGCAGCACCGGGCCGAAGGTCTCCTCGCGCATCACCCGGGTGTCCTCGGGCACGTCGACCAGGATCACCGGGTCGATGAACGGCTCGTGCACGGACTCGCGGCCACCCACGAGCGCCCGCGCCCCTTGGTCGAGCGCTTCGTCGATGTGCTCGCGGACGATGTCGAGCTGCTTCGGCATCGTCATCGGGCCGATCAGCGGCGCGTCACCGCCGGCTTTGACGTCGCGGGCGGCCGCGGTGAGCTCGGTGACGAACTTGTCGTAGACGGCGTCGACGACGTAGACGCGCTCGATGCCGACACAGGTCTGGCCGGCGTTGGCGCAGGCACCCCACAGCGCCGCGTTCGCCGCTGCGGTGACGTCGGCATCCGCGTCGACCAGCATCGCGTCCTTGCCACCCAGCTCGAGCAGCACCGGGGTCAGCGTCTCGGCACACGCGGCCATGATCTTGCGTCCGGTCGGGGCGGACCCGGTGAAGGCGATCTTGTCGACGCCGGCCCGGCACAGCGCCGCGCCGGTGTCGCCGAATCCCGTGACGACCTGCAGCACGGGCTGCTCCGGCACGGCCTCCCGGAACGCCTCGGCCAACCACACCCCGACCGCGGGGGTCAGCTCGCTCGGCTTGAACACCACGGCATTGCCGGCCGCGAGGGCGTAGCCGATCGAACCCATCGGGGTGAACAGCGGGTAGTTCCACGGTCCGATGACCCCGACCACACCGAGCGGCTGATATTCCAGGATCGGCTTGACGTTGGCGAGCAGCATCGATCCGGCCACCTTGCGCGGCTTCATGAGTCGACGGGCGTTCTTCGCCGCCCAGTCGAGGTGCTCGACGGCGAGCACGTGCTCGATCAGCGCGTCGACCTGTGGCTTGCCGGTCTCCCGGGCGATCAGGTCGAGCAGTTCCTCACGCCGGCGGGTGAGGATGCCGGTGAATGCCGACAGCCGCTTGCGCCGACCGTCGAAGCCGAGCGACTGCCACCACTGTGCCGCCTTGCGGGCGTGCTGCACCGCCTCGCGGACCTGACCCTCGTCGTGGATCGGGAACGTGCCCACCACCTCGCCGGTGGCGGGGGCGAGGGAGTCGAAGGTGTTGCTGCGGTTGCTCCGCTTGCGGGACGTGGTGACCGTCATCGCGGGTCTCCTCGGGATCGGACGGGATCAGGCAGCGTGGTGGAGGTCGGGGTGGTCCAGAACGGCAGCGGCCACGTCGGCGCGGTGCACCCGGCCGTAACCGCCGAACGCGTCGAGCCACTGAGCTCGCTTGTAGAACCGGTGCAGGACGTGCTCCCAGGTGAAGCCGATGCCACCGTGGGCCTGGATCGCGTTCTCGCACGCGAACACCGCACCCTCGGCGGCTGCTGACTTCGCCGCGGCCACCGCTGAGTCCTGCTGCGGGTCATGCTCGCTGACCGCCCAGGCCGCCCAGTAGGCGAGCGACCGGCCGAGCTGAAGCGACACGAAGATGTTCGCAACCCGGTGGGAGACGCCCTGGTAGGTGCCGATCACGCGGCCGAACTGCTCCCGGGTCTTCGTGTGCTCGGCAGCCAGGTCGAGTGCCCGCTGGGCGACGCCGACGGCTTCACAGGCGGCCAACGCGAGCGAGCGCCGGCGTACCTCCTCCACCGCTTCGGGAGTCAGGTCGAGCCGCCGGGCGGGCGTGGCGTCGAGGCGCAGCTCGCCCAGACGGCGGGTGCGGTCCATGGTGGAGCGAGGAACCACGACCTGTGGGTGGGCACGGAGGTCGATCGCGAACGCGGCACCCGCCCCGAGCACCACGACGTCGGTCACCGCGCCGACGTCCGGCACGAGACGGTAGTGCCCGCTGACCCGCTCGCCGTCGACCGTGAGGCTGCCGTCGCGGGCGAGGGTGGCGGCGCGCAGGCCGGAGCCGACCGCCTCCCGCAGCTCGCCGTCCAGCACCGGGCCGGCCAGCGCGACGGTGCTGAACCACGGGGCCGGAAGCAGCGCGTAGGCCGACTCCTCAGCGAGCACCGCATGCTCCAGCAAACCGAGCGACGGGTCGAGCCAGCCGAGGTCGGCGAGCTCTCCCCAGGTGTCGGGATCGAACCTCGGGTCGGCGTCGGCGGTGCGCACCACCCGCTCGAGCGGCCAACGGTCGGCGAGGTAGTCACGGGCCGCGGCGCGCAGCAGCTCCTGCTCCTCGGAGAAGGCGAAGTCCATGGGGTCTCCTAACGCGACCGGGGCAGGCCGACGACGCGCTCGGCGATGATGTTGCGCAGGATCTCCGAGGTGCCGGCTTCGATGGTGTTGCCCCGGCTGCGCAGCTGCTGGTATTGCCAGAAGCCGTCCCACACGCCGCCCTCGCCGTCGAGCTGGGAGGCCAGTCCCTGGACCGACAGCGCGAGCTTCGTCAGCCGCTGGTTGGTCTCCGACCAGTGCAGCTTCGCCACCGATCCCTCCGGCCCGGGCACACCGGTCTTCTCGAGTGCGGTGAGCGAGCGGTAGTTGGTGAACCGCAGCGCCTGCAGGTCGATCCACTGTTGCGCGATGCGGTCGCGCACCACCGGGTCGTCGGCCGGGCGGCTGCCGTCCGGAGCGGGCAGCTTCGCCAGCCGGACCAGGTTGTTGACCTGCCGCTCCAGCGCGGCCGTCAAGGCGAAGCCGAGCGTGCCGCGCTCGTGCAGCAGCGTCGTCATCGCGACGTTCCAGCCCTCGCCCGGTTGGCCGAGCATCGACTCGCGCGGCACCCGCACGTCGGTGAAGAAGATCTCGTTGAACTCGGGGTCGCCGGTGATCTGCTTGAGCGGCCGCACCTCGACGCCGGGGGAGTGCATGTCGACGAGCAGGTAGGACAGACCGCGGTGCTTCTCCGCCTCCGGGTCGGTGCGAACGACGAGGATGCACCAGTCGGCGATGTGCGCCCAGCTCGACCAGACCTTCTGCCCGTTGACGACCCACTCGTCGCCGTCGAGCACCGCGCGGGTCTTCGCGCCGGCGAGGTCGGAGCCGCTGCCCGGCTCGCTGAACCCCTGGCACCACACCTCTTCGCCGGCGAGCAGCTTGGCGAGGTAACGCGACTTCTGCTCGTCGCTGCCCCAGGCGATGATCGTCGGTCCGGCCATGCCCAGGCCGATGCCGCCGATGTGGTCGGGCGCCCCGATGCGGGCCGTCTCCTCCAGATAGATGCCCTGGAAGGTGTGCGGCAGCCCGCCGCCGCCGTACTGCTTCGGCCAGGTGAGCCCGACATAGCCGGCGTCGTACAGCTTGCGGCTCCAGGACCGGGCCAGGTCGAGGTCGAACCGGCCGACTGTCGGCGGCCGCTCGGTCCAGTCCGCCGGCAGGTTGTCGGTCAGCCAGCCGCGCAGCTCGGCGCGGAAGGCGGCCTCTTCCGGGGTGTCGCGAAAATCCACCGACGCAGGGTACGACGCTGCCTCAGCCGGTCAGCCGCGGCAGCACCTCTTTCTCGTAGAAGCGGATCATGCCTTCCTGGTCCGGGCCCATCTGGGAGACGTAGACCTCGTCGAAGCCGGCGTCGAGATATTGCCGGATCGACGCGACGTGCTCCTCGGGGTCGGGCCCGCAGGCGACCTTCTCCGCGACCATCTCTTCGGTCACCAGCTGGCTGGCCTGCTCGAAATGCGTCGGTGTCGGCAGGTCCTGAGCGAGCTGGCCGGGGACGAACGAGTTGCGCCACGTGTGGTGGGCGATCTTCACCGCCTGCTGCTTGTCCTCGTGCCAGCACACCTTCACCCCGGCCTGGGTCGGGCCGCGGCCGCCGTGGCGGCGATAGTCGGCGATGTCCTCGGCGCTGGGGGAGGTCGTGATGAACCCGTCACCGATCCGGGCGGCTACCTCGATCGACTTCGGACCGAAGCCGGACACGAGGACGTCGGGGGTGCGGCTGGGCAACGTGTAGAGCCGCGCGTTCTCGACGACGTAGTGCTCGCCGTCGTGATCGACCATCTCGCCCTTCCACAGCTCGCGGATGATGGCCACGGCCTCCTCGAGCATTGCCAGCCGGACTTCGGGGATCGGCCAGTGGTCGCCGAGGATGTGCTCGTTGAGTGCCTCGCCCGAGCCGACGCCGAGGGCGAAGCGGCCGCGCCCGTCGATCTCGCCGAACAGCTCCGCGGTCGACGCCGCGGCCTGGGCGATGACCGCCGGGTGGATCCGCACGGTCGGCGCCGTGACCGCGGTCGTCACCCGCAGCCGCTGGGTCGACGCAGCGATCGCGCCGAGCACCGACCAGACGAACGGGCTGTGGCCCTGGTCGTCGAGCCACGGGTGGTAGTGGTCCGAGATCCACGCGGCGGGGAAGCCGGCGCGCTCGGCGAGCACCGCGCCTTTGACGAGTTCGCTGCCGGGGTGCTCCTCACTGGACAGGAAATAACCGATCGTCGCCATACCCGTCGGCCTACCCGCTGGCTCGGCGGGGAACTCAGTCGAGGCGGCGCAGGTCCTCGCGATAGCGCTTGCCGTTGGCGACGTACGTCGCGACGTTGACGTCGAAGGCGCCGGGTGGCACCGCACCCGCCCGGATCTTCGCGGGCACGCCGAGCGCCATCGCGCCGCTCGGCACTTCCATGTCGCCCGGGACGACCGCGCCGGCCCCGACGAGGGCGCCGGACCGGATCACCGCACGGTGCAGCACGATCGAGCCGGACCCGACGAGGGCACCGTCCTCGACCGTGCAGCCCTCGAGATGGGCGATGTGACCGATGACACAGTCGGCACCGATCCGCGTCCATTGGTCTTCGGTGGCGTGCACGACGGTGCCGTCCTGAACCGACGTGCGCGCGCCGACGAATATCTCGCCGTAGTCGCCGCGCAGCACCGCACCGGGCCATACGGTCGCCTCGGCGCCGATCGTCACCTTGCCGATGACGACGGCGTCCGGGTGGACGAATGCCGACGGGTCGATCGCCGGGATCCGGTCACCGAGGGCATAGACGGCCACGCGCTCATCGTGGCAGATCAGATGCTCTTCAGGTTTCCGCTGGTACGGTGCCCGGCGCGACGCGCTCGAAAGTTCTTGTCGCAAGCGGGCACAACTGGGGTGGCTCCTGCGTTGTACCCGCGCCGGGAATGGGAAGGCAGGACCTGATGGCTACCGATTATGACCAGCCTCGCACCGATGACGAACTCGGTGAAGACAGTCTCGAAGAGCTGAAGGCGCGCCGTGACGCGCAAGCCGGTGCGGTGGACGTCGACGAGGCGGAGCTCGCCGAGTCGCTCGAGCTGCCCGGCGCCGACTTGTCCGGTGAGGAGCTCACCGTCCGGGTCGTGCCGAAGCAGCTGGACGAGTTCACGTGCATGAGCTGCTTCCTCGTGCGGCACCGCAGCCAGCTGGCCGACGAGAAGAAGATGATCTGCCGTGAGTGCGCCCAGTAAGTGCGTTCCGTAAGTGACGGCGACGACCTCCGCAAGGTCGTCGCCCGACTGACCGACGACGAGCCGCTCGACCGCCGCACCCGTGCGGGTCTGGTCGGGCGGCTCGCTGTTCTGCTGGCCGGCGGCGGTCGCCGGCTGGTGGACGTCGTCGTCGACGTAGTCCCGCACATCGCGATCCGCGACCGGGCCACGCTGCGCGAGCACTACCACGGGCTCGACGGCGATGAGCTGGCTGATGCCTTGATCAACACCGCCAGCCGGGTCACCGGCGCGATCGGCGCGGCCGGTGGCGTGCTCTCGACCGTGGAGATGGCCGCGCCACCGCTGCTGTTGTCCGCGCCGGTGCAGGTCGCCGCCGAGACACTCGCCGTTGTCTGCGTCGAGGTGAAGCTGATCGGGGAGCTGCACGAGGTCTATGGCCGCGCGCCGGCCGGTCCGCAGCGGGTCCGCGCCGCGGCCTTCCTGGGGGCGTGGGTACGCCGTCGGGCGCTCGACCCGATCGGCGGCAGCGGCGGCCTGACGAGCATGATCGGCGGCGCCGCCCGTCGGGAGCTGCGGCAGCGGCTGCTGCGGCGGGCCGGCCGCAACGTCACCACGGTCGTGCCGTTCGTCGCGGGTGCGGTGGCGGGTGCCGCGCTCAACCAGCGCGAGACCCGCCGGCTGGGGGAGCGGATCCGGTCCGAGCTCAGCCGTCGATGAACGCGCGGGTGAGCTCGGCCGTGCGCTGCGGGTGCTCGAACTGCGGCACGTGACCGCTGTCGTGCAACACGACTGACTCGGCGTGCGGGATCGCCTGGACGATGTGCCGCTCGAACGACGACGGGACCAACCGGTCTCGATCACCCCAGACGAACAACGCCGGGGTCGTCATGGCCGGCAGCCGGTCCCAGAACCCTTCGTCGCCGAAGGCCTCCTCCAGGTAGATCTGGCGCAGCGCGGCGAAGAACGCCCGGCGATGGCGATAGCCGCGCATCACCCGCTGGTGCTCGTCGGCGGCGGCGTCGTACCACTCCCGGGACAACCGGGACGGCTTGGCGAACATCGCCCGGATGCCGGCGACGACCGCACGGTGCGCGAGCGGCACCCGCAGCACCACTGCGTCCGGCGGCAGCAGCTTGACCAACGGGACGAACTGGCGCAGCCGGCGGAACGCCGGGGACGGGCACAGCAGCACCATCCGCGACACCGACTCGGGGTTGAGCAACCCCGCCTCGATCGCCACCCGGCCGCCGAGGGAGTTGCCGACGAGCGCAGCCGGACGGGCGTCGATCGCGGTCAGGAACACGTCCAGCCAACGGGCCAGGTCGGCGGCGCGATAGCGCCAGTGCGGTGCGTCCGAGGCGCCGAAGCCGGGGAAGTCCGGCGCGATCACCCGGTGGTCGCGGGCCAGGTCGGTGAGCAACGGCAGCATCGAGGCGTTGGTGGCACCCAGACCGTGCAGCAGCACCACCGGCGGCGCGTCGGCCGGCCCGGCCTCGAGATAGAAGGTGCGCACGCCGAGCACCGACAGCACCTTGGCCACCGGATGGGTGTCCGGGCGGGGGCCGACGTCGAACGCCCCGTCCATCTGCAGGGCGAGGGCCAGGTTGCCGCGGACGACCAGCCCATGGTCGAGGAACGCCTCGACACCGCTGATCCGCCCGTCGAGGACCGCCGCCAGCGTCTCCGGCTCAGCGGTGACGGTCGCGTCCGGGTGGGTGACCGAACCACGGGTCAGCCGCACCCGACCGTCGTCGAGGTGGACCGTCCAGCTGCCGACGGGCGGTGCCGAGAACACGACCTGGCCGCGCACGTCGGCGAGAGCGGCGCCGACACCCTGGCGCACCCGGGCGCTGAACAGGGCGTCGAGGTTGGGGATCGCGGCCAGCCGGCGGGCGCTGGCGACCCGCGCGGGCTGGGCCATGAGGGGAAGGTACGCCGACCCTTGCGGCGGTAAACGTCACGCGAACGACCGGCGTGTCGCGGTTCAGGCGGCGGTGCGCTCCAGCCCCGGCGGCAGCGAGCCAGTGGATCGGTGCCAGGTGGTGGCGACCCGCTTCTGGGCGACGAGGCGGGCGAGCCCGACGGCAGCGCCCGACGCCAGGGCCCAGCTCACGGCTTCGCCCCAGCTCACCTCGGGATGTTCCGGGTTGGCCGGTGGCTCCTTGCCGCTGACCGCCTTCCAGGCGAACGTCATCGTCTTGCGGGCGGCCATCGCCCCGAGCAACGACGCGAGCAGCGCCATGAGCTTGTAGGCGGTCTTGCCGCTCTGGTCGTTGTCGTCGTCCGCCATGGCGTTCCTCACTCACTCCGGGCACGGGTGCTGGGTCGGCAGTCTCCTACCCGCGTGTCCGCTGGCTGCACCCCGGCCCGAGCAGGCAGCATCGCCGCATGCAGGACAGCGAGCTCACCGACCTCGTCCGACTCATGCCGTTCGCCGAGCACCTCGGCGTCCGGTTGCAAGAGGCCAGCGCCGACCGGGTGGTCGCGACGCTCGAGCACGCGCCGCAGCTGTGCACCGTGGGCGGCGTGCTGCACGGTGGGGCCCTGATGGCACTCGCCGACTCGGCCGGTGCGGTGGTCACGTTCCTCGGGCTGCCGGCGGGCGCGACGACCGCGACCGCCACGTCCTCCACCCAGCTGTTCCGTCCGGTGACGGGCGGGGCCGTGCGCGCGGTCGCGACGCCGGTGCACCGGGGCCGCACGATGGTCACCGCGCAGACCGATCTGTTCGACTCCGACGACCGGCTGGTCGCGCGGGTCACCCAGGTGCAGGCCGTGCGCACCGCCGGCCCCTGATGCCGGCCGCGTCCTCGCTGTCCGCGGCGCAGGCGCGACGGCTCGCGCTGGCGGCGCAAGGGCTGGCCCGCCCGCGCGCGGCAGCGCAACCCGACCGCCGGCACCTGCGCAAGCTGCTCGGGCAGACCCAGGTGCTGCAGATCGACAGCGTCAACGTGTTGATGCGGGCGCACTACCTGCCCGGCTGGTCCCGGCTCGGCGCCTACGACCGGTCGCTGCTCGATCGGCTGGCCTATCGCGACCGGGAGCTGTTCGAGTACTGGGGCCACGAAGCCTCGCTCATCCCGGTCGAGCTGCATCCGTTGTTCCGCTGGCGGATGCGCCGCGCGGAGGAGAAGTTCGAGACCTGGGGTCGGATGGCCCGACTCGCCCAGGAACGTCCCGGCTACGTCGACCACGTCCTGTCGCTGGTGCAGGACGGCGGGCCGCTGTCGGCCGGGGACATCGCGGCCGCCGAGAAGCGCTCCAGCGACAACTGGGGGTGGAACTGGTCCGACGAGAAGACCGCGCTGGAGTTCCTGTTCTGGACCGGCCGCGTCACCGCGGCCGATCGGCGCAACTTCGAACGGATCTATGACGTGACCGAGCGGGTGATCCCGCCGGCGGTGCTGGCGCTGCCGACTCCGACGGAGGAGGAGGCGCACCGGCGGCTGCTGCTGCTCGCGGCCCGCGCCTGCGGCGTCGGCACGGCGGGCGACCTCGCCGACTATTTCCGCATCCGCACGCCGCAGGCCCGGCCGCGGCTGGCCGAGCTGGTCGAGGACGGGCGGCTGGAGGTCGTCCAGGTCGACGGCTGGCGCCAGCCGGCGTACCTGCTGCCGGGCACCAGCGTGCCGCGGCGCGCCGACGCCCGCGCGCTGCTGGTGCCGTTCGACCCGTTGATCTGGGAGCGCGACCGCACCGAGCGGCTGTTCGGCTTCCGCTTCCGGATCGAGATCTACGTCCCCGCAGCGCAGCGGGTGCACGGTTACTACGTCCTGCCGTTCCTGCTCGGCGACGGGCTCGTCGCCCGGGTCGACCTCAAGAGCGATCGCGCCGCCGGGGCGCTGCTGGTGCAGGCGGCCTACGCCGAGCCGGGAGCGCCGGCCGAAACCGCGGAGGCATTGGCCGCGGAGCTGGCCGGGCTGGCCGGCTGGCTGGGCCTGAGCGGGGTGCGGGTGAGCGGCCGCGGCGACCTCGGACCGGCGTTGGCGGCGGCGATCAGCGGGTGAGGGCCCCGGCGCGGGCGAGCACCGCCACCAGCCGCTCGGGGTGGCGGGTCGACACGAGCCAATACGGCGCCGGCTGGGGGTGCACCGGGCGGACCAGCACCGCCGCCGGGACATAGCCCCGGGTGAGCACGTGCGCGGCCGGGTCGGCGCCCGGCCCGAGGCGGTGGCGGGTGGTGGCCGCGGACAGAGCGGTCACGCTGGCGATCTCCTCCAGCGGCAGCGTGCGCCCGCCCGCGTGCAATCCGGCCGCGTCGACCCACACCCGGGCCCGCCCGATCACGATGAGCAGCGTGGCGACGGGGACGGCGAGAGCGGCGTAGACGGTGACCGCCACTTCCCAGGTGAACCCGGCGAAGACCTCGGCACCCCCGATCGCGACGCCGACAGCGGCGATCAACCACCAGCGAACGGGCACTTTCAGCCGTTCTGCGAACAATGCGGCATCGGCTGCAGTGTCCGGGGGCATGACAACGAGGGTTGCACAGGAAGGAAACGTCATGCCCGAGGGCCTTTTCATCATCCGGCTCGTGCTCGGTCTGCTGCTGTTCGCGCACGGGACGCAGAAGCTGCTGGGGTGGTTCGGGGGCTACGGCCTGGAGGGGACCGGCGGGTTCTTCGAGTCCGTCGGGCACAAGCCAGGCCGGCTGATGGCGATGGTCGCCGGGCTGTCCGAGGCCGTGGGCGGGCTGTTCCTCGTGCTCGGCTTCCTCACGCCCTGGGCCGCCGCGATGGTGATGGGCACGATGCTCGTCGCCGCCGTGTCGGTGCACGCGCCGCACGGGCTGTGGGCGACCAACGGCGGCTACGAGCTGCCCTTGGTCAACGGGCTGGTGGCCTGCGGGCTGGCCTTCACCGGCGCGGGCTCCTGGTCGCTCGACCATGCCTTCGACATCCCGTGGACCCGCGGCTGGGGCGTCGGCATCGGCGCCATCGTGGTCGCGCTGATCGCGGCGCTGCTCGTGCTGGGCCGCCGTCGGACGATCGCCGACAGCGAGGTGGAGCCGGCCTACCCCGCGGAGGCGACGCCGGTCACGACCGCAACGGAAGACGTCGCAGCCCGCTCGCGACCTCTTTGACCATGTCGGTGAGCGCGGTCGGCACCAGCCGTTCCGCCACCAACCCACCGACCGCGTCGAACCCGACGAGGTAGCGAGCCAGCGGCACCGGGCTGGACAGCGCCAGGCGGACCGTGCGCGCCACCCACACCGGGTCCGGCATCGCCCGGGCCATGCCTCCACCGGTCGTCGACGACCGCGCCCGGGCATAGCCGGCGGCGTACTCCTCGGTGGCCGGCGCGTCCGGATAGCGCGCGCTGCCCCAGATGCCGGTGCCGAAGCTGCCGGGCTCGACCAGCGACACCGCGATGCCGTAGGGCGCCACCTCCATCCGCAGCGCGTCGGTCATCGCCTCGAGCCCGTGCTTGGACGCGCAGTACCACCCCATCAACGGCAGTGAGATCCGCCCCGCGATCGACGAGACGTTGACGATCCGCCCGCCGCCGCGCTTGCGCATCCCCGGCAGCACGAGCCGGGCGATCCGGGCCGGAGCGACGAGGTTGACCTCGAGCTGGTCGCGGACCTCCTCGTCGGTCACGTCCTCGACCGAACCGGCTTGGGCGATCCCCGCGTTGTTCACCACCGCCCAGATGTCGGTGCGGGCGGCAATGGTGGCGAAGCCGGCGGCAGTCGACTCGGCGTCGGTCACGTCGAGGACCGCGGTGTCGACGGTGAGGCCGCGGTCGGAGGCTTGCCCTCGCAGCGCCTCGGCCTTGTCCGGCGACCGAACGGTTCCGGTGACCGCGAACCCGGCCCCGGCGAGCTCGAGAGCGGTGGCCAGGCCGATCCCGCTGTTGGCTCCGGTGACGACGACGCTTCGACTCATGCCGATAAGGTGCCCCGCCGTGGACCCGACCAGACCCCGCGTGCTCGTGCGACGGCTCGACCCCGACCTGCCGGGGCCGCGCTACGCGCACCCCGGTGACGCGGGCGCGGACCTGGTGGCGGCCGCCGACGTCCGGCTCGAACCCGGGGAGCGGGCCGTGGTGCCGACCGGCACGGCCATCGCCCTGCCGGAGGGGTACGCCGGCTTCGTCCACCCGCGCTCGGGCCTGGCCGCGCAGCACGGGCTGGCGCTGGTCAACGCCCCGGGCACCGTCGACGCGGGCTATCGCGGGGAGATCAAGGTGATCGTCGTCAACCTGGACCCGCACCGGCCGATCGAGCTGCACCGCGGCGACCGCATCGCCCAGCTGGTCATCCAGCCGGTGGCCACTGCCGAGTTCGACGAGGTGGACGAGCTGCCGGACTCCAGCCGCGCCGCGGGTGGCTTCGGCTCCACCGGTGGCTACCGTGGAACCAGCGACGACAGTGAGGCTGGGAGCTGACCGTGTTCCGACGACGCCGGCGTGACGCCGACGACACCGCCGACGACGAGCTGCGCGACGACGAGCTCGGCGACGAGCTGGACGTTGACGGCGATACAGAGAGCGGTCGGCGGGCGGAGCCGGCCAGCGCGGAGCGGGCGGCGCCGTCCGGTCCCTGGGATGCGGCGGACGCGCCGGACGACGACGTGCCCCGCCTCGACCTGGGGGCGCTGCTGGTGCCCGTGCCGGAGGGGCTCGAGGTGCGGGTGGACATGCAGGACCAGACCGTCGTCGCGGCGACGCTGGTCGACGGTCAGAGTGCGCTGCAGCTGCACGCCTTCGCGGCTCCGCGCTCCAGCGGGATCTGGGCCGAGGTGCGGGCCGAGATCGCCGACTCGGTGCGGGAGAGCGGTGGCTCCGCCAACGACAGCGAGGGGCCGTTCGGCGCGGAGCTACACGCGCGGGTCCCCACCGAGGTGCCGGGCCAAGGCGTGCACTTGCAGCCGCTGCGGTTCCTCGGCGTGGACGGGCCGCGCTGGTTCCTGCGCGGGCTGCTGAGCGGCCCCGCCTCGACCGACCCGGTGCAGGGGCGCCGGCTGCTCGAGGCGTTCGGCGGCACCATCGTGGTGCGTGGCGGCGAGGCCATGGCGCCGCGCGACATGCTGCCGCTGCACCTGCCGAAGGACGCGCTGGCCGCGGCCCAGCCGGAGGAGACACCTGCCCGGCCGGGGCTGGAGATCCTCGAGCGCGGCCCGGAAATCACCGAGACGCGATAGCGCGGCGATGAACAAGTTCCGTCGCGCGGTGCGCAACCTCACCGCCGAGACCCAGGAGCTCGACGCAGACGACCTGCAGCAGCAGGCGGTCGAGGCCGGCGCGACCAAGGTGGGCAGCTGCCCGGACCGGATGCCGGTCACCGTCTACGGCACGATCCGGTCGATGACGATCCGACCCCGCGCCGGGTTGCCCGCCCTGGAAGCCGAGCTCTACGACGGCAGCGGCAGCGTCGTACTCGTGTGGCTGGGCCGGCGCACGATCGCGGGCCTCGGAGCGGGTCGGCAGGTGCGCGCCACCGGTCGCATCACCACGAACGACGGCCAGCGGTTCATCTACAACCCGCGCTACGAGCTCGTCGCCGTCGACAGCTGAGCGCCCTCGACGCCTGACCCCCGCTCAGCCACCGCGCGCGATCAGGTCGTGCAGCTCGTGCTCGACCTCCGGCGCCGCGACGAACATCAGCTCGTCGCCGGCTTCGAGCGGGTCGTCCGGGGTGGGGCTGATGACCCGGTTGTCGCGCAGGATCGCCACCAGCGCGACGTCGGCCGGCCAGGAGATCTCCCCGACCCGATGCGCGGCGAGCGGCGCGTCCGGCGGGAGCGTCACCTCGACGAGGTTGGCCTCACCGCGCCGGAACGACAGCAGCCGCACGAGGTCACCGACCGTCACCGCTTCCTCGACGAGCGCCGAGAGCAGTCGCGGCGTCGACACGGCGACGTCGACCCCCCAGGACTCGTTGAACAGCCACTCGTTCTTCGGGTGGTTGATCCGGGCGACGACGCGCGGCACGCCGTACTCGGTCTTGGCGAGCAGCGATACGACGAGGTTCACCTTGTCGTCACCGGTAGCCGCGACGACGACGTTGCAGTCCTGCAGCTGCGCCTCCTCGAGGCTGGTCAGCTCGCAGGCGTCGGCGAGCAGCCAGTCGGCACCGGGCACGGTCGGCTTCTTGATGGCTCGCGGCTCGCGTTCGATCAGCAGCACCTGGTGGCCGTTTTCCAGCAGCTCCTTGGCGATCGACCGCCCGACGTTGCCGGCACCGGCGATGGCGACTCTCACCCGTGCTCCTCGATCTGCGGCTCCGCGTTGAGGGCCTGCGCCACCTCGTCGATCCGGTCGCGCGGGATGAGCAGGTGCAGCACGTCGCCGTCCTGCAACGCGGTGGTCGCGGTGGGCAGGATCGCGTCGCCGTACCGGGTCAGGAACGCCACCCGGGCACCGGTCAGCTCTTCGATCTTCGCCACCGACCGGCCGACCCAGCCGGCGGCGAAGTGCACCTCGGCGAGCACGACCTGGCCGCTCGGGTCGCTCCACACGCTGTGCGCGCCGTCGGCGAGGATCCGGCGCATCATCTGGTCGGCGGTCCACCGGACCGTCGCGACGGTGGGGATGCCCAGGCGGGCGTAGACCTCCGCCCGGCGCGGGTCATAGATGCGGGCGACGACGTTCTCCAGACCGAAGGTCTCCCGCGCCACCCGCGCCGAGATGATGTTGGAGTTGTCGCCGCTGGAGACCGCCGCGAAGGCGTCAGCGGTCTCGATGCCGGCTTCGACGAGGGTGTCGCGATCGAACCCGACGCCGGTCACCTGTCGGCCGCGGAAGTCCGGGCCGAGGCGGCGGAACGCCTCGGCGTCCTGGTCGACGACGGCCACCGAATGGCCGGCGGCCTCCAGGCTGTGCGCGATCGTCGAGCCGACTCGACCGCACCCCATGATCACGACATGCACGGTGCGCCACGATACCCGTGCCGCAGCCCCGTACCCTGTCCGCCGTGTCGACGCTCGGCGATGTGTTCAAGCGCTTGCTCGTCGGGCGTCCCATGCGGAGCGCACAGCTGGGCGAGACTCTCCTGCCCAAGAAGATCGCCCTGCCGGTCTTCTCCAGCGACGCGCTGTCCTCGGTGGCGTATGCGACCGAGGAGATCCTGCTGGTCTTGTCGGCGGGCGGGCTGGCGCTGATCCACCTCACCTGGTACGCCGCGGCCGGCGTCGCATTCCTCATGTTGGTCGTGGTCGCGTCCTACCGGCAGAACGTGCACGCCTATCCCAGCGGCGGGGGCGACTACGAGGTCGCCACGGTCAACCTCGGTGCCCGTGCCGGCATCACCGTCGCCAGCGCGTTGATGGTCGACTATGTGCTCACGGTCGCGGTGTCCGTCAGCTCCGGCGTCGCGAACATCACGTCGGCGGTCGAGTCCCTGCAGGGACACGAGGTGCAGATCGCGGTCGTCACCGTGCTCATCATCACGGTGCTCAACCTGCGCGGACTGCGCGAGTCCGGCACCGCGTTCGCGATCCCGACGTACGCGTTCATGCTGGGTGTCGGCGTGCTGATCGCCGTCGGCATCGCCAAGCTGGTGTCCGGCCACCACCTCACCGCGCAGAGCGCCCACTGGCACTACAAGCACGCGGAGCAGTTCAGCGGGCTGGCGCTGCTGTTCCTGGTGCTGCGGGCGTTCGCCTCCGGCTGCACCGCGCTCACCGGTGTCGAGGCGATCAGCAACGGCGTGCCGGCGTTCAAGAAGCCCAAGAGCAAGAACGCCGCCACCACGTTGGCGTTGCTCGGCGGCATCGCGGTGAGCATGTTCGCCGCGATCACCGCGTTCGCGATCGTCAGCCACGTCCACGTCGCCGACGTCCCGGCGCACCTCGTGGGGGTCCCGGCCGGTGACCACCCCAAGACCGTCATCGCGCAGGTCGGGGCGGCCATCTTCGGCGGGGACCACTCGATCGGCTTCTATTACCTGCAGACGTTCACCGCCCTGATCCTCGTGCTCGCCGCGAACACCGCGTTCAACGGTTTCCCGGTCCTCGCCTCGATCCTGGCGCGCGACGGGTACCTGCCGCGCCAGCTGCACACCCGCGGCGACCGGCTCGCGTTCAGCAACGGCATCCTGCTGCTCGCCGGGTTCGCCATCGCGTTGATCCTCGCGTTCCACGCATCGCCGACCCGGCTGATCCAGCTCTACATCGTCGGTGTGTTCGTGTCGTTCGTGAACAGCCAGATCGGCATGATCCGGCACTGGAACCGGCATCTGCCCGGCGAGACCGACCCGGCCCGGCGACGTCAGATGCAACGCTCCCGAGTCATCAACACCGTCGGCGCGTTCGTCACGGTGCTGGTGCTCGTCATCATCCTGATCTCGAAGTTCACCGAGGGCGCTTGGATCGCGGTTGTCGCGATGATCGTGCTGTTCACGCTGATGCGGGCGATCCGTGGGCACTACGACAAGGTGCGGGTGGAGCTGGCGCCCACCGACGAAGAGGCGATGCTGCCGTCGCGGGTGCATGCAGTGGTCCTGGTGTCGAAGGTCCACAAGGCGACGCTGCGCGCCGTTGCCTACGCCCGCGCGTCGCGGCCGTCGTACCTGGAGGCGGTCACCGTCGACGTGGAGCCGTCGGAGACCGAAGTGGTGCAGCGCGACTGGGAGGCCCGCAACATCCCGGTGCCGCTGAAGATCCTCGAGTCGCCCTACCGCGAGGTGACCCGGCCGATCATCGACTACGTCCGGGGCATCCGCCGGCAGAGCCCGCGCGACCTCGTCGCGGTCTACATCCCCGAATACGTCGTCGGGCACTGGTGGGAGCAGCTGCTGCACAACCAGAGCGCGCTGCGGCTCAAGGGCCGGTTGCTGTTCACTCCCGGCGTCATGGTGACCAGCGTGCCCTACCAGCTGGAGTCGTCGGACCGGTTGCGCGACGAGCAACGCGTCTGAGCCGTTGCGGTGATCGTCGACGTCGACCGGGTGGCGCACGGCGGGGTGTGCGTCGCCCGCGCGGCGGACGGCCGGGTCGTGTTCGTCCGGCACACGCTGCCGGGGGAGCGGGTGCGCGTCGTCGTGACCGAGGAACGGTCGAGCTATCTGCGCGCCGACGCAGTCGAGGTGCTGCGCGCGGCACCGGCTCGGGTGCCGCGACCGTGCCCGTGGGCGGGGCCCGGGCAGTGCGGCGGCTGCGACTGGCAGCACGTCGAGCTGGCCCACCAGCGCGCGCTGAAGGCGACGGTCGTCGCCGAGCAGCTGCACCGGCTGGCCGGGATCGACCGCGAGGTCAGCGTCGAGCCCGTGCCGGGTGACACCGACGGGCTGCGCTGGCGGACCCGCATGCGGTTCGCGGTCGACCGGTCCGGTCGCGCCGGTCTGCGTCGGCACCGTTCCCATGACGTCGAGCCGATCGGGGACTGCCTGATCGCGGCGCCGCGGATCGACGTGCCGGCAGTCGTCGCCCGCGACTGGCCGCCAGGTGCCGAGGTCACCGTCGACGTCAGTGCCACCGGCGAACGCGCGATCGCGATCGGGACGCCGGCGGAGCTGCTGACGGAGACGGCGGCCGGTCGCAGCTATGCGGTGCCGGTCGGCGGTTTCTGGCAGGTGCACGTCGGCGCCGCCGACCTGCTCGTCGACTCGGTGCTGTCAGTGGCGGCGCCCGTCGCCACCGACCGGGCGCTGGACCTGTACGCCGGGGTCGGGTTGTTCGCGGCGGCGTTGGCTCCGCGGGTCGCGTCCGTCACGGCCGTCGAGTCGGACCGGCGTGCGGTCGCTGCTGCCCGGCGCAACCTGCCGGACGCGTCGGTCGTGCATGCCCGCGTCGATCGCTGGCTCGCCCGCCGGGAGGAGCCGGTCGACCTGGTCGTGCTCGACCCGCCCCGGCGCGGCGCGGGCCGCGAGGTGGTCGAGCGGCTGATGGCGCTGGCGCCGCGCCGCATCGTCTACGTCGCCTGCGACCCGGCGGCGCTGGCCCGCGACCTGGCGACGTTCGCCGCCGGCGGCTACGCGCTCGGCCGGTTGCGCGCCTTCGACCTGTTCCCGATGACGGCGCACGTCGAGTGCGTCGCCGAGATCATGGCCACCTCGACACACCCGGGTGTGGCCGAGCGGCCATCGCGCGAGGAGCGGGCGCGGTGAGCCGGCCGGCGTTGCCGCCGGGCTGGCCGGCCGAGGTGCGTCCACCGGGTACGCCGGAGTGGGAGCGCAGCGCGTCGGCCTGGCTGTTCGACCAGTGCCCGGCCGGATACCGCGACCACGACGTGCTGCGCGCCCAGCCGCTGGTCCTGGCTCGGTTCGCCGCCACCGCCTGTGAGGCTGCGCTCGCCGCTGCCGACGCCGGGCTGCGCACGGTGCGGGTCGACCTGCGCGACCGGGTGCCGCCGCCGACCGTGGAGGCCGCGGTGGCGGCGTACGAGCGGGAGAAACAACGACTGCGGCAGGTGCGGCAGGCCGTCGACCTGGTCGAGCGGGCGCTGCGCGGGGAGCGGTGGGTGCCTCGGCTCTAGAACCGTAGACTCGACCGGTGGAGTTGCTCCGGTCGATCGGTTCGCCCGCCGACCTCAAGGCACTTCCCGCCAACCGCTTGCCCGCGCTCGCCGGCGAGATCCGGTCGTTCCTCATCGAGGCAGTCGCCCGCACCGGCGGTCATCTCGGCCCGAACCTCGGCGTGGTCGAGCTCACGATCGCGCTGCACCGGGTCTTCGACTCGCCCCGGGACGCGATCGTCTGGGACACCGGCCACCAGGCCTACGTGCACAAGATGCTCACCGGTCGCGCCGACCGTTTCGACCAGCTGCGGCAGGCCGGCGGCCTGTCCGGCTATCCGTCCCGAGCCGAGAGCCCGCACGACCTGGTGGAGAACTCCCACGCCTCGACCGCGCTGTCCTACGCCGACGGGCTGGCCAAGGCGTTCGCGCTGCGCGGTGAGCCCGACCGCAACGTCGTCGCCGTGGTCGGCGACGGCGCACTCACCGGCGGCATGTGCTGGGAGGCGCTCAACAACATCGCCGCCGCGCCGGACCGGCCGGTCGTCATCGTCGTCAACGACAACGGTCGCTCCTACGCGCCGACCGTCGGCGGGCTCGCCCACCACCTCAACGCGCTGCGGTTGTCGCCGTCTTACGAGCAGGCGCTGGAGATGGTGAAGAGCTCGTTGTCCCGCACCCCGTGGGTCGGGCCGCCGCTCTACGACGCGCTGCACGGCGTGAAGAAGGGCCTCAAGGACCTGCTGCAGCCGCAGGCGATGTTCGAAGACCTCGGCCTGAAGTACGTCGGGCCGATCGACGGCCACGACATCGGGGCGGTCGAGGCGGCGCTGCGCCGCGCCCGCGGCTTCGGCGCGCCCGTCATCGTGCACTGCCTGACCCAGAAGGGGCACGGCTTCAAGCCGGCGGAGGACGACGAGGCCGACAACTTCCACGGCGTACCGGTCATCGACCCGGTCACCGGCCGGCCGGTCGGTGTCGCGCCGCGGTCGTGGACGCATGTGTTCGCCGAGGAGATGGTCGGCCTCGGTCACGAGCGTGACGACGTCGTCGCCATCACCGCGGCGATGCTGCGTCCGGTGGGGTTGCACCCGTTCGCGCAGGCGTTCCCCGACCGGGTCTTCGACGTCGGCATCGCCGAGCAGCACGCGGTGACCTCGGCCGCCGGTCTCGCCACCGGTGGGCTGCACCCGGTCGTCTGCGTCTATGCGACGTTCCTCAACCGCGCGTTCGACCAGGTGCTGATGGACGTGGCCCTGCACCGGCTGCCGGTGACGTTCGTGCTCGACCGCGCCGGGGTCACCGGCGACGACGGCGCCTCGCACAACGGCATGTGGGACCTGTCGATCCTCGGTGTCGTGCCGGGCATGCGAGTGGCGGCGCCGCGGGATGCCACCCGGCTGCGTGAGCTGTTGCGGGAAGCGGTCGACTGGTCCGAGGGCCCGACCGCGCTGCGGTTCCCCAAGGCCTCGGTGGCGGATGCCGACGTGCCGGCACTGGACCGCGTCGGCGAGATGGACGTGCTGCGTCGCGACGAGGACGCGGAGGTGCTGCTGGTCTCGGTGGGCGCGCTCGCGCCGCTGGTGCTCGAGGTCGCCGAACGCCTGCAGGCGCAAGGGATTGGCGTCACGGTGGTCGACCCGCGGTGGGTGCTGCCGGTCGACGCGGCGCTGCCCGCGCTCGCGGCCGCGCACGGGCGGGTCGTCACCGTCGAGGACAACGGTGCGGCCGGCGGTATCGGTGACGCGGTGGCCCGTGAGGTTCGGGCCCGAGGGGTGCGTACGCCGGTGCGGTCGTTCGCCCTGCCGCAGCAGTTCCTCGCCCAGGGCAAGCGAGCGGAGGTGCTCGCCGGCGCCGGCCTCACCGCGCAGGAGGTGGCGCGGGCGGTCGTCGAGGCCGTCGCCCAGCACGACCCCGCGCTGCACTAGGGATGTTCGCCGACCGGCTCAGCCCGAAGGTCAGCGTCAGCGTCGTCTATGTCCTCGCGCTGTTCATGACGATCATGGACACGACGATCGTCAACGTGGCGTTGCCGCAGCTGGGCCGTGACTTCGGCGTGCCGGCCGCGCAGGTCGGCACGGTTGTCGTCGGTTACCTGGTCAGCCTCGCCGTGTTCATGCCGGCATCGGGCTGGCTGGGCGACCGGTTCGGCACCCGGCGGGTGTTCCTCGCCGCGCTGGTCTTCTTCACCGCGGCCTCGGCGCTGTGCGGCATCGCACCAGGGCTGTCCGCGCTGATCGTGTTCCGGGTGCTGCAGGGAGTGGGCGGCGGCATGCTCGCGCCGGTCGGGATGGCGATGCTCTTCCGCACGTTCCCGCCGCACGAGCGGGTGCGCGCCTCGCGCATCCTCATCGTCCCGACGGCATTCGCACCGGCCATCGGGCCCGTCCTCGGTGGGTTGCTTGTGACGGACCTGTCCTGGCGGTGGGCCTTCTATGTCAACGTGCCGATCGGCATCGCCGGGCTCACGTTCGCGGTGCTGTTCCTGCGCGAGCAGAAACAGGACGAGCCGGGGGAGTTCGACCTGGCCGGCTTCGTCCTGGCTGGCGCCGGCCTCGGCTCGCTGATGTTCGCGTTGAGCGAGGGGCCGGGCCACGGCTGGAGCTCGCCCGAGATCGTCGCGTGCGGTGCGGCCGGCGTCGTGCTGCTGGCCCTGCTCGTGCGGGTCGAGCTGCGGGTGGCGCAGCCGATGCTCGATCTCCGCCTGTTCACCAACCGGCTGTTCGCCGACACCACACTGGTCATCGTGCTCGGCACCGGGGCGTTCCTGGGCAGCCTGTTCCTGGTCGCGTTGTTCTACCAGGACGGGTTCCGGGTGTCGGCGCTGCAGTCCGGGCTGAGCACCTTCCCGGAAGCGATCGGCATCATGACCGGCGCGCAGCTGTCCGGCCGCATCTATCCGCGCATCGGCCCACGCCGGCTGATGATGGCCGGCCTCATCGGCGTCTCGATCGTGCTGGGGCTCGTCGGCCGGGTGCCGTTCACCGCCAGCCTGTGGGAGATGCGCGGGCTCATGCTCGCGCTGGGGCTGTGCATGTCGCAGGTCTTCGTGCCGGCCCAGGCCGCCGCGTTCGCCACCATCTCCGGTGCGTCGACCGGCCGGGCCTCGACGATGTTCAACGCCGGCCGTCAGCTGTCCGGTGCGGTCGGGGTGGCCGTGTTGAGCACCGTCATCTCAGCGGTCGGGGTGATCCACCTCGTCCACGGTCACCCGGCACCCAACGCCCGCGCCTACCACCTGGCGTTCCTGACCGCGGCCGCGGTGGCCCTGTTCTCGGCGTTCCTCGCGTTGCGCATCAACGATGCCGACGCGGCGCCCTCGATGCGCCGGCCCGACCGCGCCCCGTCACATGCGGTGGTAGAGGACGTCGCGCAGATCGATGACCGGCGCGATCCGGTCCTCGATCGCTGACCGGACGACGTCGCCGCCCTCGGCCGGCAGCGCGACCTCCTCGCGGGTGACGAGCAGCGGCCGGCTGAAGCCCCGGTCCTCCGGCGCGGTGAGCCGCGCCGCCGCGGCCGAGAAGGCCGGATCGACGCGGGACAGGTCGAGCCAACCGCGGGTGCGCATGGGGACGGCAACGGTGCGCATGCCGTCCGGCACGCCCTCGACCAGCGCGGCCCGGAACGTGAGCGATGCCAGCAGCGTCACGACGTCGCAGTCACCCATCGGTCGCAGCGGCGCTTCGGGCGTGCGGACGAGCCGTTCGCTCGCCATCGTGCCCATCTGTTCCAGGTAGACGACCGTTGACGGCCACCAGGCATCCGCATCGACGCCCGCGCTGTCGAGCAGCAGCTGCGGCACCGGCAGCACCCGGTCGACGTCGCGCGGGTCGAGCCCGACGAAGCCGATGCCGATGTCGAGGGCGTCGCCGAGCACCCGCCGGCGTACCCAGTCCAGACCCGGGTGCAGCGGTGACTCCACCGCGGCCCCGAACGGCCGCGCCCGCTCGACCAGGTCGTCGAGGCTGTGGTCGGCGAGCCAGCGGCGCAGCAGCAACCAGCGCGCCAACCGGTGTCGGCCGTCGTCGGTCTCCGGCTCCACCCCGCCGAGCGCGCGGCGGCACTCGGTCCACGGCACCTCCACCGCGGGCGGCCCCGGCAGCACGATGCCGTCGATCGCGGGGATGACGTCGAGGTCGTGCAGCACGGCCACCGCGAGAGCGCACCGGCGCAGCTCAGGTGGCTCGGGCCAGCGGACCATGGAAGAAAAGTACCCGGGCGATCTCGCGACTTGATGCGGCAAACGGGTGAATCACCCTACGTAGCCGCCGCCGGATATCGGCTATTTCGTCACGGTGAACGGGGTCCGGTTGTCCTTGCCCTCGGGTTTGCAGGCGAACTGGTAGCGGCCCGCGTCCAGCGAGACCGTCAGCGTGCGGCTGGTGCCGTCGGCGATGCCCTCGACCTCGTCGACCTTGTTGCCGCTGCCGTCGTAGACGTAGGCCTCGCCTTCCTGCCCGCTGGTGTTGTCGACCTTGAACGCGGTCTTGCCGGCAGGGAAGGAGCTCTTGGCGAGCTGACAGCTGCTGCTGGTCATCGTCACATCGATCGTGCGGGCGGCGGACCCGCCGCAGCCGGCGACTCCTGCCGTCACGGCAACCGCCGTGAGAGCGAGCACAACAGGACGACTCGGGCGCAGGCGCATGACGGCGCGTTCCTCCAAGGCAGTGGGGGTCGGACGGTGACGCGGGTTCAGCGGGTGCTGGCCCGGACCTTCGGGTCGGACGCGGCAGCCTTGCCGGCGTTGAGGATCGGGGGCTGGGGGTGGGCCGGCTGGGGGTCGGGCGGCGTGGCCGCGGCCGGTGCCTCGGCCGCGCTCGGAGCCGCCGCCGGCGTGCCCGCCGCCGTCCGCGGCTGGCGGAAGAACAGCACCATCACCGGCACGACGTAGGCGACGAAGGCCGCCAGCTGCAGCCAGGTGGTGTCCGGCGTGAAGCCGATGATGCCGTGCAGCAGCGCGCCGTACCAGCTCGACAGCGGCACCTGGTGGGTCACGTCGAACGCGAGCGAGTTGAGGCCGGGCAGCAGCCCACCCTCCTGCATGTCGTGCACGCCGTAGGACAGGACGCCCGCGGCCACGACCACGAGGCCGGCGCCGGTCACCTTGAAGAACGTGGCCAGGTTGAGCTTGATCGACCGCTTGTAGATGAGATAGCCGAGAACGACCGCGACGGCGATGCCGAGCAGCGCGCCGACCACCGGTTGGACGCCGTCGCTGGTGGCCTGGATGGCCGACCAGAGGAAGACCGCGGTCTCCAACCCTTCCCGTCCGACGGCGAGGAACGCGGTGAGGGCGAGCGCGGCGGTGCCCATCGTCAGCGCCTGCGCCAGCTTGCCCTGCAGGTCGCGGCTGAGGAAGCGGGAGGTGCGCCGCATCCAGAAGATCATCCAGGTCACGAACGTGACCGCCACCAGGCTGGTGACGCCGGCGAACGCCTCCTGCGCCGAGCCGGACAGCGTCGCCGAGGTGTAGGTGAGCATCGCGCCGACGGCGGCGGACAGGGCGACGGCGGTGAGGACGCCGGCCCACACCGGCTTCAGCCGGTCGCGGTGACCGGTGCGGACCAGGTAGGCCACCAGGATGCCGACGACGAGCGATGCCTCGAGCCCCTCGCGCAGCCCGATGATGAAGTTGCCGAGCACCCAGGCTCTCCTTCGCCCGCCGCCGTACTTAGGTCCCCCTTACCATCGCATCCAGGCGGGTAAACCGTCAACTCGGGGTCAGCTCGAACCGGTCGAACTCGCTGCTGCCGGCGACCCGCTGGAACCCCAGCCGCTCCAGCAGCCGGCGGGAGGCCACGTTGTCCACGGCCACCTCGGCGTCGAGGGCCCGTACGCCGGGCTGCCGCCACAGCTCCGCCACGAGCGCCCGAACGGCGCCGGTGCCGAGGCCCCGGCCGCGGCTGCCGGGAGCCAGGCCGTAACCGATCTCCACCCGGCCGTCGGCGTCCGGCGGCGCCTTGGTGCCGGCCTCGCCGATGACGGTCCCGTCGAGCGCGATCAGCCAGGTCGCGCCGCCCTGCTCGATGAACCGGAGAGCGTGCGTCGTGTCCGCGTGCGGCCAGCCGGGGCCGGCCCGCAGCTGGTCGGGGCCCGGCATCCCGCTGAAGTCACCGGCGAGCAGCGCCGGTGCCTGCCCCGGCGGCACC
>DASTWK010000044.1:0-58997 GCA_035776655.1 Mycobacteriales bacterium | reverse complement strand
GCGGGTGGTGGCGTTGGTGAGCGTGACCGTGACCGTGCCGTCAGCCGGCGCCGTCGCCCCCGGCCCGAGCGGCTGCGCTCGACCGTCGCGGCCGCGGAACCCGATCGCGACCTGCATCGGCAGCCGCCCCGCCTCGATGCCCGGGTCGAGCCGCAGCCGGGCGGCCAGCGTCCGGCGGCCGGGGGAGAAGCCCTGCCAGACGACGGTGCCGAGGTCGAGCACCGGCGGCACCGTCGCACCCAGCCCGACCGCCTCCCGCGCCGGCCCCAGCTCCCGGATCACGTAGTTGCCCGAGCCGTGGATGACCAGGTGCTGCTCGTCGACCACGTCGACCGGCGCCCCGGCCGGTCCGAGCGCGACCGTCAGCGCCTCCCGGTTGACCACCCGGCCGGGCACCTGCGAGGTCAGCAGCCGGTCCGGTCGCAGCCCGAGATCGACGGTGGTGAGGGGGTCGACGCCGTGCACCGGCGCCGGCAGCCGAATCCCTCCCGTGGACGGTTCCGCCACCGACGGGGTGGGAAGCAGGGTGACAGGAGCGCCGGCGAGCAGCAGCGCGGCGACTGCCCGTGCCGGCTGCCACCAGGGCGGGCCGAGCGGCCGCCGGTCGTTGCCACGCCGGGCGCTGGGCATGCGTGGAGACTAGCGAGGCGGGCCGTTGCGGCCCCGCCGTCGAAGGAGGAGTCGGTGGAGGCCACGGTCGCACGTTCTCGGCTGGAGCAACTGCTCGCAGAGCTGGAGGCGTCGCTCGAGACCGTCCAGCACGCCGCCGGAGATCCCGGCGAGTTGACCACCGTCGACCAGCACCCGGCCGACAGCGGCACCAACCTCGTCACCGCCGACCGCGAAGAGGCGACGATCGAGATCGTCCGCGCGCAGCAGGAGCGGGTCCGCGAGGCGCTGGCGCGCATCGAGGCCGGCACCTACGGCCGCTGCGTCGACTGCGGCGCCGAGCTGCCCGAGGAGCGGCTCGAGGCCCGGCCCGAGGCGGCGCGCTGCGTCGACTGCCAGCAGCGCGCCGAAGCCGGCCGGCCCCCCAGCCAGCGCTGACCGCTCAGCGCTTGCGGGCGCTGGCCACCAACCAGCCGCCGATCGACTCGCCCTGCCGGCGGACGGACAGGGCCAGCTCGGTCGCCACCAGTGACGGCAGCTGGTCCGGGTCGAGGCTCAGCGCGCGGACGACGGTCTGCTCGGCCAGCACCGTCCGCGGCCGGATCCACTCGACCTCGAAGCCGCAGCCGGCGAGCATCCCGTGCAGCTCCTCCGGCCAGAAGCAGCGCGACACGGTTTCGTCATCACCGGGGATCAGCACGACGTCGGCCGCCGGCACGTCGGCCAGCTCGGCCCATCGCCCCTGGTCGGCGAGTCGGGACAGCCCGGCCACCAGGCTGTCCACGGACAGCAGCAGCCGGCCGCCGGGACGCAGCACCCGGTGGATCTCCTCCACCGTCACCTCGGCCGCCAGTGACTCCGACAGCACGCCGCCCTCGGCCACGACCCCGTCCACGGCTGCGTCGCCGACCCAGTCGAGCAACCGCGGGTCGCCGTGCACGGTGTGCAGCCGGCCGGGACCGAGGTCGTGGTGCGGGGCGATGTCGAGGCGGCGGGTCCGGGACTCGGCGTGCACCACGGTGTGGCCTCGGTCGATCATGAGCCGCAGCAGCTGTGGGCTCTGCACCGACAGGTCCAGCAACGTGAGCGGTCGCGGCGGCAGCCAGTCCTCGAGCTGGCGGCGCACGACCGCGCGCAGGAACCGCTCGTAGTGCAGGTCGTCGCTGCCGCCGGCCGCCCCGATCGGGACGACCGGCACGGGAGACGACATGGCCGCAGACTACCCAGAGGGGGCGGAAGAACGCGGTGAACGACAAAAGCCGCACCACGACCGCCACCCCCGAGGGCGACGTGCTGGAGCTGCCCACGTTGGGCGGGCCCGCGCGGGCACACGTGAGCCGGCCGGCGCCATCGGCGGGTACGGCGGGCCCCCGGGCCGGCGGGTTGGTCGTGCTCGGCCACGGCGCCGGTGGCGGGATCGACGCGCCCGACCTGGTCGCGGTCAGCGGCGCTTTGACGGCCACCGGCTGGACAGTGGCGCGGGTGGAACAGCCCTATCGGGTGCGGGGCCGGCGGGCGCCCGAGCCGGCGCCGCGGCTGGACGCCGCCTGGACCGAGGTGGTCGGGCAGCTGCGCAGCCGTTTGCCCGGGCCGCTGGTCGTCGGCGGGCGCAGCAGTGGCGCCCGGGTGGCCTGCCGAACGGCGAGCGTGGTCGGCGCCGATGCGGTGCTGTGCCTGGCGTTCCCGCTGCGCCCGCCGCGGCGGCCGGAGCGGTCCCGGGCGGAGGAGCTCGCGCTCGTCACCGTCCCGCTGCTCGTCGTACAGGGCGAGCGGGATCCTTTCGGCGGCCCGGCCGAGTTCCCGCCCGGGGTGCGGGTCGCGGCCGTGCCGGGCGATCACGCGCTGCGCCGCACCGCCCCGGTGGTCGACGCCGTCACCCGGTGGCTGGCCGAGCAGCGATGGGCGGGTCAGCGGCTGGCGTAGACCTTGCCGGCCACCGCGAGCGCGAGCCGGGCGTCGCCCACGTCGCTGCGCAGCAGCAGCTCACCGTCGGCGGCGGTCACCACCGTCACCGGGTGGCCGGGCATCAGCAGCTGCCGCTCCAAGGCCATCATCGCGTCCGGCTTGGCCTCGATCTCCTCGTCGATCCGGCGGACGACCGCGGTCTCCCCGGCGGGCAGCTCGGTCAGCGCGACCTGACCGGCGGTGTCGACGGTGTTGACCGAGCCGGGGATCGGGTTGCCGTGCGGGCAGCTGCCCGGGTCGCCGAGCACCTTGACCAGGTAAGGCTCCAGCGTCTCGCTGATCGCGTGCTCGAGCCGGTGCGCCTCCTCGTGCACCTGATGCCAGGGCACCTTCAGCACATCGACGAGCAGCCGTTCGGCGAGCCGGTGCCGGCGCATCACCGCCGTCGCCGCGCCGAGGCCGCGGTCGGTGAGCCGCAGCACCCGCTGGTCGTCGATGCGCAGATAGCCCTCCCGCTCCAGCCGGGCGACGGTCTCGGACACGGTGGGCGCGGAGACCTTCAGCCGCTCGACCAGCCGCGCTCGCATCGGCGGGATGCCGGACTCCTCGAGCTCGTAGATCGTCTCGAGGTAGTCCTCCACCGCCGGCGAACGCTGGGTCACACGGGAATCGTAGGCGCGACAGCGGCGTTGCAGCGGTCGTGACCGGCAGCCCTGCGCTCCTGGACCCCCGCGGCGGGTGCGCGGTGCTCCCCGAGCGCCCCGCGGATCTCGCGGCGGCCGCTGCAATAGCATCCGGCCCCATGGCCGAGGAGACGCTCGAGCAGCGCAGCGCGCGCTTCGAACAGACGGCGATGCCGTTCCTCGACCAGCTCTACTCGGCGGCGCTGCGCATGACCCGCAACCCGGCCGACGCCGAAGACCTCGTGCAGGAGACGTTCGTCAAGGCCTTCGCCGCCTTCCACCAGTTCGAGGAAGGCACCAACCTCAAGGCCTGGCTCTACCGGATCCTCACCAACACGTTCATCAACAACTACCGCAAGAAGCAGCGCGAGCCCCAGCAGTCCGACAGCGAGAACGTCGAGGACTGGCAGCTGGCCGCCGCGGAGTCGCACACCTCCAGCGGGCTGAAGTCGGCCGAGGTCGAAGCCCTCGAGCACCTGCCCGACTCCGACGTCAAAGAGGCGCTGCAGTCGCTGCCGGAGGAGTTCCGGATGGCGGTCTACCTCGCCGACGTCGAGGGCTTCGCCTACAAGGAGATCGCCGACATCATGGGCACGCCGATCGGCACGGTGATGTCGCGGCTGCACCGCGGCCGCCGAGCGCTGCGCAAGGCGCTGGAGCAATACGCCCTTGACCGCGGCTACATCCGTCCCGAGCAGGTCACGGCAGATGGCGAGGCCGACAGATGAGCTGCGGCAACCCGCACGAGGTCGACTGTTCCGAGGTCATCGAGCAGGTCTACCTCTACCTCGACGGCGAGATCGACGAGGCCGGCCGGCACAAGGTCCGCCAGCACCTCGACGAGTGCGCCCCCTGCCTGCGCCAGTTCGGCCTCGAGCAGGACGTCAAGGCCCTGGTCGCCCGCTGCTGCGGCGGTGACACCGCCCCGGACAGCCTGCGGGAGCGGGTGATCGTCCGGCTGCAGCAGGTGCGGGTCGAGCTGGGCACCATCGAGTTCCGCGCCGAATAGTGGCCTGGCTCGTCACCGGCGGCGCCGGGTACATCGGCGCGCATGTCGTCGCCGCGCTGCTGGAACGAGGTGAGGGCGTCGTCGTCCTCGACGACCTGTCCACCGGCGATCGCACCCGGGTCGGTGCCGCTCCGCTGGTGGAGGGCTCGATCCTCGACCGCGACCTCGTCCGCCGCACCCTGCGCGACCACGACGTCCACGGCATCGTCCACATCGCCGCGAAGAAGCAGGTGGGCGAATCCGTCGCCGACCCGTTGACCTACTACGAGCAGAACGTCACCGGCACCATCGAGCTGCTGCGCGCTGCCGTCGACGCCGAGCTGTCGGCGTTCCTGTTCTCCAGCAGCGCGGCCACCTATGGCACGCCGCCGACCGAGCTCGTCACCGAGGACTCACCGACGGTCCCGATGAGCCCCTACGGCACGTCGAAGCTGGTGGGCGAGTGGGCGGCGCGCGACGTGGCGACGGCCACCGGGCTGCGGGTGATGGCGCTGCGCTACTTCAACGTCGCGGGTGCCGCCTCGCCCGAGCTCGGCGACCCCGGCGTGTTCAACCTGATCCCGCTGGCGTTCCAGGCGCTCAGCTCCGGCGAGCCGCCGCGCATCTTCGGCGCCGACTACCCGACCGCGGACGGCACCTGCATCCGCGACTACGTCCACGTCAGCGACATCGCCGACGCGCACGTCGCGGCGGCTCGCCAACTCGCGGCCGGCCGGCTGGCGAACGGCGACGAGGTGCCGGCGTACCGCGTGTTCAACATCGGTCGCGGGCAGGGCGTCAGCGTCCGCGAGGTGCTCGAGGTGGTCCGCGACGTCACCGGCATCGACGTGGAGCCGGTCGTCGTCGACCGCCGGCCCGGGGACCCGGCCGCCTACGCGGCGGTCGTCGACCGGATCAACCGGGAGCTCGGCTGGTCGTCGCGCTATGACCTGCGCGACATGGTCGAGAGCGCGTGGGCCGGCTGGCAGCACCGCGCCGGCTGAGCCGCTCGTGGACTAGGCGTTGGGGCGCCGGCCGTGGTTGGCCTTGTTCTTCTTCCGTGCCCGGCGCTTGCGAGCCTTCTTCGCCATCGTCCGTCCTTCGGGTGCGGGTCGCGACGGTCTGCCATCGCGGGTGAGGGTCGTTCCCCAGCCTACGGGTCAGGAGGTACGGCGCCGGAGCATGCCCACCGCGACCAGCTCGGCCAGACCCGCCGCCACCAGCACATCGCCGGGGCTGACGATCTCGGGTCGCACCGGCAGCGGCACCGGGATCACGTCGCCGAGCGAGCGCAGCGCCGTGCCGGTCCCGGCGATCTCGTGCCGGGGGTCGTCGCCGGCGGCGATCTCGGTGGTCGGCACCCCGGCGTGCAGCGCCGCCACGATCGAGACCGGCATCGCGCCGTTGGCCGCGACGACGACCGCGTTGGCAGCGAGCCCCAGCGTGATCAGGGGCACCCCGGCCACCCGCAGGTTGCGCGCGCAGAACGCGGCCGCGCACAGGGCGGACACCGCCAGCCCGACGACGTAGGCGCGCCGCGGGTCGGCCACCCCCAGCACGCCCACGGCGGCCCCACCGGCCTGCGCCAGCACCGCCGCGACCACCAGCCGGCGCCGGCGCAACGTCAGCGCGCTCAGCCGCGCCCACGACCCGCCGCCGGCCCAGCCGACCGCGACCGCACCGATCAGCGCCACGACCGCGAGCCCCACACCAGTAGTGTGCCGGGCGGATCGCCGCCGCAGGCGCCGGTGAGGGAAAGGCTGTCGCGTGTTCGAGTCGCTGCTCGTCGCCAACCGCGGAGAGATCGCCCGCCGGGTGCTGCGCACGGCCGCGCGGCTCGGGCTGCGCACGATCGCCGTGCACTCCGAGGCCGACACCGACCTGCCGTTCGTCCGCGAAGCCGACCAGGCGGTGCTGCTCGGACCGCCGCCGCCGGCCGAGTCCTACCTTGCGATCGACCGCATCCTGGAGGCGGCCGCCCGCACCGGCGCGCAGGCGATCCACCCGGGCTACGGCTTCCTCGCCGAGAACGCGGCGTTCGCCCAGGCGGTTCTCGACGCGGGGCTGGCCTGGGTCGGCCCCGCGCCGGACGCCATCGACGCGATGGGCGACAAGGTGCGAGCGCGCAACCGGATGAGCGTTGCCGGTGTGCCGGTCGCCGCCGGCACCGAGGAACCGGTCGCGGACGTCGCGGCCGCGCTCGAGGCCGCCGCGACGATCGGCTACCCCGTCATGGTCAAGGCGGCGGCCGGCGGCGGTGGCATCGGCATGGGCGTGGCCCGGGACGACGACGAGCTGCGGGCGGCGTTCGAGACGGCGCGCACCCGCGCCGAACGGTTCTTCGCCAACCCCGCGATCCTGCTCGAGCGCTATCTCGAGAACGCCCGGCACGTCGAGGTGCAGGTGCTCGGGCTGGCCGACGGCCGGGTCGTCGCGCTCGGCGAGCGGGACTGCTCGGTGCAGCGCCGGCACCAGAAGGTGGCCGAAGAAACCCCCTCGCCGGGTGTGTCGACCGAGCTGCGCGAGCGGATGCTCGCCGGAGCGGTCCGGGCGGCCGAGGCCGTCGGCTATCGCAACGCCGGCACGGTCGAATGCCTGGTCGATCCCAAGGCCCAGGACTACGTGTTCCTCGAGATGAACACGCGGCTGCAGGTCGAGCACCCCGTCACCGAGCTGGTCACCGGCGTCGACCTCGTCGAGGAGCAGCTGCGCATCGCCGCCGGTGACCTGCCGGCGGCTGACCTGGACGCGGTCACCGCGCGCGGGCACGCGATCGAGCTGCGGGTCTATGCCGAGGACCCGAAGCGGTTCCTGCCGGCGCCCGGCCCGGTCACCGCGTGGGAGGAGCCCGCCGGGGAGGGGGTGCGGGTCGATGCCGGGTACGCCGCCGGCAACACCGTCACGCCCTTCTACGACCCGTTGCTGGCCAAGCTGTGCACCTGGGGCGTCGACCGCGACGAGGCGGTGGAGCGGGCCCGGGCCGCGGTGGCGTCGTTCCGCATCGAGGGGTTGAAGACCAACCTGCCGTTCTTCACCGAGCTGCTCGCCGACCCGGCGTACCTGTCCGGCGACTACGACACCGGGCTCATCGACCGGATGCGCCGTTGACGGCAGCACTCATCGGCGTCCTGCTGCTGCTCACGCTCGCGTTCGGCGTCGGCTTCCTGGTGGTGCTGGTCAAGGCCCGCACGGCCGGACATGAGGTGGGGCAGCCGGACCAGGTGAGCGAGGACGTGGTGAGCGGGCTGCTCAGCGAGCTGCGCAAGTGGCAGGCCGAGGCGGCGCACTGGAAGTCCACGGCGGAGCGGCTGCAGCGCGAGCTCGACCAGCGGCCCTGACCGGCCGGCCGGGGAGCGGTCCCTGGTTGGATGGGTGCCCACGTCAGCACGGTCGAGCCGGGAGGGCCCGTGGCCGAAGAAGTCCACGCCGAGATGGTCGCCAACGTCTGGAAGGTCGTCGTGTCCGCCGGCGACCAGGTGGAGGACGGCGACACGCTGGTCATCCTCGAGTCGATGAAGATGGAGATCCCGGTGCTGGCGGAGTCGGCGGGGACCGTCCAGGAGGTCCGGGTCAACGAGGGGGACGTCGTCCAGGAGGGTGACGTCATCGCGGTGATCGACTGATCGCTGCGCCGTTCGGCGCACGCATTCGCCCAGCCGGGTCAAGAGCGGCCCACGGATGGCCGAACTAACCATCGTGACGTCGACTCTCACGATCGAGCCGTTCCTGCGCGCGCTCGTCGAGTGCGGTGGCTCCGACCTGCACTGCAAGGTCGGGTCCCCGCCCCGGGTGCGCATCGACGGCCGGCTACGCAAGCTGCAGACCCGCGACCTCACCGCGGCCGACACCGAGACCATGGTGCGCGAGGTGCTCCGCGCCGACCTGGTCGAGGAGTTCGACCGGACCAACGAGGCCGACTTCGCCTACTCGCTGGCCGGCGTCGGCCGGTTCCGCGTCAACGCGTTCCGGTCCCGCGGCTCCGCCGGTCTGGTCTTCCGGCGCGTGTCGGTCGGGGCGATTCCGCTCGACGAGCTCGGGCTGCCGCCGGTCATCGCCAACCTGGCGCTCGAGCCGCGCGGCCTCGTGCTCGTCACCGGGCCGACCGGCTCCGGCAAGACGACCACGCTCGCCGGCATGATCGACCACATCAACACCAACCGCGAGGTGCACTGCGTCACGATCGAGGACCCGATCGAGGTGCTGCACTTCGACAAGCTGGCGATGATCAACCAGCGCGAGGTGCGAGTCGACACCGACGACTTCGCCGTCGCGCTGCGCGCGGCGATGCGGCAGGACCCGGACGTCATCCTCGTCGGCGAGATGCGTGACCAGGAGACGGTCAAGGCGGCGCTGGCCGCCTCCGAGACCGGCCACTTCGTCATGTCGACGCTGCACACGACCGACGCGCAGGAGACGATCAACCGCGTCATCGACTTCTTCCCGCCGCACGAGCAGAAGCAGGTGCGGCTCGCGCTCGCCGGCTCGCTGCGCGGCATCATCTGCCAGCGGCTGGTCCCGCGAGCCGACGGTGAGGGTCGCTGCGTCGCGATGGAGGTCTGCGTCAACACGGGGCGCATCGCCGACGCCATCTCCGACCCGGACAAGACGTCGACGATCAACGCGCTGATCTCCGAAGGCGCCTTCTACGGCATGCAGACCTTCGACCAGCACCTGGTCGCGCTGATCCGGGACGGCGTCATCACCCTGGACGCCGCAATGGCCGCCTCGACCAACCCGCACGACCTCACCGTGGAGTTGCGCCGCCTCGGCCTCGTCGCCTGATCTCCGCGGCTGCTCGGGCCCCTGGCGGCGTTCTCCCTCGCTTGCGTGCTTCAGCACGCGGCGCTCGGTGCGGCCTTGCCAGGAACCCGACCAGCTCGCGGAGCATGTTGGCGGCTGCTCGGGCCCCTGGCGGCGTTCTCCCTCGCTTGCGTGCCTCAGCACGCGGCGCGGCGGCGTCCACGACAATGATCCGGTGCCGACGATGGACGAGCTGCTGGCCGAGCACGGGCTCGGCGGCGCCGACGTCGACCACCTGCACCGGCTGGTTGCCGACTGGCAGCTGCTCGCCGACCTCTCCTTCGCCGACCTGATCCTGTTCGTCGCGCCGGACCCGGGCCGCTTCGTCGCGGTCGCGCAGATGCGTCCGACCACGGGCCCGACCGCCTACCAGGACGACGTCGTCGGCCTCGCCGCCAGCTCGGTGGAACGCCCGCAGCTGGCCGTGGCGCTCCTCGAACAACGGATCTGCCGTGAGGGCGACCCGGTCTGGCTCGGCGGTGTGCCGGTCCGGGAGGAGGCGATCCCGGTGATCCGGCAGGGGCGGGTGGTGGCGATCGTCGCCCGCGACACCAACCTGGCCGCGGTGCGGACTCCGAGCCGGCTCGAGATCGCCTACCTGCGCAGCGCCGGTGAGCTGGCGCAGATGCTCGCCGAAGGCTCCTGGCCGCACCCCGGCGAGGGTCCGGACGACGGTAGCGGCCCGCGGGTGGGCGACGGGCTGATCCGTCTCGATGCCGATGGGACGGTCTCGTTCGCCAGCCCGAACGCGCTCTCGGCGTACCGCCGCCTCGGGCACCTCGGTGACCTCGTCGGTTTGCGCCTCGACGAGGTCACCGCGGGGCTGGCCACTCCGGGGTCGGCTCCGCTGGACGAGCCGGTGGCCGCGGTCGCGGCCGGCCGCTCACCGCGACTGGGTGAGATCGACGCCCACGACGCGGTCGTGCAGCTGCGCTCGATCCCGTTGCGGCCGGGTGGTGAGCACATCGGTGCGCTGGTGCTCGTCCGCGACGTCACCGAGCTGCGCCGCCGAGAGCGGCAGCTGATCGGCAAGGACGCGACGATCCGGGAGATCCACCACCGGGTCAAGAACAACCTGCAGACCGTGGCCGCCCTGTTGCGGCTGCAGGCCCGCCGCACCTCCGTGCCGGAGGCGCAGGCAGCGCTGGAGGAGTCGGTACGGCGGGTGTCGTCCATCGCCGTCGTGCACGAGACGCTGTCCGGCAGCCTGGACGAGCGGGTCCGGTTCGACGACATCGCCGAGCGGATCGTGGCCATGGTGGCCGAGGTCTCGGCGCCGGACGGGGTGCGGGTGCGGCGGCAGGGCAGCTTCGGGGTCCTGCCGGCCGAGGTGGCAACGCCGCTCGCCATGGTCGTCACGGAGCTGCTCCAGAACGCCGTCGAGCACGGGTTCGCCGACGGCGGCGACGCCGGACGCCCGCCCGGCGGCACGGTCGAGCTGGCGGCCGTGCGCACCGAGGGCAGCGGACTGCGGGTGGACGTGCTCGACGACGGCCGCGGCCTGCCGCCCGGGTTCGACCCGGCCGCCTCGCACCGGCTCGGGCTCCAGATCGTGCGCACACTCGTCGAGACCGAGCTCGACGGCAGCCTCAGCCTCGACTCACGACCGGAGGGCGGGACGGTCGCCACGGTGCAGGTCCGGGTGCCCGAACCCCGCGCCTGACAGCGCCGGCGCGGGTGCCGTGCCGACACCCGGGCTGCCCTCGCCGTTGCCGCCGGTCAACGCCCGGTAGAGGAACACCAGGCCGATGATGATCGCGAGCAGCAGCAGCGCGAAGCCCAGCCGGAACCGCCAGACGGCAGCGCGCGACCCGCGAGACTCGCGCGCCACGAGCGGCAGCCGGCGATAACGCTCGGCCACGGGCGGCTCCCTCAGGCGCTGTGCAGCGTGGCGGGGATCTCGACGCGGACGCCGCTGTGCACCTCGGTGCGCAGCCCACGGCGAACTAGGACGCGGCGCTCGTCCTCGGACAGGCCGCCCCACACGCCGGCCTCCTGGCCGGACTCGATCGACCACGCGCGGCAGTCGTCGATCACACTGCACCGACGACAGACGGCCTTGGCCTCCTCCACCTGGAGCAGCGCCGGTCCCGTCGTACCGATGGGGAAGAAGAGCTCGGGGTCTTCGTCACGGCAGGCGGCACGGTGTCGCCAGTCCATGCGGTCTTCCCTCCGTCAGGGCGAGACGTGGGCCTCGCCGTCGGACACTGGGTCAGGGCGCCGAGGCACCGATCCCCGCCCCGTGGGGCAGTCCGTCCACTTTGTGAATACTTTCACGAAGTGACCCGGACCGGTCACTCTCGCAAGATCACGACCGGGCTTTCGCGACGCTAGTGGTTCGCTCGGGCTACGTCCAGACCACTTCTTCGGCTGACGGTAGAACGCCGTTCGGTCAAGTGCAAGCACCTGCAAGCACTTCGTGGGCCGTGCCGCTGTCGTCTACGTCACATCCGTGCCCCCGGCACCCCCACCGGCGCTCCGATCCGCCGACTCCGAGGGGGGAGAAGCCGGGAAAACCGTGCAACTACGGCAATTTCACCGGTCGTGGCGAGGACCTTGCCGACGCCGCCCGGTCGTCAGCAGATGACCCGAAGCGCGGCCGGGACGGCCGTGAAACGCACCCGCTGCGCCTCGCCGAGGTAGTCGCCGTCGACCTGCAGGTGCATCGGCGCGTCGGCGGCGAGCGTGAACTCGGCGAGGTCCTCCAGCACCAGCACCGACCGGCCGCGGATGCCCTTCGGTCCCAGCATCCGGCCGGCCGCCCACAGGGTGCCGATGGTGCGCATCCGGCGCAGCGTGATCAGGTCGAGCCCGCGGTCGAACGAGGCGGCCGGGGTCGTCACCACCGGCCGGGAGCCGAAATACGTCCACGGCGCGGTGTTGCTCACGATGCCGAGGAAGAGCCCCGGCAGCGGCTCCTGACCAGGGCGTTCCAGCGTGATCGGGGGGCGGCGCCGCTCGGTGCCGGTGAAGAACTGGCGCAGCGCCGCGGCGGCGTAGCGGGTGGGGGTCGCGGCCCGCCCCTTCGCCCTGGCCCGCTCGACCACCCGGACGGCGTCGGCATCCAGCCCGAGGCCGGCCGCGAAGGTGAACCACCGCTGGTCGGCCCGGCCCAGCCCGATGGTGCGGCTACGGCCCTCGCGCAGCGCATCGAGCAGGGAGCCGGTGGCCTCCACCGGATCGCGCGGGATGTCCAGCGCGCGGTGGAAGACGTTGGTGCTGCCGCCGGGGACGACGGCCAGCGCCGGTGAGTCCTCCCGCGGCCCGTCCGCGAGCATGCCGTTGACGACCTCGTTGACCGTGCCGTCGCCGCCGAGCACCACGACCAGCTCGTAGGCCTCTTCGACCGCCTGCCGGCCGAGCTCGATCGCGTGGCCACGCCGCTGCGTCTCGACCGCGTCGATCTTCAGGTCGCTGCCGAGCGCGCGCGCGAGGACGTCCCGGGTGCGCCGCGACGTGGTCGTCGCCTTGGGGTTGACGACGAGCAGCGCACGCATGCAACCGAGCGTAGTGGAGGATCTGCCTGTGCACCCCTCACCGGTTGCCGCGGCGTTGCTCGGGCTCGAGGGCCTCGCCGGGGTCGTCGCGGGCCTGGGTTTCGCGATCGCCGCACTGGTCGGGCACCCCTCCGACCGGGGCGTGGCCGTCGCGCTCGGGGCGCTGCTCGTTGTGTACGGCGTGGGCATCCTGCTGGTCGGGCGCGGGGTCTGGCGGGCGCGGCGGTGGGCGCGCACGCCGGCGTACCTCATCCAGTTCTTCGGGCTGGTCATCGCCTGGTATCAACGCGGGACGCTGGTCGGCGTCACCGTCGGCGTGGGTGTGGTCGCGGTGGCCGCGATCGCGGCCCTGACGCTCGCGCAGCGGCACGAGCCGCCGGCCTGACTCAGTCTTCGGTGAGCAGGCCTTCGCGCAGCTGGGCGAGGGTGCGGGCGAGCAGCCGGGAGACGTGCATCTGGGAGATGCCGAGCTCGGCGGCGATCTGCGACTGGGTCATGTTGCCGAAGAACCGCAGCAGCAGGATCTTCTTCTCCCGCGCCGGCAGCTTCTCCAGCAGCGGCTTGAGCGACTCGCGGTATTCGACCCCCTCGAGCGACTCGTCGGTGACGCCGAGGGAGTCGGCGACCGCGGGGGAGTCGTCGTCGCCGGTGTCGGGCGCGTCCAGCGACACGGCGGAGTAGGCGTTCGCCGACTCCAGACCCTCGAGCACCTCCTCCTCGGTCATCTCGAGGTGGGCCGCGAGCTCGGCCACCGTAGGGGCGCGGCCGTTCTTCTGGGACAGCTCGCTGGTGGCCTTGGTCAGCGACAGCTTGAGCTCTTGCAGCCGCCGCGGGACCCGGATGGCCCAGCCCTTGTCGCGGAAGTGCCGCTTGATCTCGCCGACGATCGTCGGCGTGGCGTAGGTGGAGAACTCGACGCCCCGCTCCAGGTCGAAGCGGTCGACGGACTTGATCAGGCCGATCGTGGCGACCTGGATGAGGTCGTCGAGCGGCTCGCCCCGGTTGCGGAACCGCCGGGCCAGGTATTCGACCAGCGGCAGGTGCATCTCGACGAGCTCGTCCCGCACGCGCTGGCGCTGCGGATCGGTGTCCGGCAGCTCCGCGAGCCGGCCGAACAGCTCCCGGGCGCGGGCGCGGTCGTGCGAGGTCCGCTGGGCACGCTCGACGTCCGCGGTCAGCTCGACGTCCTCCGCCGCCACCGCGGGCTCGTCGGCTGCCGCCTGACCCGCTGGCATCGTCTCGCTGGCCACGGTCAAATCGCCGTCCGGCGCCGCCATGGCCGGCGTCCCCAGCGGCTCGGAGGTCACGGGGCGCTCCCGCTCACGCCGTGCCGCTGCGGCGCTTGGTGAGGGTGATCGTCACCCGGTTGTCCACGTCGGCGGCGCTGTCGACCTCGCCGGCCAGCGCGGACAGCACGGTCCACGCGAAGGTGTCTCGGGACGGCTGCTGGCCGTCCTCGGTGAGCACGCTGACCGAGACCCGCATCCGGTCGAGCTCGAGGGCGAACTCGCACTCGAGGTCAGCGCCGGCGACGGCCTGGCTGAGCAACATCGCGCAGGCCTCGTCGACGGCGATCCGCAGGTCCTCGATCTCGTCGAGGGTGAAGTCCAGGCGCGCGGCGAGGCCCGCCGTGGCGGTGCGCAGCACCGAGAGATAGGCGCCCGCGGCCGGCAGTTTGATCGTGACGACGTCGTTGGGCGGCGCGCTCGCCGCTCCGCTCGTTGCCGCCCCCGTGTCCTGTGTCACCCGGTTTGCGCCTCCACCTCGACCGCCGCAGATCTCCGCGCGAACTTATCCCATCGCAGCGGAATCCGGCTTCGCCAGGGAGGATGAGCTCATGCCCGCGCAGCCGAGCCGCCGAGAACTGCTCCAACTGACGACGTACGGCGGGGCCGTCGCCGCCCTCGGCGGGTTCGACCTGTTCCCCGCCCGCGCGGCCGCCGCGGCTCCGCACCCCGCTGCGCCGACCGGCACGACCCTCGACCGCACGCTGCTGCGGGCCGCTCGCGCCGGTCATGCCGGCGGCTACACGCGGCTGGTGCCGGGGCCGGGGGAGCCGACGCTGGTGCGCGCGGACCTGGGCGTGCGGTCTCGGGCCGGTCGGGAGCGGCACCGCCGGGCGCTGGTGGCGTTCGCCCAGCTCACCGACATCCATCTCATCGACGTGCAGTCACCGGCCCGGGTGGAGTGGACGGACCGCTACAACGACGGGTCGGCGGGCTCTCACCTCGTGTTCGCCTCCGCCTACCGGCCGCACGAGATGCTCACCGTGCAGGTGGCCGACGCGATGGTGCGCGCCATCGAGCAGGCCGGGCGGGGGCCGGTCACCGGGCTGCCCCTGTCGTTCGCGGTCTGCACCGGCGACAACGCCGACAACTGCCAGCAGAACGAGGTGCGCTGGCACATCGACCTGCTCGACGGGGAGCGGGTGCGGCCCGACTCCGGCGACCTCAGTCGCTACGAGGGAGTGGCCGACTGGTCGTTCACCGCCGACCCGCACTACTGGCACCCCGAGCCGGCCCCGGCCGGTGCGACGGCGGACACGCCGCACACGACGTACGGATTCCCGACCATCCCGGGGCTGCTCGACGCGGCCCGCCGGCCGTTCGTCGCCCACGGGCTGTCGATGCCGTGGTACGTCGCCTACGGCAACCATGACGGGCTGGTGCAGGGGAACTTCCCGCAGTCGTTCCACCTCGACGCGATCGCCCGTGGCTCGCTCAAGATCGTGTCAGCGCCGGCCGGGCTGTCGCCCGATGACGTGCTGCGCGGGCTCAACAGCGGCGACCCGGCCTTCATCGCGTCGGTGCTGGCGACCGCACCCGTCAAAACCGTCACCCCCGACGACCATCGGCATGTGCTCAGCCGGGACGAGACCGTGCACGAGTACTTCCGCACCACCGGCAGCCCACGCGGGCACGGCTTCACCGCGCGCAACCTGACCGACGGCACGGCGTACTACACGTTCGACCGCGGTCCGGTCACGTTCATCACGCTCGACACCGTCAACCCCAACGGCTACGCCGACGGCTCGATGGACCAGGCGCAGGTCGACTGGCTCGAAACTCAGCTGAAGGCGCGGCACTCGCGGCACCTGGACGCCAACGGCAACGTGGTGCGGACCCGGCACACCGACCGGCTGGTCGTGCTGTTCAGCCATCACACGATCGAGACGATGACGAACCCTTTCGTGGAGGGGCTCGACGAGCAAGGGCCGCCGCGGGTGCTCGGGGACGAGGTCGAGCAGCTGCTGCTGCGCTATCCGAACGTCGTGCTGTGGGTGAACGGGCACACGCACGTCAACAAGGTGATGCCGCACCGCCGGGCCGCCGGGTCGCCGTTCCCGGGCGGGTTCTGGGAGCTCAACACCGCCTCACACGTGGACTGGCCGGAGCAGGCGCGCCTCGTGGAGCTCGTGGACAACCGCGACGGCACCGTGTCGATCTTCGGCACGATCATCGACTCCGCCGCACCGCTGCTGGCGCGGCCGCGGCTGGACAGCGCGCTGCACCTCGCGGCGGTGTCGCGGGAGCTGGCGGCCAACGACTGGCAGGAGCGCGGCGGCGTGGGCCAGGGTGTCGACGGCCGCCGCGGATCGCGGGAGGACCGCAACGTCGAGCTCGTCGCCGCCGCCCCGTTCCTGCTGCACGACCGCGCGCACCCGGCCGGTGAGCACCCGGTGCCGCGGCAGTCGCGCCAGCACGAGCGGGCCGGTGCAGCCACGCTGGCCGCGACCGGTGGCAGCGACCGGCGCGCGTTGATCGGCGCCTCGCTGGCCGCGGCCGGGGTCGCCGTGGCGGCCGGCGCCCGCACGGGCGGGTTCGGCGGGCGCCTGCGGGTAGGGGATGCCCATGGCCGCAGACCGGGTGAAGAGCGAGAGTGACGTCGATCGGGACGACGCGCAGGCGTTGACGCGGGCGATGGGTGGTGAGGAGCAGCCGGACATGCCCGACTCCAACAGCACGACCGGCAGCACTCCCAACGACGAGTACGTCGGGCGCGACGCCGGGCAGGACACCGGTTACGCCGGCGAGACCGGCGCCGAGCGTCGCGCCGCCGAGCAGTAGCGCCCGCAGCGCTCTGGCGCGGCGTCAACCGTGCGCCGATGGCCGCTCACGTCATTGCTCGAGCCTGCGCCACGGTCGCGGCGTCGGCGGTCGCGATCGATCGTTGTCCCGTCCGCGGGCCGGTTCCGGCCGTGGCGGCTGGCCCACGGGCCACGGCCTGATCATCGGCATCGCTAATCTGCGGCCGTGACCAACGGGACTTTTGCCGACGTACTGGCCGCCAACGAGAGCTATGCGGCCGGGTTCGACCTCGCGGGCATCGACGGCCGCGCCGCCAAGCGGATCGCGGTGCTCACCTGCATGGACACGCGCATCGACCCGCTCGGCATGCTCGGGCTGCGGCCGGGTGACGCGAAGATCCTGCGTAACGCCGGTGCGCGCGTGACCGACGACGTGCTGCGGACGCTGGTGCTGGCGGCGTACCTGCTCGACGTGGAGCGGGTCATGGTCGTCGCGCACACCCGCTGCCGGATGGCCGGCGGGACCGAGGCGGACGTGCACGAGGCGATCACGGCTGCGGGGGGTCCGGACACCCGCAGCCTGTCGTTCCTGACCACCACGGCGCAGGAGCAGTCGCTGCGCGAGGACGTGCAGCGGGTGTTGTCCTGGCCGTTCCTGCCGGCATTGACCGTCGGCGGGTTCGTCTACGACGTCGACACCGGGCGGTTGCGGCAGATCTGCTGACCGGGCCGAAGTGGCTGCACCGTGGGGCGAGCGACGGCGCGTGCTGGCCGCGGCTCAAACGGCGTGGGCGGTCTGCTGCTCCAGTCGGCGTCGCTGCCCGCGGGAGAGCGGGTCGAGCCGGGCGAGATCGGTGCTGCGGCCGGCCAACATCAGCAGCTGGCTCCGCGCGATCAGCTCGGCGATGAGCAGCGCGTCGTCGGCTGAGAGCCCGACCATTGCTGCTGCTTGCCTGCCGCCGGCCAGCTCGCGCAACACGTCACTACTGCTCAGCTCGGGAAAGTCCCGGAGCAGATGCTCGGCCAGGGTCGACCAGTCGAGATGCCGCGCGCAGCAGCGAGGGATCCGGTCATTGCCATCAAGTTCCACGGGCGCCTCCCACACGGGTTGGCGGTCACACCGGGGGACGGGGCATGATCGTCGCAAACCCGAACGTATCGCCATGGACGGGCCAAGGCCATGACAAATCGGACTACGATAGATCTACCATGAGGCGGCGCCGGCGTACATGACGGTCTCGTGTCAGAACGAGCGCCGGGCGAGGTTCCGCAGGGCGTCACCGGTCAGGCGCCACGTGGTCCACTCGTCCGTCGGCGCGGCGCCGAGGGCGCGGTAGAACCCCTGCGCCGGGGCGTTCCAGTCGAGGACCGCCCACTCCACCCGCCCGCAGCCGTTGTCGACGGCGATCCGGGCGAGCTCGGCCAGCAGCGCCCGGCCGTGGCCGGCGCCGCGGGCAGCCGGCCGGACGAAGAGGTCCTCCAGATAGACGCCGTGCACGCCCAGCCAGGTGGAGAAGCTGAAGAACCAGATCGCGAAGCCGACGACCTCGCCGGCGGCCGCGTCCTCGAGCGCCTCGTCTTCGGCGACGAGGCAGAACACCTTCGGGTCCGGGCCGAACAACGCGGTGCGAAAGTCATCTTCGGTCGCGACGACGGCGTGCGGCTCGCGCTCGTAGTCAGCGAGCTCGCGCACCAAGGAAAAGACGACGGGTACGTCGTCGACCCGGGCGGTGCGGATCAACGGCGTACCCGTCTCTCGTGCGGTTCGCGGGGCCAGGCGCCGGTCGTGCGACGCACGCTCAGGCCTTCTTGGTCTCCCAGAAGATCTTGTCGATCTCGGCGATCTTGTCGAGGAGCTTCTGCGCCTCACCGGGGTCGACGGTGCCCTTGCCGCCGGCGGCGCCGGCGAGCTTCGTCGCCTCGTTGAACAACTCGTGCAGGTTGGGGTACTTCTCGAAGTGCGGCGGCTTGAAGTAGTCGGTCCACAGCACCCACAGGTGGTGCTTCACCAGCTCGGCACGCTGCTCCTTGATGAGCAGGGCGCGGGTGCGGAAGACCGGGTCCTCGTTGCCTTGGTACTTCTCGCAAATCGCCTTGACCGACTCGGCCTCGATGCGTGCCTGCGCCGGGTCATAGACCCCGCAGGGCAGGTCGCAGTGCGCCGAGACGGTCAGTCGCGGCTGGAGCAGTCGACGCAACATTCGTCCTCCTCATCACGGAAGATCCGTTCCGAGGCGACACTATCGCCATGCGTCTGCCGGTCCCGTGGCCGCACTCGTGGTCGCTCGCCTGGCCGTTGCGACGGGTGCTGGTCACGGGTCCGTCGATGGTCCCGACGTTGCGGCACGGTGACCAGCTCCTGGTGTGGTGGTCAGTGGCGGGTACGGCGCGGGGCACCGGCGCGCCGGTCGTCGTCGTGCTGCCCGACGGGACGATGGCGGTGAAGCGGCTGGTCCGGTGCGAGCCCGACGGACGAGTGTGGGTCGAGGGTGACAACCCGTTCGGCAGCAGTGACTCGCGTGTGTTCGGGGCGCTGCCGGCAGCGGCGGTACGGGGGCGCGTGCTGCTCCGGTTGTGGCCGCGGCCCGGGCGGCTGCCGGCGCTGACCCGTCGCGCGAGCTAGAGCACTTTCGACAGGAACGCCTGCGTCCGTTGGTGTTGTGGGTTGGTGAGCACCTCGCGCGGGGGGCCGCTCTCGACGACGACGCCGTCGTCCATGAAGACCAGCGCGTCCCCGACTTCACGGGCGAAGCCGATCTCGTGAGTGACGACGACCATCGTCATGTGCATCTCGGTGGCGAGACCCCGCATCACGTCGAGCACCTCACCGACGAGCTCGGGGTCGAGTGCACTCGTCGGCTCGTCGAAGAGCATGAGCTTGGGGTCCATGGCGAGCGCGCGAGCGATCGCGACTCGCTGCTGCTGACCGCCGGAGAGCTGGCGGGGATAGGCGTCAGCGCGGTCGCCGAGGCCGACGCGAGTGAGCAGCTCGTGTGCGCGCGCGACCGCGGTCGCCTTGCTCTCCTTCTTCACCCGGATCGGCGCCTCGATGACGTTCTCCAGCGCGGTCAGGTGCGGGAACAGGTTGAACCGCTGGAACACCATGCCGATCTCGGATCGCTTGCGGGCGACCTCGTGGTCGCGGAGCTCGTAGAGCCGGTCACCGCGTTGCTGGTAACCGACCAGCTCGCCGTCGACGTACAAGCGGCCGCCGTCCACCTTCTCCAGATGGTTGATGCACCGCAGGAACGTGGACTTACCGGAGCCGGACGGGCCGAGGATGCACATCACCTCGCCCTGGCCGACCTCGAGATCGATCCCCTTGAGCACCTCGATCCGGCCGAAGCTCTTCCGGACGCCCTCGGCGCGGACCATCGGCTCCGCCATCGTCACCGCCCCTCGGCGCTGGCGCCCGGCATCTCGTCGCGCACGTGTGGCCGGGTGTAGCGGAGTGCGCGCAGCAGGCGGAGCAGCAGCGGTTGCTGTGGCGAGCGCGAAGTGGACCCGCGACCGAAGTAGCGCTCGACGTAGAACTGCCCGACGGTCAGCACGCTGGTCATCACCAGGTACCAGATGCTCGCCATGATCAGCAAGGGGACGACCTGGTAGTTCGTGACGTAGATGTCCTTGGCTGATTGCAGCAGCTCCGGGAACCCGATGGCGCTGACGAGTGCCGTTGTCTTCAGCATCGAGATCGTCTCGTTGCCGGTCGGCGGCACCACCACCCGCATCGCCTGCGGCAGCACGATCCGGCGCATCGTGAGGCCGCGGGGCATCCCGAGTGCGGCAGCCGCTTCCGACTGACCCTCGTCCACGGAGAGGATGCCGGCCCGCACGATCTCCGACATGTAGGCCGCCTCGTTGAGACCCAGGGCGAAGATGGCGGCGGTGAACGGCGTGATGATCGAGTTCACGTTGCCGGAGATGAACTCCGGTCCGAACGGGATGCCCAGTGACAGTCGAGGGAACAGTGCCGACACCGCGAACCAGAACAGGATCTGGACGAACACCGGTGTGCCGCGGAAGAACCAGATGTAGAGCCCGCTGGCGCCGGACACCATCGGGTTCGGCGACAACCGCATGACGGCGAGGACGACGCCACCCACGACGCCGATCGCCATCGCGATAGCGGTCAGCTCCAGCGTCCGCGCGACACCCACGAGGGTGTGGTGGGTGAACAGGTTGTTCCGAACGACATCCCACTCGAAGTTCGGGTTGGTCACCAGCGTGTGCGCGAGCATCGCGGCTAGCACCGCCACCACGGCGGCCGCCACCCAGCGGCCCGGATGGCGCACCGGGACGACCCGCAGCTCGGCGGGCCGTCCCGGCGAGTCAGACGTCAGCTGGTCGCCCCGTTGATCTGCGGGTTGCTGATCGCGCCGGCCTGGATGCCCCACTTGGTGAGGATCTGCTTGTAGACGCCGCTGCTCATCAGGTCCTTGAGCGCGGCGAGGATCGGCTGGGCCATCCCGTTGTTCTTCGGGATCGCGATGCCGTAGGGCGCGCTGCCGTAGGGCTGGCCGGACAGCTTGAACTTCCCGTTGGACTGCTTCACCTGATAAGCGGCGACGGGGGAGTCGGCCATGCTCACGTCGGCCCGGCCGGAGGCGAGAGCGAGGTTGGCCTCGCTCTGGTCACCGAAGACGAGGACGTTGACGGCAGGTTTGCCGCTGGAGGTGCACTGCTTGCTCTGCTTCTTGGCGTCGATCTCCTGCGTCGTACCGCTTTCGACCGAAACCTTGTGCCCGCACAGGTCGGCGAGCGACTGGATGTCTGGCCCGCCGTTGGACTGCACGAAGAACGAGGTGCCGGCGCTGAAGTAGGTGACGAAGTCGACGACCTTCTCCCGCTCCTTGGTGTCGGTGAACGACGACATTCCGAGGTCGTAACGTCCTGCCTTGAGACCCGGGATGATCGAGTCGAACCCGGCGTTGACGACCTTCAGCTTCAGGCCCATCACCTTGCCCAGGGCCTGGGCCAGATCCGGGTCCATGCCGATGACGTTGCCGTTGGCGTCCTTGAACTCGTTGGGGGCGTAGGAGGCGTCGGCCGCGACGGTGAGCTCACCCTTGGACTTGATCTTCGCCGGCAGCTGTGACACCACCGCCGGGTCCAGCGACGGCACGACCGCGGCCGGCCGCCCGCCGGTCTTCAGCTTTTCGGTCTGGCCGCCGGAAGAGCTGCCGCCGCATCCGGCAGCCAGGGCGAGCAGGGCGACGATCCCGGTGACGCCGGCGATTCGGCGCGGGCTTCGCATAAAGGTGAACCTCCACGGGTCGGCTGGTCTGGGGTCATCCTGCCAGGAGGCGCGTGCAGGGCGCGCTCGCTCGCTGTGCCAAAATCGCCACCCATCGGGTGATCCCCGCGCCAACACCGAGGGCCGGACCGGCTCTGCCGCCTGCGAAGTGCTTGTGGAGCCCCGATGGCCGTGGAGAGCGTGCCCATGACGACCGACAGCGCCGGCCCCGCCGGTGAGCCGTCCCTCGACGACAAGCCGGTGTTCCGCCTGCACCGGGGCGGCAAGATCGAGGTCGTTTCGCGGGTGCCGGTGCGGGACCGCGACGACCTGTCCCTGGCCTACACCCCGGGGGTCGCGGAGGTGTGCCTGGCGATCGCCGACCGGCCGGAGCTGGTGCACGACTACACCTGGAAGAGCTCGACGGTGGCGGTGGTCACCGACGGCACCGCCGTGCTCGGCCTCGGCGACATCGGACCGGCAGCGTCGCTGCCCGTGATGGAGGGCAAGGCGCTGCTGTTCAAGCAGTTCGGCAACGTCGACGCCGTGCCGATCGCGCTCGACTCGAAGGACGTCGACCACATCGTCGAGACGGTCGCGCGCATCGCACCGGCGTTCGGCGGCATCAACCTCGAGGACATCAGCGCACCGCGCTGCTTCGAGATCGAGGACCGGCTGAAGAAGCGGCTGGACATCCCGGTCTTCCACGACGACCAGCACGGCACGGCGATCGTCGTGCTCGCAGCGCTGAACAACGCGGCGAAGCTCACCGGCCGCTCGCTGGGGGACCTGCGGGCTGTGGTGAGCGGTGCCGGCGCGGCCGGGGTCGCGTGCACGAAGATCCTGCTCGAGGCCGGCATCGGCGACGTCGCGATGGCCGACAGCAAGGGCCTGCTGCACGAGGGGCGCAGCGGCATGACGGCGATCAAGATGGAGATGGCCGGGCTGACCAACAAGGTCGGCCTGGTCGGCTCGATCGAGGAGGCGCTCAACGGCGCGGACGTCTACATCGGTGTCTCCTCCGGCAAGGTCGCCGACGAGGCGGTCGCGACGATGGCGAAGGACGCGATCATCTTCGCGCTGGCCAACCCCAACCCGGAGATCCATCCGGACGTGGGTCGGAAATACGCCCGCGTCATGGCGACCGGCCGCAGCGACTTCCCCAACCAGATCAACAACGTGCTCGCTTTCCCCGGCGTCTTCCGCGGTGCGCTCGACGTCCGAGCGACAAGCATCACCGAGAACATGAAGCTCGCCGCGGCCGACGCGATCGCCGCCGTCGTCGGCGACGACCTGACCGAGGAGTGCGTGATCCCGAGCGTGTTCGACCCCAGGGTCGGACCAGCGGTGGCTGCTGCGGTCGCGAAGGTCGCGCGCGAGGACGGCGTCGCCCGCATCTGAGCGTCTCGTAGGGTCGCGGCATGCTCGCTGCCTTCGCTGCTCGCCTGTCGCCGGACGACCCGCTCTCGGGACTCGAGGTGGGGGAGCGGCCGGCCCCCGACGTGCCGGCCGGCTGGACTGCCGTGACCGTCAAGGCGGCGGCACTCAACCACCACGACCTGTGGTCATTGCGCGGCGTCGGGTTGGGTCAGGACCAGCTGCCGATGATCCTCGGTTGTGACGCCGCCGGGGTGACCGACGACGGCACCGAGGTCGTGGTCCACGCGGTGATCGGTGACCCGGACGCGGGTGGTGGTGACGAGACACTCGACCCGAAGCGGTCGTTGCTGTCGGAGCGGCACGCCGGGACGTTCGCCGAACAGGTCGTCGTGCCGACTCGCAACGTCCTGCCGAAGCCGGCCGAGCTCAGCCCGGCGGAAGCCGCCTGCCTGCCGACGGCGTGGCTGACGGCGTACCGCATGTTGTTCAGCAAGTCGGGCCGTCGGCCCGGCGACACGATCCTCGTCCAGGGCGCGGGCGGTGGGGTGTCCACCGCGGCCATCGCGCTGGCCCGGGCCGGCGGGTTCCGGGTGTGGGCCACGAGCCGCAGCGAGGACAAGCGCAAGCGGGCGCTCGACCTGGGCGCGCACGAGGTGTTCGAGACCGGGGCGCGGTTGCCGGAACGAGTGGACGCGGTCCTGGAGAGCGTGGGCGAGGCGACGTGGGCGCACTCGCTGAAGTCACTGCGGCCCGGCGGACGGATCGTCGTGTGCGGCGCGACGACCGGCTTCAACCCGCCGGCGGACCTGGCGCGGGTCTTCTTCACCCAGCTCGACGTCGTCGGCTCGACGATGGGAACGCGGGAGGAGCTGCGCTCACTGATGGCGTTCCTCGTCGCGAGCGGGGTCCGGCCGGTCATCGACTCGACGATGCCGCTGACGCAGGCGCGCGACGGTTTCGCGCGGATGCAGGCGGAGGAGGTCTTCGGCAAGGTCGTCTTCACCCTCTGACCGTCCGGCGCGGCGCTGCTGGACAGGTAGCGTGGGTCACTCGTGAGCGCCACTCTCGTCGCGAAAGGACTCGCTGCCGGGCACGGCGACCGAGAGTTGTTCACCGACCTCGACCTGGTGGTGGCGCCCGGCGACGTCGTCGGCCTCGTCGGCGCCAACGGGGCAGGCAAGTCGACGCTGCTGCGGCTCCTGGCCGGGCTCGCGCCGGCCGAGCGGGGCAGCGTCCAGCTGAGCCCTCCTGCCGCCACGGTCGGCTACCTGCCGCAAGAGGTCGAGCGGCGGGCCGGTGAGACGGTGCACGACTTCCTCGCCCGCCGCACCGGTGTCGCGGCCGCCCAGCTCGCGCTGGACTCCACCGCCGAGGCCCTGTCCCGGGAGGAGGCGGGCGCCGACGATGCCTATGCCCATGCCCTGGAGCGGTGGCTCGCGCTCGGCGGTGCCGATCTCGACGACCGCATCGGTGCGGTGTTGGCGGACCTCGGTCTCGACGTCCCCGTCGAGGCGGGCACGGCCGCCCTGTCCGGTGGCCAGGCCGCGCGCCTCGGTCTCACGTCGCTGCTGCTCGCGCGCTACGACGTGTTCCTGCTCGACGAGCCGACCAACGACCTCGACCTCGACGGCATCGAGCGGCTCGAGCAGTTCGTGCACGGACTGCGGGCCGGTGTCGTCATCGTCAGCCACGACCGGGAGTTCCTCGCTCGCACCGTGGACCGGGTCGTCGAGATCGACGCCGCGCAGCAGCAGGTCTGCGTCTACGGCGGCGGCTACGACTCCTACCTCGAGGAGCGCGAGGTCGCCAGGCGGCACGCGCGGGAGAGCTACGAGCAGTACGCCGAGACCAGAGCGTCGCTTGAGGAGCGGGCCCGGATGCAGCGGGCCTGGATGGAGAAGGGCGTCCGCAACGCGCGCCGGAAGGCGCCGGACAACGACAAGAGCCTCAAGCATTTCCGCGGCGAGACGTCGGAGAAGCAAGCGGCGAAAGCGCGGCAGACCGAGCGCGCGATCGAGCGGCTCGAGACCGTCGACGAGCCGCGCAAGGAGTGGCAGCTGCGAATGACGATCGCAGCCGCTCCGCGTGCCGGTGCCATCGTCGCCACCCTGCGCGACGCGATCGTCCGGCGCGGCACCTTCACCTTGGGACCCGTCGACGTGCAGATCGACTGGGCCGACCGGGTCGCGATCACCGGCGCCAACGGCAGCGGCAAGTCCACGCTGCTCGCCGCGCTGCTCGGCCGGGTGCCGCTCGACCGCGGCACCGCGTCGCTCGGCCCCGGCGTGGTCGTCGGTGAGGTCGACCAGGCCCGCCTGCAGTTCCTCGGCCCCGAGTCGTTCCTCGACGCGTTCCGGCGGGCCGTGCCCGAGCTGGCGCCGGCCGACGTCCGCACCCTGCTCGCGAAGTTCGGCCTGCGCAGCGACCAGGTGTTGCGCCCGGCTGCGTCGCTGTCCCCCGGCGAGCGCACCCGAGCGGGCCTCGCGCTGCTGCAGGCGCGCGGCGTCAACCTGCTCGTCCTCGACGAACCGACCAACCATCTCGACCTGCCGGCCATCGAACAGCTCGAAGCCGCGCTCGCCTCCTACACCGGAACGCTGCTGCTCGTCAGCCACGACCGGCGGATGCTCGAGGCGGTGCACACGACGCGGCGGCTGCACGTCGACGCCGGCTCCGTCACCGAGTGCTGACGCTCAGTCCTCTTCGTCGTCGAGCCGCGCCAGCCAGGTCGCGAGCCGCTCGACCGGCGTCTCGAACTCCGGGTTGAGGTCGACGAAGGTCTGCAACCGCTCGGCCAGCCAGGCCAGGGTCACCGTCTCCGCACCGCGACGCTCCTGCAGCTCTTCGATGCCGCGGTCGGTGAAGTACATGGGCGGGTAGGCGCGGGTCAGCCGAACACCCGGTCGAGCAGCTGAGCCTGCTCGGCCTCGTGGTGGTTCAACGAACCCGCGGCCGGGGAGGCGGAAGCCGGCCGCGTCGCCGCCCGCAGCGGGCGCCCGGCGAGGTGCTCGGGCAGGTTGAGCGCCATGAACGGCCAGGCACCCTGGTTGGCCGGCTCGTCCTGCACCCAGACCAGCTCGGCATCGGCGGGATAGGCCGACAGCGCCTGGCGGATCTCCTCCGCCGGCAGCGGGTAGAGCTGCTCGACCCGCAGGATCGCGATGTCGGTGTGGCCCTGTTTGTCCCGCTGCTTGTCCAGGTCGTAGAACACCTTGCCGGTGGTGAGCAGCACCCGGCGTACCGACTCCGGCTGGGGCGCCCGCGGGTCGGCCAGCACCGGCTGCCACCGGCCCGAGGTGAAGTCCTCCGGCATCGACGTCGCCGCCCGCAGCCGCAGCATCGACTTCGGCGTGAACACGACCAACGGCTTGCGACTGCCGGACAACGCCTGCCGGCGCAGCAGGTGGAAGTAGTTGGCCGGCGTCGACGGCAACGCCACCGTCCAGTTGCCCTCCGCCGACAGTGCGAGGTAACGCTCGATCCGGGCCGAGGAGTGGTCCGGCCCCTGCCCCTCGTAACCATGCGGCAGCAGCAGGACCACGGAGGACCGCTGCCCCCACTTGGCCTCACCGGCGGAGATGAACTCGTCGACGATCGACTGGGCGCCGTTGGCGAAGTCGCCGAACTGTGCCTCCCACAACACCAGCGCCTCGGGCCGGGCCACGGAGTAGCCGTACTCGAAGCCCATCGCGGCGAACTCGCTGAGCAGCGAGTCGTAGACGTAGAACGGTGCCTGCTCGTCGCCCAGGTGCGCCAGCGGCGTGTATTCCTCCGCGGTGCGGCGGTCGACCAGCACCGCGTGCCGCTGACCGAAGGTGCCGCGGCGGGAGTCCTGTCCCGCCAACCGGATCGGGGTGCCGTCGAGGAGCAGCGAGCCGAACGCGATCGTCTCGCCCATCGCCCAGTCGACGCCGCCCTCGCTGACCATCTGCGCCCGCTTCTGCAGCTGGGGCAGCAGGCGGGGGTGCACGGTGAAGCCGTCCGGCACGTTGACCTGGGACTCGCCGATCCGCTTGAGCACCTCTGGGCTGATCGCCGTCTCCACCGGCTGCTCGTCGGGCGCGATCTGCGGCTCCTCCGGCGGTGCGCTGCTGACGTCGCGGGTCTCCGCGAACACCCGCTCGAGCTGTTCCTGGTAGTCGCGCAGCGCGGCTTCGGCCTCGTCGACGGTGATGTCGCCGCGCCCGATCAACGCCTCGGTGTAGATCTTGCGCACGCTGCGCTTGGCGTCGATGAGGTCATACATGACCGGCTGGGTGAATGACGGCTCGTCGACCTCGCTGTGGCCGCGGCGGCGATAGCAGAGCATGTCGATGACGACGTCCTTCTTGAACGCCTGCCGGAACTCGTAGGCGAGCTGCGCGACCCGCACGACCGCCTCCGGGTCGTCGCCGTTCACGTGGAAGATCGGCGCCTGGATCATGCGGGCCACATCGGTCGAGTAGACCGACGACCGCGCCGACGTCGGCGAGGTCGTGAACCCCACTTGGTTGTTGATGACGACGTGCACGCTGCCGCCGGTGCGATAACCACGCAGCTGCGACAGGTTCAGCGTCTCGGCGACCACGCCCTGGCCGGCGAACGCCGCATCGCCGTGGATGAGGATCGGCAGCACGGTGAACCCGGTTGCTCCACGGTTGATGAGGTCCTGCTTGGCCCGCGCGATGCCCTCCAGCACCGGGTCGACCGCCTCGAGATGCGACGGGTTGGAGGTCAGCGACACCTTGACCTTCTGGCCGTCGAGCGCGGTGTATTCACCCTCTGCGCCCAGGTGGTATTTCACGTCACCCGAGCCGTGCGCGGTGCGCGGGTCGAGGTTGCCCTCGAACTCCCGGAACACCTGCGCGTAGGACTTGCCGACGATGTTGGTGAGGACGTTGAGCCGGCCGCGGTGGGCCATGCCGATGACGACCTCGTCCATGTCGTCGTGCGCCGCCTCGGACACGACCGCGTCGAGCAGCGGGATGACCGACTCGCCGCCTTCGAGGGAGAACCGCTTCTGCCCGACGTACTTCGTCTGCAGGAACGTCTCGAACGCCTCGGCCTGGTTGAGCTTGCCGAGGATGCGCAGCTGCTCCTCGCGGTCCGGCGACTCGTGGTGGCGCTCGACGCGGTCCTGGATCCACTTGCGCTGCTCGGGATCCTGGATGTGCATGTATTCGATGCCGACCGTGCGGCAGTAGGAGTCGCGCAGCACGCCGAGGATCTCGCGCAGCTTCATGAACGGCTTGCCGCCACTCTGCTCCCTGATGGCTTCGCCAAAGGCGCCGGTGGGGAACTCGCGGTCGAGGTCCCACAGCGTGAGGCCGTGGGTGACCACGTCGAGGTCGGGGTGGCGGCGCAGGTCGAACTCGAGCGGGTTGGTGTCGGCCATGAGGTGGCCGCGCACCCGGTAGGAGTGGATCAGCTCGATGACCCGAGCCGGCTTGCCGATCTCCTCGTCGTGGGTGACCGCCATGTCGGCGGCCCAGCGGATCGGCTCGTAGGGGATCCGCAGCGACGCGAAGATCTCGTCGTAGAAGTCGTCCTCGCCGAGCAGCAGCTGGTGCATCCGGCGCAGGAAGTCGCCGGACTCGGCGCCCTGGATGATGCGGTGGTCGTAGGTCGAGGTCAGCGTCATCACCTTGCTGACCGCGAGCCGCGCGAGCGTCTCCTCGGCGGCACCCTGATATTCAGCCGGGTATTCCATCGCGCCGACGCCGATGATCGCGCCCTGGCCGGACATCAGCCGCGGCACCGAGTGGACGGTGCCGATCGTGCCGGGGTTGGTGAGGCTGATCGTCGTACCGGCGAAGTCGTCGGCGGTCAGCTTGCCGCCGCGGGCCTTGCGGATGATGTCCTCGTACGCCGCCCAGAACCGCGCGAAGTCGAGCGTCTCAGCGTTCTTGATGCTCGGTACGACGAGGGACCGGCTGCCGTCGCTCTTGGGCAGGTCGATGGCCAGCCCGAGGTTGACGTGTTCGGGTTCGAGGACGGCCGGCTTGCCGTCGACCTCGGTGAACGAACGGTTCATCACCGGGAACTCCCGCACCGCTTTGACCAGCGCGAACCCGATGATGTGGGTGAACGAGACCTTGCCTCCGCGGCCGCGGCGCAGGTGGTTGTTGACCACGGTCCGGTTGTCGATGAGCAGCTTCGCGGGAATCGCCCGGACGCTCGTCGCGGTCGGAACGGCGAGGCTCGCCTCCATGTTGGTGACGACCCGCGCCGCCGCACCACGCAGCTGAGAAGTCTTGACCGGCGCGGCGACCGGAGCGGTCTGCGGCTCGGGCGCGTGTCCTCCGTCCCGCTCGCCACCCACGTGCGGTGCCGGCTCTGCCGGCGCCTCGTCTCGCTCGCTCGTTCCGCGCTCGGTCGCGCCGTTGGCCCGGACGCCGCTGCCGCGGCTCGCCGGTGCCCCCGCCGGCGCGGCTGCGGCTGCGCTCCCGCTGCCGCGCGCCGCCTCAGTCCCCGCGGACGCGGGAGCGCGTTCGGGCTGGGGTGCGGGGGTGGACGGAGCGGCCTGCTGGCCGGTGCTCGGAGCAGTCGCGGCGGTGCCGTTGCCGGCCTCGTCGCCCGGCGCGTAGTCGGCGAAGAAGTCCCACCAGGCCCGGTCGACCGACTCGGGGTCCTTGAGATATTGCTGGTACATCTCGTAGACCAGCCACTCGTTGGGCCCGAATCCCGCGAGGGGGTCGGCCTTTGCGCTGGTGGACGGCCCCGAATCCGACTGCGCTGTCACGGCCTCCAGGCTACGCCGTGATCAACGAGCACCCGGTGCGCTGCGTTGTGCCCGGCGGCGCCGATGACCGACCCCGCAGGGTGGCATCCGGCACTTGCGGCGTAGAGCCCCTCCAGCCCGGTCGCGTAGGGCATCCGCGCGTCGAAGGCGAACCCGTTGTCGACGTGGTGGATGTGTCCATGCCGGATGCCGAAGTGGGCCTCGATGCCCGGCGGGGGCAGCGCGAAGGTGTCGGCGACGAGGTCGCTGGTGCCGGGGGCGAAGGTGTCGCAGAGGTCGAGCAGCTCGTCGACGTACGCCGGCAGCTCGGCCTCCCACGTCGACCCGGCGACCTCGTAGGGGACCGACTGCACGAACAGGGCGGAGGAGTGGTGTCCGGCGCCGTCCTGCAACGACGGGTCGGCCGTGGTGTGCAGGTACCACTCGATCGTGGGGAAGTCCGGCAGCCGACCGGCTTGCACGTCGCGCCACATCGCTCGCACCCGGTCCAGTGGCTGCGCCGGCGGGAGCAGGTGGATGGTCGAGCCGAACGGCGACGGGGCGCCCGGCGGCAGGCAGGAGAACGTCGGCAGGTCGCGCAGCGCCAGGTTGACCTTCAGCGTCGTGCCGGTGCGGCGGAACCCGTCCAGCCGATCCAACAGGGGGTGCGGCAGCGGCGCGAGCTCGGCGAGCGTGAACGGGTCGCAGGCGGCGACGACGGTGGCGGCGTCGATCGTGCGACCGTCGGCCAGGGCGACGCCGCGCACGGCGCCGCCCGTCGTCGTGACCGCCGCGACGGCGGCCTCGGTCGTGATGGTCGCGCCGGCGGCGCGGGCGCGGTCGGCGATCGTCCGGCTGACCGTGCCCATCCCGCCGCGCACGATCATCCACGTGCCGTCGGCGCCGGGCAGCCGGCACATGTTGTGCACCAGGAAGTTGTGACCGGTGCCGGTATCGTCCGGACCGGCGTGCAGGCCGGACAGGCCGTCGGTCACGGCGTACATCGCCATGACCAGCTCGCTGGTGAAGCCGAACCGGTCGAGGTAGCTGACCACGTCGCCGCGCACGAGATCGACGAACACCTGCTGCAGCTCCGGCCGGATGAACCGGTCGGCGGTCTCCTCCACCGATCTCGGCTCCTGCAACCAGGCCGGCGCCAGGTCGGCGCGCAGCTGGTCGAGCTCGGCCTGCAGCCGGTCGTCGGCGTCGCGGTCGGCGGCGGAGAAGAACTCGACGAACTGCCGGCGGGTCGCGTCGCGGTCCCGGCCCATCAGCAGGTAGCGGCCGCTGCCGTCCGCCGTCGGCAGGAAGTAGTGCGGGTCGCGGCGGACCAGCGGCAACCGAAGGTCGAGCATCCGCTCCAGCTCCGGTGGCATCAGCCCGAGCAGGTAGGAGCCGGTCGACTGCTTGAGCCCCGGCACGTTGGCGAACGGCGTCTCGGTGCGCGCCGCGCCGCCGATGACCCGGTCGCGCTCCAGGACCGCGACCGAGAGGCCGGCGCGGGCGAGCAGTGTGGCCGCCACGAGCCCGTTGTGGCCGGCGCCGACGACGACGACGTCCGCCCGCGCCGGCAGCGGATCACCTGGTGTCGCCGTCACGCCCCTATCCTGTCGCCGATCATGGCGAAGGTCGCGTTATGAGGGCCGCATAAGCCGGTTTTCGCCATGATCGGCGCAGCGGGTGGGGTGGGTCAGGAGTGCAGGCGGCGCAGCCGGAACGGGTCGGCCAGCGGAGGCGCGACGAGGTCGGCGCGCGGGCAGCCCTCCAGCGTGAGTCCGCCGTAACCCAGCGCCTCGTCGCACAGCTGCTCGACGGTCCAGCCCAGCTCGGTGCCGGCCTCGGTGACTGTGACCCGGTAGATCGTGATGTGGTGGCGCACCGGCGTCTCGTAGGCAACCGCGATCGTCCCGACCAGCTGCGCCGAGCCGCGGGTCGCCCCGGGGCCGTGCCACGGAGCGCTGTAGCGCTGCCACACGGTCGCGCTGGCGTTCCAGACCCCACCGCGGCTGACGTCGAGCGACTCCAGCGCCTTCACGATCGCGGACGCCGACGCCTCCGGGACGACGGCAGCGGGACGGATGACCCGAGTGACCTCAGCGCTCACTCTCCTTAGTTCGGACAATCCGACGCTCACGTTGAGGATGGAAGCGGACGGATAGTGGGCGACCGTCCGGGTCGTAGACCAGGCGGTAGAGCGGCGTCGCCCACACCCGCTGCAGCCGGCTCACCGGATCCGGGCGGTGCACCCGCGCCTGGCCGGGCGGGCGGGCCCCGACCTGCCCGCCGGCGTACCAGTCATCGAGTGCCGTCGCCCGCTCGCGCCACAGCCGGGTAGCCGTCACTGCGTCGACCAGCCGCGGGTCGGTCGGTGCCAGACCCAGATGCTCCGCCCACAGCGCGACCCGCAGCTCACGTGGGAGCCGGCGCGCTCCCAGCCCGCTGCCGGAGGGATCGGCCGGCTCGCGTGGATCGGTCTCCCCGTCGACGACCGCGCAGGTGATCTCGGAATCGTGGGTCCACGACCGGCGGTTGAAGTTGTCCGAGCCGCAGGTCATCCAGACATCGTCGACGACGCAGATCTTCGCGTGCACGTAGATCGGCGTGCCCGCGGCGTTGACGAGGTCGAAGACCTGCACCCGGTCACCGCCCGCCGCGTGCAGCAGCTCCATCGCCTGCACCTGACCGAGGCGGTTGGGCGGCCCGGAGAACCGGCCGTCCTGGTCCGGATAGCGCGGCACCACCGCGATCGCCTGCAGGTGCGGGTTGTCCCGCAGCGCGTCGGCCAAGGTGCGCGCGACCAGCCCGGACCACAGGTACTGGTCCTCGACGTAGACGAAGCTGCGGGCGCGCGCGAAGGCGCGCGCGTAGGCCTGCGCGACCGTGCGCTCCCCGCCGGGGGCGAAGGGGTACGCCGGCCACTTCGCCGAATAGGTGCGCAGAACCTGCACCGCGTGGTGCCCGGCCGGTGGCGGCGACGCGAACGGCGGCGGCAACGGGTCGGCGCGGCGGGGCATGCGTGCCAACCGGTGCAGCAACGCGCGGTAGGGGTTGCGATGGTCGAGCGGCGTCGGATCCGTCCAGCGCTCGGTGAAGGTGGCCAGCACGTCGCAGACGGCCGGCCCGCGGATCTCGACCATCGCGTCGTGCCACGGCGCGCGCTCGCCGTACCGCGGGTCCATCGGTTGCTGTTGCGGGTCACCGCAGTGCCTGGCGTCGTCCCGGCGGCCGTGGCACAAGTCGATGCCGCCCACGAACGCGACGTCGTCTTCCGGGCGGTTTCGATGGCGGACGATCACGAGCTTCTGGTGATGGGACCCGCCCCGGCGGACCCGCTGGTCGAGCAGCGCCTCGGCGCCCGCCGCGTTGAGCGCCCGGCCGAGCTCCTGGTTCTCCTGCGCGCTGAAGCTGGTCTTGTCGCTGTGCGAGCGCCACAGCAGCGCCCGCACCTGCACGCCGCGAGCAGCCGCCGTCGCGAACAGGTCGCTCACCGTGGGCCCGTCCGCGTCGAGCCGCTGGTCGGCGTCACCCCGCCAGTCGGTGAAGAAGATGCGGTCACCCGTGTCGGTCGCGGACACGACTTGGCCGAGCCGGCGGAAGTAGTCGGCGCCGTGCACGAGCGGGCGGACGGCGTTGCCGCCGGTTCGCGGCCGCACCTGGTCGGGCAGCATCCACTCCACCGCCGGGTCTGCCGCCATCCGGCCACCGTAGAGCCCGGTCGGCGCGCCGGGTCTCGCCCCCGCCCCGGCTACCCTCGATGCGCCGCAGCACGCAGCCGCTCGCCGCTCACCAACCAAAGAATTGGGGCCTCACCGTGACCACCGCGACCAGTCCTGACGTCGCGCCGTCCGGAGCACACCAGCACGGCGTGCATCCCAACCTCGCCCTCGTCGTCATCGCCGCGGCGCAACTCATGGTCGTGCTGGACGCGACCATCGTGAACATCGCGTTGCCGCACATCCAGAGCGCGCTGCACTTCGGCAACGTCGCCGACCTGACCTGGGTGCTGAACGCCTACACGCTGGTCTTCGGCGGTTTGCTGTTGCTCGGCGGTCGGGCCGGTGACCTGTTCGGCCGGCGGCGGATGTTCATGGTCGGCGTGCTGGTGTTCGCGCTGGCCAGCCTCGCCGGCGGTTTCGCGTGGGACAAGGGCTGGCTGCTCGCCATGCGGGCGTTGCAGGGAGTCGGCGGCGCGATCGCGTCGCCGACCGCGCTGTCGCTGGTCACGTCCACGTTCAAGGAGGGGCCGGAGCGCAACCGCGCGTTCGGCGTCTACGCCGCCGTGAGCGGGGCGGGTGCAGCGATCGGGCTGATCCTCGGCGGCGTGCTCACCAGCTATCTCTCCTGGCGGTGGGTGCTGTTCGTCAACGCGCCGATCGGCGTCGCGATCGCCGTGGCCACGCCGTTCGTGCTGCGCGAGTCGGGCCGCAGCGAGGGACGGTTCGGCCTCGTCGATGCCGTCACCTCAACCCTGGGCATGACGTCGCTGGTCTACGGGTTCATCCGAGCCGCGACCAAGGGCTGGGGCAACGCCGTCACTCTCGGTGCGTTCGCGCTGGCTGTCGTGTTGCTCGCGTCGTTCGTCGTCACCCAGTCACGCAGCGAGCAGCCGCTCGTGCCGTTGCGGCTGTTCCGCAACCGCAACCGGGTGGGCGCCTACGTGCTGATGCTGGTCCTGGGCTCGGCCGTCTTCGCGATGTTCTACTTCCTCACGATCTACGTGCAGAAGGTGCTCGGCTACAGCCCCGTCCAGGCCGGGCTCGCGTTCCTGCCGGTCAGCGCGACGATCGTCGTGGTCGCCCAGATCGTGAGCCGGATGATCACCCACGTCGACGCGAAATACATCCTCGCCAGCGGCACCGTGTTCGGCGGCTGTGGTCTCTATTACCTGTCGACCCTGACCGCGGACTCGCAGTACGTGACCCACGTGCTGCCGGCGATCGCGATGATCGCGATCGGCATGGGGTCGATCTTCGTGCCGATCACGCTCGCCGCCGTCTCCGACGTCGAGCCGCGGGACACCGGCATCGCCTCGGCCATGCTCAACGTCGGGCAGCAGATCGGTGGGTCGCTCGGTGTCGCGGCGCTGTCCACGATCGCCACCCACGTCACGACGTCGTACGCCATGAGCCACCGGGTCGACCCGCGCGGGTTCGGGCGGACGGTCTTCGCCCATCCCGCTGCCGCGGCCTACACCCACGGCGCCACCGCCGCGTTCCTCACCGGCGCAGTCTTCATGGCGGTCGGCCTCGTCGCGACGTTGATCCTCGTCCAGGTCCGCCCGCAGGACCCGGCGCGGGCGACTCCCGCCGCAGCCGTCTGACCGCGCCTGCCTAGGCTCGCTGCTCGTGACGGAGCAGCGCGCGACGGAACGGCCCGACGACGACTTCACCGCGATGCGGGAGGACGTCCGGCTGCTCGGCGCCATGCTCGGAGACGTGCTGGCCGAGACCGGCGGCGCCGACCTCTACGCCGATGTCGAGCGGCTGCGGCAGGCCGTCCGCGCCGCCCGCCGAGGCGGTGACCCGGACGAGCCGCGGCGCATCGTCGACTCCTACGACGTGGCGCGCGCCGAGCAGGTCGCACACGCGTTCGCGGTGCTGTTCCACCTCGTCAACCTGGCCGAGGAACGGCATCGGGTGCGGGTGCTGCGTGCCCGCGATGTCGACGACGCTCCGCCCACCGCAGACTCGCTGGCCGCGGCGGTCGCCGCGGTCGGCGCCGACGACGTGGCGGCGACTCTCGCCGAGCTCGAGATCCATCCGGTGCTCACCGCCCACCCCACGGAGGCCCGCCGCCGGGCGGTCGTCACCGCGTTGTCGCGGATCGCCGTCGAGCTCGACCGTCACGACGATCAGCGGGCCGGTGCGAGCGAACGCAACGAGGCCCGCCGCCGGCTGCTCGAGGAGATCACCGTTCTCTGGCGGACGTCGCTCCTGCGCTCCCGCCGGTTGGAGCCGCTCGACGAGGTGCGCACCACCATGGCGGTGTTCGACGAAACGTTGTTCCGGCTGGCACCGACGCTCTACCGCGCGACCGAGTCGGCCCTGGTGGGAGCGGCCGCCGGCACGGCAGCGCCGCAGGTGCCGGCGTACCTGCGGCTGGGCAGCTGGGTCGGGGGAGACCGCGACGGCAACCCGCACGTGACGGCGGAGGTCACCCGCGAGACGGTCGAGATCCAGGCCGACCACGTGCTGCGCGCGCTGGAGAACGCCGCCCGGCGCATCGGGTCGGGCCTCAGCCTCGCCGACGACCTGACCGCGCCGAGCCCGGCGCTGGCGGCCGCGCTCGAGCTCGACCGCGCCGTCCACCCGGCGTTGCTGTCCCGGTTGGAACGCTCGGCCGACCGGCAGCCGCACCGGCAGAAGGTGATGCTCGCGGCCGAACGCATCGCGGCGACCAGGCAGCGCAACGTCGACCTCCGCTACGCGTCGCCGGACGAGCTGCTGTCCGACCTGCGGTTGGTGCAGCAGTCCCTGCGCGACGGCGGTGCGGCGCGGGCGGCGTACGGCGAGCTGCAACACCTCATCTGGCAGGTCGAGACGTTCGGCTTCCACCTGGCCGAGCTGGAGGTGCGTCAACACAGCCGCGTGCACCTGGCCGCGCTGGCCGACCTGTTGAGCGACGACGCCGCGGCGACCGACGCCGCGACCCTGGACCGGTTGGCACGCGACGGCTGGCCGGGCGGTGTCACCGGCACCGAGCCGATGACGACGGAGGTGCTCGCCACCCTGCGGGTGATGGCGCTGTTGCAGGAGCGGTGGGGGCCACGCGCCTGCTCGCGCTACGTCATCAGCTTCTGCTCCACGGCCGCCGACCTCGCTGCCGTGCCGGCCCTGGCGCGGGCAGCGATCGGGGCGCGGCCCCTGGACCTGCAGGTCGTGCCACTGTTCGAGACCGGCGAGGACCTCCGCCGGTGCACCGGGACCCTGGACGAGTGGCTGGCGTTGCCCGGCACGCGCGAGCGGCTGGACCGCACCGGGCGGCGGGTCGAGGTGATGCTCGGCTACTCCGACTCGGCCAAGGACGTCGGCCCGCTCTCGGCGACGCTGTTGCTGTACGACGCGCAGGCCGCGCTCGCCGACTGGGCCGCGCGAAACGACGTTGGGTTGACGCTGTTCCACGGCCGCGGCGGCTCACTCGGACGTGGCGGCGGCCCGGTGAACCGCGCGATCCTCGCCCAGCCGCCCGGATCGGTGAACCACCGGTTCAAGGTCACCGAGCAGGGCGAGGTCATCTTCGCCCGGTACGGCAACCGCCGGATCGCGGCGCGACACCTCGAGCAGGTGACGTCGGCGGTGCTGCTGGCGGACACCGCGGAGGTCGGTGAACGCAACACCGCGGCCGCGTCGCGGTTCGCCGGACTGGCGGCGACGATCGAGTCGGCGTCGCGCTCGGCGTACCGCGCGTTGGTGGAGACCGAAGGGTTCGCCGAGTTCTTCGCCCGGGTCAGCCCGCTGGAGGAGCTGAGCGACCTCGGCCTCGGCTCCCGGCCGGCACGGCGCGCGACCGGCGGCACCGGCCCGCGGACGCTGGCCGACCTGCGCGCGATTCCATGGGTGTTCGCGTGGTCGCAGACCCGGTGCAACCTCACCGGCTGGTTCGGGCTCGGCAGCGGCCTGGCCGCCGTCGAGGACGTCGCCGTGCTCCACCACGCGTACCGCGACTGGCCGCTGTTCACCGCGCTCATCGACAACGCGGAGATGAGCCTGGCCAAGACCGACCGCACCGTCGCCGAGCGCTACCTCGCGTTGGGGGAGCGGCCCGACCTCACCGAACGGATCCTCGCCGAGCTCGACCGGTCCTGCGCGCGGGTGCTGGCGGTGCTCGACTGCGACCGGTTGTTGGGTCGGCGGCGGGTGCTCGGCGCCGCGGTCGACCTGCGCAATCCCTATGTCGACGCGCTGTCCCACCTGCAGCTTCGGGCCCTGTCGGCGCTGCGGCGCGACGAGCCAGACCCGGCGACGGCCGACCGGCTGCGGGAGCTGCTGCTGCTCACCGTCAACGGCGTCGCCGCCGGCCTGCAGAACACCGGATGACCGCGGGAGCCGGGCCTGCGGCTGCCGCCGGCAGCTCACTCCGGCTCGCGCCGAACCAACGGAGGTGCTGGTGGCGAACAATGGGTAGTCCACCGCTCGATCGAGGAGTCCTGCCGCATGCGTGACCGCGTCTATCCGTTCGTCATCCGCGCGGCGCTCACCCTGTTCCGGGTCCTGGGGTTCCGGTTCGACCTGCGGGGCCTCGACAACGTCCCGACGCACGGCGGGGCGGTGCTGGCGTCCAACCACGTCAGCTATTTCGACTTCATGTTCGTGGGGCTGCCGGCCTGGCAGCGCCGCCGGCGGCTGGTGCGATTCATGGCCAAGAAGGCCGTGTTCGACCACAAGGTCAGCGGGCCGCTGATGCGCGGGATGCACCACATCCCCGTCGACCGGGCCGCGGGTGCGGCCGCCTACCGACACGCGGTCGAGGCGCTGCAGCACGGCGAGCTCGTCGGGGTGTTCCCGGAGTCCACGATCTCGCGTTCGTTCGTCCCGCGGCCGATCAAGGGCGGAGCGGCGCGGATGGCGATCGAGGCGGGTGTCCCGCTGATCCCGGTCGTCGTGTGGGGCGGTCAGCGGGTCTGGACGACGGGGCGCAAGCCGCGGTGGCAGCGGAAGGTCGCCGTGAGCATCTGGGTTGACGAGCCGCTGACCGTCGGGCCGGACGAGTCGGCGATCGAGGTCACCGAACGGCTGGCGGTGCGGCTGCGTGAGCTGGTCGACAAGGTCGTCGCGGAATATCCGGACCGGCCCGGCGTCGAAGGCAACTGGTGGCTGCCCGCGCACGTGGGTGGCGGCGCACCGACACCCGAGGAAGCCCGTGAGCTGGAGCTGCGATCGATCCAGGGGAAGCGGCCGTGACCACCACCGCACGCGCGGCCGCACCGATGCTTCTCGAGCTCGCCCCGAAGGGGGAGACCACCGCGGTGGCGCTGGTGCTGCCCGGCGGCAAGGCGGACAGCTTCGACCCCACCGACAGCCGGCAGCTGGCCGGAGCGCGCATGCGTCCGTTCGCCGCCGCGCTGCACCGCAAGGGGGCGTGCGACGGTGTCGCGGTGTGGACCGTGCGCTATCGCTATCGCGGTTGGAACGGGGCGCAGATGTCGCCGGTGGCCGACGTGCGGTGGGCGCTGGAAGAAGTACGTCGCCGGCACGGCGACGTCCCCGTCGTGCTCGTCGGCCACTCGATGGGCGGCCGCACCGCACTGCGGGTGGCGGACGACCCGAATGTTCGAGGCGTGGTCGCGCTGGCGCCGTGGCTGTTCGACACCGAGCCCGTCGAGCAGCTCGCCGGCAAGCGGGTCCTCATCGCGCACGGCAACTTCGACGCGGTCACGAGCCCGCGCGCGTCCCGCCGCTACGCCGACCGCGCCGCTGCCGTGGCGGCTCGGGTCGCCTACGTCACGATCTGCGGCGAGATGCACGCGATGCTGTTCCGCTGGCGCACCTGGCACAAGCTCGCGACCCGGTTCGCCCTCGCCGTACTCGACCGGGGGCCCTACCCGCGCGGCCTCGGCGGCTCTGGTGCTGGCACCGCTTTCGGCGGCTCTGGTGCTGGCACCGCCTTCGGCGGCTCTGTTGCTGGCACCGCCTTCGGCGGTAGGGGCACGAAACCCGACGTGCGGTTCATGTAGTCGGCATAACCCGGCTTGGTGGCCGCCATCTGTTTCTCCAGTAGCGGCTTGCCGGTCTTGAAGGACAGGAACCACGCCATCGCCGCCGGTGACAGCACGGTCGCCGCGCCTGGCCACTGTTGCGCCGCGACCAGCCACAGCCCGAACCACACGCACGCGTCGCCGAAGTAGTTGGGGTGGCGGGTGTAGCGCCACAACCCGCGGTCCATCACCTGGCCGCGGTTGGCCGGGTCGCGCTTGAATGCCGCCAGCTGGGCGTCGCCGACCGCTTCGAAGAACAGCCCGACCGCCCACACCGCCGTGCCGATCCAGGTGAGAGCGCTCACCGCCGAGCGCTCCGCCATCGCCGCCTGGACGGGCAGCGAGATGAACCACGCCGCCACCGCCTGCAGCAGGAACACGTGGGTGAGGGCATAGGTCGAGCGCGAGCCGGTGGCCTGGTCCAGCATCGCCGAATAGCGCGGATCCTCACCCTTGCCGCGACTGCGCCAGCCGATGTAGGCGGACAGCCGCAGCGCCCACGTGCACGTCAGGACGAGCACGAGCACTCGCCGGGTGAGATCGGCGTGCTCGCCGGCCGTCCACCCGAAGGCGGTCGCGGCCACGGCAACGAAGCCGAGCCCCCACGTGACGTCGACGACGTTGACCCGGCCCAGCCGCAGCGCGATGAGCCCGCTGGCGAGGAAGACGAGCAGGGTGGCGCCGAAGGTGACCGCGAGGCCGGTCAGGAATGCGCCGCCGGCGAAGGGCTCACTCACTGTCGGAGGAGCGGCGCCGCGCAGGTGGCTGCCGGCGCGGCCGCGGGGGTGCCGGCGGCACGTCGTGCATGACGTGCGGCTCCCAGCCGAGCCGCGTCGGCGGCATGCCGCTGCGACCGTCGGCGGTCGGCTTGACCGACAGGATCTGGTCGACGCCCATGCGGTTCTGCTCGAACGCCAGCGCTCCGCCCACGAGATAGAGCCGCCAGACCCGGGCCTGCTCGATGCCGACGAGGCTGACGACATCGTCCCAGCGGCGTTCGAACTCCTCGTGCCACGCCTCGACCGTCCGCACGTAGTGCTCACGCAGCGCGTGCACGTCGCGCACCTCGAAACCGGCACGCTCGATCAACCCGACGGTCTCGTGCACCGGACGCATGTGCATGTCCGGCGCGATGTAGCGCTCGATGAACGGGCCGCCGCCGGGGTGCGGGTCCTTGTCCAGCCGCGAGCCGTGCGACATCTGCTGCACGAGCAGCCGTCCCTCGTCCCGCAGCAGACCGTGCAGCTTGGCAAGGAACACCGCATAGTTGCCGGCGCCGACGTGCTCGCCCATCTCGATGGCGGTGATCGCGTCGAAGGCCTCTGCCGGCCCGCTGATGGCGACGTCGCGGTAGTCCTGCAGCCGCAGGTCGACGAGATGTTCGAGTCCTTCTGCCGCGACCCGGCCCTGCCCGAACGCGAGCTGCTCCCGCGAGATCGTCACACCGGTGACGTGCGCGCCGTACTCCTTCGCGGCGTGCACCGACAGAGCACCCCAGCCGCAGCCGACGTCGAGCAGTCGCGCCCCTGGCCGCAGGTCGAGCTTGCGGCAGATCAGGTCGAGCTTGTCCCGCTGTGCGTCGACGAGCGAGTACGTCGAGGCGCCGCCGACCGGCGAGTCGGTCCAGTAGGCGCAGGAGTAGGCCATGTGCTCGTCGAGCAGCAGCGTGTAGAGGGCGTTCGACAGGTCGTAGTGGTGGCTGATGACGGCGGCGTCCCGCCGCTTGCTGTGCAGCCGACCACGTGGCCGCGCCTCCGCTGCCGGCGGCGGCAGCGGCCGCCCGACCGCGCCGAGCCGACTGAGCGCGATCGCGCCGCGGGCGAGGACGCCGGGCGTCAGCCGCGGTGCCAGGTCACGCTCGCGCACCGCCGCCCACACCTGGCGTAGCCCGTCGCCGACATCGCCGTCGACGTCGAGCTCACCGGTGACGTAGGCACGGGCGAGCCCGAGCTCCCCCGGCGCCCAGAGCAGATAGCGCAACGCCTTGGGTGAGCGCAGCACCACCGTCGGGCCCGTCGCCGGGCCGGCCGCACTGCCGTCCCAGCCGCGCAACCGCACCGGCAGCGGCTCGCCGAGCAACGGGCGGACGAGGTCGGCGAGGGTGTCGGCCACGGTGGGCATTCGAGGTCTCCTTCAGCGTCCGAGCGTCAGCTGGGCCACGTCGAGGTAGCCGGCGCGGAAACCGGCCTCGCAGTAGGCGAGGTAGAAGGTCCACATCCGCTGGAACGTCTGGTCGAAGCCGGCGGCGGTGACGGCCGCTGCCTGTGCGGTGAACCGCTCGCGCCACCGCCGCAGCGTCTCCGCGTAGGACGTGCCGAAGTGCAGCCGGTCGACGACGTGCAGCGCGGTGTGCCCGGCGATCGCGTCGTTGATCGCGCGCTCCGACGGGATCAGGCCACCCGGGAAGATGTACTTGTGGATCCACGTCCATGACGTGCGGCTGGCGAGCATCCGGTCGTGTGGCATGAGGATGGCCTGCAGCCCGATTCGACCGCCGGGCGCCAACCGCTCGTCCAGGGTGCGGAAGTACGTCGGCCACCAGCGCTCGCCGACGGCCTCGATCATCTCGACGCTGACGATCGCGTCGAAGGCGCCGGTCACGTCGCGATAGTCCTGGACCCGGACCTCGACGCGGCTGCCGAGACCGGCGGCGGCGATCCGTTGCCGCGCCAGGGTCGCCTGCTCGAGCGAGAGGGTCACGGTCGTGACGTGGGCGCCGCGACGGGCGGCCCGCAACGCCAGCTCACCCCAGCCGGTGCCGATCTCGAGGAGGCGGATCCCGGGCCGCACTCCGACCTGGTCGAGGAGGCGCTCGATCTTGCGCGCCTGCGCGGTCGCCAGGTCGGTGCCGGTGCCGGCGTCATCGGGGAAGAGGGCCGACGAGTAGGTCATCGTCTCGTCGAGGAAGAGGGCGAACAGCTCGTTGGACAGGTCATAGTGCCGGGCGATGTTGCGACTGGCGCCGCGCCGGTCGTTGTCCTCCTCCGCCGGGTGATGCGCGTCGTAGAACCGCCGGAGCCACTGCAGCCGCCGGGGCACCAGTCGCCCGACCTGGCGGGCCATCGGCGTCAGTACGGCGACCAGATCGTCACTGTCCCAGTCACCGGCCATGAACGCCTCGCCGAAGCCGATCTTGCCGTCGCGGCCGAGCCGGGTGAAGAACGCCTCGTCGTCCAGGACGCGGAGCACTGGCGCGCCCATCGCCGCTGGTGCCCGCCCGGGAGCGGGGGCGCCGAAACCACGCCCGCCGGGCCCGGCGACGTGGATGCCGGTCTGCCGCGCCACGCGGCGCATCAGCACGCGCGCGAGGGCGGCTCGCGCCGGCGCCGGCCGGGGTCGGCGCATGGCCGGCCACCGCTGCAGGTCCGGTGCCGCTGCCGAGGGGGCGGGGTGCTGGCCGGTCGGATCCGGCTTCGATCGGGCGTGGTGGTTGTCATGGAGCACGGTCATCGTGGTTGCACCTCGAGTCCTCTCCGCCACAGGCGGATGCCCTGCCAGCGGATCAGTGCCGACACCCGCAGCGGTGCCCACGGATAACGCATCCACGCCTGCACGAGGTTACGGAGGGTGGCCGGTCGCCGGCGGCCGCGCAGGGTCGCGACGAAGGGTTCGTCGCCGTCCCGGCGCAACGTGACCGTGACGCTGATCGACTCGCCGGGCGGGGAGATGCGCAGCGAGTAACGACCGTCGACCGGGTAGAACGGCGACACGTACATCTGCTTGTCCACCTCGGCCCGACCGTGCTCGTCCGGGTGCAGCACGTAAGCGTGCCGGCCGCCGTAGGTGTTGTGCACCTCCGCGACCAGTGCGACCAGTTCGGGAGCGCCGTGCGTCGCGGACGGGTGGCGGTAGCACCAGTAGACGCTGATCGGGTTGAAGACATAGCCGAGCGTCCGCGCGTTGGCGAGCATGAGGATGCGGTCAGCGCCCAGCCCGTGCTCTGCCAGCACGGCACGGATGTCGAGGTGGTCACGCGGGTCGAAGCGCGCCAGCCACCGCAGGGGCGCCGGCAGCTTCGGGGGCGCGTCGATGTCGATGAGCCAGTAGAACGACCGGTAGTCGAAGGAGTTCTCCAGCGGTGCGCGTCGGGTGTGGCCGATGACCACGTCGTAGAGCGCCGGGACCGGCGTTGCCGGCGTCACCACGAGACGCCGAGGGAGGCGGCTGCTTGCACGCCGGCGCGGCAGCCGTCCTCGTGGAAGCCCCAGCCGTGGTAGGCGCCGGCGAAGGCAGTGGTGCCGTCGTTGAGTGACGGCAGCTGCGGTTGCGCGGCCACGCACTCGGGGGTGTAGATCGGGTGCTCGTAGACCATCCGCGCGAGGACCTTCGCATCGTCGATGCGTGCGTCGGCGTTGAGCGTGACGATGTACGGAGTCTGCGTGTGCAGGCGCTGGAGCCGGTTCATGTCATAGGACACCAGCACGCGGTCGGTGTCGGCGTGGCAGGACGGCAACCGGTAGTTCCAGGAGGCCAGCGCCCCTGGCGCGGTCGGCAGCATCCGCCGGTCGGTGTGCAGGACGGTGTCGTTGCGCGAATACGTGAACGCGCCGAGCGTCCGCTGTTCGGCCGCGGTCGGGTCGACCAGGAGCCGGAGCGCCGTGTCGGCATGGGTGGCCAGCACGATGCGGTCGAACCGCTCGACCTGGTCGGAGTCGTCCCGCACCTCGACCAGTCCGCCCTGGCGGGCGACCGACCGCACCGGTGTGGAGGTGAGCACGGCTGACAGGTTCTTCGCCGCGCGTTCGACATAGACCCGTGAGCCGCCGACCACCGTGCGCCACTGGTGCGAGCCGGTGACGCTGAGCATGCCGTGGTTGGCGAGGAACGTGAACAGGTAGCGGGCCGGATAGCGCAGTGCCACGCCCGGCGCCGCCGACCACACGGCCGACACGACCGGCACCATGAAGTGGCTGATGAAGTACGTCGAGTAGCCACCGACGGCGAGGAAGTCCCGCAGCGTCAGCTCGTCGCTGCCCGAGTCCATCACCCGTTGCGCCTGCCGGTGGAACTTCTTGACCTCGACGAGCAGGCGCAGGAACTGCGGGCGGAGCGCGGATCGGCGTTGGGCGAACAGACCGGCCAGCCCGCGGGCCCCGGCGTACTCCAGGCCGCACCCGTCGCACCGGATCGACATGCTCATCTCGGTGGGCTGGGTGGGCACGTGCAGTTCGCGGAACAGGCGGATCAGGTGCGGGTAGGTCCGCTCGTTGTGCACGATGAACCCGCTGTCGACCGCGAGCAGGCCCGAGTCCGCAGCCGCGACGTCATGCGTGTGGGCATGGCCGCCGAGGCGGTCGTCGGACTCGAACAGCGTGACGTCGAACCGGCGCTGGAGCAGGTAGGCCGCGGTGAGGCCGGCGACTCCGGCCCCCACGACGGCGACACGTTCTCTTGACACACGAGATGTTCGCGGAGCCGGCGCATTTGGATCGGTCCGGTGAGGGCGGCCGCTCGCTCAGGACCCGAGCAGCCGCAGCCGCCGGCGCAGGCGGCGGCGGAGCCGGCGGGCGACGATGCGCACGAGTACGCCCGTCGAGAGGTGCGCGACCTCGCGCTCGGGTTGCCGCGGCCAGCGGGTGTCGCGGCCGACCACGATCGTGCCGACGAGCGCCCGCGCGACGACGCTGGCCGGCACCGGTGGATCCTTCGGCGGCTCCCCGACCCGGTCTGCCGGCTCCGGCCGGCTGAGCACCGACAGGTCGCCGATGACCTGGACTCCGGACCTCTCGATGGCCGTCGCGGCCGCGGCCGACACCTCCTGCGCCCGTTGCACGGCCCAGGCCGGCGTCACGAGCCGCGGATCGTCGGGGTGCAACGGACGCTGTCGCACCCGGTTGACGAAGGCGTCGCGGGCGTACCGGCCGTAGAGCGACTGCGGCCAGCGCCGTCGCTTGAACTGCCAGTTGAGCTGACGCAACGTCTCGATCTCACCCGCCGACAGCGATCGGTTCGAAAGTCCCAGCTCGAGGGTGGCCGGTGGCAGGTCGAGCAGCTGCTCGAAGGCGCGCGGCAGCGAGCTGGGGTCCGCGTCGTCGAGCGCGACCACCGTGACCTGATCGGCGCCGACCGCGTCGACCCACCGCTGCACGAGCTGGTCGTGGGCGTGCCGCACCCAGAAGTCCGGACTCGGCCGCGACCCCGGCGGCCGCGCCAACGTGCGTCGCAGCCAGATCGGATAAGGCATCGTCAGCGCGTTCTGCACGTACTGCTGGTACTGCGACGGCAGGATCCGCGCCAGCGGCCGCAAGGTGACCACGACGTGCACCCGAGCCGGGTCGAGGTCCGCGACGATCGGCCGGATCCGGTCAGGCGGAGTGCTGGCGAACCGCTCGCTGCTGATGACCACCCGCTGGTCCGCGTGCGCGGCGACCTCGGCCACCAGCGCCTTCCAGGCCGCGTGCCGGGGGCTCGGGTCGCCGCGCCGTGGCGGGCGGCCGGTGACGGCCAGGATCGCCATCCCCGGTGAGCGGTCGGGGCCGGGATAGTGCACACCGTGGGCCGCCAACGTCGCGCGACCGTTGTGAAACGCCCCCTGCAGCGCTGTGGTGCCGGTCTTGTGCGGACCGATGTGCAGCAGGACGGCGTTGGACGGGACTGGGACAGCCCTGATTCCGGGCACGTAGCAACCCCCTGCGACGTGTCTGGTGGAGGTCACACCATAGGGGGTGGGGCAACAGGGACAATGGACGGGTGAACACCGACGACCTGCTGTTGCCTCCGCGCGCCGTCCTTCTCCACATCGGTCCGCACAAGACCGGCACCACCGCACTGCAGGGCGCCTTGCGGCTGGCGCGTCCCGAGCTGAAGAAGCACGACGTGGTCTACGCCGGCCGCGAGCGCCAGCACATGTTCGCCGCGCTGGCCGTCACCGGCGGCAAGGGGCTGCTCGGTGACCCGCGGATGGAGATGCGGCACTGGGATCGGCTGGTCCGTCAGGTGAACCGGGCGCGCGACAAGCGGGTCGTGGTGAGCAGTGAGTTCTTCGACGGCGCCGACGACGACACCGCCCGCAAGGTCGTCGACGAGCTCGGCGGCTCCCGGGTGCACGTCGTCATCACGTTGCGGCCGCTGGCGAAGATCATGCCGTCGGCCTGGCAGCAATACGTGCGCAACCGGCTGCGCGCGACGTACAACGATTGGCTCGAGGCGATGCTGCGCCGGCCGCCCTACGTCCAGCCCACCACGACGTTCTGGAAGCGGCACCACCACGACGTGCTGGTCGAACGCTGGGTGCAGACGGTGGGGCCGGACAACCTGACGGTCATCGTGGTCGACGAGAGCGACCGCAACATGCTGACCCGCACCTTCGAGCAGATGCTCGGGCTCCCACCGGGCCTGCTGGTGCCGGAGACCGGCTGGATGAACCGGTCGTTGACGCTCGGCGAGATCGAGCTGGTCCGATTGCTCAACGTCGAGTTCAAGCAGCGCGGCTGGACCGACGTCGCCTACAAGCAGTTCGTGCGATTGGGGGTCGTCCGCCAGCTGCAGGCGGCGCGGCGACCGGAGCCGGGGGAGCCGCAGATCGTGACCCCGAAGTGGGCGCTGGAGCGCGCGGCGGAGATCGGTGCGGAGGCGGCCCGGCGGATCGAGAAGACCGGAGCCCGCATCATCGGCGACATCTCGACACTCGGCCTGGGACCCCGTGGCGACGAGCCGGAGGACATCTCCGCCGACGTGCCGGTGCTGCCATCGTCGGCTGCCGTGCAGGCGGTGATCGGTGCCGTCATCGTCGGCGGGGGAGGCGCGGTGGCGCCGGATTCGGTCGTGCAGCCACAGCTGCCGGCGTCAGCGGAGGACCGGCCGGTGCGCGACATCGGCACCCGTGAGCTCGCCCGGGTGCTCGGGCAGCGGGTCCGGGCGCGGGTGGCGCCGGGTCGGTCGCGGTGAGCCCTGGACCGTCGGCGTGCGCGCGGCGTCGGTTGCGTCAGTAGCGGTAGCTGCCGCCGTCGCCCCAGCGACCGAAGTCGATCGTCACGTCGTTGGCGGTGCGCAGCCAGATCCGGCCGCCGGCATCGCGCAGCATGTGGTCGGTGCTGCCGTTCGGCCAGAACAGCTCGGTGGCGGTGTCGGTGCCGTGCCTTGCCACCCGGACCAGCACCGAGGCGTTGCCGTCGACGCGATATCCCGCCGGGAACTGCTTGACCAGCCCGTCGTAGCTGAGCACGACCCCGGTCAGGTCAGCGGCCGTGCTGGACTCGTTGACGACCCGCAGGCTCTCGGTGGTGTGGTAAGGGTCGATGTTCGTGATCTTCAGGTTCGGCGCCGAGCAGGCGTCGAGGCACGGATAGCTCGCCCAGGCGCGGAAGTTCTGCGCCGGGTCGAGCAGATACACCGACTGAGCGGGCCAGTTCGGCCCGGCCTGCAGGTGCGCGCCGTTGGTGGTGACGAGCGCGCCGGCGGAGTCGCGCGCGGCAGGCGCGTTGCCGTAGTAGGGCAGCCGGCTGCTGCGGTCGTAGAAGCGCAGGTTCGCCTTGTCGTCGGTGCCGCTGCCGGGGAACAGCTTGAGCACCTCGCCAGGGCGCAGCACCGTCCCGCTCGGGAGCACGAAGTAGGTCGTCCGGTCGCCGCCGAAGATGTGGCTGCCGTCGCGGAACCGCCACCCGCCCAGCTTGATGGTCGAGCCGCTGGTGTTGCGCACCGCGAAGAACTCGTCGTTGGCGTTGGTCGCGGAATCGGCGCCGTCGGTCTTGTAGTTGATCCAGGCCTGGAGCATCGACGGCTGGACGGCCCCGGCGTACGACGTGCTGCCGCACTTGTGCGGGTTGCCCCACATGCCGCGGCCGGCGTGCATCGCCTGCTGCGCGTAGCGCAGGTAGCGGGTGAGGCGGGAGACCTCGACGTTCTCCTGCTTCCACAGCACGAGCCCGTGCAACAGCTCGTCCTTCTGCAGGTCGTACCACGGACCACCGTTGGTGGACGGTCGGGCGAGGTCGACGTAGAAGATGTAGCGGGTGTGGCCGGCGGCGTCCGGCTCGTTGCTCTTGGTGAGCCGGTACGACGTGAGGCGCACCCGGTGCCCGACCGGCAGCAGCTTCTCCACGCGGCGCATCGCCTGGTTGCCCCAGCACTGGCCGGGAGTGCTGCCGTGGCGGATCTCCGTCGCCTGGATCGCGGCATTGCGGACGATGATGCTCTGGCCCTTGGCGAAGGAGAAGCAGCCGCTCGTCAGCTTGACCGTGACGGTGTCGCCGTCGTCGACCTGCCGCACCTTGCCGTAGCAGTGGTGCAGCGTGGTGCTGCCGGTGGGCGTGCCGGATGCGGCGCTTGCCGCAGTGGCACCCGCGGTGGCCAGGCTGCTGCCCAGGACGGCAGCAGCGAGCGCGGCCAGGACGGGGGTCAGGCGTCGGGGGATGCTCATCCTCATGTCTTTCGTCGGCTTGCCGGCGCGACTTTATGCAGCGTCCACAGCGACGTCAGGACGTTGCGGGGAAATCAGCGTCGAGGTGACAGCAGGCTGTCGACGGCGGCGGCGAACCGCTGCTGCGCCGTCAGCGGGTCTCCCAAGGCGTCCCGGGTCAACCGGCGGCGCGCCCGCCGGGTCGGGTCGTCGCCGTCGGCCGCGCCGAGCAGCTCGTCGAGGCCGGTGAGGTCGGCCGCCAGCACGAAGCCGCCGGCAGCGGCGCTGAACTGCCGGCGGAACTCCCGCGCCCCCAGGCCGCGGGTGTCGACGATGCCGTAGGGACGGTCGACGACGAGATAGTCGCTGATGACGCTGGACACGTCGGCGATCAGCACCGACGCCTGGGCGAAGCAGGAGGCGAGGCTCGGGCCGCTGCCGTCGATGATGCGGTGGGTGCCCGGGGCGGCGCTGTTCCAGGCGGCAGCCTCGAGGTCAACCGGCTCCGGCCGTCCGTTCGGGCTCGTCTCGCGTCCGGCGAGCGCTACGTCGAGGAGGTCTCGGCCCGAGCCGTCGGCGTGTCGCGGCAGCCGCACGGTCTGGGCCCCGGCCGCGCGCAACAACCGCAGCACCTCGGCGTGGGCGGCCCGCAGCCGCGGGTCGCGCCGGCCGGTCAACGGGTGCGGCCGATAGAGCACCCGCAGCCCGGGACGGCCGAGGAGGTCGCGGATGAGCTCGGGGCCGATGTGCGGCAGCGAGCTGTGGTGCGGGTCGTCACCCCAGCCCTCCCACGTCGGCGCGTAGAGCACGGTCGGCACCACGGGCGGTTGGTCGGGCGGCCGCAGCTGCGGGCGGCCGATCTCGACGATCGCCTCGTCCGCCACGCCGATGCCGGCCTCGGCATAACGACGGCGCCCCAGCGGCCCGGCGACCCACACCTGCTCGTAGACACGGGCGATCGGGTTGACGCTGTCGGGCTTGTCGCTGTCGCCATGGCCGACGAAGACCGTGCGCGCCTCCGGCCGGCGCAGCATCGCGGCGTTGTTGCCGCTGTGGGTGACGAACAGGGTGGGCACCGACGGCGGCAGCGGCAGCCGGGCGATCGTTCCATTGTACGGCGCGCAGACCACTGGCAGCGATGTCGGCGCGAGCCGCTCCAACACCTCCGGGTCGCGCAGCACCACCAACGCGGAGCGGCGCAGCTGCTCGACGGGGGCGAACCACATCTCCGGCTGGTAGGTCTCCTCCGGCGTACCGGCGAAATAGACGACGACGTCCGGCCGCAGCTGTTCCAGCGCGCGCTGCACCGCGTCGACCACCAGGCCTCGCGCCCCGCGGCGGTGCAACCGCAGCGCGTGCAGGGCCAGCAGCAGCGGTGGCAGCGCGGCGAGTGCGGTCGCCACGGCCAGCGCAACCGCTGCCGCCGTCACGTGCGCGCGGTCGGCGGTCGCGAGCCCAACCGCAGCGACAACTGCCGGCAGCGCGTCGGCACCGTGCGCGTCGCGCACCAGCTGCCGGGGCGCCCGGGGCAGCCGCAGGTCACCGAGGTCGAGGTTGCGGCTGAGCAGCGGCGGGCGACGCAGGTGGGTGACGGCGGACGACGCGGCCCGGCGCAGCGCGTGCAGCGCGAGGATGCCGGCAGCCGCGATCGCGGTGCCGATGACGACAGCCGTGGGCATGGTCCGGGCGGCGAGCAGGACCACCGCGAGCAGTCGCAGCGCGGCCCGCACCTCGATGTCGAGGCCCGTGACGTCGAGCCACGCCGCCAGCCGCGCTACTCGCGCGGCCACCAGCTCGAGCAGGGCTACGGCGGTGAGCACACCCACCGTGCCCCAACCGGCGCCGACAGCCGCTGCCGCGATCGCGCCGACGAGCGCGACCGCCAGGAGCCCGAGCACGGCGATGCCGGGGGCGGTCGGTCGCGGCGGCACCGTCACGACGCTCGTCTCCGGCGGTCAGGCGCCGGCGGCGCTGAGCAGCGGTCGCTCGGGGCAGAGCGCGACCGCACGGTCATAGGCAGCGTCAACGGCGGCGATGAAGCGGGTGAGAGCGTCCGGCTCGTCCGGTCCGAGGAGGTAGAACTTCAGCTCGTGCCGGTCGCCGGCGAGCGGGTCACCGCTGCGGACCTGGTCGAGGATCGCGCCGATCGAGGTGGCGTCAGGGTCGAGCAGGTAAGCCGCAGACGCGCTCGGGAAGGCCGCGCGGAAGTCGCCGTCCGGAAGTGCCGTGAGGTTGGTGACGACGTAGGGCTTCTGGCTGGCGATGAAGTCCGACAAGACGCTGGAGATGTCGCCGACGAGCATGTCGGCGAGGTTGAAGCAGTCATAGAGCGACGGCTCCGATCCCACGACCACCTGATGCGGCGCGCCGGCGCGAGCGATCGTCGCGCGGATCCGTTCGTCGCTGCGCGCGGCGGCGGGCGACACCGAACCCGTCAGTGGGTGCGGCTTGTAGAGCACGCGGACGTCTGGCCGCGCGACCAGCCGCTCCACCAACGCGGGACCGGTGCGGGTGACCGAGGTGTGGGCGGGGTCGTTGGTCCAACCCTCCCAGGTCGGCGCGTAGAGAACGGTCAGTGCCCCGTCGGGGATGCCGGTGAACGTCTGGATGCCGGCGAGCTGCGGGCGGCCGACTTCGAAGATGTCGTCGTCGTGGATGCCGACGTTCGCGCGGCGATAGCGGTCGCGACCGGCCGCACCGGCAACCCAGATCTCGGTGTAGACCTTGCTGAACGGGTTCGACGACGCGGTCTTGTCGCTGTCCCCGTGACCGATGAAGACATGGTGGACGCCCGGCTCCCGCAGCATGTGGATCGTCTTGCCGACGTTGGCCGTGTAGAGCGCAACCCGCACGTCGCGCATCGGGAACGTCATGAAGTCGACCGGCTGTGGAATGCACAGCACGGGCACAGTCGTCGGCGCGAGCAGCTGCATCGACAGCCGCTCACGCAACACGATCACGCAGCTGCGCGGCAACTGCTCCATCGTCGACAGCCACATGTTCGCCTGGTAGGTCGCCTCCGGGTCCCCGGAGTGATAGAGCATCACCTCCGGCCGCAGTGCCGCGACGCGGGCTTGGACGACGTCGAGCAGCTCCTCCCGGCTCAGCGCACGACTCCCGATCAGCAGCAACCAGCCGGCGATGCCCACTCCGGCGAGCTCGACCAGCAGCACGAGCCCCACGATGGCGAAGACCACCGCGGGCACGTTGGCCACGACGCCGATGGCCGCCCCCAGCAGGCCGACCAGCGTCACGGCGTGAGTGCGTTCCGAGAGCCGGGTGACCAGCAGCGGGTGCGGCACGGGTGGCAGACGCAGCCCGCCGAGGTCGATGTTGCGCGTCTCGATGGGTACGGCGGCCCGCCGGCGTACGGGCACCAGCAGCAGCTGGTAGAGCAACCGCAGCCCGGCCAGCCCGAGCACGCACAGAGCGGCCGCGACGCGGGTGCCGTGTCCGGCCCAGTCGTCGGTGAGGACCAGCACCGCCGCGGCCAGCTCCCGCACGACGGAGCGGGTGGCGATGCCGAACTGTCCACGGGCGAGGACCGCGCGGACGTTGTCGTCGCTGACGATGAGGACGTCGAGGACCTGGCTGGCGAGCAGCAGGGCGAGGAACGGGGTGCTGACCGACAGGATGCCGGTGACGCCGAGGGCGGCGTAGACGGCAATGCAGCCGAGGCCGAGGTAGGCGGACCAGCTGTGCTCACCGCGGGCGGAGGGGCGACCGACGGAGTCCTCGGCCCGGTCGGCGACCGCCGACGTCAGCTGCTGGGAAGCGGCCGGCTTCGGTGCGGCGGCGGCTGACCCCGGTCGGGTCGCGGGGCGGTCGGTGGAGGGGGTCATCGCTGGCCGTGCTCGCGCGCTGCCTCCACCTCGGCGGCGGCCTCCTCGGCGGCGACCTGGTCGGCGACCGCTTCGGCCGCGCCGGGTCGGGCGGTGACCGTCGGCGCGGGTCGGCGGACGTCGATAACCTGGCCGCTGACGTCGGCGATCAGCACGTCGATGGAGGTGCGCGCCACCGACTGTGCGTCCAGCAGGTCCTCCGGCGGTTCGGCGCCGAAGGCCTTGGTGCGCATGGGGGTCGCGGTGCGTTCCGGATTGATGCAGTTGACCCGTACGCCGAGGCCGGACCACTCGTCCGCCAGCGCCTGCGTCAGGTTGACGACGGCGGCTTTGGTGGAGGAGTAGAGGCTGTAGCCGGCGCGACCGCGGGTGTAGCTGCTGGAGGTGAAGAGCAACAGCTGACCCTTGGTCTCGGCCAGGTGGGGGATCGCATGGCGGGCGATCTGCACCGGGGCCAGGTAGTTGACGCCGATCATCTCCTCGATCGTTGCGTCGTCGGTCTCGGCGAGCGCGCCGGTGTGCAGGACACCGGCGGTGACGACGACGTAGTCGATGCGTCCCGCCTCCGCGGCTGCCTTGCCGAGCGCCGCCGCGACGTCGTCCGCGTTCTGCACATGGGTCTGTGTCGTCGATCGGCTGAACGGGAAGACGGTCGCCCCGTGCCGCTCCAACAGCGACACGATCTCGCCGCCGATGCCATAGCTGCCGCCGAAGACGACCGCGACCCGCCCCCGCAACTGCTCGGCGTAGGCGGCGTCACTGCCCAGCGAGTGCACGGTCGAGGAGTTGAGCTGGAACAGCTTGTCCGCGATGAACAGGTCGACCGGCGCGGTGACCTTCATGTTGTGCTCGGAGCCCTCGACGACATGGATGGGCACGTCGGGCAGGTAACGCAAAACGACGCTGCAGTCGTCGGTGGCGGCGAAGTTCGGGTCCTGCCAGGCGAGCTGGTAGGCCCGGCGGATCGTGGAGAGCCGGAAACCCTGGGGGGTCTGCCCACGTCGAAGCCGGGCGCGGTCGGGAATGTCGGTGATGACGTCACCATCGACGACGACGATCGTGTCGGCCGAGGGGATGGCCACGTCGACGGCCTCGAAGCTGCGCAAGGCGTTGACACACTCGCGGATGATCCGCTGCGTGAGCAGCGGCCGGACGGCGTCGTGGAACAGCACGTTGCACTCGTCCTCGCCGAGCGCCTCCAGAGCCCGCCGGGTGCTGTCGTTGCGCGTGGCACCACCCTCGACCACCGCTCGCACCTTGCGGAAGCCGCGACCGGCCACGATCGCCTCGACGTCCTGGACATAGCCGGGCGTCATCAGCACGAGGACGTCGTCGATCTCGGCCGAGGACTCGAAGACCGCCAGCGTGTGCTCGATGATCGGCTTGCCGGCGATCTTCAACAGCTGCTTGGGAACCGCGAGCCCGACGCGCGTGCCGACCCCGCCCGCGAGGACGACGCCGACAGTGCGTAGCCGAGAAGCTTCGGGCGCGGACATGTCACGCGAGCATATCGGTTGGGACCTTGCCGTCAGCGCAGCCGCGACGACGTCACGACCGCTAGCAGATGGCCGACGACGACGATCCCGGCGACCGCCAGCAGCACCACGTCGAGCACCTGCATGGCGACCCGGTCGCCGCGTCCGGCATCGACTGCGGCCGCAACCAGCGCGAGCGCGGAGAGCTCGATGGCGAGCAGCACCCGGTTGAACGGCAGGCTGCGCACGAGCGCGCGCAGCCGGCGCAGTCCCGAGACGTGCGAGGCCGCGACCTCAGCCGTGTCAGTGATCGGTGGCCGTCCGGACTGCACCCGCGCGACATGGACGAGATCGGTCTCCGCCTTGGTGAGCAGCACGAGGAAGCCGGCGGCCAGGCCGACTGTCGTCCAGCCGCCGATGGAAGCGAACCCTCCGTCGGCGTGCACTCCCACCGCCACGGCGAGACCGGCATCGGTCACGTAATGAGCGATGCGATCGACATAGATTCCGGTCGGGCCGGTCTGCCGCCGCCACCGGGCCAGCTCGCCATCCATGCAGTCGACGACGCCTTGGAGCTGCACGAGCAGCGCCGCGACCACCGCCGCCCACACGTGCGGGATCGTCAGGACCAGCGCGGCCACGACACCGATCGACAGCATCAGCCAGGTGAGTGCATCCGGAGTCACGCGGGTCGCGGCCACCAGCCGGGTCAAGCGGATCGACAGGTGGCGCTGGTAGAGCTTCCCCGCCCAGTGCTCGCCGCTCACTCGCCCCAACACCGAGGGCGGCTGCGCCACCGCGCGCAGCTCCGCGAGCGTCGGTCGGGAAGTCACCCGCAGATCCTCCCCGACGGCGGCGCAAAGGTCGCGTAGGGTGCCGCGTGTGACCGATCAGGGTGTCCGCGACCGGCACGAGTTCCTTCGCCGCCTGCACGAGCGGCTGCAGCCGCGGAGCTATCTCGAGATCGGGGTGCGGGACGGGCTCAGCCTCACCCTCTCCCGGGCGCCCTCGATCGCGATCGACCCCGCCTTCAAGATCACCAGTGAGGTGCACGCCGACCTGCAGCTGGTGCGAGCCACCAGTGACGACTTCTTCGCCCGTCCCGATCCGCTCGCTCACCTGCCGGGCGGCCGGATCGACCTCGCGTTCATCGACGGCATGCACCTGGCGGAGTTCGCGCTGCGCGACTTCATCAACGTCGAGCGCTTCACCGAGTGGACGTCGGTGGTCGTGCTCGACGACATGCTCCCCCGTTCGGTGGCGGAAGCGGCCCGCGACCGGCACACGCTGGCCTGGGCCGGGGACGTCTACAAGGTGGCCACGATCTTGCAGCGGCTGCGGCCGGAGCTCGTCTGCCTGCCGATCGACACCGCGCCCACGGGCGTGGTGCTGGTGCTGGGCGTGGACAAGGACGACCGGACGCTGCCGGACAAGTACGACGAGCTGCTGGCCGAGCTCACGGCGGCGGACCCGCAGGACGTGCCGGAGGAGGTGCTGACCCGGGTCGGGTCAGCGGATCCGGCGCAGGTGCTCGACTCGCCGGTGTGGGCGGCGCTGGTGCAGGCTCGGTCCGCCGGAGCCGCCCCGGATCGGCAGCTGTTCGAGCAGGTGCGCTCACTCGCCGGCACCGGGCCGGTCGTGCCGGTGCTGCCGCCGGTGGAACAACCGTGGCCGCAGCGCAAGCGCCGGCAGCAGGCAGGCGCCAAGGCCGGGTCTGGTCAGCGCCGGCAAGGGCAGCAGGGCGCGCGCACGTCGACGACGGGCAAAGGTGCCGCTGCCCGGCGTACGAGTGCGGGGGGCAGCGGCGCCCGCCGGTGGCGCCGGCGACTACGGCGGGCCCGGCGCTATCTGCGCGGGTTGACCACCCGCGGCTGAGCCTCCGGCCCCGGCTGACCGCGCGACCGCGGCTAGCCGCTGGCGGGGTGAGCCGTTGCGATCAGCGGGCGGCGGAAGGGCCGGCGGCGCACCGTGAGGTCGGCGCGCAGGAGCACCCGCCCCTTGCCGCCGACCACCTCGACCGTCAGCGGACCGTGGGGCAGCTTCGCGTCGCCGAGGTCGATGACCAGTGCGCGGGGGGTGGCGCGCGCCGCTGCCGTGATCGGCGCTCCCTGCCGGGGCTGCAGACGGGCGCGGCAGGGGAGGAGCACCTTGCCGACGACGGGGGTGGCGTGGTCGAAGTCGAGCACCAGCCCCGCGTCGGTGACGCTGCCACCAGTGACCCGTGCGCCGTCGAGCAGGGCGGGCAGCCGACCTGCCCCGCGGATCACCCGCAGCCGCAGCCGGCCGTGGTCGTCGGTGTTGGGCACGACGGCCACCGCCGGCTTGCCGATCAGTGCGCGTTCCGGCAGTGCGGGCAGGACCACCGGCACGGTCCGCTTGAGACCGATCGTGGTGATGCGCACCAGCACGCGCCACTGTCCGGTGGAGAGGGGTTCACCGCCGGCGACAGTTCGCGGGTCGATCGTGGAGCGGCCGCGCAGGACGACGTGGACGCGGTCGGGGCTGCCCGGCACCGGCTCCAGCGCCGCGGCCATGTCGGCGGGAGCCGTCCAGTTGGTCCAGCTGCCCAGATGCCGGAGCACCAGCACGGCATCCGCGTGCACGAGCAGGTCGTCCTCCGACAGCGGGCCGATCGCGGCCGAGTCCGGCACCAACCGTGGGTCGAGATGAAGACCGTCCGGCCGCCGTTCCGCGACCAGCGGTGAGCCGTCGGAGTGCGCCAGCCAGGCCGACCACGACACCTGCCACCCGCCGGCCGCCCACTCGAACGACTCCACGTCGACGTGCCCGTCGATCTGTGCGGCGCAGTCGGCGATGGCGAGGATGTCCTCGACACTGCCGGCGCGGACCGCGGCGGTGCGGGCGCGGGCGATCGGCGGCAGCTTCGCGACGGACGACTCGGGATAGTGGTCCTCGACCAGCCGCTGGATCTCGTGCACCAAGCTGGCGAGATAGTCCGGCTCCCAGCGCTGGACCCGCGGCTCGGTCAGCTTGCGCAGCGACTCCTTCACGAGGAACCGGCTGAGCAACCGGTCGCGGAACGCACCCGGCTCGGTCTGTGCCTCGATGACCTCGATCGCCTCGCGCAGGTAGCCGAAGTAGGAGCTGGGCTCGGGCGGCTCGAACGCGGCGTTGGCGCGGTCCTCGCGCTTGGTGTGGAAGTAACAGACCCGGTCGGAGAAGACCGAGATCTTCTTCGCCGCGAGGTAGGCCTTCGTGACGAAGACGGTGTCTTCGAGCCGGCGTTTGCCTTCGGGGAAGCGGATGTCGTTCTCGCGCAGGAAGTCGGTGCGAAACAGCTTGTGCGGCGTCATGCTGCTCATCAACGGCACCTCGTCGAGCCGGGCGTCGTCGATGTTGCGCCGGAAGATGGCGAACGGCGCGTCGCGCCCCATTCCGATCATCTTGCCGAGCACGATGTCGGCTCCGGTGCGTCGCGCGGTCGCGACCAGGTCCTCCAGCGCCTGCGGCCCGAGCACGTCGTCGTGGTCGACGAAGTACAGGTACTCACCACGCGCCGCATCGATCCCGGTGTTGCGTGGTTTGCCCGGCCATCCCGACGGTGGCATGTGGATGACCGTCACCTGCTCGTGCGCGGCGGCGAGCTCGTCCAGTCGTCGGGGCGTGTCGTCGGTGGAGCCGTCGTCGACGAAGATCAGCTGCAACCGGTCGGCGGGCAACGTCTGCGCGAGCAACGAGTCGACGCAGGGCTCCAGATAGTGGCCGGTGTTGTAGGTGGGGACCACGACGCTCACGTCGACAGCGGGAGCATCTGCCACCCGTCCAACATATCGGGGGCGTGGCCGAGCCGGACATTCTTGACCATCGGTGCACATGCGACGAGGCTGCTGCCACGGGTCGACGGAGCGGGGGGCTCGAGGTGGCGCCAATGCGAGACGCGAACGGGATCCGCACGGGTGGCCTGCTGGCCGACGAGGCGCCGTGGCTGTCGCCCGGCCGGCACCGCTGGCCCCGCCATGAGGTCTGCCTGATGGAGTGGGTGTCGCTGCTGTCCGGCGGCCCGCGCACCGACCACCCGCGATGCACCGATCCCGTGCTCGCCACGATCGCCCGCGCCGTCAACGACTACAGCGGTGACCTGAGCCGCCAGCGGCTCGCCGCGTTCGCGCCGAGGCTCGCGTGCGCTGCCGGTGGCGACGCGGAGGCACCGTACGCCGCGGCGCGCCGTTGCGTGCTGACCGCGCTGCCCTACGCGAAGGACCCGCGGCGGTTCGTGCTGGTGGCGGCCACGCTCGGCATCGACTGGGCCGCCCGCGGCGACGCACACCGGGAACTGGGGGAGGGTCTGACGCCGGACACGGAGTGGGCGTTGCTCGACGACGCGGCTGCCGTGACGCGGGCCGCTGCCCTGTTCCGCGGGGCCCGGGTGACGCGGCGTGAGCATGCGCGGCGCGGGTTGCCGCGCGCGGTGGAGCTGTCGATCGCCACGATCGCCGAGCATGCGCCCGACCCCGACGTCGTCCTCCACGACCTGCTCGGCGGCTGCCTGGACGACTACTTCGGCATCCTCCGCCGCCCGCGGCTGGCGGCACCCCAGCGCAGCGCCTGACCGCTGCGCCTCGATCTGCCCCCGCATCCGCTGGATGCCTTTGAGCAGCGCATCCGCCGGATGCATCTGCGCAGCGCATCCGCCGGACGCCTCTGAGCACCGCATCCGCCGGATGCCCGATGTCAGCCCCGGCAGCTGCGTAGGCCAGGCTTGAGCCATGACTCAGCAGGTCGACAGCGAGATCGCCAACGAGATCGGCGCCCGCCCGATCCCGGAGTTCGACGGCGTCCACGACGTGTGGCCGAGGGGGGCGC
>DASTWK010000043.1:0-50271 GCA_035776655.1 Mycobacteriales bacterium | reverse complement strand
CCACCTGGATAGCGCGGAGACGTCTGCACACCGTCGAAGCCGATCTCGACGACGAGCTCCGGCCGGACGAAGACCTGCCAGTCGTTGCGCGCAGTCTCCAGTGCCAGCAGTCGTTCGGTCTGCCACCGCAGCAGCTCGTCGGTGAGTCCTTTGAACGTCTTGCCGAGCATCACGAAGCCGCCGGGCTCGGTGGCCGGCAACCGCGGGTCGCGGGCGCCGAGGTGCAGGTTGGACAGCCAGCCGCGGCGCCGGCCGTGGCCCCACTCGGCCGCGAGGACGACGAGGTCGAGGGTGTGCACCGGCTTGACCTTCAACCAACCGGCGCCGCGCCTTCCGGCTTCATAGGGCGAGTCGAGCGACTTCGCGACCACCCCCTCGTGGCCGCGGCCGAGGGTGTCGGCGAAGAACGCAGCGGCCTCGGCCAGGTCAGCGGTGACGAGCCGCGGCACACGCAATTCGGTGGGGACGGCGTCGGCGAGCGCTTCGTGCCGTCGGCGCGCCGGCTCGTCGACGAGGTCGGTGCCGTCGACGTGCAGCGCGTCGAAGACGAACCACGACAGCGGCACCGGCTCACCTTGCGTCCGCCTCGCGGTGCGCGCGCCGGTCTGCTGGAACGGTCGGGGCCGGCCGTCCGGCCGCAACGCGATCGCCTCACCGTCGAGCACCGCCGCGCGCACCGGCAGCGCCTGCGCAGCCGCGACGAGCTCCGGCACCCGGGCGGTGACGTCGTCCAATGACCGGGTGAACACCGCGACGTCGGAGCCGTCGACGTGCACTTGCACGCGGATCCCGTCGAGCTTCCACTCCACCGCGGCCGTGCCCAGCCGGTCCAGCGCGTCGGCCACGTCGGTCGCGGTGGACGCGAGCATCGGTTGGACCGGCCGCCCCACCTGCAGCCGGAACTCGGCCAGGCCGGCCGCGCCCGATCGCAGCGCCGCGACCGCCACCGGCGCGGCGGAGCCGGAGAGCATCGCCGCCCGGCGTACCGCCGCCAACGGCACCTCGGCCGCGGCGGCGATCGCGTCGGCCATCACGCCGTCAAGCGCGCCCTGCCGCAGCTCGCCCGCGATCAGCCCGCGCAGGAACGCCTGCTCGTCGGCGGTGGCGGCGGCGAACAGGTCGTGCACCAGCCGACGCCGCTCGGCGGCCGACCCCGAGCCGCTCAACCCGGCGACGGTGTCGAACGTGCCGTCGACGGCGGCGACGGTGAGGGTGGTGATCGCGGCGGGGGAGGGTGCCTCGCGGAGGGTGGCCCAACCGACCCCGGTACGCCGCTGGCGCAGCTCGCCGGACAGCCAGGGGACGACGACGGCTGCCTCGGCTGCGCCGCCCGCGCGCAGCAGCCCCGCGATCAGCTGCACCTTCGCCAACCGCTTCGGCGTCTCGGCCACGGCCCGCCACGTGGTGACGACGTCGGCGAGCAGCACGCCAGCATTGTGCTAGCGCGGACGGATGACCGCCGCAGCGGTCCGCAACCCTGGGTGCCCTGAGCGTCCGTTGCCCGCGGGGGCGCCGCAACCCCGGTCGCCGCAAGCGCCAGTTGACCGAAAGGTGACAGATCGTCCAAACGACTGCGGCTCGTCGTGCCCGCTGCCGACGATGAACACATGCCCCCGGTTCGTTCCCGTGCTGACGCCTGCCTGCTCGGCGGTGCGGCGGTCGCCACGGTGGCGCTGGTCGCGGCCAGCCTCGCTGCCACGGCCCCGCAGCACCCGCGGGCCCTCACGCCGGCTGCCGCCATCCATGCCGCGCCGGCCGGCGCGGCCGCGCCCGCCCGGACGTCGGCCCGACTCGCCGATCCCGGCGCGCCTCGCCGGCACCGGCAGCAGGCGGTCGAGTCGCGGGGTGCGACGGTGCACGCCGAGGTGCCGCGGAGCACCTCGACCACCTCCTCCACCAGCACGGGCACTGCCGGCACGAGCTCGTCGGCAGCGAGCCGGTCGGCCATCGATCCAGCCCTGCAGTCGCGGCTCGAGCGCAAGCTGTCCCGGTCCACCGCGGGTGTCTACGGGCTGGTCGTCGACATCGACGGTGTCGGCCGGGTGGCGAGCGTCAACCCGCACCGCGCCTTGCGGCCGGCCTCGTCGCAGAAGCTGTTCACGACCCTGCCGGTGCTCCTCGACAACCCCGACCGGAGGCTGGTCACCGACGTGGTGATCGCCGGGCGCCCGGTGCGCGGAGTGGTGCACGGCAACCTGATCGTCCGGGCCGCCGGTGACCCGTCGCTGTCGGTCCAAGACGTCAACCGGCTCGCCCGCACGGTGCGTGCGGCGGGCATCCGCACGGTGACGGGGCAGCTGCGGCTGGACATCGGCTCGATGTCGCTGCGCACCCAGCGGACCGGATGGCAGCCCGACTTCGTGCCCACCGACATCGGGCCGTTGTCGCCGTTCCCGGTCGGGCGGGACTGGTGGCGTCGCGATGCCGCCTACCTGCGCCACCCGACGGCACGCAACCTGCAGCTGTTCCGCGACCGGCTCGCGCACCAGGGCGTGCGCATCCGCGGTGGCAACCTCGTCGTCCGCGCCAGCAACGCCCACCAGGTCGTCGCGGCCCACCGGTCCAATCCGATGCGGGCCTTGGTGCACCGCACGTTGACCTACTCGGACAACTTCTACGCCGAGTCACTGCTCACGCTCGCCGGCGGGCACCGCGCGGTGGCGCGCACCACCGCGGCCGCGGGAGTCACCGACCGCAGCGAGGCAACCGACGGGTCGGGACTCTCCTACGACGACCGGCAGACCGCCGCCGGTGAGGTGCAGCTGTTGCACTACGCCTACACGAGCCCGGCGCGCAGCCCGCTCGTGCACGCACTGCCCATCGCCTGCAAGACCGGCACGCTGGAGCACCGCTTCTGCGGCACGATCGGTGCGGGTGCGGTGTTCGCCAAGACCGGCACGCTCGACCACAGCCGGGTGCTCACGGGTTACACGACGGACGGACTGGGCCGGCTGGTGACGTTCGCCGTGATCTGCGCGCAGGTGCGCAACCTCACCAAGGCGGCCGACGCCACCGACCGGGCGATCGTGCTGCTGCGTGGCTATCGCGGATGAGCTGACCGTCCGGGCATCGCTCGGGAGAGACTCGTGCGGTGCAGGCAGTCAGGCTCTTCACCGCCGCGATCGGCGCACTGCTCGTCGTCACGTCCGTGATCAGCGTCATGCGCACGTTGGTCATCCCACGCGCCCGGGCCAGCTGGCTCAGCCACGCCGTCGACCGAGCGGTGGACGCCACCTTCACCGTGGCGCTGCGCCGGGTGACCGACTACGAGCGGCGTGACGAGCTGCTGGCGGCCCAAGCGCCGACGTACCTCATCGCCCTGCTGACCACGTGGATGGTGGCATTCCTCGTCGGTTACACGTTCTTGCTGTGGCCCTGGCACACCGCGTTCGGCGGCGCCGCGCGCGAGGCAGCCAGCTCGATGTTCACCCTCGGCTTCGACGCCACCGCGACGCCGGCGCCGACCGTGCTCGACATCCTCGCCGCCGGCACCGGCCTGATCGTCGTCGCGCTGCAGATCGCCTACCTGCCCACGCTCTACGCGGCATTCAACCGGCGCGAGACCGAGGTGACGATGCTCGCGTCGCGTGCGGGCTCGCCGCCGTGGGGGCCGGAGCTGCTGGCCCGCACTCGCTATGGCATCCGCGCCCGCACCGACGACCTGCCGGACTACTACGCGCTGTGGGAGCGCTGGGCGGCGGACGTGGCGGAGAGCCACACGAACTATCCGGTGCTGGTGCGGTTCCGTTCGCCGCAGGCGTTGACATCGTGGTTGGTGGGGCTGCTGGCGGTGCTCGACTCGGCCGCGTTGCTGCTCGCCTTGTGCCCCAGCCGCGACCGCATCGAGCCGCGGCTGTGCCTGCGCATGGGCTTCACGGCACTGCAGCAGATCGGCCGGGCGCTCGGCGTCGACGTCGACGCTGACCCGGACCCAGACCGGCCGTTGCAGCTGTCCTACGACGACTACGCGGTCGGGGTCGAGCGGCTGATCGCGGTCGGGTTCCCGGTGGAACGCAGCGCGGAAGAGGCCTGGCCGCACTTTCGGGGCTGGCGCGCGAACTACGAAGCAGTGGCCTACGAGCTGGCGTTGCGGACCGACTCGGTGCCGGCGTTGTGGTCCGGCCCCCGACGCTGGTCGTCCACCCCGATGGCGACCGTGCGCCCACCCAACCGCATCGCCACTGACGCGCGCCGGGACTGACCCGGCGACCGTCCGTCAGCAGGTGGCCGGGGAGATCGACCAGGTGCCGGTGTCGCCGTCGCGGAACGACTCCCGGCAGGCCGGGGCCTGCCGGTGCAGGTAGAGCTGGTCGAGCAGGTCGAAGCCGGTCTGGCCCACGAGCTGGGTGTTGCTCACCTCGGAGGCGTGGCCCGCGAACGGCGACTGCTGACCCAACGGCCCGAGCACGTTGCCCGTCAACGTCGTGCCCGGCTCGCCGCTGCCGCGGGTGCCGACCGTCACGTCATCGACCGGCAGCTGCACGGCTCGCAGTTCGGCGACCAGCTCACGGCTCTGGTTGTAGGGCACGAGGCCGTCATCGACCCCCTGGGCGACGACGACACCCTCGAGGCCGGCGGCCGCGATGTCGTTGATCCGTGCGACCACCGTGCGCTGCTGGTAGGCGTCGGGCACGTCGGCAGGGGTGCCGCCGGTCTCCTCCTCGATGTCGGCCGCCGCGTTGGCGCCGAAGGTGTTGCCGGTCTGGGCGACCGCGGTGGCCTCCGCCCACGTCTCGGTCATGTTGACGGCCGGTTCGATCGCGAACCAGTAGTTGAACAAAGGCTGCCCGTTGGCGCGCTTCGGCTGCGCGGCGACGACGAGGCCGGAGGTGTTGCCGCCCATGCTCACGCCGTAGATGGTGTTGACACCGGCGGTGCGGCAGCTGCGGTCGAACAGCTGCGCGGCGACGATCGAGTCGGTCGCGCCTTCGCTGACCCGCCAGCCCCGCGAGGACGGCAGAGTCTCGCCTTTCGCGGGTGCGATGTCGTGCTGGAAGCGGTAGTCCATCGCCAGCGCGATGACGTGGTCGCGCTGCGCGACCTGCTCGGCGTGCTGGATCCAGGAGTACGCCGTGTGCCCATAGCCATGGTCGAACACGACGATGCCCTTGGCCTTGCCAGTCGGCACGGCGTAGAAGCCGAACGTCGGGGTGCCCTCGACGGTGAGGTCGAGCCGGTGGATCTCGCTGGGGTCGCCGGAGCAGACGACGTGTGGCTGGGGCCGAGCCTTGTGGGGCGCGGCTACGGCGGCGGTGGCGCCACCGGCGACGGCGAGGCAGGCGAGGGCAGCGGTGAGACGGCTGGGGGTCACGACATCCTCAACGAGCAGCAGCGGTCCCGGTGACGGACCTGGTGGCGGTGGCCGCCGGGGCAAGGGCGACTGGTGGTTGCTGGCTCAGCGGCGGCGGGCCTCGTATTCGCGCAGCGCTGCCTCGGCGGCGTCGAGCTCGGCGCGCAGCTTCTTCGCCCGCTCCTCGACGACGGCCCGAGACGAGGCGACGGTCTCGCTCATGGCGGCCCGGACGTCCGCGTCCTCGACGAGGTCTGCGAACGCCTTCACCGCACCGGGCCGCACGGGTGACGGCTTGGCGATGCGCCGCGCGCCCCGCTGCGCCTCGACGGTCCAGCTGTCGTCGGCAAACCGCAACGTGACCGTCAACGGCGGCGTGGACCGCCGCTTGCTGGCTGTCCGTTGAGCGGGTGCGGCGCCCGCTGCCGAGGCGGCCTGGTCTCGCCGGGAGGGCGTGGACGCCGGTCGCGATGAGGTTGGCGACTGTGTCCGCGACGCCGACTGCGCGCGCCGCACCGACGGCGTCCGCGCCGCCGGCTGTGCGGGCGTGGTCGGTTGCGTGCGTGGTGCCCGGTCGGGTCGTGCGCCCGAAGCGCGACCTTGTTGCGGGCTTGGTGGCGGTGCCGGCTGGTCCGCACCGGTGGCGCGCCCGGCCGCGCCGCGCCCGGCCGAGTCCGGGCTCCGCGAGCTTCGCCGTTCGGTGCTGCCGGCAGCAGGCTTGGCCGCCCGCGCCGCGCCGGTCGAGCGGGACGAGGCACTCGACGTACTGCCTGCGCTGCTCCGGCCACGCGTCGGCAAGGCGAGCTCACTGGGCGCAAAGGGCACCTCGTCGCGCCCCAGCCGGACGACGATGAACTCGCCCTCGCGCGGATCTCCGAGTCGGATGACGCTGCCCCGAGTGCCGGCCGGCACGGCGGCCGACGCCGCACGGACGACGACTCGCGGCTTGTCGCCGGCACCGACCCGGGTGCGCAGATCGGCGACGTCGTCGTCGGTCAGCGGCGGTGGTCCGGCGGTCTTCTTCCTCGGCGGCACGTCGATGATCGTAGAGCCGCGTCCGGAGGCCCCTTCCCTCTGCCACGTGCGGATGCGCCTTGCCGCCGCCACATGGGATGCGTCATGCCGCCGCCACATGGGGATGCGCGTTGCCGCGGCCACATGGGCTCGTCATGCCGCTGCCCCACCGTGCGCGATCGATCGTTGTGCGTTCCACCAGCAAGACGGCGGGGTGGATGCTGGTTGCGGGGACATCACCTGATCGCGTTCGGCGGCTTTGGGAGGGTGTGCCCGTGGCGTCGCACCCGCACGAGGAGGACAGCGGCGTCGGTGTCGGCCCGCACCCGCAGCCATGGCCGGACGACCAGCGGCTCGACCCGGAGCTGTTGGCCGACGGTGACCGGCGGAACGTGGTCGACCGCTACCGCTACTGGACCCGCACGGCGATCGTCGCGGACCTCGACAGCCGGCGGCATCCGTTCCATGTCGCGATCGAGAACTGGCAGCACGACCTCAACATCGGCACCGTGGTTCGCAACGCCAACGCGTTCCTCGCTGCTGCCGTGCACATCGTCGGGGAGCGGCGGTGGAATCGGCGCGGGGCGATGGTGACCGATCGCTATCAGCACGTCCACCATCACCCGACGCTCGAAGAGTTCGGCGGCTGGGCGGCGGCAGAGGGCCTGCCGCTCATCGGTGTCGACCTGCTGCCCGGGTCGGCCTCGCTGGTGACGGCCGACCTGCCGCGGGCGTGCGTGTTGGTCTTCGGGCAGGAGGGGCCCGGGCTGTCGGCAGCCGCGCGGGATCTGGTCGACCGGGTGCTGCACATTCCGCAGTACGGCTCGACCCGGTCCATCAACGCCGGTGTCGCCAGCGGCATCGCGATGTACGAGTGGTGCCGCCGCTACGCCTGACCGGACGCACCGCTCTCGGTTTCCGCGCTGACGATGGCAAGAGCCGCTGCGTCACGCCGGCATCGGCCGGGTGTCGCCGATGACGGCGCGGAACGAGCAGCGGGTGGGCAGCAGGACGAGCCGGGTGCCGGGCGCGTCGTCGTACCAGGGATAGCCGCGGCAGATCGGTGGTCGCTCGTCGTGCGCCGTGCAGAGTCGGCTGGCGGCATCGAAGCGGTCGCAGCGATAGGCATGCAACCCGTCGTCGGTGCGGGCGCCGGTCGGCTGCCAGTGCGCGGCGGCGAAGACGAGGTCGGCCGAGCCGGTCGTTGCGGCCGACTGCCGGATGTCGGCGGGGCCGAGCGGATACCAGACCGGATCGCAGCAGTCACCGCAGGCGGAGCAGGTCGCGGGCGTGGCGGGCATCACCGGCAGGATAGGCACGTGCAGATCCCCGACTGGCTGTCCAGCACGTTGGCCGCTGACGGCGCGAGCGGCGCGGGTGCCCTGCCGCCCTGGATCCGGGCCCTGTCACCCGAGGTGACGGTCAGCGGACCGGCGCTGGTCGTGGTGGTCGGCCGGGACGACAACTCGCCGATGCGCGACGTGCCGGCTGCGGTGCGCGAAGCCGGCACAGTGCTCGTCGTGGCCGGCGCGAGCGAGTCGCGGACCGCGGTGCTGGGCGACCTGGTGGCCGCGGAGCTGTTGCGCGCCGGGGTGGTCGCCGTGGTCACCGACGGGCTGATCCGCGACTCGCGGGCGGTGGCCGCGGCCGGTCTGCCGGTCTGGGCGCGTGGGACGACGCCGGTCGCCAGCCGCAAGGACGGGATCGGACGAGTCGGCGGAGACGTCGTGATCGGCGGCGTACCGGTCCGTGACGGCGACCTCGTCGTCGCCGACGCCGACGGAGTCGTCGTGTGGCCGGCGGGGGAGGTGACGGCGTACCTGCAGAAGGCCGAGGTCAAGCAACGCGCGGACGAGGCGCGGGCCGCCGCGCGCTGACGCCACCGCGACCACCCACGAACCTCTGACACTCTGGGAGGCGTGGCCCTCGACCGTTATCGCCTCGCGCTGCGCGCGCCGGGGGTCGGCCGACTGCTCGCCACCTCGCTGGTGGCGCGGATGCCCAACGGCATGTCCAGCCTGGCGATCCTGCTGCTGGTCACCCGCCACCACGGCTACGGCCGCGCCGGGGTGGTGACGGGGCTCTACGTCGCCGCGTCGGGCGCATCGAACCTGCTGCTGGCCCGGGCCGCTGACCGCTACGGCGCACGTCGCGTGGTGGTGCCGGCCGCGTTCGGCTACGCGGCCGGCATGACGCTGCTCGCAACCGCGACCGGCGGCCGCTACGGCGCGCAGCTGCTGGCCGCCACGCTCACCGGACTGTTCAACCCGCCGGTGGTGTCGGTGGTGCGCGGACTGTGGCCGCGAGTGCTCGAGCCGGAGATCGCGCAGATCGTCTACGGCCTGGAGGCGACCGCGCAGGAGCTGGTGTTCATCTCCGGCCCCGCACTGGTGGCGTTGGTGGCCGGCCTGGCCGGCGCATCGGCGGCGGTGGCGCTGACGGGGGTGCTCGCGCTGGTCGGGACGCTGGCGTTCGCCACCGCTCCGCTGCTCGCGCAGGTGCGTCCCGCGGGAGAGCGGATGCGCCACCGGTTGTTGCGCACGACGCGGCTGCCGGTTTATCTCGCCGTGGGTGTCGCGGTCACGATCGCGTTCAACATGGCGGATGTCGGCATCGTCGCGTTCGTCAGCGGCCGGCACGCCTCCGCCGGTTCCGGAGTCGTGCTCGCGGTGTGGAGTCTGGGCTCGATGCTCGGCGGCCTGTGGTTCGGGGCCGCGACCGGTCGGGTGGACGAGTCGGCAGTCGGGCGGGCGGTCGCGTTGATCGCGGTCGCCATCGCGGTCGCGGCGGCCGCGCCGGGGCCCATCGGGCTGGGCGTGATCATGTTCGTCGGTGGCGCCACGATTGCTCCGGGGTTGGCGCGCCTGTATGCCCGGGTGGGCGCGCTGGCACCGGAGGGCGCGGAGACCGAGGCGTTCGGCTGGATGGCGGTGGCGCTGATGGTCGGCTCGTCACTGGGTGCCGCGGTCGGCGGGCTGACCGTGCAGGCCCTGGGGCCACGGGTCGACTTCCTCCTCGCCGCGGCGGCACCTGCGCTGGTGGCCGCGGCGCTGTGGCCGTCGGTGCGGTCGTGCACGGCCCCGGGTACGGCGCACGAGCCGCTACCGTCGTAACCGTGCCCGCCGAGAAGCTCCCGATCCAGATGCTCAACGACCGCGTCCTGGTGTCGGTGGATCACGAGACAGGGGAGCGGCGGTCGGGCGGCGGCATCGTCATCCCGGCGACGGCCAAGATGGGCAAGCGTCTCGACTGGGCCGAGGTCGTGGCGACCGGTGCGCACGTGCGGGCGGTGCAGGTGGGCGACCGGGTGCTGTTCGACCCGGAGGACCGGGCCGAGGTGGAGCTGCACGGTGTCGCGTATGTGCTGCTGCGCGAGCGCGACATCCATGCGGTCGCGGCCGAGCGGCTCGAGGACGCAGCGACCGGGCTGTATCTCTAGGAATCCGCCTGGCTGTCTGTGCGTTGCTCTAGATGTCACCCGAGTGGAGGTCCGGACGATGCTGTTCTCCCGCCAGAAGACCCAGATGATCAGCGCTGACGAGGCGCTGCCGGGACGGGCGGAGCGGCCGTTCGCGGTGCCGGAGCGGCACTACGTGCTGGACACCCCGTTGCTGGGGCCTCACCCGCAGGGGTTCGAGACGGCGTACTTCGCGCTCGGCTGCTTCTGGGGCGCCGAGCGGCGGTTCTGGCAGACCGACGGCGTCTACACGACCGCGTCCGGCTACCAGGGCGGGTTCACGCCTCACCCGACGTACGAAGAAGTCTGCTCCTCGCGCACCGGGCACGCAGAGGTCGTCAAGGTCGTGTTCGACCCGGCGAAGGTCAGCTATCGCGACCTGCTCAAGGTGTTCTGGGAGTCCCACGACCCGACCCAGGGGATGCGGCAGGGCAACGACATCGGCACGCAGTACCGGTCGGCCATCTACGTCACCTCCGACGCGCAGAAGCAGGCGGCGCTGGAGACGCGGGACGCGTTCCAGCCGGTGCTGACCGACGGCGGGTACGGCGCGATCACCACCGAGATCGCCGACGCCGGTGAGTTCTACTACGCCGAGGACTACCACCAGCAGTACCTGGCCAAGAACGTCAACGGCTACTGCGGCCTCGCCGGCACCGGCATGTCCTGCCCGGTCGGCGTCGCGCGTACGCCGGCTCAGTAGCCGCCACCGACCGGGAGATTTACGCCGTTTGTGCGAGTTTGCGGTGGCTTTTCCGTAGTACAAAGGACAGCAGTGGCATGCCCTCCGCGAAGGTGGTTCCTCGTGCGTCGTCGTACGGCTTCTCTCGTCCTCCTGTCCGCCGGCGCCATCTCCGTGGTGGGGCTTGCGCCGGTCAGCGCTTCGACGCACGCGCTGACGACGCACGTCGTCTCGGCTGACCACGGTCGTTTCCTGCCGGCGGTCAAGGGCGAGGTCCTGCCGACGCACAACGGCACGGCCTCCAGCCTCAACTGGTCCGGCTATGCGACCGCGCCGGGGTCCGGCGTCACCGGCGTCACGTCCACGTTCACGGTTCCCGCCGTGAACGTCCTGCCGCCCGGGTTCGCCGCCAACTGGGCCGGCATCGGCGGCTACACCTCGTCCGACCTCATCCAGGCCGGCACGTCCGAGGACGAGCTGCAGGGCGACTACGCGTGGTACGAGATCCTTCCCGATTCAGAGACACCGCTCACCGACTGCACCGGTGACCCGGCCTGCACGGTCAACCCCGGTGACGTCGTCACCGTCGACATCCACAACGTCGGCACCAACCTGTGGTCGGTGTCGTTGAGAGACGGCACCCGGTGGACCTGGCAGCAGGACATCCCCTACGTGTCGTCCGAGTCCTCCGCCGAGTGGATCTTCGAGGCGCCGACCGTCGGGGTGCAGACGATCCCGGCCAACACCGGCACCAACTACTTCGGCCCGACGAGCACCTACACCGACGCCAGCGGCTCCCACCCGATCGCGGCAGGAAATCCGGTCTCGATCGACATGGGGATCGGCATCGGTGTCAACGAGGCGACGCCGTCCGCGCTGGCGTCCGACGGCCAGAGCTTCAACGTCTGCGCCTACCAGCAGAGCTGCCCCACCCCGGCCAGCTGACCCCGAGCGTCGCGCGCCGACGACGGTCCGGCACCGCAGGTCGCGGATCAGCGGTGGTGCATTGCGGCCATCATCCGCGGCCACCACACATGCAGGTCGCGCTGCCACCACGGCCACCAGTGCAGCCCGCATCCGTAGGCGTCCATCGTGTGACGGACATGGGCAGCGCGCAGGGCCGCATCCATCTCGTCCACGGTCCGTTTGACCGCAGCCTCGGCGGCAGGAATGCCGTAGGCCAGGTATTGCACGTCCGACGGCTGGCACACAGTGCCGTCGCCGGTGGCGAGATAGACGCTCATGCCGCGCAGCTTCGCGGCGCCGGCCACCGGGTCGATGGCCGCCCATGCTTCGGGGTCAGCAATGGGGTTCGGCATGATGCCGGCCCCGGTCGGGTCGCTTCCGTCGCAGACGGCTTGGCCGTAGAACGCTGCCCAGAAGGCGGTCTCACCCACCGGGCCGGCGACCGCCAGCGTCGCGATGGGGGAGAACGCGCCGACGGCGGCGTACCTGGTGCGGTGCGCCTCCGCCAGGTGTAGCGCGCTGAAGCCGCCGCCGCTGTAGCCGGCGATCGCCGTGTGCGCGCGGTCGTGGCGGACCCGCAGGTGGGTCCGGACCCAGCGTGGGAGGCGGCGGGTCAGATAGGTCTCCCACTGATGGGTGCCGTCAGCCGAAGGGTCGCGGTTCCCGCTCCGGCGGAACTGCGGGGACCCTCAGGCCGCGCGTGTGGCCGCCCGACCGTCTGCGGGGACGACCGGCAGCGTTTGGCTCGGTTCACGTGTGCTCGACCAGCGGGCGAGCGACGGCTGACGCGTGACCAGAGCCGGCAACGTGGTTGCGACCGTGACAATCGACATGATGAGCCAGTATCCGAGCGGGTAAAGCGGCGCCAGCCAGTAGGAGCTGGTGACCGAGGAGTCATAGCGCCTGTCCAGCCGCACACCGACGGCCAGCTGGACGAGGCAAGCGGTGCCGACCAACATCCCCCACGTGTTCGGGAAGGGTGACGCCCCGGGTGGGCGGACACCGGCGGCGGCGCACACCACCCAGAAGGTCAGCATGAACAGGAACGCATGCGCCCACACGATCGACAGCAGCGCCTCGATGAACACCGGCCACTGTCGACGCGACTTCCAGGTGATCGCGACGCGGCGGTGTCGCCGAAGCACCTGCACGAGTCCGAGCGCCCACCGCCGCCGCTGCCGCCACAAGGCTCGCGTGGTGGCGGGCACTGTCATGTCGACCAGGGCCCGCGGCTCGTAGCGGATGTCGTAGAACCTCCGCTGCAGCCGCCACGAGACGTCGATGTCCTCCGTGGCCATCGAAGGGTCGAACATTCCGACGTCGCAGAGGGCCGAGACACGGAAGGCGCTGATGACACCGGAGACGGTGAGGATCCGGCCCCACACCACCTGCGCCCGCCGCAACAAGGACACGATGGAGGTGAACTCGAGCGTCTGGAGCTCACTCAGCAGCGTGTTGCGGTTCGCGACGCGGGGGTTGCCGGTGACGGCACCGACTCGCGGGAGCCGCACGAAGTGAGCGACGATCGGCCGCAGCGCATCCCGGTGCAACCGCGCGTCCGCGTCGACCACGACCAACACCGACCCGCGCACGAGCGGCATCGCGTCGTTCATCGCCATTGCCTTGCCCTCGTTGACGGTCTTGACCATCAGCCGAAACCGCCCGTTGGCGGCAACATGGCGGCGGGCGACGTCGGCGGTTCGGTCGGGCGACCCGTCGTCGACCACGAGCACCTCGTAGCGGGGGTAGTCGAGGTGATGCAAGGCACGGAGGGTCGCGTCGAGGTGCACCTCCTCGCGGTACGCCGGCACCAGAACCGTCACGAACGGAAGGTCATCGTCGGCGATGTCGTAGAAGGTGGCGCTGTCCTGGACCTCACGATGAGTCGCGTAGATCCGTGCAGTCACCACCCAGACCACGGCTGTCACCATGGGATACAGCGCAATGAACGCGAGCAGGAGATGCACCGGCCAGGAGAGCGCCAGGCCGCTCAACACGCTGGTCATGCCTCGACCCGATAGTGCTTGCAGCCGTCCGCGACGCTGACCGTAACGACGCGCGCGGTTCCTGCCCCAGCCGTGAGTCGCAGCGGCCGGCCGAGAGTGTCGGATTGCCAGGATGTCGGCGCGGCGGGGATGGTCCGGCGCGGCCCCTTGCGCCGGTAGATGCCGATGTTGTGGCGGACCCAGAGCGAGGTCAACGCGGTCACCGCGACTGCGGCGATCAGGGGCACGATCAGCTCGGGCAGCCAAGTCTTCGGGTCGCGGCGCAGCACGAACACCCAGGCGAGCGAGAACAGGACCCACGCGAGTGCGCCTGCAACGCGGCGCTTGCGCCGGATCGGGCCGGCGGATGGCGACATGCGACATGTTTCGGCGCAGACGGCCGCAGGTTGATGAGCCGAATGCTTCCGTCGGATGGTCATCTCGGGCCATAACGGGCGCTGCCCGTCCGGCACCACCGCAGCGGCTCCGAAGCCCGCGGCGAGTTTGTGCGGGTTGGCCGGGATAGGTCCGATTTTCCTTACGCCGCAAGGAGTCGAGGCCGGACCGGGACCTGCCGATGGGCACGGTATGGGTCTCGCCCCGGGCTCAGCGTCCCGCCGTACGTCGGCTGCCGGCCGCGCCGGTCGAGACTGGCTCGGCCGTTTCGGCGACGAGCCCCCGACGTTCGCGGTGCAGCTGCTCGGCCACTTCGAGACCGGCCACGAAGGACGGCTCGACGTCGCGGCGATCTGCGCCGCCGCCGCTTCTCTGGGAGTGCTGCGGGCCCAGCGCGGCCACGCCGTCGCCGGCCTGGTCGAAGACCTCGTCGCGCTGCGCGCATCGCTCGACCCCGACCACGAGGCGTCGGCGGCGCTGGACCGCGCGCTGACGGCAGCGACGCAGGCCTATGTCGACGAGGTCACCGCCATCCTGCAGGCCAGCGCCACCCGCGACCCACTCACCGAACTGCCCAACCGCGCGGCTTTCGACGAGGCGTTGCAGCACGAGATCGCGGCGAGCCCGCGAAACGGGCCGCCGGCGCTGCTGCTCATCGACCTCGACGGCTTCAAGGGCGTCAACGACAGCGACGGCCACCTGGCCGGCGACGCCGTCCTGGTCGGCGTGGCCGCGCTGCTACGCGCCCACGTCCGCGCGAGCGACCTGCCGTGCCGTCTCGGCGGGGACGAGTTCGCGGTCGTGCTCCCCAGCACGACGCAGGCACGCGCCGCCCAGGTCGCCCGCCGCGTGCTCGCCGCCTCCCGCAGCGCGCCGGGGCTGGCCAGCCCCAGCGCCCGCGTGCACCTGAGCATCGGCGTGGGCTGGCTGGCCGCACCGGGCTCCCCCGAGGAGCTGGTCGCCGTTGCCGACGCCGCCCTGTACGACGCCAAGGGCGCCGGGGGCAACAACCTCCGTCTCGCGGACGTCTCCGGCGGGGGGAGCGGATGAGCCCGTTGCGCAGCCGGCGGTTGCTCGTGCGGTGTCGCCGCCCGGCGTTGCCGCGTCGGGTCGTCGTCCGCGCGGCGCAGCTCGTGCAGGTGAGCGCCGGCGGCCGGGCGGACGCGCGCGACCTGACGGTAACGGCGCTGCGTCGGCTGGTCGTGTCGCCGCCCGCCGACGACACAGACCTCATCCGCACGGTCCTGACCGCGTTGCCGGCCGAGGTGCTCGACCACGCCGCCCTCACCCGGCTCGTCGTTCTGCTCACCGAGGTGGACGGCCGGGCCGAGACCGATGTCGCCGAGATGCTCGGTCGCCCGGTCACCGAGGTCCGCGACCTGCACAGCACCGGCCGCCGTGACCTCGGCCTCACCGACTCCTGGCACCGGGCCTGTCGCGGGTGGCCGCTGGCTGCCGCGCGCGACCGCGTCACCGACGTCGAGCGCGCGGCCGCGGAAGGGCACCTGCTGCTCTGCCGCACCTGCCGCCTTCGGCTCCGCGACCGCGATCAGGCCCGGCAGCGCCTGCTCGCAACCGGCGCCGGCGCCACCGCGCTGATCGGTGAAGTGGTGGCCCTCGCCGTCGCGGTCCCGGCCGGAGCAGTCGGCGCCGGCGGTGCGGTCGGCGCCGGCGGTGCGCTCGCGGGCAGCGCAGCCGCGGCCAAGGCCGCTACGGCGTTGCTCGGTGCCCTCACGATCGGCGTCGCCGCGACTGCCGGTGTCGCTGCCGGCGTCCGCTCCCACTCCGGGCACCCGCCGGCTCCGGTGCCCTCGCGCTCGACCAGTCCGCACGGGCCGACCACTGCACCGGCGGACCAGAGCGGCGGGACACCGCCGCAGCGGGCGGGCGCCGGCGACCGGCGTACCCGGCCCTCGGCCGATCCCGCGGCCACCGACCGGGTTCCGGTACGTCGGGCACCGCTTCCCGCCGCAACGGCGCCGTCCGTTCAGCTGCCGGCGGTGCTGCCCTCGGCGCCGATCCCGCTGCCGACCTCCGTCCCGCTGCCGACATCGATCCCGTTGCCACATCTCAGCCCGCTGCCGTCCACGGTGCCAGTCCCGACGTTGCTGCCGTCGCTCGACGTCAGGGAGCTCCTGCCGGAGCTCACCGGCGGTGCAGGCTGACCGGCGCTTCGATAGCGTCCGGGGCATGGGTCAAACGGTCGAGTTCCGCAGCAACGGCGACACCGCGTCCGGCTACCTCGCCACCCCCAAGTCCGGCAAAGGCGCCGGGGTGCTGGTCGTCCAGGAATGGTGGGGACTGGTCCCGCAGATCAAGCACACCTGCGACCGGCTGGCGGAGGAGGGCTTCGTGGCGCTCGCGCCCGACCTGTTCCGCGGCGAGATCGCCGAGCACACCGAGATGGACAAGGCGAACGAGCTCATGCAGTCGCTGCCACCGGACCGGGCGGCGCGCGACATGGCGGGCGCGATCGACTACCTGCTCGGCCATCAGGCCGTCAGCAGCAACCGGGTCGGCGTCATCGGCTTCTGCATGGGCGGCATGCTCACGCTGCTCATCGCGGCGCAACAGGGCGACAAGGTCGCCGCTGCCACGCCGTTCTACGGTGCGCCGCTGGGGGAGATGGCGCCGGACTGGTCCACCCTCACCGCGTCGTTGCAGGGCCACTTCGCCGAGAACGACGACTTCTTCCCGCCTGCTGCTGTCAAGGAGCTGGAGGCACAGCTCAAGGCGATGGGCAAGGACGTGGACTTCACCGTCTATCCCGGCACCGGGCACGCCTTCGCCAACGAGGAGAACGCTCTCGGCACCTACGACGAAGACGCCGCCAAGACCGCTCTCGACAGCGCCGTCGCCTTCCTCAAGGCCAAGGTCAGCTGATCCACCGCTGACGGCGGGTGTGCTCAGGCGCTCAGCGCCGGTTGCCGCAGCCGCACCGGCAGATGCTCATAACCGCGGAGCACGCGCAGCTCCCGGCGGACGGGGTCTCCGTCGATGGCCAGATCCGGGAACCGCTCGAACAGCATCCGCAGGCCCAGCGCCCCCTCCAAGCGAGCCAGGCTCGCCCCCAGGCAGAAGTGGATGCCGGAGGAGAACGCCAGGTGCTCACGGGCGTTGTCGCGGGTGACGTCGAAGCGCTGCGGGTCGGCGAACACCTGCGGGTCACGGTTGGCGCCGCCCAGCATCAGGCTGACGAACCGGCCTTCGGGGATCTCGTGGCCGCACACCTCGGTGTCCTCACCGGCGATGCGCACCGTCACCTGCACCGGTGAGTCATAACGCAGCACCTCGTCGACGGCGTTGGCCCAGCCGGTGGGCTCGGCCCGCAACCCGTCGAGCTGGTCTGGGTGCGCGAGCAGCTGCACGACACCGTTGCCGAGCAGGTTCACCGTTGTCTCGAACCCGGCGCCGATGACGAGCAGTGCCGTCACCCGCAGCTCGACCTCGTCCAGCGACTCGCCCTCGTCCTCCAACGTGGCCAGCCGGCTCAGCAGGTCGTCGCCGGGGTTGCGCCGTAACCGCACGAGGTGATCGGCGAGCCAGGCGTGGATCTGCCGCAACGCGTGCGCCGCGTCGCGGAACTGCCGATAACGCAGCGCCGGGTCCAGCGTCACCGCCGCCGCGTTGCCCCACTCGAGCATCTTCGGCTGCATCTCCGGCGGCACTCCGAGGATCTCGGCGATGACCCGGACTGGCAACGGCGCGCAGTAGGCCTCGACGAGGTCGACGCGCTCCTTGCCCTCCATCGCGTCGAGCAGTTCAGTGGCGATCTGCTCGACCCGCGATTCCATCGCCGCGACCGACCGCGCGGTGAACACCTTCGACACCAGCCGGCGATATCTCGTGTGCTGCGGCGGGTCGACCGCGAGCATCGACGGTGGCTCCGCGGGCCCGATCGCCTGCGGGTCGCTGCTGCTGGCCAGCACTCGCCGGGCAATCGGTGACAGCCGCGACGACGTGCCGATGCCGACGCGGAACGACGGGCTGCGCAGCACCTCGGTCGCGATCGCGTGGGACGTGGTCGACGACACCAGCCCGCCCTCGAGCAAGGGCCCGCGGGCCCGCATCTGCTCATAGACGGGGAACGGGTCGGCCCACAACGACCGGTCGATCGCCAGCCGTGCCCCCAGCTCGCCGTTACGGGCCGCCTTGCGCAGCATGTATTGCGGGCCGAGCGACTGCACCCCCCACCGCCAGACCGTCGAGCGCGCCATGCCGACATCCTGCCCGACCGGTCGGCAACGGCGGTCTACAGGCCGGTCTTGCCGTCCCACCCCCAGGAGAAGTACGGCGCGCCGCCGCACGTCGCCACGGCCGATCCGTCGACGGCGAGGAACAGGCTCTTCATCTCCTGCCCGCACGCCGCGCGTCGCGGTGCCTCGTGCGGGTCCTCTCCCTCGCGGTTGGGGATGTCGGCCGCGGGTGGCGGCGTGGTGCCGGCATGGGTCCCGCCGCCGTCCGCGGCATCCACCGGACGCTCGTAGGTGGCCGGCCCGGAGTCGAACAGCGCGATCGCGGAGCCGCCGTAGCTGCCGTTCCGGATGGGCGGCAGGTCCCACAGCGGGTCCTGGTAGGGCGCGTAGCGCGCGGGCACCAGCGCGGGCACGAACGCATGCGCCCCGATCGTGCGCGCCTCGGTCTCCGCGGTGATGTTGGCGACCTGGTGGTCGCCGTAGGCGACCTGCAGCAGCACGTCGTGGTGCGGCGTGTCCGGCAGGCCGTCGGTCATGTGCGCGGCATAGCCGTTCGGGTCCGAGCGGTCCCACAGCGTCTGGATGAGGTCGAGGATCAACATCCGCTGGGACTGGTCCGGATAGGCCGTGTCGAGCAGCTGGGAGTAACCGATCTGACCCGTCGGGTCGCCGGGGTCGAACTGCGTGGGGTCATAGCTGGACAGGTGCTTCTCCGCGACGTAGTCGCTGGAGCGCGGCAACAGGATCGAGTAGTCCATGCCGGGCACGCCGAGCACGCATTTGCGCACGTCGACCGAGACCGCGCACACGGTGCCGCCGTAGATGCCACCCTGGCTGTTGCCGTCGTAGTAGGCGGCGCTGGTGTCGATGAACGACTTGCCCTTGTCCGCGCCATCGGACCATTGGAAAGCCGGGTTGGAGCTGAAGCCCTGCGGGTGGACCATCAGCCGGGCGAGGTAGAGGAAGTTCAGCTCACCCTGCTGCACCCGGTCGGTGAGGAACGGGAACCGGGAGAGGTCGGTCAGCGCGAGCACCGCGTTCGGCACGTCGGCAGTGGCCATGCCGGTCCAGTCGGTCGCGCAGTAGAGCATCGACCAGTTGTTGGCCATGGTCTTCTGTGGTGAGGAGTTCACCTCGTCCGCGCTGCCGAACAACCCGTGGCCGTATTCGACCGGCCGCATCGGCGTGTGGGACTCGAACGCCTGACGGCCGACGTTGCAGATGTAGTTGGCCTGATAGGTCACACCCGGTGTCTGCTGCGGCACCGCGTCCGGATCACTGGGATCGAGCAGGAACTGGCCCGGGGTCGGGCAGTCGTTGACCGTGCCCTGGGTGATCTGGTCGCACTTCGTCGGGGGATCGCAGGTCGGGAAGAGGTAGCAGGGCACGGTGAAGTGCCCGCTGATCCGGCGCGCGACCTGGCTGTCCTGCGCCGGGGTGAAATCCTGCACCGAGTCGACGGTGAAGGTGGGCGCGTGGCCCTGGACCTTGCCGTCGTCGAGGTTGGTGTCGCCGAGCTGCTTGAAGGCATCGTCGCGCATGGCGAGCAGCCGCCCCGTGACGTTCTGTGTGCTCGCGGTGGTGAAATCCCAGGCCAGGTAGAGGCTCTGGCGCGCGATTCCCGCCTGCTTCAGGGTGGAGAAGATGCTCTCCATGTGGGCGCGGCGGGGGTCGGTCGCCGGCGCGGTGCCATCCCGATAGGCCGCGAACGCCGCCGACGGTTTCGCCGTCGACCCGTCGTCGAGCACGAGGTGGCGCAACGCGACGATGTAGCGGGTGGCGTCGTCCAAGTCGACCGCTGGATGGATCATCAGATCCTGCTGGACGGTCCCGGTCTGGGCTGGCCCGCTCTCATCGAGGTACTGGTCGATCTCACCCCAGACCGGCACTCGTTGGCCGGTGCGGGTGTCGAGCAGGACGACGCCCGGGTCGAGCTTCTTGTCGTTGTTGAGTCCGAGGTCGGTCACCGGCGGGATGCCCGACTTCTCGATGTCCGCGTTGTCCGTCATGCCGGGGACATAGGTGAGGATCTGCGCACCGGCGCTGAACCCGTCGCTGCGGTTCCACTCGACCGGGTTGATCGGCTTGCCGGCGACGTTGCGCGGCATCGCGAGCGGGTTGAGGTCGAGCCGGCGACCCGTCTTGCTCGTCGGGTCGTCCTTGGTGAACCAGTCGTTCGGGTAGGGCAGCATGCACTGCGCGGGGTCGATCGGGTCGCAGCCCGCGGGGTTGGTCGGGTCGAAGCCGTGACCGGCCCAGTGGTCGTCCGGCGGGGCTTTCCAGGCGTGCGCGCCGAGGGTGGAGCCGCTGTCGATGCCGAGACCGCCCAGGCCGCTGGCCGCCGCGGGCGTGGCCGCGGCGACTGCAATGGCGAGGGCGACGAGTGGGAGTCGTCGCATGGGAGGGAATTTCGTCCGGTCGGTACGGCGTCCCTGTCGCCGTACCGTCTGGACTCTGCCCGCCCTAGTTGTGACCGGTCACAGCATCGTCAGGTGCGGGGCGCGCCGCTGGTGTCGGAGTTGGGCCGGGCCGCGGCGACCAGGCGCGGGATCACCTCGCCGAGCTCGCCCGGCTCCCACCGGGCGCCCTTGTCCTCCGCCGGGCCGGCCACCCATCCTTCGGCGACTGAGACGTAGCCGCCCTTGACGTTGAACACCCGCCCGGTGATGCCGCGCGACTCGCTGCTGCCCAGCCACACCACGACCGGTGCGACGTTGGAGGGGTCGCGCGGATCCCACGCCGCCTCGCTCTCGCCGCTCCACCGCACCAGGTCCTCGGTCATGCGGGTCAGTGCGGCCGGGGCGATGGCGTTGACCGTGACCCCGTAGCGCTCCAGCTCCATCGCCGCGATGACGGTGAAGGCCGCGATGCCGGCTTTCGCCGCGCCGTAGTTGGTCTGGCCCACGTTGCCGTAGATGCCCGACGACGAGCTGGTGTTGATCAATCGGGCGTCCACCGGATCGCCGGCCTTCGACCGCTCGCGCCAGTAGTTGGCGGCGTGGTGCGCGGTGGCGAAGGTGCCGCGCAGGTGCACCTTGATGACCGCATCCCACTCGTCGATCGACATGTTGACCAGCATGCGGTCGCGCAGGATGCCGGCGTTGTTGACGAGTACGTCGAGGCCGCCGAAGCTGTCGATCGCGGTCTGGATCAGCCGCTTGGCGCCGTCGAAGTCGGAGACGTCGTCGTAGTTGGCGACCGCCTCGCCGCCGAGGGACTTGATCTCGTCGACGACCTCCTGGGCCGGTGTCGCGTCCGCGCCGGTGCCGTCGCGTGCAACTCCGACGTCGTTCACGACCACCTTGGCGCCGGCGCGGGCGAACTCGAGCGCCTCTTCCCGGCCGATGCCGCGGCCGGCACCGGTCACGATGACGATGCGGCCGTCACACAACTCGCTCATGCAGGCAATCCTGCACGAGCGTCACACGGCGGGAGCGGCGAGGGGTTCGGCGGCGACGGTGATGGCCGGGGAGGTGGCTGGCGCGGTGTCGGCGGCCAGCGTCGTGGTGGTGTCCTCGACATCGACGACGACGCCGTTGCGGCGGGCCAGTCCGACCAGGCTGTCGAGGTGGTTGGCGGCCGCTTGCACCAGCAGCGGGTCGCCCCGGCGTTCGGCCTCGGCGAGCGCGTCCTGGGCGGCCGCGACCTGGTCGTGCATCTCCTGCTCGAACAGCGACATCGTCGATGGCTTCATGGCGGGGCCTCTCCTCGATCCGGGTGTGGGGCTCACTGCGAACCGTAGTTACCCGCCCCCACAACGCCGACAACCGGCCCGGAGAACTTCTCCGGGCCGGTTGCTGTGGCCCATGTCACACGGGGTGGTTCAGGTCTGGCGAGGCTGGCGAGGCCGCAGGGAGCGCCGCGTGCTCGGCACGCAAGCGACCGAGGACGAAGTCCAGCGTCGTCAGCTCTGGCGAGGCTGGCGAGGCCGCAGGGAGCGCCGCGTGCTCGGCACGCAAGCGACCGAGAACGAAGTCCAGCGTCGTCAGAGCCATGCTTTCAGGGTGGCGGCTGCGTCGGAGCGGCGTAGCTCCTTGAGGGTGTCGCGCTCGATCTGGCGGATCCGCTCGCGGGTGAGGCCGAGCTCCTTGCCGACCTCGTCGAGCGTGCGCGGGCGGCCGTCGTCGAGGCCGAACCGCATCCGCATGACCGCTGCCGAGCGGTCCGGCAGCGTGCCGAGCACCGAGCGCAGCCGGTCCTGCAGCAGGCCGAAGTCGACGACGTCGGCGGCCACCGGCGCGTCGGCGTCCTCGATGAACTCACCGAACGTGGCGGTGCCGTCGTCACCGACCGGCGTCTCCAGCGACAGCGTCTCGCGGCCGTAGCCGAGGATCTCCTCGACCCGCTCCGCGGTCATCTCGAGCACGGCGCCGAGCTCGGCGAACGTCGGCTCGCGGCCCAGCTCGGTGGCGAGGTCGCGCTTGACCCGCAGCGCCTTGTTGATCTGCTCGACCATGTGCACCGGCACCCGGATGGTGCGGCCCTGGTCGGCGATCGCCCGCTGCAGCGCCTGGCGGATCCACCAGGTCGCGTACGTCGAGAACTTGTAGCCCTTGGTGTAGTCGAACTTCTCCACGGCGCGGACCAGACCGATGTTGCCTTCCTGGATCAGGTCGAGCAGCGTGAGGCCCTTGCCCTGGTAGCGCTTCGCCAGCGACACCACGAGCCGCAGGTTGGCCTCGAGCAGGTGGTTGCGGGCGCGCACGCCGTCGGCGCTGATCGCCTCGAGATCCTTGCGCATCCGCGGCTTGACCTTCGGCGTCTCACCGGCCGCGATCTGACGCAGCTTCTCGGCGGCGAACAGGCCCGCCTCGATCCGCTTGGCGAGGTCGACCTCCTGCTCGGCGTTGAGCAGCGCGACCCGGCCGATGTCGGTCAGGTAGACGCGGACGAGGTCGGTCGTCGGGACTTCCTGGTCCCAGGAGTCGACGACGTCGTCCTCGTCGATGACGGCCGTCGCCGCAGCGGCGGTGGCCGGCGCGGCCTCCGCGGTGCCGGGCGCGTCGGCGCCGATCTGGATCCCGCGCTCGCTGATCAGCCGCAGGATCTTCTTCGCCTCGGCCGGGCCGAGGCCGGCCTCGTCGAGTGCGTGCCGGACCTGGCCGAACGTCAGCGCCCCCTGCTCCGTGGCGGCGTCGAGGAGGTCCTCGATGACGCGCGGGAGCCCGGAGTCGCCGTCGTGCAACGCACGGGAGGCGACGGTGGCGCGGGCGATCGTGGCAGTGCTCATGACAGTTCAAGCCCCCCAAGGGCCTCGGTGGTGGTGGACATCGGTTCGGAAGTGTTGCGGTCGGTGCTGAGCGGTTCCTTAAGTACGACGTTGGCAGCGGCGGTGCGGTTGACTCTCGTTCGGCTACCCGCCAGTAGGTCCAACGCGCGCGGCGCCGCGGGTGTTCCGCGGCGCGACCCACCATGATGCACTACGGCGTGATGCTTGTCACGCCCGGGGGTGCCTAGCGCCGGCCGAGCGTGTCGAGCAGCGCCTGCACTCGTGCCCAGGAGGGCGAGCCCTGCAGCTCCGGCGCCTGCTCGGCCAGCTGTTGCAGCTGCTCGGCCAGCCGCCGGTCCGCCTCGCCCAGCAGACCACGGTAACGCTCGTCCAGCAGGTACTGCTGCCCGCGGTCCACCCGCGCCGAGAGCAGGTCCAGGAAGATCTCGAGCCGCCGCGCCAGCTCACCGGCGTCGTCGTCGACGCCGTGGTCGTCCGGCTGGACCACGAGATGGTCCAGATGCGGCCACAACGTCTCCTTCGCCGGGTCGCGGTGCAGCGCCACGGTGGTGCCCAAGGTGCGGTCGGCGACCCGGGTGACGTCATCGGCGATCCGGATGAAGTTGTCGTCCACCAGCGAGAACCCCACGAACAGCACGTGTCGGGTCAGCAACAGTGCGTGGACGACACCTGCCAGCGCGTTCTGGTCGGCGCCGAAGCGCAGGTAGTCGGAGCGGCGGACGACGATGTCCTGCTCGTGCCGGACGTCGCCGTGCAGCTTCAACAACCACGCGTCGGCGTCGTCCGGGTCGTCGTACGGCAGCACCGCGAGCCGGCGGCCGGTGTCGGCGACGGCCTGCTCGAACAGCGGGTCCCAGTTGGTGGTGACGGCCTCGCCCACTCCCAGGCCGGCGAGCAGGGCGTGGGCGAGCGCGTGCGGGCGTGGTGCGAACCGGTGCCGGATCCAGCGGCGCAGCTCCTCCGCGCCGCCGTCGAGCTGGCGGGAGAGCACCTCGGTCTGGTCCTGGACGTCGAGGCGCTCGATGGCGGCGCGCTCCGCCGGATCGACGGCCGCTTCCTCGAGCAGCTCCTCGATCAGCTCGTGCCACAGCGGCAACCCGGCCGCGCGGCTGACCCCCGCGCCCAGAAACAACGCCAGCCGTCCGCCGCTGACGGTCGCCGCGATCCGGCCGGCGCCGTCGACCAGCGTCTCGTCGAGATCCCAGCAGCGGTCGCCGAGCCGCCGTCGTACATCCTGGGCCGCCGCATGGTCGCGCGGGTCGTTGAGGACCAGCGCGACATCGACGCCTTGGGCTTCGGCGTGCTCGTGCAGCGCCGGGAGCAGCTCACCGAGCACCTCGTCCCGGCGGTCGGTGGCACCGCCGCCACCGGTGCCGACGAGGGGCAGCGCGACGAGGGGGCGCGTCCGGTCGGAGCTGCCGCGGGCGTCTCCGGTGGCCGTCAGCCACTGCCGCACGCCGTCGACGAGCCAGCGTGGGTCGACACCGCGCTCGGTGCCGATGTCGAGCAGCCACGGCTGCGCCCGGGTCCGGATGGATTCGGGGCGCGGGTCGCGCAACCGATCGCCCGGCACTGGCAGCACGCGGGTGTCACCGCCGCGGAAGCCGTCGGCGGCGGAGTCCAGGCGCAGGCAGGGCACGCCGCCTTCGCCCGGTTCGACCGCGTCCGCGGCGAAGACGGGCAGCCAGGCGTCGGTGAGGGTCAGCGCGCGGTCGGTGGGCAGCAGCCAATGGTCGCAGGCGAGATGGGTGAGGTCCCCGTGTACGACGAACACGTGCCCACTCACGCCGTGGCCCTTCCCGGCGCCGCCAGCTGCTACGCGGGGTGAAGTAACGTCCGGAACATGTCAGCCGGCACGGCCACGGACAGTGCCGAGGCGTGGTTGGCGCAGGTCCTGGCCCTGGAACGCCGCGGCGAGCTGCTGCTGGCCTACGACACCGCCTGCCGGGCGCTGCAGGCGCATCCGGACGACCTGTCGCTGCGCCACCGCGCCGTGTTGCTGCTGGCCCGTGCCGGTTCCACCGAGCAGGCTCAGCGCCGGTTCCACGAGCTGCGGCTCGATCGCGAACCAGCAGAGGAGGTGGCCGCGCTTGGTGCGCGGCTGGAGAAGGACCTCGCTTTGGCCCTGCCGCCGCACGAGCGCGCGCCGGCGGCGCTGCGTGCGGCCGAGCGTTATCTCGCGATCGGGCGAAAGGCCGGCGACGACACCTATCCCTTGATCAATGCCGCCACCCTGTTGCTGCTGGCGGGTGAGGCAGACCGAGCGGCGGATCTCAGCCGTGACCTCCTGCGCCGTCCGGATCGTGGCGACTACTGGAGCGCGGCGACGGCCGCCGAGGCCTGGCTCGTGGTCGGCGACACCGACCAGGCGGGCACGGCCTTGGCAGCTGCGTCCGGACGGGCCGACGGCGACTGGGCCGCGGTGGCCAGCACCCGCCGGCAGCTCGAGTTCGTGTGCGACGCGCACGGCTTTCCCCGTTCGATCCTGGGGCGGTTGAGCGCCCCCACGGTGGCCCACTTCTGTGGACACCGGATGGCAACGGAGAGCACGCCTGGAATCGCCATCGACGCTGAGACTCTCGTTGCCCGGCGCATCGCGGAAGAGCTCGACCGCCGATCCGTCCACTTCGCCTACGGCTCGTTGGCCAACGGGGCGGACCTGATGTGGGCCGAAGGACTGCTCGATCGGGGCGCCGAGCTGCATGTCGTGCTCCCGTTCGACCGGCAGAGCTTCGTTGTCGCGTCGGTCGCGCCTGCCGGTGCCGGGTGGGTCGAGCGTTTCCACGCAGTCCTGCAGCGCGCTACCTCGATCTCGTTCGTCACCGAGGACACTGCCGACCACGACGACGCATTGTTCGCCGCAGCGGCTGACCAGGCGATGGGAACGGCGCTGTTGCGTGCCCGGTTCCTGTCGGCGGGCGTGGTCCAGCTCGCGGTCTGGGACGGGAACGCGGCCGGAGGAGCGGCGGGCACGGCGCGTGACGTCGAGCGCTGGCGCGGCACCGGCCGGGACAGTGTCCTCATCACACCGCCGGGCGAAACCAACCGATGGTCTGGTCAGGCCCCTCTGGTGGCCCCGCCGTCCCGTCACCGCGCGATCCGGTGCTTGCTGTTCGCGGATGTGGCTGGTTACACGCGGATGACGGACAACCAGCTCATGGCGTTCCAGGAGCTCACCGGAACCGTCTGGGCCACCGCCCTGGCCGGGCTGGGCGAGGAGATGTTGTCGGCGAACACCTGGGGTGACGCGCTCTTCGTCGTGCTCTCCGACGTGGTGACCGCGGCCCGGTGCGCCGTTGCGCTGCGGGACTCGTTCCGGGCGATCGACTTCAGCAGCCACGGCCTGCCCCCGCTAGGGCTGCGGGTCGCCGTCCATGTGGGTCCGGTCTTCGAAGGTTATGACCCGGTCACGGGGCGCCCGAGCTGGACGGGCATCCACGTCAACCGTGCGGCGCGGCTGGAGCCCGTCACTCCCGTCGGTGAGGTCTACGTCACCGAAGCTTTCGCAGCGGCGCTGGAACTGGCCGGCGACGGATCGTGGCGTTGCGAGTACGTCGGCCACTTGCCGACCGCCAAGGGCTACGAGGCATTGCGGATGCACCGACTTCACCGGGTCGTCAGACACCGAACGTCGCCCGCTCGCCCGGGGTGAGGGAGCGGATCGACTCGGCGCGGGCCTGTCGCTCGAGTGCGGCCGGATCCTCGCAGCTCCCGCAGGTGTCCCAGACGCGCAGCGTGTGGTTTTCGTCGAGCACCGTCAGCGAGCTCGGCCCGAGCGCGACGGCTTCCACCGGCTGCGGCAGCACGTGCTGGCGCACCAGGCGCAACGTGCGGGTGTCGTAGATGTCGACGATGCCGCCGCTGCCTCCCACGGCGACGAACCGGCTGTCGGGCGAGACATCGACCCCGTTCGCCGCCTCCTGCGACCCCGGTCGTTCCTGGATCTGGCCGGTGCGCACGTCGAGCACCACCAGCGACCCGCCGGCAACCCCGAAATACAGATGGCTCGAGTCGGGCGCCCATGCCACCACGTTGGCGGTGGTGCGATCTGCCAGCTGGGCGGTGCGCAGCAGACGGCCGCTGGCGATGTCGTAGATCTCGACACGACCGCACTGGTCATAGACGGCAACGCGGGACTCGTTCGGAGAGAACTCCGCCGCTCCCGCCAGACACAGCGCCGGCCCCTGGGCCAGTGGATGCGACGTTCCGGTGCGGGGGTCGAACAGGCGGGGGTGCAGCGTTCCGTTGCGGTCGGCGTCAGCGGTCAGCACGCGCCCGCTGGGGCCGACACCGAATGCGGCCCCCTCGGCGAAGTGCCGAGGTTGGCCGACGAGGGCACCGGTGCGCGCGTCGAAGACCGTCAGCCGGCCGCGGGCGCGATAGGCGACCATCAGGTGACCGTGTTCGTTGGACCAGGCGTAGTCGACGACGTCGCGCGGGATCAGGCGGGCGAGCGGGGTAGCCGGGCCGTGATCGGTCTCGATGCGGAACGGCACCGATCCGGCGCCGAATCCCAGCACATCGTCGCTGTCGCGCTGGCTGGCGAGACCGAGGATCGCCGCCGGCATGTGCAGGCGAAGGCGCTCGGTGCCGTCTCCCGCCCACGTGCGGACGACGCCGTCCTGTGACGCGGTGACGACCGGAGCGTGCCCGCTGCGGAAGAGCAGCGCTCGAACGGCGGTCGTATGCCCCGGGAGCCGGACCAGCGTGTCGCCGGTCCGTGCATCCAGGACCGCGGCGAGTCCGGCGCCGTAGCCCACCGCGATTCGTCGCTGGTCCGGCGACAAGGCAGCTGCCGTGGCGTACTGGTCGGTGGGGCCAGATGCGTGCCAGACGACGCGGTGAGTGTCCGGATCCACCCGCCACACTTCGGCGTGCCCTCCGCTGATCGTGGCCAGGGGCGCAACCTTCCCCGTGATGAACCACGCGCTGCCGTCGGGAGCGACCGAGAGACCCTCGACGTTCGACGTGGTCTCACCGGGCGCCGCCACCCGGAACGGTGCGCTCGTCCCGCCGAGGAGACGGATCGGCTGCACCTTGCCGTTCTTCACATCGATCGCCGCGACCCCGGAAGCAAATGCTCGAGTCTGCGGGGGCACGTCGAACCCGCCGGCGAGGACGGTGCGCGTGCCGGCCCAGGCCACGTTCAGCAGGTCATCGAAAGGCCCGTTCATCCGCGCCAGCGTCCTGATTCCCCGATGACGCAGGTTGACCACCGCGACTCGGTCGGGCGCGGCCACGGCCAGCCGCCGCCCCGACGCAGAGAACGCCAAGGCATTGATCGGGAACGGGGTCGAGATCCGGCCGCGAATCGTCCAGCGTTGTGCGTCTACCAACGTGATGCCGCTCTGCGTGCCCACTGCCAGCGTTCGCCCTGATCTCGCCACCGGTCCGGCAGTGGCTCCGACACGTAGCCGCTCGTCGATCGTGCGTCGTACGAGGTCCTCGCGCGCGAGCCGGCCATCGCAGGTCGTGACGGCCACCTGATTGCCGCCGCTCAGTTCTGCGAGCCGCATCGCCAGGGCGCACGGTTGCGCCCCGAGCGTCGGCAGCTGTGAGCGGGCAGTGTTGGCGTCCAGGGCGCGGCTGGCCGCGAGCATCGCCTCCGGCGTCGCTTTCGCCTTCAGCGCCTGTTCGGCGAGCAGGATCGACAGCTGCGGGTCACGGGAGAGCTGTCCGTCGGCTTCTGCCGCCAGCGCTCGCGAGTGCTCGGCGGCGCGCGCCCCGTCCGCCTGCGCGCGGGCGTCGACGGCTTGGGCTCGGCTGAACAGGGCGAAAGTCAGCAATGCCAGTGCGATGACGCTGACGGCGAGGGAGGTCAGTGTCATGGTGCGTTGCCGCCGGGCGGCGGCGTGGCGGCCGGCGGCGATCCACGCCGCCTGCAGCTCCGTCGGGGCCGGCTCACGGCCTTGCGCCCGGGTCAGCCAGTTCTCAGCTTCGGTCAGCTCCTCACCCCGCGCGAGGGCCGAAGCCGCCCGTCCGCGGGTGTCCCAGTCGCGTGCACGCAGCAGCACCCGGGTGTGTTGCCTGGTGTGGTCGGGATCGGCCTCGAGAGCTCGCACCAGCCGGTCGGCCGCCTCCGCGACGGAGCCCTCGGCTTGCCTGCACCCACTGTCGTTCACCGATGCCGGGCGGCAGTTGGTCATCGGGTACCGGCCGGTAGAGCACCGGCACGATCCGCTTGCCCAGCGAGAGCGCGTGGTCGACCTCCAGTCGGCAGAACGGCGACGCCGCTGCTGCCGGGGAGATGACGAACACCATCCCGTCGGTGCGCTCGATGGCATCGCGCAGGACCTCGGGAAACACCTCGCCTTCGCGGATTCCCTGCACATCCAGCCACGCCGTCTTGCCGCGTTGCTGCAGTGCACGAGCAACTCGCGTGGCGAATGCAGAGTCCTGTCGCGAATACGAGATGAAAACATCCGCATCGCGCGCGGCGACGTCAGGCGACGCGACCCCCATCACGATCCCCCCATCGTGATCGACCTGCCTGGGCGCAAGGGTACCGACGCTCGGCGCCTCGACCGCCGATTCAGCCGTCGGCCCGCCCGGTGCGGCTATGTTGACGGAGGCGGGCTCGCCGACCCCGCTTCCAGATGCGTGAATGAGTCCGGGTGGAGAAGCGATGCCCACGTTGTGTCTGGCGCAGCACAAGGACGCGGACAAGCTGTTGGCCGACAGCCCCCTGGCGCTGTTGATCGGCAAGGTGCTCGATCAGCAGATCCCGCTGGAGTGGGCGTTCAAGGGTCCGCACACGCTGACCGAGCGGCTGGGTCGTGACCTCGACGCCACTGATCTCGCACGCCGCGACCCGGACGAGCTGGCGAAGCTGTTCGCGACGCCACCCGCACTGCACCGCTTCCCCGGGTCGATGGCCGGTCGTGTGCAGGAGCTGTGCCGCGTGATCGTCGAGCAGTACGACGGCGACGCCGCCAATGTCTGGGCCGGCGCCCGCGACGGTGCCGACCTGCTCCGGCGGATCGAAGCGCTGCCCGGCTTCGGCAAGCAGAAGGCGAAGATCTTTGTCGCGCTGCTCGGCAAGCAGCTCAAGGTCCGCCCGCGCGGTTGGCGGGAAGCGGCGGGGGAGTTCGGCGCCGACGGCAGCCGCATGTCGGTCGCGGACATCACCGATCCCGTCAGCCTCGGTGAAGTCCGGGACTACAAGAAGCAGATGAAGGCAGCCGCCAAGAAGTCGACCGTCACACCCCGAACGTCGCCCGCTCGCCGGGGGTGAGCGAGCGGACCGTCTCCGCCCGCATCTGCTGCTGCAGTGCCGCAGCGTCCTCGCAGATCGCGCAGGTGTCCCAGATTCGCAACGTGTAGTGCTCGTCGAGGACCGCGAGGGAACGCGCGCTCAGGGTGACGGCCTTCACCGGTCGCGGCAGCACGTGCTGGCGCACGAGTCGCAGGGTGTGGGCGTCGTAGACGTCGACGATGCCACTGCTGCCACCAAGGGCGACGAACCTTCCGTCCGGCGAGACTGCCACCGAGTTGGCGACGTCCTGCGATCCGGGCCGTTCCTGGACAGTACCGGTGTCCGCGTTCAGCACCACCAGTGAGCCACCGGCGACGCCGAGATACAGCCGCCGTGAGTCCGGCGACCATGCCTCCCCGTTGGCGGTGGCACGGTCGGTCAACTGGACGTGTCGCAGGAGGCGCCCACTGTGGACGTCGTAGATCTCGACCAAGCCGCAAATGTCGACGACCGCCACTCGCGACTCGTCCGGGGAGAATGCGGCATCGCCGCCTCCGCACCCCGCAGGCGCGACATCGAACGTCCGGGTGCGGCCGGTCCGCGGGTCGAACAGGCGCGGACGGATCGTGGCTTGTGGCGTGCCGCTGGCATTGAGCACGAGGCCGGTACCGCCCACGCCGAAGAAGGAGCCCAGGGTGAACGGCGCCGGGCGGCCGATGGTGTCGCCGGTGCGGCCGTCGAACACGACGAGTCGGCCGCCGTTGCGGGTCGGCCGAACGTATGCCTCGGCGAGATGGTCGTCGGACACGTAGGACTCTTCAACGTGCGCTGGAAGAGGTCGACCGCGGCCGACGATGCGCCCGGTGCGACCGTCGAAGCGCAGCAGGGGCGCACCTTGACCGATCCCGACGAAATTGGCTGATCCGACGGACGGAAGGAGGACCTGCACTCGTTCCGGTATCTGGGCCCCCGCTCGTTGCGTCCCCTGCCCGGCCCAGGTGCGGACGACTCCGTCCTGTGACGCCGTGACGACGGGCGCTGATCCGGTGCGGAACAGCACGCTGCGGACGGCTGTGGTGTGCCCCGGGAGCTGGACCACCGGAGCGCCGGTGTGCGCGTCCAGAACGACGGCAAGACCGGCGCCGTAGCCGACGGCGAGGCGGCCACCATCCGGGGAGGCAGCGACTGACGTCGCATATTGACCCGTCGGGCCGGGCGAGCGCCACTCGACGTGGTGCGTCCGGGCGTCGATCCGCCAGACCTCCGCACGTCCGCCGCTGGTCGCGAGGCTGGGCACTGTTCGTCCGCCGATGAACCATGCGCGCCGGTCGCGGGAGACTGCGATCCCGTCCACGGCCGTCGTCATGCGGTCCGGGATTCCGGCCCGTAGGGGCGGCTGCCTCCCGCGCAGCAGCTGGATCGGTTCGGCATGCCCGGTGCGCACGTCGATCGCGACCAGTCCGGTCGCGAACGCGCGGCGCTGCGGCGGCCCGTCGAATCCGCCGGCCAGGATCGTGTGCCGGTCGGCCCAGGCGACGTTGAGCAGATGGTCCAACGGGCCATTGGTGTGCACGAAAGTCCGCACGCCGGCTTCGCCAATGTGGATGAGTGCGACGCGGTCCGGCGCGAGCACCGCCAGCCGACGGCCGGAGGGGTCGAAGGCGAGCGAGTATGCCTGGAACGGCAGGTGGATTCGCTCCCGGACGGCCCAGTCGCGCGTGTGCACCAGTGTGACGCCAGCATTCGTGCCGACGGCCAGCGTCTGCCGAGAACGGGCCACCGGCCCGGCGGCTGCACCGACTCGGATCTCGCGCACGATCCGGCGAAGGGCGAGGTCCGCTTGGAACAGGCGGCCGTCACAGGTCGCCACCGCCACCCGGCGACCTCCCGCCAGCGGCGCCAGCCGCATCGCCTCGATGCAGGGTTGGGCCCCGAGCGATGGCAGCTGGGATCTTGCGGTGTTGGCGTCCAGCGCGCGGGTGGCGGCGAACATCGCCTCCGGGGTCGCCTTAGCCTCCAGAGCCTTCTCGGCGAGCAGGATCGACAGCTGGGGGTCCCGGGCGAGCTGCGAGTCCGCCTCTGCCGCGAGCGCCCGGGAGCGCTCGGCGGCGCGGGCGCCGACCGCTTGGGACCGGCTCACCAGCGCGAAGGCGAGCAGTGCGACGGAGATCACACTCACCGCTGCCGCCGTGAGGACGACCATTCGCTGGCGCCTCGTCGCGCTGCGCCGACTGGCGGCGATCCACTCCGCCTGCACGTTGGTCGGTGCCGGGTCTCTGCCCTGTGCCCGCGTCAGCCACGCCTCAGCCTCCGCCAGTTCCTCCCCCCGAGCGAGAGCGGCGGTGCCGCGGCCGCGCGACTCCCACGCGCGGGCTCGCAGCAACAGCTGGGTGTGCTGCCGAGTGTGGTCGGGGTCGGCGTCGAGGGCCCGCACCAGTCGGTCGACCGTCTCGCCACGAATGGCTTTGCCCGCCTGCACCCACTGCCGCTCCCGGATGCCGGGAGGCAGCTGGTCGTCGGGCACCGGGCTGTGGAGCACCGGCACGATGCGCTTGCCCAGGGCCAAGGCATGGTCGACCTCCTGCTGGCAGAACGGCGAGGATGCCGCCGCCGGCGAGATCACGAACACCATCCCGTCGGTGCGCTCGATCGCCTCGCGCAGCGCGGCCGGGAAGACCTCGCCGTCCTCGATGCCCTGCACGTCCAGCCACGGCGATTTGCCCCGCTCCTTCAGCGCGCGGGCAAGCCTGGTTGCGAAAGCGGCGTCGTGCCGCGAGTAAGAGATGAGCACGTCGGCGTCGCGTGCGCCGATGTCGCGGGGCGAATCCCCCATCACGATCCCCCCATCGTGATCACCCTGCCGGCTAGGGCAAGAGTAACCACACCGCGGAGGGGATCGCCGAAGTCAGACCTCGATGACGCTCGCGTCGTGGTCGACCCGGTCCGCGTCGTCGTCGTCGAACCAGCGCCCGCCGTCGCCGAGGTAACGGAACCGCACGCTGCTGCCGGCCGGGACCGTCACCGACACGGAGCGGGTGCCGTTGGTGCGCTTGGCGAGCACGTGCCGGCCGGGCGTCCAGTCGTTGAACGTCCCCACCACCGAGACCGGTCCGGCCGGCTCGTCGTGGGGGAGGGCGAACGTCACCTTGACGTCAGTGGACTTGGCCAGGCGGCTGCGGCGGATCACAGGGAAGCTCCTCGAAGATCTCGGTACGACGGTTCAAGCCTGCGACATCGATCCCGTCTGTCGGACCATGTCCGGAAAAGGTGACAAAGACCTCGCGAGGTGGATAGATCAGGTCAGCGCGGCCCGACGTACAGCGTCTGCGCGCCCCGCGCGACCAGCTGGTCGCGGTCGAACAACCGGGACGTGGCCAGACCGAAGCCGTGCGGGTCCACCCGTGTCGCTGCGTCGAGGCAGATCCACTGTCCCCGCGGCTCCGCCGCGACGTGCACGGTGAGGTCCGGGTTGATGAAGAACCACTCGCCCAGCGGCAGCACGTGCGAGACGCCGTTGCCGGAGTCGGCGATCGCCATCACCCGCTGCAAGCCCGTCGGCTCCTCGTCGGGAACCAGCGGGAGGCGCATCCGGCCCCAGACGGTGGCCGGTCCCGGCCCGGCCCAGCTACCACCGGCCTGGCGCCACTCCATTGCCGCCAGGTAACCGCCGCCGAACGCCGGCGGCAGGGGCGTCTCCGCTGCGGGAAACGGCGGCACCGGCCCGGCCGCGTCGTCGTGCTCGGGCGGCAGCGGCGGCAGATCGAGCGCGACCCGCCGGATGCGCCAGCCGGTCGCCCGCGCCGCCACCCGGCCGTCGCTGGCCAGCTCGGCGCGGACCAGCTCCACACTGCGGCCGGAGCGCAGCACCTCGCTCCGCAGCGACAGCTCGGCCACCGGCACCGGGCCGAGCAGGTCGACAGTGACCCGGGTCACGACTGCCGGCCACGGGCCCGGTTCCTGCTCGATCGCCCGCGCCAGCAGCGCCGACGGGGGGCCGGCGTGCTGCAGCCGCGGATCCCACGGACCGGAAGTGTGCTCGGTGGCGGCGAAGCGGCCGTCGCCGAGCGGCAGGAAGAAGGCGTCCGACACGAGCGCGCAATCTAGTCCGCCGCCCCGGCCCGGCCGGGTGTCGCGGTGAGCACCGGGGTGATCAGCCGCGAGGATGTCCCGGTGACCGGACTGGAGGAGCTCGCCCTCGCCGGGGCGGGACTCGTTGCCGGTGCGGTCAACGCCGCGGTCGGATCAGGGTCGTTGCTGACGTTTCCCACTTTGCTCGCGATCGGCTATCCGCCGGTGCTGGCCAACGTGAGCAACACGCTCGGTCTGATCCCGGGATCGGTGTCGGGCGCGATCGGTTACCGGCGGGAGCTGGTCGGCCAACGCCGGCGCATCCTCGCCCTGCTCCCAGCCGCCGTCGCCGGTGGGCTCGGCGGTGCCGCATTGCTCCTCGCCATCCCCGGCGCGTTCCGCGACGTCGTCCCGGCGCTGATCCTCGTCGCCGTCGGGTTGGTGCTCGCGCAGCCGCGCGTCGCCCGCCGGCGGGCGGCCCGCGGTGCCGTCGCCGAACGCCCCGGCCCGCTGCTCTACGGCGGCGTCTTGCTGAGCGCCGTCTACGGCGGCTATTTCGGCGCGGCGATGAGCGTCATCGTGCTCGGGCTGCTCGGTCTGGCGCTGGACGACGACATCCAGCGGCTCAACGGGGTCAAGAACGTGATCACCGCGGTGGTCAACGCGGTGGCCGCTGTCTATTTCGTCGTGGCCACCGATGTCGCGTGGGTCGCGGTGGTGTTGCTGTGGGTGAGTTCGGCGGTCGGCGGGCAGATCGGCGCGCACGTGGGTCGCCGGCTGCCGGCGCCGGTGCTGCGGCTGCTGGTCGCCGTGGTCGGTACGGCGGTGGCGATCCAGCTCCTCGTGTCCGGCTGATCCTGGGGCCCTCTACTCGAGATAGTCCCGCAGCTTCTGGCTGCGGCTCGGGTGGCGCAGCTTGGACAGCGTCTTCGCCTCGATCTGGCGGATCCGCTCGCGGGTGAGGCCGAACTCCTTGCCGATCTCGTCCAGCGTGCGGGGCTGACCGTCGGTGAGGCCGAACCGCAGCGCCACGACCGCAGCCTCGCGCTCGGGCAGCGTCTTGAGCACGCTGTCCAGCTCGCGCTGCAGCAGCCCAAAGGACACCACCTCGGCGGCGACCGGTGCGTCGGCGTCCTCGATGAAGTCGCCGAGCTGGCTGTCGCCCTCGTCGCCGACGTTCTGCTCCAGGCTCACTGGCTCGCGGGCGTAGCCCTGGATCTCGACGACCTTGTCCGGGGTCATGTCGAGCTCGGCGGCCAGCTCTTCCGCGGTGGGCTCACGGCCGAGGTCCTGCAGCATCTGCCGTTGCACGCGGGTGAGCTTGTTGATCTGCTCGACCATGTGCACCGGGATGCGGATCGTGCGCGCCTGGTCGGCCATGGCCCGGGTGATCGCCTGGCGGATCCACCAGGTGGCGTAGGTCGAGAACTTGTAGCCCTTGGTGTAGTCGAACTTCTCGACCGCCCGGATCAGACCGAGGTTGCCTTCCTGGATGAGGTCGAGGAAGGCCATGCCGCGGCCGGTGTAGCGCTTGGCGACCGACACGACCAGGCGCAGGTTGGCCTCGAGCAGGTGGTCCTTGGCCCGCTGGCCGTCGGCCGAGAGCCACTCCAGGTCCTTGCGGACGGTCTTGGTGAGCTTGATCTCGCCGGAGTCGGCCTGGCGGAGCTTCTCGGCCGCGAACAGGCCGGCCTCGATCCGCTTGGCGAGCTCGACCTCCTGCTCGGCGTTGAGCAGCGCGACCCGACCGATCTCCTTGAGGTAGGCGCGGACCAGGTCGGTGGACGGGCCGGAGGTGTCCTCTTCGGGGACGACGACTTCCTCGTCGTCCTCCTCCTCGTCCACCAGCTCGGCAGCGTCGGGCTCGGGGATGTCGGTGGGCAGCTCCGGGACCAGCGTCACCTCGACCTCGGCGCCCGCGCCGGCGCCGCCGGCTGCTGGGGTGGTCGCCTCGGCTGCCTCGGCGTCGGGCACCACCGCGACGGCGGCGCGCTTGCGCCGCGGCGCAGCCGGCTCGGGCTCGGTGGCCGCCTCGGCGCGCGCGCGACTGCGCGAGGAGGCGGAGGAGGACGCGGGCTTGCGGCTGCCGGCCGGCTTTGCCGACTTGGCCGCGGCTTGACGTGCGCTGCTCACCAATTGCCCTTCCGTCGCGCTCCAGGGTCGCCGACGTGCCCGTGCGATGGGAAGGGGGGCACTGCCGGCGAGACAGCGCTATTCAGACTAGCGCGGCAACCGCGCCCCGAGAACCATCCTGCGGCCGAATCGGTCCGCCCGGGTGATTCGATGGGCCGGTGGGGCAGATCCTCGTCGGCACCGCCTCCTGGACCGACAAGACCCTGCTCGAGTCCGGCTGGTACCCGCCGGAGGTCACCTCGGCCGAGGAGCGGCTGCGGTTCTACGCCGAGCAGTTCCCGCTGGTCGAGGTCGACTCGACCTACTACACCCCGCCCAACGAGCGGAACGCCGCGCTGTGGGCCGCCCGCACTCCGGCGTACTTCCGCTTCAACATCAAGGCGTTCTCCCTGCTCACCCAGCACCCCACCCAGCCCCGAGCGCTCTACAAGGACATCCGGGAAGCACTGCCTCCGCCGGTTGCGGCCAAGCGCAACCTCTACCCCGGCGATCTCGACGCCGCCGCGGTCGACGAGGTGTGGGACCGCTTCCTCTCGGCGCTCCAGCCGTTGCACGACGCCGGCAAGCTCGGCGCCGTGCTGTTCCAGTTCCCGCAGTGGTTCACGATCCGGCGCTCCAACAAGGACTACCTGCTCGAGTGCAAGGAGCGGGCGGCGCCTTACCGGATCTGCGTCGAGTTCCGCTCCGCGACCTGGTTCAAGGACGAGGAGACGACAGTCGAGACGCTCGACTTCCTGCGTTCCTACGGACTGGCGTACGTCTGCGTCGACATGCCGCAGGGGCACCCGTCGTCGGTGCCGCCGGTCGTGGAGACGACGTCCCCGGGCCTCGCCGTGGTCCGCTTCCACGGTCACAGCGACAAGTGGACGAGCCGCAACATCTATGAGCGGTTCGGCTACCTGTACGACGAGGCCGAGCTGGCCCCGTGGGCGCCCAAGATCCGCCGCCTCGCCGAGCAGGCGCAGGAGACGCACGTCCTCCTGAACAACTGCTACCGCAACTACGCCCAGACCAACGCGCGTCAACTGGCCGCCCTGCTCCAGGATGGTCGGACCGAGGCGTGACCGCCACCACGACCGAGCGCGCGGCCGGCTTTCGCGCCGATGTCGAGGGACTGCGCGCGGTCGCCGTCGGTCTGGTCGTCGCCTATCACGCGGGTGTGCCGTTCCTCGGTGGTGGCTTCGTCGGCGTCGACGTCTTCTTCGTGCTCAGCGGCTTCCTCATCACCGGGCTGCTGGCCGGCGAGCTGACCGAGTCCGGCTCGCTGTCGTTCCTGCGCTTCTACGGCCGCCGCGCGCGTCGGCTGCTGCCACTGTCGACGGTGGTGCTCGTCACCACCGCGATCGTGTTCGCCGCCGTCCTGTCACCGCTCGACCGGGGCCGCCTCGCCGCCGACCTGCGCGCGGCCGCGCTCTATCTGGCCAACTGGCACTTCGCCGCCGGCTCGCTGGACTACCTGCACGACCCGAGCAGCAGCCCGGTGCTGCACTACTGGTCACTCGCGGTGGAGGAGCAGTTCTACCTGGTCTGGCCGGTGCTGCTCGTGGTCGCGGGCCGGCGAGCGGCGCGACGGGGGCGGCCGGAGGCGGCGCGACGACGGATGACGACCGCGCTTGCCGTGCTGGCCGTCGGGTCGTTGGTGTCGAGCATCGTCATCACCCGGACGTCGTCGCCGTACGCCTACTACGGACTGCACACCCGAGCGTGGGAGCTCGCCGCCGGGGGGCTGCTCGCGCTCACCGGACATCGCCTGCGACACCAGCCGAGCTGGCTGCGAGCGCTGCTCGCCGCCGTCGGCCTGGTCACCGTCGTCGTGTCCGCCGTGGCCATCGGAACGTCCACGCCGTTCCCGGGCGCGGCGGCGCTGGGGCCCGTCCTCGGCACGGTCCTGGTGGTCGCGGCGGGCACCGGCGGCGTGACGGCGGGGGCGGCCCGGCTGCTCACCACGCGGCCGTTCACCTACGTCGGCCGGTTGTCCTACGCCTGGTATCTCTGGCACTGGCCGGCGCTGGTCTTCGCCGGCACCGTCGCCGGGCCCGGCGCCGGGCCGCACCCGTTCGCGTCGATGCAGCTGGCGCGGGGCTGGCCCGCGCTCGCCGCGGTCGCAGCGTCGTTCGCCCTCAGCGTCGCCGCACACCGGTGGCTCGAGGACCCGGTCCGCCGGTCCCGCTGGCTGGCCGCGGTGAAGGCACGATCACTCGTCCTTGGCGCGGCCTTGACGGCGGCGAGTGTCACCGCGATCGCGGTCGTGCTGCCGGTCACCGACGGTGCCACCGGCGGCCCGGTCCTCGCCGCCGTCGCGTCCGTCCGCCCCGGCAAGGCGGTCGTCGAGGTGTCGCGGTCGGCCGACCGCGAGGTGCTGCTGGCGGAGACGCCGGCCCGCGCGCGCAGCGACGAGCCGCACGGCACCCGGGACTGCTACGCCGGCTACCTGCAGGTCACTGCCCCCGCTGACTGCGTGTTCGGCGACCCACACGGCAGCCGCACGATCGCGCTCATCGGCGACTCACACGCCGAGCAGTGGTTCCCGGCCCTGGAGCAGGCCGCGCAGCGCCGGCACTGGCGGCTGTGGCTGTGGGCCAAGGTCGCCTGCCCGATGGTCGCGCTGCCCGTGCGGCTGCCCCAGTTCGACGACACCTACCGCTGGTGCACGTCGTGGCGGCAGGCGGTGCTCGACCGACTGAGCACGCTGCCCCGGCTGGACGCCATCGTCGTCTCCCACTTCGGCAGCCTCGCCAACCGCAGCGGCCGGTTCACCGACGGCGACGGAACGACCCTGACGGCCAGCGAGCTGCCGGCCGCCTGGCAGCAGGCGTGGCGCGAGACGGGACGCCGGCTGGCCGAGCATGCCCGCCGGCTGGTCGTCATCCGGGACCCGCCGACGCCGCCCGGCGACGTCCCCGCCTGTCTCGCCGCGCACGGCGCCGACGCCCGCCCGTGCTCGTTCCCGCGCTCGTCCGGCTTCCGCCTGTCCGACCAGCTGTACGCCGCCGAGCACGCCGCCGGTGTCGCGCGGCAGCGCTTCCTCGACCTCGACGACCTGCTCTGCCCGGACGACCCGTGCCCGGTGGTGGCCACCGACGGCACGATCCTCTACCGGGACTCGCACCACCTGACCGCAAGCATCAGCCGCGACCTGGCACCGGTGCTCGCCCGCCGCCTGCGCGAGCTGCTGTGACCGCGTTCAGACCTCGACGGCGACGTACTTCGTCGACAGGTACTCCTCGATGCCCTCGCGGCCGCCCTCGCGGCCGAGCCCGGACTGTTTCACCCCACCGAACTCTGCCGCCGGGTTGCTCACCAAGCCACGGTTGAGGCCGACCATCCCGACCTCGAGCTGCTCGCTGACACGAACGGCACGAGCCAGGTCACGGGTGAAGACGTAGGCAACCAGGCCGAAGTCACTGTCGTTGGCCGCGGCGATCGCCTCCTCGTCGGACCGGAACGCCTTCACCGGCGCCACCGGCCCGAAGATCTCCTCCCGCAGCAAGGTCGCGTCGGCACTGATGTCGGTCAGCACGGTCGGCGCGTAGAAGTAGCCGCGCTCACCCACCGTGTCGCCACCGGTCAACACCCGCGCGCCCTTGCCCACGGCGTCGTCGACCAGGCCGATGACCTTGCCGCGCTGGTTGTCATCGATCAGTGGCCCGACCTGCACGCCGTCCTCGGTGCCGCGCCCCACCTTCATCGCGCCGAGCCGCTCCGCCAGTCGCTGGGCGAACTCCTCAGCCACCGACTCGTGCACGTGGAACCGGTTGGCCGCCACGCAGGACTCGCCGACGTTGCGCATCTTCGCGACCACCGCCTGCTCGGCCGCGGCCTCCAGGTCGGCGTCGGCGAAGACGAGGAACGGCGCATTTCCGCCGAGCTCCATCGACACCCGCAACAACCGCTGGGACGCCTGCTTCATCAACGTCCGCCCCACCGGAGTGGAGCCGGTGAAGGACACCTTGCGCAGCCGTGGGTCGTCGAACAGCGGGCCGGTCACCTCGGCGGCGCTCGTGGTCGGTACGACGTTGAGCACGCCGTCCGGCAGTCCCGCCTCCTTCATCAGCTCCGCGAGCAGCAGCATCGACAGCGGGGTCTGCTGTGCCGGCTTGACGACCATCGTGCAACCGGCGGCGACCGCAGGACCGATCTTGCGCGTGCCCATCGCGATCGGGAAGTTCCACGGCGTGATCAGCAGGCACGGGCCCACCGGTTGCTTCATCGTCAGCAGCCGGCCGGATCCCGAGGGGTTCATCGACCAACGCCCCTCGATGCGCACTGCCTCTTCGGCGAACCAGCGCAGGAACTCCGCGCCGTAGGTCACCTCACCCCGCGCTTCGGTCAGTGGCTTGCCCATCTCCAGCGTCATCACCAGCGCGAGGTCGTCGGCGCGCTCGTTCATCAACTCGAACGTGCGGCGCAGGATCTCGCCCCGCTCTCGCGGCGGCGTCGATGCCCACCGCGCCTGCGCGCCGGCCGCCGCCTCCAGCGCGTCAGCTGCGTCCTGGGCGGTGCCGTCGGCCACCGTCGTCAGCACCTGTTGGGTCGCCGGATCCTCGACCTCGAAGCGCGCACCCCCGGCCGCGTTGCGCCACCGGCCGCCGACGAACACGCCGGTCGGCACCGCGCCGAGGACCTTCTGTTCTTGCGCCGCATCCATGGCAGCAACCTAACCGCGGTCGTTTTGCACCAACCGTCGTCGGGCACGCCGAATGGGACTGCCCAAACCCTCAACTGCGAACCCCGAGGAGGCCGCCGTGGCTGACGTCATCGAGCTGCTGGAGCACGACCACCGCGAGGTGGAGCAGATGTTCACCGAATACGAGCAGACGACTGATCCGCAGCAACGGCGCGGCATCGTCGACAAGATCATCATCGAGCTCGTCCGGCACTCGGAGGCCGAGGAGCAGGCCGTCTATCCGATGATGAAGAAGAAGATCGAAGGCGGCGAGGCGCTCGTCGAGCACGAGATCAAGGAGCACTCCGAGGCCGAACAGGTCATGAAGCGGCTCGACGGCATGGACCCCACGGACCCGAAGTTCGGCGTCCTCGTCCAGCAGCTCATGACCGAGATCAAGGAGCACGTGCGGGAAGAGGAGGGCGAGGCGTTCCCGAAGTTCCGCGCGGCGGTCGACCAGGAGGAGCTGGACAAGCTCGGCGAGACGGTGCAGAAGCTCAAGAAGATCGTGCCGACCCACCCGCACCCGATGGCACCCGACCACCCGCCGTTCAACGCCCTGCTCGCTCCCGGTGCCGCGCTCGTCGACCGAGTGCGCGACATGCTCACCGGCCGCGGCAAGGACTGAGCGCTAGCGCCAGGCCTTCGGCTTCGTACGCCGGGAAGCCGGCGATGCCGAGGACTGCCACACCCGCCGCCAATGCGCAACGGGTGGGCCGCTGGCGGGCGGGGTCTGGCCGGCCGCGGCCCGGCGCGCGGCGGCGTACCAGTCCGTGCGGTCCTCGTCGAGCAGCGTCTCCACCGCGGCGGCGACGCGCGCGCCGAACACCCGCGGTTCCTCGCCGTCGACCAGGCGCAGCGGCCGGCCGTAGCGGACATGCACCTCGGGGCGGCCGCGTTTGGGCCAGGCCCGGCCGCGGGGCATCGCGGCGTAGGAGCCGACCAGCGCGATCGGGACGACTGGCACGTGACACTGCCCGGCGAGGTAGGCGGCGCCCAGCCGGAACCGGCGCGCCCAGCCGTCGGGGGAGCGGGTGCCCTCCGGGAACATCAGCAGCGACCACCCGTCGGCCAGCAGCCGGGTCGGGGTGTCGGACAGGCCGACGCCGCCGCGTTCGATCGGGAAGGTCGCGAACACCAGCGCTGAGCCGACGGCGCGCCACCAGGCGTCGAAGAAGTAGTCGGCGGCCGCACCGACGGCGACCCGTCGCTGCCACTCCACCGGCAACGTGGTCAGCAGCAACGCGGTGTCGAGGTGCGACGAGTGGTTGGCCACGAAGATGACGGGGCCGTCGAGGCCGTCGAGAGCGTCGAGGCCCTCGACCCGCAACGTCGTCTCCTGCCGCACGATCGGCGTCAGGCCGGCGCGCAGCACCACCTCGCGGGCGACCCGCGCCGCCCGGGTGCGGGCCCAGTCGGTGGGGAACTCGCGCGGTTCCGGGAAGACGTGGTGCGGCTCGGCGGACTTCGGCGGCAACGGACGATGGGTCCAGCGCCAGCCGCGCTGCACCTGGCGGATGTCGCGGACGAGGGTCATCGCGGCAACGCCTCCGTCATCGCACGTGCGCGAGCGCGTGCGGCGGCGAGTGCAGGTAGCTGATCGAGGGGGACCGGCCGACGGTGTCGCTCGCCATCTCCAGCGCGTCGGCGAACGAGGAGGCCGACCGCATGCCCATCCGGGCGACCGCGCGCCGGTCCCCGCCGACCCAGATCACGTCACCGACATGGTCGAGAGCGTGCGCGCACCAGTACCACATGTAGAACGGATGGACGCCGTGGTAGGCGTAGGACGTGCGGTACAGATGGACGTACCAGGGATCCGTCGCGTACTGCTCCTCGAACTTCTGCTCGATGACCTTCGGGTCCGTCGACACCGACAGCACCTCGTCGAAGAAGTCGACGTAGGACGGATGGTGCAACGTCGAGAACTCCCAGGGCACGGGGTGGTTGAGGATGACCACGCCGCCCTTGCGCACGATCGGCTGCCCGACGTACATGTTGAAGAAGTAGCCGAGGCCGAGGCAGGCGGCGAGGATCGGGTTCATCACGCTGTTGACGTTGTAGGGGCACAAGTAGGGCAGCCCGAACACGAGCACGTCGCTCTGACCCTCGACCTCGACGAGCTGCTGGCGATGCACCCGGGCCAGCGTCTGGTCGTGCACCGGCTCGACCGCACCCGCGCTGACGCCGGTCACCTGGTAGGGCGCCTCCATCGACTGGAAGAGTCGGCGGCGGGCCTTGCCCGGCATCAGGTCGATGCCGCGCTTGGCGCCGAGGAACATCGCCTGGTCGCGCAGCGACCACTCCCACTCGCGCTTGGTGAGGAAGCCGTACTGCGACGGGAAGGCGTCGTTGTTGAGCGTGGTCTCGATCTGGAAGACCTTGACCTGCTCGTTGATGACCCGCCCCATCCGCCAGGCGGAGGAGTGCAGCTGCGAGTGCTTGTGGTCCATGAACGACCGCGAGTGCACCATGGTGTGGCTGTTGTGGTGATGACGCAGCGACTTGTACGACGCCAGGCCGATCGCCGTCGACTTCCAGCCGCCGTCCATCGCGACCAGGTTGACGTTGACGTAGACGAGCAGGTCGGACTCGGCGGCCCGCTTCGAGATCTCGACGTCCTCGTCCTTGTCCGTGGTGCCGAGGTGGGTGAGGTTGGCGCGGTCCTCGGCATCGAAGTTCGTCAGGTTGTCGGGGAAGAACGAGCGGAAGACGCGCTCGCCGACGATCGCCTCGAGCTCGGCCGGGGTCATCCGCCGGTGCAACGCGTTGGCGGCGATGAGCTGCACATCGTCGACTCCGGCGCGCGCGGCGTGCTCGAGGACGTGCTCGATGATGCGCTGCCGGATGTCGGGCTTGCGCATCGGCGGCAACGGCAAGGACAGGTCGTCGAAAGCGATCGTCAGCCGCATGCCCGGCCGCAGCAGCGCGGGCAGCGGCTCGCTGTCGGTCGGGTGCAGCAACGCGTGCTCGATCGTCTCGTCGACGTCCGGCACGCCGGGCAGTGACTCGGGCGGGTAGATCACCCGGGAGCCGAGCGGGAACTCCTGCAGCCGGAACGACTCCCCGGAGTGCACGAGCAGCGGTGGTGTCCGTTCGTCGACCTCGAGGACGAACCCGGGCCTGCTCATCTACGCCGCACTCCTCAGATCGAACGCCACCTTGACCGTACCCAGCCGCCCCGCCTGGTGCGCGTGGTCGAGCGCCTCCCGCCACCGCGCCAGCGGATAGGCGACGCCGACCAGACCGTCGAGCGGTGCCGAGCCGGCCAGCGCCATCGCCACGTCGAACGCGTCGCCGGCGGTGGCGTACGCGCCGGTCACCTCGAGCTCGCGGAACCAGGCCGGGGTGAGGTCGACGGACTCGCCGGGCACGCCGGCGAGCAGCACCCGGCCACCGGCGCGGGTGGTGCGCAACGCGGTGTCGACGGAAGTGCGGGACCCGACCGCGTCGATGGCGACGTCCACGCCGCCGAGCAGGTAGGGCGAGCCCCGCTCGGGCTCCAATCGGAACGCGCGGGTCGCCCGGCGTACCCCGCCCACCACCTCACCGGGCGACACGACGTCGGTGGCACCGAACAGCCGCGCCAGCTCCGCCTGCCGGCGGTGCTTGGCGACGACGGTGACGTTCGCCGCCGGAGTCAGCTCGCGCAGCGCCAGCGTCACGAACAGCCCCACCGCGCCGGCGCCGACGACCAGCACCGACTGTCCGTCCTGCACGCCCGCCCGTCGTGCCGCGTGGACCGCGCAGGCCATCGGTTCGACCAGCACCGCCCGGTGGTCGTCGAGCCGGTCGGGCACCGGGTGCAGCTGCGAGACGTGGGCGATGAACTGGCCGCTCCAGCCGCCGCCGGTGTCGGCACAGAAACCGGTCTGCAGGCCGGGGGAGACGTGGCCGACCGTCACCCGGTCGCAGCGGTTGCGCTGTTCGGTGCGGCACGCCTCGCACGGCTCCAGGCCGCGGGCGGCGCAGGCGAGCACGGAGTCGAGCACCACCCGCGTCCCCGCGGGCAGCCCGGGCGCATCGTCGACCGTCTCGCCGACGACCTCGTGCCCGGGCACGAACGGCATCGACACGACCGCGCTCAGGTAGAGCGAAGCGTGCCCGGACAGCGTCGCCAGGTCGCTGCCGCAGATGCCGGACAGCCGTGGGCGCACACGCACCCAGCTGTCATGTCGCGGCTGCGGCGGGTCGCGGTGCACGAGGCGCAGCGGTGTGATCGGCCCGGCGAGCAGCCCCGGGAACCGATCGCCCACCGCGCGGGCAGCGGCGTAGCGCGGCAGCGACCGGTAGACCTCGAGCGCGTTGATCAGCTCGCACCTGCCGGGGTGCGGGCCCGCGCGGGCGCGCGGTGCCAGTCCTCGACCGGCCACCGGTGCCGCCGGGCGGTGCGCGACAGCGTGATGTCCGGGTTGACGGCCACCGGATTGCCCACCGCGCGCAGCAGCGGCAGATCGCTCGCCGAGTCGGCGTAGCCGAATGACGCAGCCAGGTCCCAGCTCTCGACCTGCGCCCGATGGCGCAGCCAGGCCGCCCGCGCCTCACCGACGATCGGCGGCGCGGTGAGGAAGCCGGTGCACCGCCCGTCCGGACCGACGGCGAGCTCCGCGGCGACGACCTCGTCGAACAGCGGCGCGACCGGGCGGGTCAGCGGTGCGATCGCGCCGGTGATGAGGATCGTGTGGTGTCCGGCAGCACGGTGCTCGCGCACGGTGCGGGCGGCGGTCGCCGACAGCCGTCGCAGGACGGTGTCGGTGACCTGCTCGTCGACCAGACGCAACAGCTCCGCGTAGCTCGCGCCGGCGTAGCGGCGGTAGACCGACCGCAGGAACGCGCCCCGGTCGCGGCGTTCGGTGTAGAGCCAGCGCGGCAGCGCGCGGGCGACGTCGGCGAGCTCCCGTCCCTTCGCCGGGGCGGACAGCTCCGGCAGCCGCAGCCACAGATAGGACTCGACGACGTTGGACGGCAGCAGCGTGCCGTCCATGTCGAAGACCGCCACTGCCTGCCCTTCGCCCGGCGTCCGCCGCTCCAGCGCCCGGCGGCTGGGCTCGCGCCGGGTCGGACCGGCGGTGAGCGCGCGCAGTGTCGAGGTGACCGACGGCGTGTGCACCCCGACGATGTAGTGCGGCCAGTCGATGTCGGCCGCGTCGAACCCGAACCGCTCGACGTCATCGGGATGCAGCGAGCGATGCAACCCGAGCGTGTGGCCGTCGGAGAAGTGCAGCTCGGCGTCGACGTAGGGGCGATAGAGGTCGAAGTAACGGCGCAGGAAGTCCAGCCGACGCTTCTGCCGGTCGAGGTCGCGGGCCCAGCCCCGGGTGCGGTCTGATCGCGGCAGGTGGGTGATCAGCCGGTCGGCGTGCTTGTGTGCACGCTCGCCGAGCCGCAACAGCTGCTCCACTCGGTCGGCGCCCGGCCACTCCCACTGCGGCACCCGCACGGCACCGCGGTCGCGCTGCTCGAGCGGGTGCTCGGTGAAGTAGCCGCGCACCAGCTCGTAGAGCCGCCGGAACGTCAGGGGGTTGCGGGCGCCGGAACAGACCGTGAAGTACGCCGGGGCGCCGGGCTCCGGCGTCGCTGCGGCGGCGGCCAGGATCGCATTGACGACGAGGTCGATCGGGATGATGTCGATCGTCGAGTCGGGCACGCCGGGGAAGTCCGGCAGCTCACCGCGGCCGTAGGCGAGGATCAGCGGCTCGGCCATCTTGAAGCCCTCGATCCAGCCCGGGAACGGCTGGTGCAGCGCGCTTTCGATGATGCTCGGCCGCAGGATCGTCAACGGCAGGTTGTCGCCGTCGCGGGAGCCGAGCCCAGGATATCCGGCCGACTCCTCGACCGCCCGCTCGGCCATCGCCTTGGTGAACGTGTAGCAGTCGGTCCAGCCGAGGGTCCGGGCCCGCTCCCGGCCGGCGTCGACCAGCTGCTCTCCGACCCAGGCGCGGCGCCGCTGCTCGGCGTCGGCGGCGACGGTGAGTGGCCCGCTGTGGCCATGCTCGCGTTCGGCCGCGCGCAGGAACTCGGCGAGCCGGTCCGGGCTGCGGCTGGCGTCCTCGACGGCCGTGCGCAGCCGCGCGGCCGCGTCGGCCTCGGCGCGCCAGTCGACGCCGTGCTCCAGCGACCCCTCGGTGACGTGACCTTCGCGGCGGCCGGCGACATAGGCCGTGGACACGTGCAGGTAGTGCGGCCGGCTGCCGCTGGCGCGCACCGCCTCCAGCAGCGCCAGCGACCCGTGCAGGTTGGTGGCGAAGCCCTCGTCGATCGGCGGGTCGAAGGACACCTCGCCGGCACAGTGCACGACGACGTCCAGATCGTCGGGCAGTGGCGGGACGTGCGGCAGGTCGCCTTCGAGGACCGTGATGCGGGTGCCGAGCAGCGCGTCGACGGCCGCCTCGCCGTCCCGCTCCCGCAACCGCGTGAACGCGGGCTTGCGCAGCAGCTGCTGCACGCGCTCGACCGCTCCGTCGCCACCCCGCGCGCGCACGAGCACGAGCACCTGCGTCTCGGGCAGGTCGAACAGGATGCGTTCGAGCAGGGCCTCGCCCACGAACCCGGTGACGCCGGTCACCAGCAGCCGCTTGCCGGCCAGCGCATCGGCGAGGCGAGGGAGGGTCACGGCTCGGCAGTCTGTCACCTGGGCGCCGGCGGCGGTTAGCCTGCCGGAATGGCCGGTTGGGCGGAGCACGAACGCGGCGCATTGCTCGAGGCGCTGGCCGAGCTGGGGCCGGACGCTCCGACCTTGTGCGAGGGCTGGAGCACCCAGCACATGGCGGCGCACCTCTACGTCCGGGAGCGCCGGCCCGATGCCGCGCTCGGCGTGCTGCCGCTCGGCCCGCTGTCCGCCTACACGGACCGCGTGATGGCGAGCGTGCTGCGGGTGCACTCCTACGACGACCTGCTGGACCGGCTGCGCACCCCGCCCGCCTACGTGCGGGCGCTGCGGCTCGACGAGCTGATCAACGTCGTCGAGTTCTTCGTCCACACCGAGGACGTGCGCCGGCCCAACCCGATGCCGGTCCGGGACCTGCCCGAGCCACTGCAGCGCGGGCTGGCGCAGCGGCTGTCGCGCCAGGCGAGGGTGCTGTTCCGTCGTGCACCGGTCCCGCTGCGGTTGGAGCCGACCGTCGGTCTGTCGGTGCGGGCCGGGGCCAAGGACGGCGACGTCGTCACCGTCAAGGGCCTGCCGAGCGAGATCCTGCTGTTCGGGTTCAACCGCAAGGATGCCGCCCGGGTCGACCTCGACGGCTCCGCTGAATCGGTCGAGCGGCTGCAGCAGGCCCAGCTCGGGCTGTGAGCCATCGCCGTCGGGCTGACCCGCGGCCAACCGTCGATCGCGACCCGTAGACAATGGGGTCGTCGATTTCGCGAGGAGGACGGGCATGGCGGGCAGTGACGCGGCAAAGGTCATCGGACCGAGTGGTGACCGGTTTGACGAGGTCCTGACCCCGGAGGCGTTGGCGTTCGTCGCCGACCTGCAGCGCCGTTTCGGCCCCACTCGCGAGCAGCTGCTCGCCCGCCGCCAGGACCGCCGCCGCCAGGCCGCGGAGACCGGCAAGCTCGACTTCCTCGACGAGACCAAGGACATCCGCGCGGACACGTCCTGGCGGGTCGCGCCGCTGGCCGACCTGCAGGACCGTCGGGTCGAGATCACCGGCCCGACCGAGCGCAAGATGCTCATCAACGCGCTCAACTCCGGCGCCAAGGTGTTCATGGCCGACTTCGAGGACGCCAACACTCCGAACTGGGCCAACATGGTCCAAGGCCAGATCAACCTCACCGACGCCATCGAGCGGCGCATCGACTTCACCTCGCCCGAGGGCAAGGACTACAAGCTCAAGGAGCAGGTGGCCACGCTGATGCCGCGCCCGCGCGGTTGGCACCTGCCGGAGAAGCACGTGCTCGTCGACGACGCGCCGATGAGCGGCTCGCTGTTCGACTTCGGCATGTTCTTCTTCCACAACGCCAAGCGGTTGCTGGGCAAGGGCACCCGGCCTTACTTCTACCTGCCGAAGATGGAGTCGCACCTCGAGGCGCGGTTGTGGAACGAGGTGTTCACCCACGCCCAGCAGGCGCTCGACGTGCCGCACGGCACGATCCGTGCCACTGTGCTCATCGAGACGATTCCCGCCGCGTTCGAGATGGACGAGATCCTCTACGAGCTGCGCGACCACTCCTACGGCCTCAACGCCGGCCGCTGGGACTACATGTTCTCGATGATCAAGACGTTCCGCGACCGCGGCGCCGAGTTCATGCTGCCGGACCGCAACAGCGTGACGATGACCGTGCCGTTCATGCGCGCCTACACCGAGCTGCTCGTGCAGACCTGCCACAAGCGCGAGGCGTTCGCGATGGGGGGCATGGCCGCCTTCATCCCGAGTCGCAAGGACCCCCAGATCAACGAGCAGGCGCTGGCCAAGGTCAAGGCCGACAAGGAGCGCGAGGCCAACGACGGCTTCGACGGCACCTGGGTGGCGCACCCCGATCTCGTGGCGACCGCGATGGCCGAGTTCGACCGCGTCCTCGGGGACAAGCCCAACCAGATCGACAAGAAGCGTCCGGAGGTGTCGGTCACCGCGGCGCAGCTGCTCGCCGCCGGCGAGACGCCCGGCGAGATCACCAGCGCCGGCCTGCGCACCAATGTCGACGTCGGCATCCGTTACATCGAGTCGTGGCTGCGCGGCAACGGCGCGGCTGCGATCCACAACCTGATGGAGGACGCGGCCACCGCCGAGATCTCCCGTTCGCAGGTCTGGCAGTGGGTGCACAATGCCGCCACGCTGGCTGACACCGGTGCGAAGGTCACGGCCGACCTGGTGCGCCAGACCGCGGACGACGTCACCGCGGCGATCCGCGACGAAGTCGGCAGCGACACCTACGACAGCGGCCGCTGGAAGGAAGCGCGCGACATCTTCGAAGAGGTCGCGCTGGCCGATGACTTCACCACGTTCCTGACGCTGCCGGCCTACGAGCGCCTCGACTGACGGTGTCACTGGCGC
>DASTWK010000042.1:0-11253 GCA_035776655.1 Mycobacteriales bacterium | reverse complement strand
AGCATGGCGAGGTCGATCTCCGTCGCGCGGGTGGCGTCGGCCGCCCCGGCGGCGGCCTCCAGCGCGGTGAGGGCCCGACGCGCGTCGCCGCCGGCCAGCCGCAGCAGGTGCTCCCGCGCGGCGTCGGCAAGGGTGAAGCGGCCGTCGAGCCCGCGCGGGTCGCTGAGCGCCCGCTCGACGAGGATCTGTACGCCGGCGTCGTCGAGCGGCTCCAGGGTGAGCAGCAGCGACCTGGACAACAACGGCGAGATGACCGAGAAGAAGGGGTTCTCGGTCGTCGCACCGACGAAGGTGACGAAACCGGCCTCGACGCCGGGCAGCAGCGCGTCCTGCTGCGACTTGCTGAACCGGTGCACCTCGTCGACGAACAGCACGGTGCGCTCGCCGCCCAGCCCGAGCCGCTCCTTGGCCTCGTCGATGGCCGCCCGGACGTCCTTGACACCGGCGGTGACCGCGGACAGCTCGATGAACCGCCGGTCGGCGGCGATCAGCCGGGCGATCGTCGTCTTGCCGCTGCCGGGCGGTCCCCAGAGCAGCACGCTCGTCGTACCGCCGCCTTCGACCAGCCGCCGCAGCGGCGCGCCGGGGCCGAGCAGGTGGTCCTGCCCGACCACCTCGTCGAGCGTGGCCGGACGCATGCGGGCCGGCAGCGGCGCGACCGCCCGCGCGGCCTCGTCCGCGGCCGCCGAGAACAGGTCGTCCGGCACCCGGCGAGCCTATGACCCGCGGCAGCCTCCTCAACTGCGCCGATCATGGCGAAGGTCACCTTCTGAGCGCCGCAAAGAGTTACTTTCGCCATGATCGCGGCTTTGGGGCGGTGGCGGCAATCGGCGGCGGCGGCGCTCCACCGGCGCTACGTTGACGGCACGAGGGGGTGCGATGGCGGAGACGTCGTGCACGACCTGCGGGGCCGGCAACCGCGCGGGAGCGAAGTTCTGCAGCGAGTGCGGGACGCCGATGACGGCCGCGTGTCCGCACTGCGGCGCCCCGGCACCGTCCGGCAAGTTCTGCAGCGAATGCGGCGGCACCCTCGCCCCGTCGGCCGCAGGCGCCGCAGGAGCGGGGGGGACCGCGGGACCGGGGGGGACCGCGGGACCGGGGGGAACCGCGGGAGCTGCCGGTCCCTCCGCTGCTGGCGGAACGGCAGACGGATCGGCCCCGGGCGTCCTCCCAGGCCCGCTCGCGCCGGCCGAACCCGTCGCCGAGCGGCGGATCGCCTCGCTGCTGTTCGCCGATCTGGTCGGCTTCACCCCGCTGTCGGAGAACCGCGATCCGGAGGCCGTGCGGGAGCTGCTGTCGGCGTACTTCGACCGGGCGCGAGCCGTGGTCGAGCGCTACGGCGGCGTGGTCGAGAAGTTCATCGGGGACGCGGTCTTCGCCGTGTGGGGTGTCCCGACGGCGCGCGAGGACGACGCGGAACGCGCGGTGCGGGCCGGGCTCGACCTGGTCAGCGCCGTGGCCGCGCTCGGCGAAGAGGTCGACGCCGAAGGCCTGCAGATGCGGGTCGGTGTCACCACCGGGCAGGTGGCGGTCACGCTGGGCGCGGTCGGCGAGGGCATGGTCGCCGGCGACGCCGTCAACACCGCGGCCCGGGTGCAGGCGGTGGCATCGCCCGGGGAGGTGTGGGTCGACGACCCGACCCGCGCTCTGACCACCGCCGCGCTGGTCTATGAGTCGACCGGCAGTCACGAGCTCAAGGGCAAGGCCGTGCCGCTGGAGCTGTTCCGGGTCATCCGGACGGCGGCGACCGTCGGCGGTCAACAGCGAGTCGACGGGCTGGAGGCCCCGTTCGTCGGCCGCGACCGGGAGCTGCGCCTGGTCAAGGAGCTGTTCCACGCCACCGCCGAGGAGGGCCGGGCCCGGCTCGTGCTCGTCGCCGGCGAACCCGGCATCGGCAAGTCCCGGCTGGCGTGGGAGTTCGAGAAATACCTCGACGCCATCACCTCACACGTGACGTTCTGGCTGCGCGGCCGCTGCCTGTCCTACGGGCAGGGGCTCGCTGGGCGGGTGGTTGCGGAGATGATCCGGTCGCTGCTGCGGGTCACCGACGGCGACGACGCCGCGACGGTCGGCGCCGCGCTCGAGGACCGACTGCAACGGCACGTGCCGGACGAGGCCGAGCGGGCGGTGTTGAGGCCGCGGCTGGAGAGCCTGCTCGGGCTCAGCGACCGCGCGTTCGACCAGGCGGACATGTTCGCCTGCTGGCGCGGCTTTCTCGAGAGCCTGACCCGCGACGGCTCGCTGGTCACGGTGGTCGTCGAAGACCTGCAGTGGGCCGACGACGCGTTCCTCGACTTCCTCGACCACCTGCTCGACGCGGCCCGCGCGCCGATCATGGTGCTGGCGCTGGCCCGGCCGGAGGTGACCACCCGCCGCGCGGGCATCGGCGCCGGGCGCCGCGCCACCACGGTGTTCCTCGAGCCGCTGTCGGACGCGGGCATGCGTCAGCTGCTCGATGGTCTGGTCGGCAACCTGCCGGAGGCATTGCGCGACGAGCTGGTGCGACGGGCCGACGGCATCCCGCTCTATGCCGTCGAGACCGTGCGGTCGCTGATCGACCGCGACGTGGTCGTCCCGCAGGGCGGCCGTTACGTGGTCGACACCGAAGCGGCCGGCAGTCTCGACCTGGCCCAGCTCACCCCGCCGGCGAGCCTGCACGCGCTGCTCGCCGCCCGGCTCGATGCACTGCACCCCGAGGAACGGCGCGTCATCCAGGACGCGAGCGTGCTGGGCCTGACGTTCACCCGCGCGGCGATCGAGGCGCTGACGACCACCACCGACGACCTCGACGAGGTGCTGGCCGCGTTGCGGCGCAAGGAGATCCTCAACCTCGACAACGACCCGCGGTCGCCAGAACGCGGCCAGTTCCGGTTCGTCCAAGCTCTGCTGCGCGGGGTCGCCTACGAGACGTTGTCGCGCCGGGATCGCAAGGCGCGGCACATCGCCGCCGCCGAATACCTCGGTCGCGAGGAGGATGCCGACTCCATCACCCCCGTGCTCGCCGCGCACTACCTCGACGCCGCTGCCGCCGTGCCGGAAGACGACGACGTGCAGCAACTGCGCGAGCGCGCCGCGGAGCTGCTCGAGCGCGCCGCCACCCATGCGACCGACGTCGGAGCTCCGCTGGACGCGCTCACCCACTACGCGCAGCTCATGGCCCTCGACGTATCGGACGAGGTGATGATCCGGGTGAGCACCACGGCGTCGGTAACCGCCGCACGCACGGGTGCTCGCATCGACGAGGCGCGCGAGTGGGTCGAGCGTGGTCTCGACGCAGCGGCGCGCAACGGCACCGACGACGACGCCCTCACCCTGCGGATGGCGCGCTCCTCGCTCGGTTTCGTCTCCGCCCACGACTTCGACGCGGCACTGGCCGACGCGCGGCAGGTCTTCGACGCGTGCATCGGTGTGCCCGGGCGAGTCCGGCTGGCGGGCATCGCGGCCCGGCAGCTGGCGATCTCCGCGCAGATGTCCGGGGACGTCGCGCTGGCCCAGGAGATGGCGACCCGGCTGCTCGCAGACATCGAGAGCCACGGCGATGATTCCGACTTCACGATGTTGCTGGACGCCTTGTCGATGTGGTTCGGCCTCGCCGGCTATCGCCGGCTCGCGGGACTGGTACGCCGCGCTGCCGCAGCCGAGATGGACCTGCGTGACCCGCAGGCACGGGCGGTGTGGGGCAACCTCGCCGCCATCCTCGTCCACGAGGAACCGGCCGACGGCCTGGCGGCCGCCGAAACAGCCATCAGGTCGTCGAACCTGCTCGGGCTCAACGAGATCACCGCGCTCGGGCATGGTGTGGTCGCCGCCACCACCCTCGGTCGCTGGACCGACGCGATGCAGTGGCTCGGCTCGCGGCCGACCGACGAGATCAGCGCGCTGCTCGACTGGGAGACCTACCTCGTGGCGGCCGCCGCTCAGCTGGCGTGGCTTCGCGACGACCGCTCGCTGTTGCGTCCCGCCATCGCCGCCGCCGAGGAGTCGTCCGACCCGGTGGTCGCGGCCTGGTGGCTCATGAACGAGGCGGTCGTGACCGCCCTCGACGGGCAGGTGGCGGCCGGAGCCGAGCTGGCCGCGCGGGCGGTGGAGCGCATGTTCGTGGTGAGCACGAGCAACGAGGACGTCCCGTTCGCCTACTCCCTCGCCGTCGACATGCTGCTGGCCAGCGGCGACCTCGACACGCTGGCCCGGATCACCGCCCCGCTCGACGAGCTGCCACCCGGCCAGCGCTTCCGCGTGCTGTCCGCCCAGCTGTCCCGTGCGCATGCCCACCTCTCCGGTGAACCGGCAGCCGGGCTGGGTGCCGCGGTCGAGGCGTTCGACGCCGCCGGGGCGGCGTTCTGGGCCGCCCGCACCCGGGTCGAGCTCGCCGCCGCCCTGACCGCCGACGGCCACCAGGCGGAAGCGGCCCGCACGCTTGCCGCCGCCGAGCCGTTGCTGCGCGAGATCGGGGCGGCGCGTGTCCTCGCCCAGGCCGAGGGCATCCGCACCCAGCTCACCGACGCCGCCGCACCCGTCAGCTGACCCGCCACTCGAGTACGCCGATCATGGCGAAGTCAGCGTTAAGAGCTGCCCATAAGGCGATGTTCGCCATGATCGGCAGAGTGCCTCAGTTGCGCCGCTCGTCCGGGATCGTCTCGCCGCCCGGGCGGTTCGGCCGCGGGGCCGGCCCGTCCGGACCGAGCTTTGCGGAGACCTCCGGCCGGGCGTCGATGCCCGCCTCCTTGCGCTGCTGCTCGGTGATCGTTGTCGGCGCACCGGTCAGCGGGTCGCCACCGGATGACGCCTTCGGGAACGCCATCACCTCGCGGATCGCGTCGGTGCCGGCGAGCGTCGCGGCCAGCCGGTCGAGGCCGAACGCGATGCCGCCATGCGGCGGCGGCCCGTATTTGAAAGCCTCGAGCAGGAAGCCGAACTTCGACTCGGCCTCCTCGCGGGTCAACCCGATGACGTCGAAGACCCGCTGCTGCATCTCGCGGCGGTGGATACGGATCGAGCCACCGCCGAGCTCCATGCCGTTGCCGACGATGTCGTAGGCCCGAGCCAGCGCCTGCTCGGGGTCTTCGTGGAACTTCTCGGCCCACTCCTCGGTCGGCGCCGTGAACGGATGGTGCACGGCCGTCCAGCCGGTCGTGACCGTCTCGCCGACCGCCGGGTTGCCCTCCGACACCGGCTCGAACATCGGCGCATCGACGACCCAGAGGAAGCGCCACTCCCCGTCGCGGATCAGCCCGCGCTGTCGAGCCACCGCGTTGCGCAAGGCCCCGAGAAGCTCCAACGTCGTACGCCGCGGCCCGGCCGCGAACAGGATCGCGTCGCCGGCCCGAGCACCCGCCGCGGCCGGCAGCGACTGCAAACGCTCGGGTTCCAGCTTCGTGATCGAACCGCGCAGCTCCCCCCCACCGGCGGCAGAGTCGTCGGCGGGCACGAGCAGCCAGGCGATGCCTTTGGCGCCGCGCGAGCGCGCCCACTCCTGCCAGCCGTCGAGCTCCTTGCGGGTGTAGTCGGCGCCGCCCGGCACGACGACCGCACCGACGTGCTCGGCCTGGAAGACGCGGAACTCGGTGCCGGCCATGTGCTCGGTGAGATCGACGAGCTCCAGGTCGAACCGCAGGTCGGGCTTGTCGCTGCCGTAGCGGCGCATCGACTCCCAGTAGGTCAGCCGCGGGAACGGCGTCGTCAGCTCGACCCCGAGGACGTCGCGCCAGAGCTCGACGAGCAGCTCCTCGGTGAGGGAGTAGATGTCCTCCTCGTCGAGGAACGACATCTCGATGTCGAGCTGGGTGAACTCCGGCGTTCGGTCAGCGCGGAAGTCCTCGTCGCGGAAGCAGCGCGCGATTTGGTAATAGCGCTCCAACCCGGCGACCATCAGCAGCTGTTTGAACAGCTGCGGCGACTGCGGCAACGCATACCAGTGCCCGGGCTGCAGCCGCACCGGCACGAGGAAGTCGCGCGCACCCTCTGGTGTCGACCGGGTCAGGTAGGGCGTCTCGATGTCGAGGAAGCCGTGCCGCTCCATCACCCGGCGGATGACGGAGACGATCTGCGCGCGGGTGCGCAGCGCGCGCGCCGGGCCGGCCCGGCGCAGGTCGAGGTAGCGGTAGGTCCACCGCGTCGTCTCGTCGACGCCGCTGTCGATCGCGTCCGAGCCGTGGATCGGGAATGGCGGCGTCTCACTCTCGCTGAGCACCTCGACGCCGGTCGCGACGACTTCGATGTCACCGGTCGCCAGATCAGGGTTGGCGTTGCCCTCCGGGCGCTCCCGCACCTCGCCGGTGACCTTGACGCACCACTCGCTGCGCAGTGCATGCGCCTGCTCGGCCGGCGCCCCTTCGCGGAACACGACCTGCGCGACACCCGCGCCGTCGCGCAGGTCGACGAAGATGACGCCGCCGTGGTCGCGCCGCCGCGCCACCCAGCCGGTGAGCACCACGGTTTCGCCGGCGTCCTCCCGCCGCAGCGACCCGGCGAAGTGGGTGCGGATCATGCCGTCCTCCCGGCTCGTCCCCGGCGAGCTGGCGTCATGCGGGACTGGTGGAACTGACGGGAAGGCGGGGTCACGGGAAGGCCTCCGGCGGGGCTGGCGAGTAGACGACGGGATGCAGATCGGCCGGTGGCGGCGACCAGGAGCGCGGGTCGGCCGGCCCCTGCTCACCCGAGCGAATGTCACGGATCTCGTGCCCGCCGTCCGGCTGCGGGAACCACACAAACGGGATGCCGCGGCGCTCGGCGAACCGGATCTGCTTGCCGAACTTCACCGGCGCCGGCGCCACCTCCGCCGGCACACCGCGGTCGCGCAGCGCCGCCGCGACCGCGCGGCAGGCCGGTCGCGACTCCTCGTCCGGCAACGCCACCAGGACGCAGGTGGGCACCTTGCGGCTGATCGCCAACAGCTGCTGGCCGAACAGGCGGCCCAGCAGCCGGGTGACCCCCAGCGACAGCCCCACCCCGGGGTACGTCGTGGAGCCGTCGCTCGCCAGGGCGTCGTACCGCCCGCCCGAGCAGATCGAGCCGATGTGCTCGTGGCCGGTCAGCAGGGTCTCGTAGACGGTGCCGGTGTAGTAGTCGAGTCCCCGCGCGACCGACAGGTCGACGACGAACAGTCCCGGCGCGTGCTCGCGCCCGGCCTCGACGACGCGGGTCAGCTCGTCGAGACCCTCGTCGAGCAGCGGGTGCGCCACCCCCAAGCGCTGCACCCGCTCGACGAACGATGCGTCGCTCGCCGAGATCTCCGCCAGCGCGAGGCACTGCTCCGCCTGCTCGTTGCTGCAGCCGGCGGCGACGAGCAACCGCACCACCTCGGCCCGGCCGACCTTGGCGAGCTTGTCGACGGTCCGCAGCACGTGGGTCACGTCGTCGATGCCGAGCCCGCGGTAGAACCCCTCGGGCACCTTACGGTTGTTGAGCTGGATGCGCACCGGCGGCACCGGCAGCCGGGCCAGGGCGTCGGCGATGACGAGCGGCAGCTCCACCTCGTAGTGGAAGGACAGCTCGTCCCGGTCGACGACGTCGATGTCGGCTTGCAGGAACTCGCGATAGCGGCCTTCCTGCGGCCGCTCCCCCCGCCACGCTTTCTGGATCTGGTAGCGCCGGAACGGGAACTCGAGGTGTCCCGCCCGTTCGAGCACGTAGCGCGCGAACGGGACGGTCAGGTCGAAGTGCAGCCCGAGCCCGGCGTCGGTGTCGTCGGCGTCGGCCTGCAACCGCCGCAGGACGTAGATCTCCTTGTCGGTCTCGCCCTTGCGCAGCAGCTGGTCGAGCGGCTCCACCGACCGGGTCTCGATCGGTGCGAACCCGTGCAGCTCGAAGACGCTGCGCAGCGTGTCGACGACGTGCTGTTCGATCAGCCGCTCGTGCGGCAGCCACTCGGGGAACCCCGACAGCGGGGTGATGCGGGCCATCGCTACAGCCCGGTACGGCGAGGGGCCGCGGCCGGATCGCCGAGCTCGAGCAGGAACGGGTTGGTGCTGCGCTCGCGACCGATCGTCGTGTTCGGGCCGTGCCCGGGCCGGACGACGGTCTCGTCCGGCAGCGCCAACGGCACCCGGCGCAGCGAGTCCTGGATCTGCGCGAACGACCCGCCGGGGAAGTCGGTGCGCCCGATCGAGCCGGCGAACAGCAGGTCACCGGAGAAGAACTCACCCGCCGCGCCGTTGCCCGCGCTGGTGAACGTGATCGACCCGGGGGTGTGCCCGGGCGTCTCGTCGACCCGCAGCTCGACGCCGGCCAGCGTCAACGTCTCACCGTCGCGCAGCTCGCGGACGTCGTCGGGTTCGGCCCAGTCGAGCCGGCCGAGGATCGGCGTGCCCGGCGGCGCGCCGATCGCGCTGGCCGGCTCGACGAGCATGCCGCGGTCGGCCGGGTGGATCAGCGCCGGCACGCCTTTCGCGCCGCACACCGGCACCACCGACCAGGTGTGGTCGACGTGGCCGTGGGTGAGCAGCACCGCGACCGGTCGGAGTCGATGCTCGGCCAGCACCTCGTCCAGCGGCCCCTCGGCACCGTGGCCGGGGTCGATGACCACACACTCCTCGCCGGCGGCGGGGGCGACGACCCAGCAGTTGGTCTGCCACGGGCCTGCGGGGAAGCCGACGACGAGCACGACCTTCCTTCCGCTTGGCAGAGCACCGACCAGTCCGGGAACCGAGTGGTCAGGCCAGAACGAGGCCGACCCGGTCAGCGCCAGCCTATCGAGCGCTCGAGTGCAGACACGAGCGTCGGGCGTGCTGAACGGCGGGTTCAGCCTTTCCTTCGTAAACTGTCCGACGCGCAACCCCCTGCCGTCCGTCCGCCGACCCCGGAGGGTCCTCCACCGTGGCCAACAGTCGCCGCCGCGAGCGCGAGCTCGCCCGTCGCCGTTACGAACGACGCCGGTTGCGTGAGATGGAGCAGCGCGCCCGCCGCCGGCGCCGCAACACGATCGCGGGTGCCGGTGTCGGCACCGCCATCGTGATCGGGTTGCTCGTGTTCCTCGCCGTACATCTGTCCGGCGGTTCCAGCGACCAGCTCAGCCCGTCGGCCAAGGCCGGCGCATCGTCCTCGGCCACGCCCACGCCGTCGGTCACTCCGGTCGCCGCACCGAAGAAGTGCGCGCCGATCAAGCCCAACCCACCGGCGAAGGGCCAGCCGACCGTGCCCCCCGTCGCCGGCAAGGCGCCGACGAAGCTCGTGGTCAAGGACGTCAAGCGCGGGCACGGCCCGGCGGCCAAGCGCGGCGCGACGTTGAGCGTCACCTACATCGGCATCTCCTGCAGCACCGGCAAGGTCTTCGATGCGTCCTACCTGCACGGCAACCAGCCGTTCCAGGTCACACCGCTCGGCCGGGCCAGCGTCATCGCCGGCTGGAACCAGGGACTGCTCGGGGTGCGTACCGGTGGCGTGCGCGAGCTGGTGATCCCCGCGAAGCTGGGGTACGGCGCCGCCGGCTCGCCGCCGAGCATCAAGCCCAACGAGACGCTGATCTTCCTCATCACGGTCAAGTCGGTGCAGGCATGAGGCGCCCGCTCGTCGCCGCCGCGCTGACCGCCGCCGCGATCGCTCTGGCCGGTTGCGGCGGCTCCAGCGGCGGGGACAACCCGTCACTCGACCAGCTCAGCCCCGGCAGCCAACCGTCCTCGGCGACCACCACGGCCGGCACCGCGGCGTGCCAGCCGGCACCGTCGGCCTCGCCCAAGCCCGAGCACTTCTCGGCCGAGCCGAAGCTCACGATCGCCCGCACCACCTACACCGCGCGCATCGTCACCAACTGCGGCACGATCGTCGTCGCGCTCGACGGCAAGCACGCGCCGCACACGGTCAACTCGTTGGCGTTCCTGGCCCAGCACCACTACTTCGACCACACCCCCTGCCACCGCCTGACGACGGCAGGCATCTTCGTGCTGCAGTGCGGCGACCCCACCGGCACCGGCACGGGCGGCCCGGGCTACGCGATCCCGGACGAGAACCTCGCCGGCGCGACCTATCCCGCCGGCACGGTGGCGATGGCCAACGCCGGCCCCAACACCGGCGGCAGCCAGTTCTTCTTCGTCTACGCCAACACCCAGCTCGACCCCAACTACACGCCGTTCGGACACGTCGTGCAGGGGCTCGACGTCCTCAAGGCGATCGCGAAGAACGGCACCAGCAACGGCACGTCGGACGGTCCGCCGGCTCAGCCGGTGGTCATCGAGTCGTTCACGGTGTCCAAGGGCTGAACCCCCGGGTCGGTGACCGCCCGTGTCCACGCGGTCGTGGCCGGCTCGGTCAGGGCATCGGCCAGCGGCCGCGGCCGGCCGAAGAAATAGCCCTGCGCCATGCCGACGCCCATGCCCCGCAACAACTCGGCCTGTTCGGCGGTCTCCACGCCTTCGGCGACCACCGTGATGCCGAGCACGTCCGCGAGGTCGGTGACCGCGGCGGTGATGCCGGCGCTGACCCGGTCGGCGCCGACGCGGGCGACGAACTCGCGGTCGATCTTCAGCACGTTGACCGGCATCTGCTGCAGGTAGGTCAGCCCGGAATAGCCGGTGCCGAAGTCGTCGAGCGCGATGCGACAGCCGAGCGCGTGCAGCCGGTCGAGCATCGGCCGGTGCCGGTGGTCGATGAGGTTGTCCTCGGTGATCTCCAGCCACAACCGCTTGGCGGCCAGCCCGGTCTCGGCCGTCATCGCCTGCACGTCGGCCACCAGCTCCGGCCGGGACAGCTGACGGGCGGAGAGGTTGACCGAGATGAACGGCCGGCTGCGCGAGCGCCGGCCGAGCTCCACCAGGTCGGTCGCGGCGCGCTGCAGCACCCAGCGAGTGACCGGCACGTCGAGGTCGCTGTCCACCACCGCCGCCAGGAACTCGGCCGGCAGCAGCAGTCCGCGCTCGGGGTGCTCCCAGCGCAGCAGCGCCTCGTAACCGACGATCGTGTTGCCCCGCAGCTCCACGATGGGCTGGTAGTGCAACCGCAGCTGTTGCTCTCGCAGCGCGGTGAGCAGCTGGCCGCGCAGCTCGGTCTGGTTGCGCGAGACCCGGCGCATCTCCTCGTCGAACAGCTCGGATCGGCCGCGCCCGGCGGCCTTGGCCCGATAGAGCGCGGCGTCGGCTTCGGCGACCATCTGGTCGGCGGTGACGTCGCCGGTACTGAGCGTGCAACCGAGCGACGCCGACGGCAGCAGGGTCAACCCGTCGACGTCGACCGGCACCCGGACCGCGGCGCGCAGCCGTTCGGTCATCGCGGCCGCGGCTTCGCTGTCCGGCACGCCTTCGCAGACGACGATGAACTCGTCTC
>DASTWK010000041.1:0-13181 GCA_035776655.1 Mycobacteriales bacterium | reverse complement strand
CACCTACAAAGTGCAGTACGCCGTCTCGACCGATCACGGTGCGCACTGGTCCAAGCCTTACCAGGTCAACCGGGACAACCGCGGGGTCGGCGCCAACGGCGCGGACGCTCCGGACCCGGGCAAGGCCGACGTCTTCCCGTGGATCGCCGCCGGCGCCAATGGCCTGCTCGACGTCGTCTGGTACCACGGTCAGGGCGGAGCCGCGAAGTCGAACCTCGTCTACCGCGACCCCGGCGACGCCAAGACGAAGTGGACCGTGGCGTTCGCGCAGCTCGGCCACGCCGCGCGCACCCACGCCGGCACGCCGACGCCGAAGGTGCTCACCTACAGCGAGGCCATCACGCCGGTGATCCACATCGGCGACATCTGCCAGAACGGCACGTTCTGCGACCTGGGTGTCGACAACCCGGTGTTCCCGCGCAAGGACCGTTCGCTGCTCGACTTCTTCCAGGTCGCCATCGACCACGAGGGGCGGGCGCACCTGGCCATCGCCGACAACTCGGCTGCACCCGGGCAGTTGATCTCGGCCTACACGGTGCAGCTCACCGGCTACTCCATCACCACCGGCCGCCCGCTGCCGGTGTTGCGGGTGAAGTACCCGAAGCTCGACTGCGCTCCGGACGCCACGTTCACCGACAAGAGCGGCGACGCGACCGAGTTCATCGTCGCGACGCCGCTGCCGAGCGCGCCCGCGCTCGACGTCGTCCGCAGCTACCTCACCTGGAACGCAAGGGCGAAGACCCTCACCTTCCACGTCGTGGTCAAGGACCTCAGCCAGGACCCGCCCCAAGGCGCGACCGGTGAGGCGCTCGACTACTCGTTCGGGGTCGGCGGCAAGGGTTATGACCTGTTCGGCTCACACGACGGCGGCGTGAACTCGGCGGACATCGAGTCGCCGACCCGCACCGGTGTGTCCAACGACGTGGTGTTCAAGCTCGACAAGCCGCACAACGAATACACGTTCACCTTGGCCGCCAACGCCCTCGCCAAGATCTCGGACGCACAGAAGCGCGGGCCGGTCATCGGCCCCGGCACGCAGATCAGCGGCCTGTCGATCACCACCCGCAGGTCCGAGGGCGGGCGGTTGCTGCCCAACGCGGACGAGGCGGCCGGGCTGTGCCCGTTCGTCGTCCCGCAGCACGGGTCGATCAGCGCGGCGATGCTGCCCGGCGACGTCGGCGGCCCGAGCAACACCGGCGCCAACCCGGGTCTGCTGCCGGCCGCACCGGCCGTCGCCGCCGGCTCCTCGCTGCTGCGCGGCACCGTGCCGGCGCTCGCGCTGGCCGTGCTCTTCGGCGCTGCCGCCACCATCGTCTCCGGCCGCCGCCGCGGTGGGATGACGGCCCTGGCGTCCTGACAGCTGTCCTCCACCTGCGCGGCTACGCTCGCGCAGGTGGAGGACAGCTATGACGTCGTCGTCATCGGCAGCGGTTTCGGCGGCTCGGTGGCGGCGCTGCGCGCCGCCGAGAAGGGTTACCGGGTCGCCGTCGTGGAGGCCGGGCAGCGGTTCACCGACGAGACGCTGCCCAAGACCAGCTGGGATCTGAGGCGGTTCTTCTGGGCGCCGCGGCTGGGCTGGCTCGGGATCCAGAAGATCACCCCGCTCAACGACGTGATGGTGCTGTCCGGCGCCGGGGTCGGGGGCGGCTCCCTCGTCTATGCCAACACGCTCTACACGCCACTCGACGACTTCTTCGCCGACCGGCAGTGGGCGCACATCGCCGACTGGAAGGTGGAGCTGGCGCCGTTCTACGACCAAGCCACCCGGATGCTCGGCGTCACCGACAACCCCACGATGACACCGTCGGATGTCGAGATGAAGGCGGTCGCCGAGGAGATGGGCGTCGGCCACACGTTCCACGCCACCCCCGTCGGTGTGTTCTTCGGCGCCGAGCCCGGCGAGACCGTGCCGGACCCCTACTTCGGCGGCGCCGGCCCGGACCGCACCGGATGCATCGAGTGCGGCAACTGCATGATTGGCTGCCGGTACGGCGCCAAGAACCGCCTCGACGTCACCTACCTGCACCTCGCGGAACGACTCGGCGCGGTGATCGTGCCGGAGACGACCGTGTCGGCCGTGCGGCCACGACCGGACGGCGGCTACACGGTGGAAGCGCGCCACACGGTGCGGCGCGGCGAACGTCGTACCTTCACCACACCGCAGGTGGTCTTCGCCGCCGGGACCCTCGGCACCCAACGGTTGCTGCACCGCATGCGCGACGAGGGCGTGCTGCCCCGGCTGTCCGCGCGGCTGGGCGAGCTGACCCGCACGAACTCGGAGGCGATCCTCGGAGCGATGTCGTTGCGCAAGAACGTCGACTACACCCGCGGCGTCGCGATCACGTCGTCGTTCTTCCCCGTGCCCAGGACGCACGTCGAACCGGTCCGCTACGGCAAGGGTTCCAACGCCATGGGGCTGCTGTCGACGCACATGACCGACGGCGGTGGGCGGGTGCCGCGGTGGCTGAAGTGGCTGGGGCAGCTGTTGCGCCATCCGCTGCTCACCCGTCGGCTGTTGTGGCTGCGCGGCTGGTCGGAGCGCACGATCATCGTGCTGGTCATGCAGTCGCTGGACAACTCGCTGACCGTGCGCCGGCGCAAAGGCCGATTCGGCGAGCGGCTGGTGACACGGCCGGGTCACGGCGAGCCCAACCCGACCTGGATCCCGGCCGGCAACGAGGTCACGCGCCGGCTGGCGAAACGGATCGGCGGCGTCCCGGGCGGGTCGGTCGGCGAGATCGTCAACGTGCCGATGACGGCGCACATCATCGGCGGCTGCCCGATCGGCGACTCCCCGGACACCGGAGTGCTCGACCCGTGGCAGCGGGTCTACGGCTACGACGGGCTGCACGTCCTCGACGGCGCGGCCGTCACGGCCAACCTCGGCGTCAACCCCTCGCTGACCATCACGGCGCAGGCGGAGCGGGCGATGGCGTTCTGGCCCAACAAGGGCGAGCCCGACCCACGACCGGCCCTGGGTACGGCGTACCGCGTCGTGCCGGTCGTCGCGCCGCATCGCCCGGCGGTGTCGGCCGGCGCTCCCGCGGAGCTGCGGCTGCCGCTCGCGGCCGGTTGAGCCAACTACGATGAACCGGTGACGGCCGAGCCCTTCGACACGGTCCTCGTCGTCGACTTCGGTGCCCAGTACGCGCAGCTGATCGCGCGCCGGGTGCGCGAGTGCCGGGTGTTCAGCGAGATCGTCCCGTCCACGATGCCGGTCGAGGAGCTGCTCGCGAAGCGGCCGAAGGCGATCATCCTGTCCGGCGGGCCGTCATCGGTGTACGCCGCGGGCGCACCGCAGGTCGACCCGCAGCTGTTTGCGGCCGGGGTGCCGACGTTCGGCATCTGCTACGGCTTCCAGGCCATGGCTCGCGCGCTCGGCGGGGAGGTCCGCCAGACCGGGCTGTCCGAGTTCGGCCAGACCCCGCTGCGAGTGACCGCGCCGCGTTCGGCACTGTTCACCGGACTGCCGGCCGAGCAGCCCGTGTGGATGTCCCATGGCGATGCGGTGTGGTCGGCGCCGGTCGGGTTCGCGGTCACGGCCGAGACCGACGGCGCGCGCGTCGCGGCGTTCGAAGATGTCGCCCGCGGCCTCGCCGGCGTGCAGTTCCACCCCGAGGTCGTGCACACTCCGCACGGCCAGAAGGTGCTCGAGCACTTCCTCTACGACGTCGCCGGCTGCCGCCCGACTTGGACGATGGTGAACATCGTCGACGAGCAGGTGGAGCGGGTGCGCGCGCAGGTCGGCGGCAAGCGGGCGATCTGCGGGCTGTCCGGCGGGGTCGACTCGGCCGTCGCGGCGGCCCTGGTGCAACGCGCCATCGGTGACCGGCTGACGTGCGTGTTCGTCGACCACGGGTTGTTGCGCAAGGGCGAGGCGGAGCAGGTCGAGCGTGACTTCGTCGCCTCGACCGGTGTCACGCTGAAGGTGGTCGATGCGTCACAACGGTTCCTCGACGCCCTGGCCGGGATCCGCGACCCGGAGGACAAGCGCAAGGCCATCGGCCGCGAGTTCATCCGCGTCTTCGAGCAGGCCGCGCGGGAGGTCGTTGCCGACTCCGAGGCGCACGGCGAGTCGGTGGAGTTCCTCGTGCAGGGCACGCTGTATCCGGACGTCGTCGAGTCCGGTGGGGGTGAGGGCGCGGCCAACATCAAGTCCCACCACAACGTCGGCGGGCTGCCCGACGACCTGCAGTTCTCGTTGGTCGAACCGTTGCGCACCCTGTTCAAGGACGAGGTACGCCAGGTCGGTGAAGAGCTCGGCCTGCCGCCGGAAATCGTTTGGCGGCAACCCTTTCCCGGGCCCGGGCTCGGCATCCGCATCGTCGGTGAGGTCACCGCGCAGCGGCTCGCGGTGCTGCGTGAGGCCGATGCGATCGCCCGCGCGGAGCTGTCGGCGGCGGGACTGGACCGCGAGATCTGGCAGTGCCCCGTCGTCCTCCTCGCCGATGTCCGATCGGTCGGCGTGCAGGGTGATGGGCGGACCTACGGGCATCCGGTGGTGCTGCGGCCGGTCAGCTCCGAGGACGCGATGACCGCAGACTGGACGCGGGTGCCCTACGACGTGCTCGCGCGCATCTCGACCCGCATCACCAACGAGGTGCGCGAGGTCAACCGGGTCGTCCTCGACGTCACCAGCAAACCCCCCGGCACCATCGAGTGGGAGTGACGAGAGCTGTGCCTGCGCCTGAGGTCTCCCCGACTGATGCTGTGCGGCTGATCGATGCCGGCGCGATGCTGCTCGACGTGCGAGAGGACGACGAGTGGCTGGCCGGCCATGCGCCCCAGGCGGAGCACATGGCGATGTCGCGGATCCAGCAGGACCATCAGCGGCTGCCGCGCGACCGCCAGATCGTGTGCGTCTGTCACGTCGGCGGCCGGTCGGCGGTGGTCGCGGAGGCGCTGAACGAGGCCGGGTGGGACGCCGTCAACCTCGCCGGCGGGATGGTCGCCTGGGAGCGTTCGGGACTGCCGATCGTCGCGGGCTGACGCGGCAGCGCACCTCAACCCGGTGTGCGCACCACCAGCGTGTTCGACATCCTGTCGAGCAACCGTTGCCGCGACGCGGTGAACACGAAGAAGGCATCGACGATGCCGAGGATGCCGAAGGTGATCGACGAGCCGATGCCGAGCACCAGCGTCCATACCACCTGTCGCATGAGCATCCCGCCGAACGTCAGCGGCTGCCCGGTACGGGAGTCGATGACCTGCATGCGGAGGAGCTGTTTCGCCGGGGTGGTCGACTTCGTCCAGCTGACGATCGCCCACACGACGTAGCCGATGACCAAGGTGACGAGGATGAGCACGACCGTCAGCAGCGCGCCCGCGAGTCGCAGACCAGGACTCGCCAGCGCCTGCGGCGGGACCGGAAGGACCTGCGTGTGGGGGACCACCGGCACGGTGTAGCCGGGTGCTGGCGCGTGGCTGCCGTAGGCCGGCGAGGCGGACGCCCAGCCCGGCGGTGGTGACTGGGGCGACCACCCTGGAGGTGGTGGCGGGGGTGGGGGCGGCGGTGCCGCCCAGTAGGGCTCGCCCGATGACGGTGGCGGTGGGGGCGGTGGTGCCCCGGCCGGCACACCCTCTGCCTTCGACGGATCTTGCGACACGACAGCACTCCCTTTCCCGTGCCGTGACAATGTCACAGGTCGGCGGGGACGCGCTCGATCTTGCCGCGAGTTTCGGGGCCCATACTCGTCGTTGTGGCGGACGGGGGAGCGCTCGCGGGCTGGTGGCCGCGGGTGGCAGCCATGGCGATCGACGTGGCGATCCTGGCGGCACCGACGGCGGTGCTCGCCGGGCTCGTCAACGTGATCCCCTCGTCGGAGGTGGCGGCGGGCGTGCTGCTCCTCCTGGTGGTCGTCATCGGCGCCGGCTACTTCGGTGCCCTCACCGGCCGCGGTCGGGGCCAGACGATCGGCGCCCGCGCCGTCGGCATCGCCGTCCGGGACGTCCAGGTGGACGCGCCGATCGGCCTCGCCCGGGGACTGCTGCGCTGGTTCGTCCGCTTCACCCTCTACTTCTTCGTCATTCCCGGCCTCCTCAACGACCTCTGGCCGCTGTGGGACCGGCGTCGGCAGTCGTTGGCCGATCGGGCCGCGGACTCCGTAGTCGTGACCGTGCGGCCCAGCTCCCGCGTGTGCCCGGCCTGCGCGATGACGAATCCGCCTGGGGCGCTCGCCTGCCTGCGATGTGCGTTCCCCCTCGTTGCGCCACCGGGTTGGTATCCCGACCCACAGGGGTTGCCGCGGTGGCGGTTCTGGACTGGAGCAGCGTGGGGCCTGACCTCCGACGGCAGTGATGTCACCGCCGGGCACTCCCATGACGTCGCCGGCGCGGCTGCTCCTGCCGGAGACGTCGGCGCCGCGGCTCGGACCCTAGCGCCGGCGCGGTCGCCGCGCGGCGTGCCGACCGCGCTGCTGTCGCTCGCGATCGGCGTGGTGCTCGCCTATGCCGCTGCGGCATGGATGCGCCGCGCCATCGGCGCCGGTGACCTCGCGGTGCTCGTGGTCACCCAATTGTGCTTATGGGGGTCGATGCTGGCCGCGGTCTTCCTCACCAGCCGCACCAACGGCACCGGCAGCGTCGTCCGCGACTTCGGCTGGCGCTTCACCCGCGCCGACGTCGGCGCCGGCACCGTTGGAGCCCTCGTCGCCAGGTCGACGACCGTCATCGTGGCTGTGCCGCTGTACGCCGCGTTTCATACGCTGATCCGCCAGCCGCAGGTCGGCCTCACCGCACACCGGCTGACGCTGCCGGTATTCGTGTTCTTCGCGGTGACGGCATGCATCGGCGCACCGATCGTCGAAGAGTTGTTCTTCCGCGGGTTGGTCCAGGGTCGGCTGGTGCAGCAGTGGGGACCGTGGCGGGGGATCGCGGCGACGTCGCTGATCTTCGGCGCTGCTCATCTCATCGGGTGGCGCGGCCCCGCGACCGTGCTATCGGTGGTGGCGATCGCGGCGAGCGGCGCCGTGCTCGGCTACCTGCGCAATCGCAGCCGCCGGCTCGGTCCCTCGATCGTCGCCCACGGCCTTTTCAACAGCTTGGCGATCCTCGTGCTCGGCCTCAGCCTTGCCGGCTAGCGGCGAGGTCAGGCGGCACGGCGGACTGCGTGGCGAGCCCGCTCGACCGCGACACAGCGGTCCTCGACGTACAACAACCCGGCTCCGGTCGCGATCCGTCGCGCCTCGGGCGAGGCGATGCCGAGCTGCAACCACAGCGCTTTGGCCCCCACCTCGACCGCCTGGCGAGCGACGTCAGCGGCCTCGGCGGAGGGACGGAAGACGTTCACGACCTCGATCGGCTCCGGGATGTCGGCCAGCCGCCGGTAGACGGTCTCGCCGAGCAGCCGCTCCGCGTGCGGGTTGACCGGGATGACCCGCCAGCCGTAGGCCTGCAGGGCCGCCGGCACCGAGTGGGCGGCCTTGGTCGGGTCGGACGACAGCCCGACGACGGCGAACGTCGTGAACTCCTCGAGGATCTGCCGGGTCAAAGCGCTGGTCTGGTCCACGGAGTCTTCCCTGCCCCCTTCCTCGCTCAGGCGAACACGACGGTTCGCTGCCCGTCGAGCAGCACGCGGTGCTCCAGATGCCAGCGCACGGCGCGCGCGAGCGCGACGCACTCGAGGTCCCGACCCACGGCGGCCAAGGCGGCCGGGTCGTGCGCATGCCCCACCCGCGCGACCTCTTGCTCGATGATCGGACCTTCGTCGAGGTCGGCCGTCACGTAGTGCGCGGTCGCGCCGATCAGCTTCACACCGTGCACGTAGGCCTGCTCATAGGGCCGACTGCCCCGAAAGCTCGGTAGGAACGAGTGGTGGATGTTGATGATCCGGCCCGGCAGGGCATCGCAGACCCGCGGCGTGAGGATCTGCATGTAGCGCGCCAGCACCACCAGCTCTGCCTCGACCGACGCCGCCAGGTCGAGGATCTGCTGTTCCTGCTCGGCGCGGGTGTCGCTGCTCACCGGCAGGTGGTGGAACCCCACGTCGTACGACGCCGCAAGCGGGCGCAGGTCGTCGTGGTTGGACGCCACCGCCGCAATGTCACCGGGCAGATAACCGGCCCGCCAGCGATAGAGCAGGTCGTTGAGGCAGTGGCCTTCGCGGGAGACCAGCACCAGGATCTTCGGCCGATGCGCGCTCGCGTGCAGCTCCCATTGCATCGCGAACTCTTCGGCCAGGGCCGCAAAATCGTTGCGCAGCAACGGTTCGTCCACCGGTGCGTCGAAGTGCACGCGCAAGAAGAAGGTGGCGGTGCGAGGGCTGCCGTACTGCTGCGCGTCGAGGATGTTGCAGCCGCGGTCGGCGAGGAAGCCCGACACCGCGTGCACGATGCCGGGCCGGTCCGGACATGACAAGGTGAGGACGAGCTCGCTGGCCACGTCCTCACCTTGTCATGGGGGAGCGGGAGTTACGCGCGCTTGACCGCGGCGATGTCGAACTCCAGCTTCACCTTCTCGCTGACCAGGACGCCGCCCTTGTCGAGCGCGACGTTCCACTCCAGGCCCCAGTCACGGCGGTTGACCGTGGCCTTGCCCTCGAAGCCGACGCGGAAGCCGCCCCACGGGTCGACGGAGGTGCCGGTGAGCTCCCAGTCGACCGAGACCGGGTGGCTCTTGCCGTTGATGGTGAGGTCACCGATCAGGGTGTAGGTGTCGTCATCGACCTTCTCGACCTTGGTGCTGGTGAAGGTGATCTTGGGGTGGTTCTCCAGGTCGAAGAAGTCGGGGGTGCGCAGGTGCGCGTCGCGGTCGGCATTGCCGGTGTCGATGCTCGACGCGTCGATCTCGACCTTGGCCCAGCTGTTGGCGGGGTTTGCCTCGTCGAGGTGGACCTCGCCGCTGTAGACGCTGAACTGGCCGCGGACGGTCGTCACCATGGCGTGCTTGGCGGCGAAGGCGAGCCGGCTGTGCGAGGCGTCGATGTCGTAGTCGCCGGTCAGCTCGGTGATGGTGGTCTCGGTTGCGGTGGTCACGGCATCCTCCAGGGATCTTGTTGGCTGTGCAACTGTTGCGTCCACAATAACTTAAGACATTTGCGAGCGCAAGTATTCCGCCTATACTGATGTCATGCCCGCTACGCCCGGCCCCGTCCCGCTCGACGAGCGAGAAATGGCGGCCTGGCATGCCTTCATCCGCTCCCAGGCGAAGGTCGGCCGGCTGTTGAGCGCGGAGCTGGAGGCCGAGCAGGGGCTGTCCTTGCCGGCGTACGAGGTGCTCGCGCACCTGTCCGAGGCGCCCGAGCGTCGGCTGCGCATGAGTGACCTGACCGCCTACGCCAGCCTGACGCCGAGTGGCCTGACCCGGCTGGTCGACAAGCTGGTGCGGGACGGCCTCGTGGAGCGGGATCGCTGCGCCGGCGACGCCCGCGTCGTCTACGCCGTCCTCACCCCCGCCGGTCTCGCCCGGCTGAAGGCCGCCTACCCGGTACACGTCCGCGGGGTGCGCCAGCACCTGATCGACCGGCTCAGCGCCGCGCAGCAGGATGCGTTGGCCGACGCGTTGGGTCCACTGACCGCCGACTGCCCGCACGGATGACCTCCGCCCGCGAGCCCGGCCCGGCCGGACCCTCGTCGGCGTCACCGCCAGGGTCGCCGTCGCTGCTCGTCCGCCGCGCGCGCACCTCGGACGTCGCGGCCATCCGGCGCCTGGTCGACCACTACGCGCCGCGCCGGATCCTGCTCGACAAGCCGACCGTCACCCTCTACGAGGATGTGCAGGAGTTCGTCGTCGCCGAAGCGCCTGATGGCCGAGCTCTCGGCTGCGGTGCGCTGCACGTGATGTGGGAGGACCTCGCCGAGGTGCGCACCCTCGCCGTCGACCCGCAGGCGCGCGGCACCGGCGCCGGGCACGCGCTGCTCACCCGGCTGCTCGACCGGGCCCGTGAGCTGGGGGTACGCCGGGTGTTCTGCCTGACCTTCGAGGTCGAGTTCTTCGCCCGGCACGGATTCCGCGAGATCGACGGCGCTCCTGTCGAGCCGCAGGTCTACGACGAGCTGCTGCGCTCCTACGACGAAGGCGTGGCGGAGTTCCTCGGGCTCGAGCACGTCAAGCCCAACATCCTCGGCAACACGCGGATGGTGCTCGACCTCTGAGCGGTCGTCAGCCGCCGATCTCGATGACCCAGAAGGCCTCGGCCACCCGGCCCTCCGGCAGGCCGCCCTCCTTGGCGTTGGCGCCGTTCCACATCCGCACCACGTCGGTGACGCCCTCGATGCCGTTCGGCAGCTGGCTGGCGTGCCGGGAGAGTGCGGCCATCTTGCGGTCGAACGTCGGCGTGATGTCGACGAAGCGGTTGGACTGTTCCCGCCCCATCACCCACGCCTCGTTGACCACCCACGCGTCGAGGTGCGCGAGCTCGGGATAGGCGAACGGGTTGCGCGCGTCGGGATAGACGGCGCACAGTGCCGCCTCGCCGGCGGCGAGGTGGTCGGGGTGGCTCGCCGGGATGCGCACCATGTTGCGCTCCGGGCTCTGGCAGACGACCCGTTGCGGCCGCACTTCGCGGATCACCCGGGACAGGTCGCGACGCAGCTCGAAGCTGACCTGCAGCCGGCCGTCGCCGTACCCCAGGAAGAGCACCTCCGACACCCCGGCTTCCTTGGCCGCGGCGCGTTGCTCGGCCTGGCGGATGCCGCCGATGTCGCTGCGCGGCACCGCGGGGTCGAACCCGCCGGCGTCGCCGTCGGTGATCACGCAGTAGGTGACGTCGATGCCGGCGTCCGTCCACTGGGCGATCGTGCCGGCGGCGCCGAAGTCGACGTCGTCCGGATGGGCGGTGATGACGAGGGCGCGTTCCACCTGGTTGTCTGCGAGCACGCCGCAACGCTATCCGGACCGTCGGCGTCCCGGCGTACCCTCGACGCCACCGTGAGCAGCCACACCATCGACTCCGCCGCCCTGATCGAGGGTCTCAACCCCCAGCAACGGGCGGCGGTGCTGCACCAGGGCGGGCCGCTGCTCATCGTCGCCGGCGCTGGTTCCGGCAAGACCCGGGTGCTGACGCATCGCATCGCCTGGCTGATCGCCGAACGCCACGTGCACCCGGGCGCGGTGCTCGCGATCACGTTCACCAACAAGGCGGCCGGCGAGATGAAGGAGCGGGTGGCCGCCCTGGTCGGTCCGCGGGCGAAGGCGATGTGGGTGTCCACCTTCCACTCCGCCTGCGTCCGCATCGTCCGCGCGGAGGGCAAGCGGCTGGGGTTCACCTCGTCGTTCTCGATCTATGACGCCGATGACTCCCGCCGGCTGATGACGACCGTGTGCCGTGACCTCGACCTGGACCCGAAGCGGTTCCCGGCGCGCGCGGTCGCCGCTCAGGTCAGCAACCTCAAGAACGAGCTGGTGGACTTCGAGGACGCCAAGACGCGGGCCGGCAACCACCTGGAGAAGACGGTCGCCGGGGCCTACGGGCTCTATCAGGACCGGCTGCGCCGCGCCAACGCGCTCGACTTCGACGACCTCATCATGACGACCGTCACGTTGCTGCAGCTGTTCCCGGACGTGGCCGAGCACTACCGGCGCCGGTTCCGCCACGTGCTCGTCGACGAATACCAGGACACCAACCACGCGCAGTACGTGCTCGTCCGCGAGCTCACTGGCGCGGGTGAACAGCGGGCGGAGCTGTGCGTCGTCGGCGACGCGGACCAGAGCATCTATGCGTTCCGCGGCGCGACGATCCGCAACATCCTGCAGTTCGAGGAGGACTACCCCGACGCCACGGTGGTGCTGCTGGAGCAGAACTACCGGTCCACGCAGACGATCCTCACCGCCGCCAACGCCGTCCTCGCGAAGAACCCCGACCGCAAGCCCAAGCGGCTGTGGTCGGAGGCCGGCGCCGGTCCGAAGATCTCCGGCTACGTCGCCGACAGCGAGCACGACGAAGCCGCCTGGGTCGCCGGCGAGATCGACCGGCTGCACGACGAGCACGGTGTGCGACCCTGCGACGTCGCGGTGTTCTATCGCACCAACGCACAGAGCCGTGTCTTCGAGGAAGTTTTCATCCGGGTCGGACTGCCCTACAAGGTCGTCGGCGGCGTGCGCTTCTACGAGCGGCGCGAGGTTCGCGACGCGCTGGCCTATCTGCGCGCGCTGGTCAACCCGGCGGATGCGGTCTCGTTGCGGCGCATCGTCAACGTCCCGAAGCGCGGCATCGGCGACCGAGCCGAGGCCTGTGTCGACGCCTTCGCCGAACGTGAGCGCATCACGTTCTGGCAGGCGCTGCAGCGGGCGGAGGAGGTCCCCGGGCTGGCCACCCGGTCGCTCAACGCGATCCAGGAGTTCGTCACGTTGCTGGAGGAGCTGATCGCGATCGCCTCCGGCGACGCCTCACCGGGCGACGTGCTCGAGGCGGTGTTGGACAAGACGAGGTACGTCGCCGAGCTGCAGGCCAGTGACGATCCGCAGGACGAGGGCCGGGTGGAGAACCTCGACGAGCTGGTCTCGGTCGCTCGCGAGTTCGAGGAAGTCCGGCCGGAGGGCACGTTGGGCGAGTTCCTCGAGCAGGTGTCGCTGGTGGCCGACGCCGACGAGGTGCCCGACGCCGAAGCCGGCGGCGACAACGGTGGCGTCGTGACGTTGATGACGTTGCACACCGCGAAAGGGCTCGAGTTCCCGGTCGTCTTCCTCACCGGCATGGAGGACGGAGTGTTCCCGCACCTGCGCTCGCTCGGCGACGCAAAAGAGCTCGAGGAGGAGCGGCGGCTCGCCTACGTCGGCATCACCCGCGCCGAGCAGCGGCTGCACCTGTCCCGGTCGCTGGTGCGTTCGGCCTGGGGTGCGCCGTCCTACAACCCGGCCTCGCGGTTCCTCGACGACATCCCGGCCGAGCTCGTCGACTGGAGTGGTGCCAGCGAGACCTCAGCGGCCAAGGCCGCCGCGGACACCTCGATCCGGCGCGGTCGGGTCGCGGGTCCCGGCCTGCGCCCGATCCCCGCCCTCTCACCGGGGGACCGAGTCACCCACGATGCGTTCGGGCTCGGTCGGGTCGTCGCCGTCCGTGGGCAGGCGGAGACCGCCGAGGCGGAGGTCGACTTCGGCGCCGACGTCGGCAGCAAGCGGTTGCTCCTGCGCTACGCGCCGCTGGTCAAGTTGTGAGACGGCGGCGGCGCCGGCACTGAATCCGCCGTCCAGCTCGGCATCGAGCTCCGCACCCAGGGTGGCTGCCCGCAGCCGCCCCCGCACCA
>DASTWK010000040.1:0-18189 GCA_035776655.1 Mycobacteriales bacterium | reverse complement strand
AGCAGCTGCTGCCGGCAGCCGTCGACGACGACGAACCGCCACGGGGTCGTGTGGTGCGGCGCCGGTGCCGTGACCGCGGCGTGAAGGGCCCGGTCCACCGCCGCCCGCTCGACACTTTCGTCGGTGAACTGCCGGACGGTGCGTCGGTCGAGCACAGCCGCTCGTTTGGCCTCCTGGGTGCCGAGCCGGAACATGTCCTCGGCCGGCGGGCGGACGAGAGCCTGCGCCCCCACCGCCTCCGGGTCGACGTCGTAGGTCAGGCCGCGCACCACCGCGACCGGGACTCCACCGAGTTTGCCCTTCACCAGTTCGGCGGCGGCCGCGAGCTCGTCGATGACCGCGGTGACCGTCATCTCCAGCGTGTGGCCGTGCGCGTCGGCCCGCCCGCGATGGTCGTCGAGCGCGCTGATGCCGGCCGCGCCGATCGCGATGTCGGTCAGGCCGTTGCGCCAGGGGCGGCCGGCGGTGTCGGTGACGACGACGGCGACGGTGACGCCTAGCCGGCGGCGCAGCCCTGCGCGGATGCGGCCGGCCGACCGGTCCGGGTCGTCGGGCAGCAAGGCCACCTGTCCCGCCGGCACGTTGCTCGCGTCGACCCCGGCGGCGGCGAGCACGAACCCGTGCCTGGTCTGCACGATGCGCGTCTGGCCGCGCTGTGCCACGACCCGCACCGACTCGGCGTCGATGGCGGCGTCACGGTCGCCCGGCACCAGCCGACCCTCGGCCTTGCTGACGACCTTGCTGGTGACGACGACGACGTCGCCGTCGCGCAGGTCCGGCGCGGCCGCGGCGATGACAGCCGCGAGGTCCGTGCCGGCGGTCACCTCGCCGATGCCGTCGACGCCCCAGACCTCGAGGCGGCGAGTGGTCACCGACGCACCTCGGCGGCCAGATCCAGTGCCGCCTGCGCCATCGTGGCGGTGCTCGCGAGGTCGGTCATCAGCAACGGGGCAGCCCGCGTCGGCAGGCCTTCCTCGACCAGACGGTCGGCATCGTCCTTGTCGGCTTCGTCGACGAGCCAGCCGTCGAGCAGGCCGCCGCCACTGCGCCGGCCGTAGTGGGTCGCGACGGCACGGGCGTTGGTCGCCACGCCGATCGTGGCCAGGCACGCGTCCGCCATGCCGCGCACCGGGGCGCCGCCGATGATCGGGGACAGCCCGACCACCGGAGCCGCGGTGCGGCGTACGGCGTCGGCGACGCCGGGCACCGCCAGGATGGCTCCGACGCTCACCACAGGGTTGCTGGGCGGCAGCACGACGACGTCGGCCCGGTCGATGGCCTCGAGCACCCCGGGTGCCGGGCGCGCGGCCGCGGCACCGGTCAGCTCGATGCGGTGGGCGGCGACCTGCGCGTGCAGGCGCACCCACCACTCCTGGAAGTGCACGACCCGGCCGTCGACCAACGTGACGTGGGTCTCCACTGGATCGTCGGTGGCCGGCAGCAACGTCACGCCCGGCCGCCACCGCGCGCACAGCCGCCGGGTGACCTCCGACAGCGGCACGCCGTCGCGCAACCACATCGTGCGCAGCACGTGCGTTGCGATGTCGAGGTCGCCGAGCCCGAACCAGTCCGGGGCATCGTCGGCACCGGCGGCGCGCACATAGGCCGCCAGTTCTTCCTTGATGCGAAAGGTCTCGTCCTCGCGCCCCCAGCCCCGCTCGGCCGAGATGCCGTTGCCAAGGGTGTACATCACGGTGTCGAGGTCGGGGCAGATCCGCAGGCCCCACATCGTCGCGTCGTCACCGGTGTTGCCGATGACCGTGATGTCGTGACCCAGCGACCGCAGGCCGGTGAGGAACCGGGCGCCGCCGATCCCCCCCGCCAGCACCGTCACCCGCACGCGCACATCGTTCCAGCCGCGGGTTGCCTCGCCCCGTCCGGCCACACCCGACGGTTGGTCTGACGGCTCGTCACCGGCACGTAAGGTCGCAGCATGAGCGCACCTTCCGCCAGCGCCCTGCGGCGCGCGCTGGCACGCGCCGACGCCGGCAAGGCGCTGGACCCGACCGAGGCCGAGGTGCTGTTGCACGCGCGGGGTGCGGATCTCGACACGTTGTGCGCGACGGCGGCGCGGGTGCGTGACGCCGGCTTGCACGCGCTGGGTCGGCCCGCGACCGTCACCTACAGCCGCAAGGTGTTCATCCCGCTGACCCGGCTGTGCCGGGACCGCTGCCACTACTGCACGTTCGCCACGACCCCGGGGCGGGTGCCGGCGCCGTACCTGTCGGTCGACGAGGTGCTCACCATCGCCCGGTCGGGCGCGGTGCGGGGGTGCAAGGAGGCGTTGTTCACCCTGGGCGACCGGCCGGAGCGGCGGTGGCCACAAGCGGCGCAGTGGCTCGAGGCCGCGGGCTACGGGAGCACGCTCGACTACGTGCGCGCCGCCGCGATCGCGGTGCTGGAAGAGACCGGACTGCTGCCCCACCTCAACCCGGGCGTCATGTCCTGGGAGGAGATCCAGCGGCTCAAGCCGGTGGCGCCGTCGATGGGCATGATGCTCGAGACGACGGCCGACATCCCGGCGCACAAGGGCAGCCCGGACAAGGATCCGCGGGTGCGACTGCGCGTCATCGAGGACGCCGGTCGCAGCAACGTGGCTTTCACGACGGGAATCCTCGTCGGCATCGGCGAGACCCACGCGGACCGAGTCGAGTCGCTGTTCGCGATCCGCACGCTGGCCCGCCGCTATCGCCACGTGCAAGAGGTGTTGGTGCAGAACTTCCGGGCCAAGCCCGACACAGCGATGCGGGCGACGGCCGACGCCGACCTCGACGACTACCTCGCGACGATCGCCGTCGCGCGGATCGTGCTCGGCCCGTCGATGCGGGTGCAGGCACCCCCCAACCTGGTCGACGGCACCGACGTCGGGCGGCTGTTGGCCGCCGGCGTCGACGACTTCGGCGGCGTCTCGCCGGTGACGCCGGACCATGTCAATCCCGAACGACCCTGGCCGCAGCTCGACGACCTCGCCGCTGCCGCCGCAGCCAACGGCCACCTGCTCATCGAGCGGCTGGCGGCGCACCCGCCGTACCTCGAGGAGCCGTGGCTCGACCCGCGGTTGCGGCCGCACGTCGCTGCGCTGCGCGACGACCGCGGGCTGGCCCGCGTCGACGTGCTGCCGACCGGCTCGCCCTGGCAGGAGCCGGACGGCGGCTGGGGCGAGGCGAGCAACGGCCGTGTCGATCTGCACGTCGCGATCGACACCGAGGGTCGGCGCAGTGATCGACGCAGCGACTTCGACGCGGCGTACGGCGACTGGTCGACGCTGTCCGTCGACGCGGCCGCGCGGCAGCGGGGGAGCGCGGTCGCGCAGCCGGTCCCCACGCAGCGCCTGCGGCCCGAGTTCGCCACCGCGTTGCGGCATGCCGAGCAGCACGTCGCACAGATGTCCGACGCCGACGCGCTGACGCTGTTCGACCCACTGCCCGGTGCAGAGATCGACGCCCTCGCCGCGCTCGCCGACGACGTACGCCGGGACACCGTCGGCGACGACGTCACCTACGTCGTCAACCGCAACATCAACTTCACCAACGTCTGTTACACCGGCTGCCGGTTCTGCGCGTTCGCGCAGCGGCGCACCGACGCCGACGCCTACACGCTCTCCCTCGACGAGATCGGCGCGCGTGCGGACGAGGCGGTCGCCGCCGGCGCCACCGAGGTGTGCATGCAAGGCGGCATCCACCCCGACCTGCCGGGCACGGCGTACTTCGACATCGCGGCGGAGGTCAAACGTCGCCAACCGGGCTTGCACGTGCACGCGTTCAGCCCGATGGAGGTCGTCAACGGCGCCGCCCGCACCGGGCTGTCGATCGCCGACTGGCTCGCCCGCGCGAAGGACTCCGGCGTCGACTCCCTGCCCGGCACGGCAGCCGAGATCCTCGACGACGACGTGCGGTGGCTGCTCACCAAGGGAAAGCTGCCGACCGCAGCCTGGATCGAGGTCGTGACGACCGCGCACTCGCTCGGCATGCCGACGACCGCGACGATGATGTACGGCCACGTCGACACCCCCTCGCACTGGCTCGCCCACCTCCGGCTCCTGGCCCGGATCCAGGACGACACCGGCGGGTTCACCGAGTTCGTGCCGCTGCCGTTCGTGCACCTCAACGCGCCGATCTATCTCGCCGGCCTGGCCCGGCCGGGGCCGACCGAGGTGGAGAACCGGGCGGTGCACGCGATGGCACGGCTGCTGTTGCACGGCCGCATCCGCAACATCCAGTGCTCGTGGGTGAAGCTCGGCGTCGACGGCTCGGCGCAGATGCTGCGGGGCGGCGCCAACGACATCGGCGGCACGCTGATGGAGGAGACGATCAGCCGGATGGCCGGCAGTGGCCACGGCTCCCGCAAGTCCGTCGCCGATCTCGAGGCGATCGCCGCCGCCGCCGGCCGGCCGGCTCGGCAACGCACGACGCTGTACGCCGCCGTGCCGGTCTAGTCCGGACGCTCGCGCCGAAGATCCACCGTGCCGGCACGGTTCCGGCGTAAGGTCCGCGACAAAACACAGCGGATCGGGTGGGAGCCAGCGTGGACTCGGAAGCACGTGAACCAGCCCTGCTCCGACGCATCGAGGAGCTCGTCGCCGCGGCCGGCGACGAGGAGCCCGAGCGCCCGGAGGGCCCGGTCCTGGCCGCGGCGCTGACAGGTCTGCGGTCGGAGATCGGCGGGCTGCGGTCCGACCTCGGCTCGCTGCGCGCCGACGTCAGCGCGGCGTCCGCCGGCGGTCGTGCGGCCGAGGCCGCAGCCAACGACATCCGGCTGGCCCTGGAGGAACGGCTGGCTGCGGTGGAGGACACCATCGACGGCCTGGCCGAGCGGCTGGAGTCGCTGACCCGGGACGGGATCGGGGTGGCCACCGAGCGCATCTCGTCGGTGGAGCAGCGCATCCGCACGCTGACCGACTCCACCCTGGCCGAGCAGGCGAGTGCGCAGGACGAGTGGGCGGAGAGCGTGCGGGCCGCGCTGAGCGAGCTGGCAACCGCCGTCGACCGCAACCTCGGCGCCCTCAGCAGCTCGCTGGCGGAGTCCCTGCGCGCCGGCGGCGCCAGCCAGAGCGAGCAGCTGGTCACCCGGCTGCGCGCCATGCTCGATGAGACCGTCGCGACGCTCGCCGCACGGGTCACCACGGAGCTGGGTGACACGATCGGCGCTCTCGAGCGCGCCAACAGCGGCTCGCGACAGCTCATCGAGACGGAGGTCGGCTCGCTCCGCGCCGACCTCGCCGACGCCCTCGAGGAGGTGCGCGACCGCATCACCACGTCGTTGACGGGCTCGGCTGAGTCGATCACCGCAACGGTGGACGAGCACCGGGAGACCTTCGACGAGGTGACTCGCGCCCTGCGCGCGGACGTCCTCGACCGCGTCGAGGAGTCGCGCAGCGACATGGTGGCGGCGCTCGTCGACCTGCGCTCGGGCGTGACGTCCGCGGCGCAGGCGGGGGTGGAGTCGACGGAGCGGTTGACCGCGATCGAGGAGACGGTGGCGAGTCTCGCCGCGACGGTGACGGAGCTGCGCGCGGAGTGGGACAGCCGTGCCTCCGCCGCCATGGACGCGGCCCGGCAGACGGCCGAGGCGGCCGTGGCCGAGTTCCGGGCTCAGGCAGCGCAGGCAATCGGTGACGTCCGCGGCTCGGTGGACGCGCAGACCGCGTCGGTGCGGGACGTGGCCGAGCTGCTCAACGGCGGCGTATCCCGTCTGGTGACGGCGGGGCAGGCGCTGCTCGGTTACCTGGGCGAGCGCGACCGGTTGCTGGAAGCCGACCGCGACCGCGTCCTGCACGACGTCCTCGAGGCGTTCGCACAGAACCTCTCGGCCAAGGAGCGCCGGTCGGCGGCCGCCCGGCTCGGCGAGGCGATGGAGCGGCGGCGCAACGCGCGAGACGCCGAACGATTCCGCCGCGAGCGTGCGGACGAGGCGGCGGCGGAGCTGCCCACACCGCCGGCGGATCTGGCCGCACTGACCGAGCCGGTCGTGCCCGAGCCGGTGCCGCCGGCGCCGCCGCGATCGCGGGTGCCGGCCAAGACCGCCGCGGCACGTCCGGCGGCCAAGGCCGGTACGCCGACGCGGTCCGCGCGGGCCGGGTCCACCCGCGCCACCAAGGCGACCGGCAGCTCCGCCGGGCCCGGGACCGCGCGGAAGCCCGCGGCAAAGCCGGCCCGCACCGCCACCTCAGTGACGAAGACCGCGGCGACGAAGACCGCGGCGACGAAGTCCGCGGCGACGAAGTCATCGGCTGCCAAGGCCGTGCCGGGGAGGACCACATCCTCCCGAGGACGAGGCGCGAAAGCGCCGGCGACGAAGCGGGCCGCCGCCGAGACGGGTCCGGTCAGGCCCGCCGCGAAGCCGCCCGGTGTGGCCGGAACGGCCACGGAACCGGCCTCGACGCCGGTCCTCGAACCGGGACAAACGTCACCTTCGGCCGCGCTCAGTGAGCAATCCGCCACAGCCGGCGACGCCGTCAGTTGAGGCAATACCACCGAACCCCTTGACGGATCGGGTACGACGCGCATGTAATTTCATCCGTGTCCTTCCCTCTGCCCGCCGCATCCGCGCCGGTCAGGTCACGCCTCGGTCGCGTTCGCGCCGGCTCGACCGCGCGTGCCGCGTCTACCCACAAGGAGGGGTCGTGACGGAGCTGAGCTTCCTGCTCGACGAACCCGGTGACGCCGGCGTTCTGCCTTGGCAGGAGGAGGCGCTGTGCGCCCAGACGGACCCGGAGGCCTTCTTCCCGGAGAAGGGCGGCTCGACCCGGGAGGCCAAGCGGGTCTGCGGACGCTGCGAGGTGCGCAGCGAGTGCCTGGAATACGCCCTCGCCCACGATGAGCGGTTCGGCATCTGGGGCGGGCTGTCCGAGCGTGAGCGCCGCCGCCTCAAGCGCCGGGCCGGCTGAGCCGAGCCGCGGCACCGAGCCGCTGACGTAGGCTGTCGCGCTGCACCCGGGGCCACCGCCCCGGGTCCTGCCCCAGCCCCCGCCCCCGACCAGACTCGGTCCTGCCGACACCGCATGCCGTCCCGACCGTCCCGACCGCAGTTCGCGGCTCACGTCGTCACCACCGTCATCGTCAGCCACGACGGCGCGCGGTGGTTGCCGGAGTGCCTGGCCGGCTTGTCGTCGCAGTCCCGCCCCCCGCAGCGGGTCGTCGCGGTCGACACCGGCAGCACCGACGGCTCCGTCGCGATCCTGTCGGAAACCCTCGGTGACTCCGCGGTCGTCGAGCTGCCGCGCGACACCGCTTTCGCGCAAGCCATCCAGGCCGGCCTCGACGCCTTCCAGGGAGCGCCCGCACCGCCCGGCACCCGCGGCGCGAGCACGGAGTGGATCTGGATCCTGCACGACGACTGCGCGCCGGAGCCGCCTGCGTTGCGCGAGCTCCTCGCCCAGGCCGTCGAGACGCCCTCGGTCGCCGTCTTCGGCCCGAAGGTCGTCAGCTGGACCGGTCGCCACCTCGTCGAGGTCGGGCTGAGCGTGGACTCCTCCGGTCAAGCGCAGACCGGGTTGGAGCCGCGCGAGCTCGACCAGGGACAGCACGATGACGTCGGCGACGTCCTCGCGGTCGGCACCGCCGGCATGCTGGTCCGCCGCGACGTGTGGGACGCGCACGGGGGCCTCGACCGCACCTGGCCGTTGTTCGCCGAGGACGTCGACTTCGGTTGGCGGCTGAACGCGGCCGGTGAGCGGGTGCGCGTTGCGCCGCGCGCCGTCGTACGCCATGCCGCCGCCCTCACCCACGGCCGACGGGCCGCTGACGGCGTTGCGGGTCCGGCTGTCGCGGCCGCCCGCCGGCACGGCCTGCAGGTCGTGCTCGCCAACACGGCCAGCTGGTTGGTGCCGGTGTTGTGGGCGCGCTACCTGGTCGAGGGCCTGCTCCGGGCGCTGGTGCTGCTGCTCGCCCGCGATCTGACCGCGGCCCGCGACGAGATCCTCGGCTTCGCCGGCGCGCTGAGCCGCCCGGATGTCATCGGTCGGGCCCGACGTCGCCGTGCCGGCCGCACCGTCTCCCACGCGGAGCTCGGCGGCCTGCTGGCTCCACCCGCGCTGCGATGGCGGCGGGCGGGTGACGCTCTGGCCCGCGCGGTCGGCGGGCGACGCGCCGCCGAAGGCCGCCGTCGGCGGCGCGCTCCGGTCGAGACCGGCCCCGTGTCCGAGGCCGCCGAGACCCTCGACCTGGACGACACCGGTTTCCTCGTCCGGCTGCTGCGTCGTCCGGGCGTGCTGCTCGCGCTCGGGTTGACCGCCGCCGCGCTGATCGCCGACCGGAGCCTGCTCGGCGGTGATCTGTACGGCGGGCGGTTGCTGCCACCGCCCGCAGGTGCCGGCGACCTGTGGGCCACCTACACCGCCGCCTGGCACCCGGTCGGGCTCGGCTCCACCACAGTGGCTCCGCCGTTCCTCGCGGTGATCGCGCTGCTCGCGACGATCCTGTTCGGCAAGGTCTGGCTCGCGGTGGACGTGGTGCTGCTGGGCGCGGCGCCGTTGGCCGGTCTCGCGGCCTACGCGGCGGCCGGCCGCTGGACCCGGTCCACCGGGCTGCGGCTGTTCGTCGCGGTCACCTACGCCGTGCTGCCGTCGCTCACCGGCGCCGTCACCGGTGGCCGGCTCGACGTCGTCCTCGCGCTGATCCTGTTGCCGTTGCTCGCGCGTGCCGTCGTGGCCGCTGCGGCCACCCCGCGCCACCGCTGGCACCGCTGGGTGGGCGCGGGAGTCGTCCTCGCGGTGGTCATGGCCTGTGCGCCGTACCTGTGGGCGCTCACCGGTGCCGCGCTCGTGTCGGGCCTGGTCCTCGTCGGCGGCCGCCGGCGCGATCGCGCGGTCGCGGCCGCCGTCATCCTCGCCGTCCCGCTGCTGCTGCTGGTGCCCTGGACCGGCACGTTGTTCGCGCACCCGCACCTGTTCCTCAGCGGCTCCGGTTTGCCGGAGTTCGTGGCCGCCAACCGGCCGTTGGGGGCTGCGCCGCTGGTCCTGATGCACCCCGGCGGCCCCGACCTGCCGCCGCTGTGGGTGCTCGCGCCGTTCGTCCTGGCCGCGTTCGTCGCGCTCGCGCGGCGCCGCCGGTCGGGCAGTGCGCGGGTCGCCGTGGTGATCTTCCTGCTCGGCCTCACCGCCGCTCTGGTCGCCACCCGGATCACCGGCCCGGTCGGTGAGCTCCTGACCCGCTACTGGAGCGGCGTGCCGCTGGCGGTCGCCGCCGTCGGCGCGCTCGGCGGCACCCTGCTCGCGGCCGACGGCGCGCGCGAAGCGATGCGCGCGCACAGCTTCGGCTGGCGCCAGCCGGCTCTCGCCGTGCTCGCGCTGGCCGCCGTCGCGGGCACGGCCACGGCCGCCGGGGCCTGGCTCGTCCGGGGCGCGGCGCAGCCGTTGGCCGCGGGGGGCGGGCAACTGTTGCCGGTGTTCGCCGCGGCCGAGATCGCGCGCCCGACCACCCCGCGGGTGCTCGCGCTGCGCTCCGACCACGGCGTCGTCCGCTACACGCTGGTCCGCACCGCGGCCGGCCCCCGTCTCGGCGACGCCGACGTCGCTGACCTGCGCGGTGCGACCGGCGGGGGCCGGGCCGCCGCCGGTGAACGGCTCGCCACCGCCGTCCGTTCCGCCGTCGCGGGCCGGGCCGACGCGGTGCCGGCGTTGGCGGAGTTCGGGGTGTCGCTGATCGTGGTGCCCAACGCCGCCGACTCCGGGCTGTCCCGGCTGAGCAACGTCGACGGGCTCACCCGCGTGCCGACGTCCAGCGCCGTCGTGTGGCGCGTGGGCGTGCCGGCCGGCGAACTGACCGTGCTGCCGCCAGCGGCCGCCGGGGCTGTCACCAGCGGCGGCTCCCTGCCCGCCGGTACGACGCCGCGACCCCTGCCCGCGACCGCCGGCTCCGCCCGCGCGCGTGTGCCGGCCGGACCGGGCGGGCGGCTGCTGGTCCTCGCCGAGCCGCGCAGCAGCCACTGGTCCGCGACGCTCGACCGGCGGCCGTTGGCGCCGACCAGCGCCTTCGGCTGGGCTCAAGCCTGGCGGCTCCCGGCCGGCGGCGGTCTGCTCGAGCTGCATCGCAGCGAAGGACATCGCACCGCCTGGCTCGCACTCGAGCTGGCACTGCTCGTGCTGGCGCTCGCGTTGACCCTGCCCGGCGGCCGCCGGTCGAGGAACGCAGCGACACCGTCGAGCCCGACCGCGGAGCCGTCCTCATGAGCGCGCGCCGCAGCAGCCTGCTGGCCGCTCTCCTCGCCCTCGCCGGACTCGTCGTCGCCGCCACGCTGGTGCGTCCGACGGCGGCGCCGGCCGGGCAGCCGCAGGCGGGCACCCTCGCCGTCGACACGACGGCCTTCGTCTGCCCGAGCACCTATGGCAGTGCCGGCGCACCGGCCACGGTCAACGTCGCCTCGGTCGCCAGCCTGCTGCACCATCCGGCGCCGCCGGTGCGCATCACGACGATGCAGCTCACCGGTCGCCCGTCGAAACCGACCGTGCTGCCCAACCATGTCCTCACCCGCCTGCACTACTTCCGCGCCGGGCATGCACTGCTGGTCAGCGCCAGCGGGGCCGGAGCGGGCGCCGTCGCCGTCGACCAGCGCCGCTTGATCCCGCGAGGCGGCGGCCGCGGCCTCTACTCGACGCCGTGCCTGCGGCCGGGCACGGACTTCTGGATCACCGGCGCGGACGGCCGGGTCGGCTTCTCCGACTCGCTCGTGCTGGCCAACGCCGGCAGCACCACCGCCAACATCACCGTCAACGCGTGGGCCACCACCGGGCCACTCGAGCCGCCGAAGCTGCGGTCGTTCACGATCGCGCCGTTCTCGGCGCTCCTGCTCCCCGTCGCCGACTACACCCCCGACGACGCGCTCGTCACGCTGCACGTGCACGCCAACAGCGGCCGGATCACCGCGGAGGTGCGCGACGTCCGCACCACCGCCGCGCGCCCCGCCGGCCTCGACTGGATCCCGCCGACCCGGCCACCCGCGCGGACGCTGGTCGTGCCGGGCATCCCAGCCGGTGCCGGGCAGCGCCGGCTCGTCGTCGCCAATCCCGGCTCCACCGATGCGACGGTCACGCTGCACTTGCTCACCGCATCCGGCAACTTCGCTCCTGCAGGTCACCCCAGCGTGGTCGTCCGCGCCGGTCGAACCACCGACGTCGATCTGACCTCCAGCCTCGGCGGTCAGCCCGGCGCCGTCGCGCTGTCCAGTGATCAGCCGGTGACCGCGGCAGCGGTGAGCCAGTCGAGCACCAGCCTGCGCCGCGGGTTCCCGGAGATCCAGTGGCACGTGGCCGGCACCCCGCTGCGGGGGCCGGCTGTCCTGCCGGACAACAACCCGCCGTTCCGCAGCGTCAGCCGGATCTACCTCACCGCGCCGAACGGTGCCGCCCAGGTGCGGCTGACGGCGATGACCGGCAAGAGCACGGTGCTGCGGGTGCCGGCGGGGCGCACCATCACGGTCGACCCCGTGCAGTCGCTCGGCGTGGTCGCGACCGGCCCGCTGCTGCTGCAGCCGGTCGGTGGTGCCGAGGCCTACGTCTCCCGCACCCTCTACGCGCCGGGCGCGCACGGGCCGCTCACCACGGCCGAGCAGCCGACGTCGTTGCCGGCGTCCCTGCGGCTGCCGCCCGCTGTTGCCGACCTGCGCGCCGGCATCCGTTAGCCGCCGCCGCTCCTTCGGCGCTTCGCCGCTGCGTTGCTCCTTCGGCTCTTCGCCCGTGTGTTGCTACTTCGGCTCCTCGCCGAAGCCCGGATCCACGATGTCGGGGTCGAGGCCGAGGAAGTGCGCCACCTCCTCGACGACGACGTCGTGGACGAGGTCCTCGAGATCCTCGCGGTCGAGGGCGCGCAGCTCCAGCGGGCGGCGATAGAGCACGATCCGGGGCGGGAGACCTCCTCCGGCCGGCAGCAACCGGGCCAGCGGCACTCCGGCCGACTCGATCTCGTCCTCGACCGGCATCGCCGGGTCGAGCGGCGGGACCTCCTCGACCGCGAAGTCCACCCCGCGCAGCTCGTCGCGCCAGCGCGTCTCGACGTGCTCCACCGCGTCCAGCACGAGGTTGTCGAACCGCTGCGTCGGCGTCTGGCTCAACGGCACATGGGCCGGCGCGAGTGGACCGCGCGGGCCGCGGCCGCGGCGATCCCGGCGCCGCCGGGTCCTGTCCCCGGTCACGTGGCCAGACTACGGGCGGCAAACCTCGTGCCCGCGACACGGCCGACGAAGATGGCCCGGGGGCGTTCCGCCAGGTACGGTCGCCGCCGTGAGCCCTCTGCGTCGCTGCTCGCGGACCGCCTGCGGTCGGCCCGCGGTCGCGACGCTCACCTATGTCTACGCCGACTCCACGGCGGTCGTCGGCCCGCTGGCCACGTATGCCGAGCCGCATTCCTACGACCTCTGCGAGGAGCACGCCACCCGGCTGACCGCCCCTCGCGGGTGGGAGGTCGTGCGGCTCGACGTCGACTCGGCGCCGCTCGTGCCGAGCAGCGATGACCTCGAGGCGCTGGCCAACGCCGTGCGGGAGGCCGCCCGCCCGTCGGCGCAGCCCGCGCCGGAGGCGGCCACCGCCGGCACCGGCCGCCGTGGCCACTTGCGGGTGCTGCGCCCTCCCTCCTGATGTCCGGTTTGTCCCAGAACCTCCCGATGCTCAAGGAAATCGCGGATCCGGTCGAGACACCTGATGTCCCGCCGCCCACCCGGGAGATCTCATGACCAGCATTCCGCTCCAGCGCACTCCGGTTGCTCGTGGCACCGCCCGCGGCACCACCGCCCCCGAGGGCCCCAGCTCGCTCACCCAGCTGCGCCGCACCGGGTCGTCCGCCTGCCCGCAGTGCGGCAGCGCCCGGCTCACCTCGCTGGCGATGACGCTGACCGACGGCACGCCCGTGCAGTTCGCGTCCTGCCACGACTGCGAGCACCGGCACTGGTCGCACGAGGGGGCGGCGCTCGCATTCAGCGACGTCATCGCGCGCGCCACCAAGCAGAAGGTCTAGCCAGCCGCCCGCGACTAGGGTCTGATGCGTGGCTGACCTGGCACGCATCGTCAAGGCCTACGACATCCGCGGCGTCGTCCCCGACGAGCTCGACGAGGACGTCGCCCGTGCGGTCGGCGGCGCGTTCGCCCGGCTGATGCGGTCCGACCGCATCGTCACCGCACACGACATGCGCGAGTCCTCACCCGGTCTGGCCCGTGCCTTCGCGGAGGGCGCGACCGCGCAAGGCGTCGACGTCGTCGAGGCCGGCCTCGGTTCGACCGACCTGCTCTATTTCGCCAGCGGTTCCCTCGGGGTGCCCGGCGCGATGTTCACCGCCAGCCACAACCCGGCCCGATACAACGGCATCAAGCTCTGCCGCGCCGGCGCCGCCCCGGTCGGGCAGGACACCGGTCTGGCCGACATCCGCGCCATGGTCGAGCAGGGCGTGCCGTCGTACGACGGGGAGCCGGGCACGATCACCCAACGCGACCTGCTCAGCGACTACGCCGCCTACATGAAGCAGCTCGTGCCCGGCATCGAGAGCATCCGCCGGCTGTCCGTCGTCGTGGACGCGGGCAACGGCATGGGCGGCCTCACGGTGCCCGTGGTGTTCGACGGTCTGCCCATCGACCTCGTGGCGATGTACTTCGAGCTCGACGGCTCCTTCCCGCACCACGAGGCCAACCCGATCGAGCCAGAGAACCTGCGCGACCTGCAGGCGAAGGTGCGTGCCGTCGGTGCCGACATCGGTTTGGCCTTCGACGGCGACGCGGACCGCTGCTTCGTCGTGGACGAGCGCGGCGAGATCGTGTCGCCGTCGGTGCTCACCGCGCTGATCGCGGTGCGGGAGCTGGCGAAGGAGCCCGGCGCCACGGTCATCCACAACCTCATCACCTCGCGCGCAGTGCCGGAGATCGTGCGTGAGCACGGCGGGACGCCGGTGCGGACCCGGGTGGGCCACTCGTTCATCAAGGCGACGATGGCCGAGACCGGCGCCGTCTTCGGCGGTGAGCACTCGGGTCACTTCTACTTCCGCGACTTCTGGCGGGCCGACTCCGGCATGCTCGCCGCCTTGCACACGCTCGCGGCGCTGGGCGGCGGCGACCGCCCGCTGTCGCAGCTGCTGGCCGAGTCGGCCCGTTACTGCGCGTCCGGCGAGATCAACAGTGAGGTGAGCGACCAGAAGCAGAAGATGGCGGAGGTCGAGTCGGCCTATGCCGATGTGCCGGGCGCGAATGTCGACCACCTCGACGGGTTGACGGTCGAGCTGCCCGACGGCTCCTGGTTCAACCTCCGGCCCTCCAACACCGAGCCGTTGCTGCGGCTCAACGTCGAAGGCAGCAACGCCGCAGCCATGCAGCGGCTGCGCGACGAGGTGTTGGAGCGCGTGCGGGCCTGAGCCTCGGTAGTCTGCCGCGTGTGAACCTCGACCCCGCCCTGCTCGAGATCCTCGCCTGTCCCAACTGCCGAGCCGAGCTGCGGGTGGACGATGCCGCCAGCGAGCTCGTCTGCACCGGGTGCGGCTACGCCTACCCGGTCCGCGACGACATCCCGGTGTTGCTCGTCGACGAGGCGCGCAAGCCCGGTGGCGACGGCACCGGGCCGGGGTCGGCTCCGGCATCGTGACCGACGGCGTCGAGGAGGCGCGGCTGGACGACCCGGCCGCGATCGAGGCCGCCGACCCACAACAGATGCTGCGGGCCGTCGCGACCTCGGGCGCGCAGGTGCGCAGCTCACTGACCGCCGCCCGCGATGCCGGTCTCGACGCGCTGGCCGACGACGTGCGGCCACGGGCGGTCGTCGTCGCCGGCATGGGCGGCTCCGGCATCGCCGGCGACGTGCTCGCCGCACTGACGCTGGCCGCCGCGCCCACGCCGGTCGTGGTGCACCGCAGCCCTCGGCTGCCGGGCTGGGTGGGTGCCGCCGACCTCGTGCTGGCGGTGTCCTGCTCCGGGCGGACCCAGGAGACCCTCGCGGCCACCGACGACGCCCTACGCCGCGGAGCCCGGCTGCTGGGCGTCGGATCGGCCGGCTCGGCCCTGGCCGACCGGTGCCTCGCCGCGCGCGCGCCGTTCGTGCCGGTCGTCCCCCAGCTCGCCCCCCGGGCCTCGATGTGGGCGCTGGCGACGCCGGTGCTGGTGGCCGCGTCACGGCTCGGACTGCTCGACCTCGGGCCGAACGACGACCACCTCGAAGCCGCCGCGACGCGCCTGGAGTCTGTGGCGGAGGCCTGCCGCCCGGACCGCGACACGTTCGTCAACCCGGCCAAGACCCTGGCGCTGGAGCTGGCCGACACGGTGCCGATGGTGTGGGGAGCCGGACCGTCGGGAGCGGTGGCGGCGTACCGCTTCGGGTGCCAGCTCAACGAGAACGCGAAGCTTCCCGCCGTCACCGGCGCGTTGCCCGAGGCCCACCACAACCAGGTCGTCTCCCTCGACGGATCGCTGGCCGGTGCCGCCGCCACCGACGACCTGTTCCGCGACCGGGTCGACGATGCGACACCGCTGCGATTGCGGCTGGTGCTGTTGCACGACGACGACGGCGCCGACGACGTGCGCGCCCGGGTGGAAGTGTCGGCCGAGACCGCCGAGCGACGCGGGGTGCCGGTGACCACCGTGCGATCCGAGGGCGAGTCGCCGGTCGAGCGGTTGGCCTCGCTGGTCGGGCTGCTGGACTACGCGTCGGTCTACCTCGCCATCGGTCAGGGCGTCGACCCCACGCCGGTCCGTCCGATCGACGACCTGAAGGCACGACTCGCCTGACCGCGGCCGACCGCGATCTCCCGTAGGCTCATCGGCATGGATTTCAAGGTCGCGGACCTGTCGTTGGCCGAGTTCGGCCGCAAGGAGATCACCCTCGCCGAGCACGAGATGCCCGGCCTGATGGCGATGCGGGCGGAGTACGCCGACCGCCAGCCGCTCGCCGGCGCGCGCATCACCGGCTCGCTGCACATGACCGTGCAGACGGCGGTGCTCATCGAGACGCTGGTCGCGCTGGGCGCCGACGTCCGCTGGGCCTCCTGCAACATCTTCTCCACCCAGGACCACGCGGCGGCGGCCATCGTCGTCGGCCCGAACGGCACGCCGGAGGACCCCCAGGGCGTGCCGGTCTTCGCCTGGAAGGGCGAGACGCTCGAGGAGTACTGGTGGTGCACCGAGCAGGTGCTCCGGTGGCCGGCCGCGGACGGCTCGACGGAGGCCGGTCCCAACATGATCCTCGACGACGGCGGTGACGCCACGCTGCTCGTGCACAAGGGTGTCGAGTTCGAGAAGGCCGGCGCGGTGCCCGACCCGGCGACTGCCGACACCGAGGAGTACGCCGTCATCCTCAGCGCGCTCCAGCGGTCACTGCAGGAAGACCCCGTGCGGTGGACCACGATCGCCAACGGCATCAAGGGCGTCACCGAAGAGACCACGACCGGCGTGCACCGGCTCTACCAGATGCATGAGCGCGGCGAGCTGCTGTTCCCGGCGATCAACGTCAACGACTCCGTCACCAAGTCGAAGTTCGACAACAAGTACGGCTGCCGGCACTCGCTCGTCGACGGCATCAACCGCGCCACCGACGTCCTGATCGGCGGCAAGGTCGCGGTCGTGTGCGGTTACGGCGACGTCGGCAAGGGCTGTGCCGAGTCGTTGCGCGGCCAGGGTGCGCGGGTCATCGTCACCGAGGTCGACCCCATCTGCGCGCTGCAGGCGGCGATGGACGGCTACCAGGTGCTCACCCTCGAAGACGTCGTCGAGACCGCGGACATCTTCGTCACCGCCACCGGCAACTTCAACATCATCACGGCTGCGCACATGCAGCGGATGAAGCAGGGTGCGATCGTCGGCAACATCGGCCACTTCGACAACGAGATCGACATGGCGGGACTGGCCAAGCTGCCCGGCGTACGGCGCAACAACATCAAGCCGCAGGTCGACGAGTGGGTGTTCCCCGCCGGCAACGGCAGGGCCGAGCACTCGATCCTGGTGCTGTCGGAGGGGCGGTTGCTCAACCTCGGCAACGCCACCGGGCACCCGTCGTTCGTGATGTCCAACAGCTTCACCAACCAGACGATCGCCCAGGTGGAGCTGTTCACCAAGAGCGACGACTACCCGGTCGGGGTCTACGTGCTGCCCAAGCACTTGGACGAGAAGGTCGCCCGGCTGCACCTCGATGCCCTCGGCGTGAAGCTCACCACGCTGACCCAGGAGCAGGCCGACTACATCGGCGTCCCGGTCCACGGGCCGTTCAAGTCCGACGCCTACCGCTACTGATCCGGGCGCGGAACCAACCGGCACCAGCGCGCGTCCCAGCATCGAGGCACATCTCGAGGGGGGCACCGATGTCGGACCGATCGAAGCTGGCCGGAGCCGGGGCAGTCCTGGCGGCCGCAACCGCGACGGCCATGGCCGTCCCGGCCGTGGCCGCCACCCCGCTGTCGGTGCACGGCACCATCAGCGGCGCTTATCACCGGGTGCAGACCAACCCCGACGTGGGTCGCGCCTATCGCGTCAGCGGTCACGGCCACACCAGCCTCGGTGCGACCAAGGCTGCCGGCCGGGTGGCCGGCACCGGCAACATCCAGCAGGGGCACTGCACGGCTCGGCTGGTGTTGACGACAACCAAAGGCACCCTCACCGTCGCGGTGCGCAGCAGCAAGACGTTCGGCGCCTTCGCCGCGTGCCAGTCCGGGTTCGCCTTCGCCTGGCACAGCGTCACCGCGAGCGGCGGCTACGCCGGCCGTAGCGGTTCGGGCACCGGCACGCTCACGTTGGTGAAGCCGAGCCACGCCTCCCAGTCACCGCCGCCGTTCTATGTGACCTTCGACTAGTGACCTTCGACTAGGGCCGCTGGTCGAGGCGGGGCCGGCCGTCCCGGTCCTCCGCCGCCGCAGCCAGCGACCGGGCCAGATCCTCGGTGCGCATTCGGCGGTCCACGTAGAGCAGCGCGACCGCGGCGGCAGTGAACGGGCGGGTCAGCGTGCTCGCCACGAAGCTGCCGGCCGCGGTCACGGCGAGCTCGCTGAGCAAGACCGGCGAGGTGCGATCGCCGAGCGCGGTGAGGCCGCCACCGTCGACCCCGAACGGGATGCTGATGATCGCGGCGGCGACCGCGGCAAGCAGCGCTGCGAGCACGAGGACCCCGAGCACCCGCCACCAGCTCCCGCTGACCAGCTGTCGAGACCGACGCAGCGCCTCGACCGGTCGCTGCTTCTCCAGGACGACGACCGCGGGTGCCAACGACAGCGAGACATAGAGCCAGATGCTGGCGAGGCCGC
>DASTWK010000039.1:0-3460 GCA_035776655.1 Mycobacteriales bacterium | reverse complement strand
ACCCGCGCGGAGTCCTTCACGGCCTGCTTCGCCTTGATGGTGCCGTAGGTGATGATCTGGCTGACCCGCTCCTCGCCGTAGCGCTGGGTCGCGTAGCGGATCATGTCGCCGCGCCGGCGCTCATCGAAGTCGAGGTCGATGTCGGGCATCGAGATGCGTTCCGGGTTGAGGAAGCGCTCGAACAGGAGCTTGTGCTCGACCGGGTCGAGCTCGGTGATGCCGAGCAGGTAGGCGATCATCGACCCGGCGGCCGAACCACGCCCGGGTCCGACCCGGATGCCGTTGTCGCGCGCGTGCCGGCAGAGGTCGGCGACGACGAGGAAGTAGCCGGGGAACCCCATCTGGTTGACGACCTGCAGTTCGTACGCCGCTTGCTGCCGCCGGTCCTCCGGAGCGCCCTGCGGATAGCGGTCGGCGGGGTAACGACGGGCGAGGCCGCGAGCCACCTCCTTTTCCAGCCAGGACTCCTCGGTCTCTCCTTCCGGCACCGGGAACGCCGGCATGAGGTTGCGCGACGTGAACTCGACCTTGCAGCGCTCGGCGATCAACAAGGTGTTGTCGCAGGTCTGCGGGAGTTCGCGCCAGAGCTGACGCATCTCCTGCGGCGACTTCAGGTAGAAGTCGCGGCCATCGAGCTTGAACCGCTTCGGGTCGGCCATCGTCTTGCCGGACTGCACGCAGAGCAGCACCTCGTGCGCGTCGGCGTCGTCGGCGTACGTGTAGTGCAAGTCATTGGTCGCGACGAGCGGAATGCTCAACTCGTCGGCCAACCGCTTGAGGTCTTGGTGCACGCGCCGCTCGATGTCGAGCCCGTGATCCATGAGCTCGCAGAAGAAGTTGTCCCGGCCGAAGATGTCTTGCAGCTCGCCGGCAACGCGCTTGGCGCCGTCGTAGTCGCCCATCCGCAGCCGCGTCTGGATCTCACCCGACGGGCAGCCGGTGGTCGCGATGATGCCCTTGCTGTAGGTCTCGATCAGCTCGCGGTCGACGCGCGGGCGGTAGAAGAAACCCTCGAGGCTCGCAAGCGAGGACAACCGGAACAGGTTGTGCATGCCTTCTGTCGTCTCGGCCAGCACCGTCATATGCGTGAAGGCACCGCCGCCGGAGACGTCGTCCTCACCGCCCTCCGCCCAGCGCACGCGGGTGCGCTCGGACCGGTGCGTGCCGGGGGTCACATAGAGCTCGCTGCCGATGAGCGGGTTGATGCCGGCTTCCTTGGCCTGCTTGTAGAAGTCGTAGGCGCCGAACACGTTGCCGTGGTCGGTCATCGCCAGCGCAGGCATCCCCATGCGCGCGGCTTCCTTGAACAGGTCTTTCAACCGGGCGGCGCCATCGAGCATCGAGTACTCGGTGTGCACGTGCAGGTGCACGAACGAGTCAGACACGAGCACTCCCGGCGCCGAAAACGATCACGATCTCGGCCCGGGGAAGAGAGCCGATGTGCAGTGCTTCATCCTGCCCTAGATACGCCCTCGGTCCGACGCTTTCCGAGAGCGTGTCGGCCGCAACCGCCACGCCGGCCCTAGCAAACGATCATGACGAAATCCGCTCCGCGAGCAGGCGACACGCCGCGCCGGCGACGGCCAACGTCATGATCGTCGGCGCCCTGACCGGCGGCGCCGGTGAAGCTTGCGTTGTGCGGCAGACAACGCAACTCTCACCACGGCCAACCGCCGGCAACGCCAACCTCACCGGATCAGACAACTCAGCGGGTCAGGGGTCGTCGGGCGTGGTGCGAAGGAGCCACCAGACTCCGATCGCGCCGGCGAGCAACACGCCGACAGCCACGATCAGCGCGTCACGGACGCTGGCGACGTACGCCGCCTTGCCCGCATCGACGGTCCGGTCGATCAGCGACTGCTTGATCGAGGCGAGCACGCGGCCCACGACGGAGTGCCGGGCGGCCGGGTCGGTCGCGACGAGGTTGGTCGGGATCTTGCTGCCGCGACGTACGGCGTCGATGACGATCGTGCGATAGCTGACCGGGATGCCGATGTCGAGCAGCCGGTGGGTGAGCCCGGAAAACAGCTTCGCGTAAAGGATCGCGCCGAGCACGCTCACGCCGACGACGCCGCCGACCTCGCGGGCCGCGGTCGCGGCGGCCGCCGCCATGCCGGAGCGACTCGCCGGCACCCGCGCGAGCACCGTGCCGACCATGGGCGCCACGACGAGCCCCAGCCCCGCGCCGAGCAGAGTCAGCCACCCGGCAGTCGCCACGGCGTTCACCGGCCGCCCGAGGGAAAGGTCCAGCGCCAACATTCCGGCCGCCGCGACCGAAAGCCCGGTGACCAGCGTCGTCCGGGCTCCTCGTACGACGACCCAGCGGCCGCCGATGACCCCGGCCACAACCATGACGAGCGTCATGGGGGTGAAGACGGCCGCCGTACCGAGGCCGGAATAGCCACCGACCACCTGCACGTAGAGGCTCACCAGCAGCAGCACCGAAAACAGCGCGAACGTCGACGTCGCGGCCGCCCACAGGCCGGCGGCCGCCGACCGGTCCCGCACCAGTGCGAGGTCGACGACACCGTGTGGTCGCGAGCGCTCGACCAGCACGAACGCGACGGCGGCCGCCGCCCCGACCACCCACGCCACGACGACGACAGGCGAGGTGAAGCCGCGGTCCTGACCGTCGATCAGGGCGAACACCAGACTGGCCAGCGTCACCGCGGCGCACACCTGGCCGGCAATGTCCCGCCCGGGCGCCGGGTCGCGGCTGTCGCCGAGGAGCACCGCCGCGATCACGCCGGCCAGGACCGCCGCGACCAGCTCGCCCCAGAACACGGCACGCCAGCCACCAACGGCGATGAGCACTCCGGCGGCCACCGGACCGGCCGCCAACGCGACGCCGGACGCGGCCGCCCATCCGCCGAGCACTCGCGCACGCCGCCGCTCCTCCGGGTGCAGCTGCCGCAACAGCGACAGCGTGCCGGGTTCGGAGCAGGCGGCGCCGAGCCCCTGCACGACACGCCCCGCGACGAGCACGGTGTCGTTGCGGGCAAGGGCGGCGATGACGGCGCCGGCGGCGAAGATGCCGACACCGATCAGCAGAGCGCGCTTGCGCCCGTAGCGGTCGCCGAGGACTCCTCCGGTGAACAGCAGGCCGGCGAACGCGACGATGTAGCCGGCCACGACCCATTCCAGCGAGGTCACGCCGGCCCGGAAGTCGGCCCGGATCCGCGGCACTGCGACCCCCACCATGGTGTTGTCGGCCATGGTCAGCGCGAGGACGGCGTACGTCGCTGCTGTCGCCAGTCGCTCGCCCCGCAATCCCGGGCCCGTGCCGGCGACGCGATCAGGCGCCAAACAACCCGCCCTTGGGCACCACCGTCCGCACCTCGGGCTCCAGCGGGAACACGGTGAGCGCGTCGATGCTCGTCGTCGGCGGAGCCGGATCGACGACGCGGATGCCCGGCGTTCGGGCCAGCGCGGCCAGCTGCCCGGCGGTCGCCTTCACCAC
>DASTWK010000038.1:0-7251 GCA_035776655.1 Mycobacteriales bacterium | reverse complement strand
GGCGCCGATCTTCTCGTAGGGGTCCTCGAGCTCGATCTCCTTGGCGATGGTGACACCGTCGTTGGTGATCGTGGGGGCGCCCCACTTCTTCTCCAGGACGACGTTGCGGCCCTTGGGGCCGAGCGTCACCTTGACGGCGTCGGCGAGCTGGTTCATGCCACGCTCGAGAGCGCGACGCGCGTCCTCGTCGAACGCGATGATCTTGGCCATGCGGTGGTTCCTCCCGCGGACGGACGTGGGGTGACCGTCGTACGACGCCCGCGACGGACGGTGCCGGGGCCCAGTCCCCCGGGGCGGCACCTCGTCGTACCGGTCTGTCACTCGCCTGTTCCGAGTGCTAACGCATTTTTAGCACTCTCACCCCGGGAGTGCAAGATGCCCACAGCGGCAGGAGCGGCTCCGGCTTCTGCCCCCGATCTGGCTGTCGTAACCGCCAGAAAGCGGTCACTTTCCGTGGCGGGCTAAGGAAAGCGCGGGGACCTGCCGTACCTTCTCTTGTGCTCCCGCCACCCCCCGGCGGAGCCGCGCTGCCCTCGCCGAGCCCGTCCCGGCAGTCGCGCCACTAGACCCAGGGACGGGACCGGGGAACCACACAACCGGAGTGCTCGTCCCTGACGAGCGCCCCTCGGGGTGAAGCCCGCCGACTTGTCCTTTGGAGCCGGTGGCCGGGCCAGTCTTCCGCCCGAACCCGACAGCTAACCCGGCAGGCGTCGGAGACTCGATGACCCCCTCCGCACCTCTCGCGCTGCCGCACGCCCTCAAACCGTCCATCCGGCTGCGTCGCATCGTCACCGGCGGTCTGCTCGCCGGCGCCGTTACCCTCTCCGCCGTGCCGTCCGCGCAGGCCGCGGTCACCCACAGCTCGACCACCGCCTCGCCCGCGACCACCGCGTCCGCGTCGAGCACCTCCTCGACCACGACCACCACCCGGATGTCGCGGGCGCAGGTGTTCGCCGAGCGCGCCGACAAGGTGCTGCACGTGGCGGCCAACCAGAAGGGTGACCCCTACCGCTGGGGCGCCACCGGTCCCAACGCCTTCGACTGCTCTGGGCTCGTGCTCTACACATTCCGCAAGGCGCTCGGCCGCCACCTGCCGCGGACGGCGGAGGCGCAGAAGCAGGGCTCGCACCGCATCTGGCACCGGCGCAACCTGCGGCCGGGTGACCTGGTGTTCGCGACCAACCGCAGCGGTTACGCCTACCACGTGGGCATCTACGCCGGGCACGGCTACATGTGGGACGCGCCGCACAGCGGCAGCCACGTCAAGAAGCAGAAGATGTGGCACGCCCGCTGGCGCTTCGGTCGCTACATCAACAACTGACGCGCGGGCCCGGGCCGTGGCGGCGAGCAGGCTCAGCCGCCGGCCACGGCACCGGGCTCAGCCGCCGGCCACGGCGGGGATGATGCTCACCGTCACGCCGTCGGGCGTGGGGGTCTCGAGCCCGCCGGCGAAGCGGACGTCCTCCTCGCCGACATAGACGTTCACGAACCGGCGGATCTTGCCGGTGTCGTCGAGCACTCGGTCGCGGATGCCCGGGTGGTCGGCGTCGACCTTCGCCATCAGCTCGGCCAGCGTCGACACCCCGTCGACCGCGAGCTCGGACTGACCGTCGGTCAACGGTCGCAGGATCGTCGGCACCCGCAACGTCACACTCACTGCTTCATTCTCCTCGTTCGGTCCTTCGCCCTGAGCGGCCCCTCGCCGCGGCGGCGAGGGGAGGTCAGGCGACGGCGGCGGCGCGGAAGGCTTCCAGCGTCGGGCGGATCGTCACCGTCGGGCCCGCCACCGGTGCGACCGGGTCGAGCGTCTTCAGCCCGTCACCGGTGTTGAGGATCACGGTCTCGGCGTCCGGGTCGAGGCTGCCCTCCCGCAGCAGCTTGCGCAGCGTCGCCACCGTCACTCCGCCGGCCGTCTCACCGAACACGCCCTCGGTGCGCGCCAGCAGCCGGATGCCCTCGACGACCTCGTCGTCGCTGACGTCGGCGATCGCGCCGCCGGTCCGCCGGACGACGTCGAGCGCGTAGGGGCCGTCGGCCGGATTGCCGATGGCCAGCGACTTCGCGATCGTCGACGGCCGCACCGGCTGGACGACGTCGTGGCCGGCCGCGAACGCGGCCGACACCGGTGAACAGCCGGTCGCCTGCGCGCCGAAGACCTTGTACGACGTGGGCTCGACCAACCCGAGCCGGGAGAACTCCTGCCAGCCCTTGTCGACCTTCGTCAACAGCGCGCCGGACGCGATCGGCACCACCACCTGCTCCGGCAGTCGCCATCCGAGCTGCTCGGCGATCTCGAAGCCGACGGTCTTGGAGCCCTCGGCATAGAACGGCCGCACGTTGACGTTGACGAACGCCCACGGCTGCTCGCCGGCGACCTCGGCGCACAAGCGGTTGACGTCGTCGTAGTTGCCGTCGACCGCGACCAGCGTGCCGCCGTAGACCGCGGTCGTGACGACCTTGCCCGGCTCGAGGTCGTGCGGGATGAACACCACCGAGCGCAGCCCTGCCCGGGCCGCGGCCGCAGCGACCGCGTTCGCGAGGTTGCCGGTCGACGCGCAGGAGATCACCGAGAACCCGAGCGCCTTCGCGGCCGAGGCGGCGACGGCGACGACACGGTCCTTGAACGAGTGCGTGGGGTTGCCGCTGTCATCCTTGACCCACAGCGACTTCATCCCGAGCTCGCGGGCCAGGTTGTCGGCGCGGTGCAGCCGGGTGCAGCCGACCTGCAGGTCGACCAGCGGCGTCGCGGGCAGCAGCCCGCCGTACCGCCACATCGTGCGCGGCCCGGCCTCGATCGACTCACGTGTCACCAGCGCGAGCAGCGACTCGTCATAGCCGATCTCGAGCGGGCCGAAGCACTGCTCGCAGGCGTTGCCCGGGCCGAGGTCGTAGGTCGCGCCGCACTCGCGACAGACCAGGTGGGTGGCCGCTCCGAACCGCGCATCGGCACGATCCAGCGAGCTGGGGGAGGTCACGACAGTCATCACGCGAGGCCTTTCGTCCTCATCTGCCCCACAGCACTCGCTGTGAGCCGGATTTGGCACCTGTCCGACCGGGCCTCGCGGCTGCGAGATGTGCCGGATGGTTGCCGGGGCTTCGCCGGGCCGGTCCCTCTGCCCCTCTTGATGAGTGCGCGTCCGTCGGCGATGACGAACAACGCGTGTGTCAGTGTCGCACACGTGCATCCCGAGGCGCGAGCGTGGTTCGACCGGCGGACGTCCCGCGCGAGCGACTGGCCGGTCGCCCGGCTCGTCGAGCGCAAGGGGGCGACCCGGGTCAGCGTGGTGCTCCCGTGCCTCGACGAGGAGGCGACGGTCGGGCGGATCGTGGCGCGCATCCGGCGCGACCTCGTGGACCGCACCGGGCTGGTCGACGAGCTCGTCGTCATGGACTCTGGCTCGACCGACCGGTCGCTCGAGGTCGCGGCGGCGGCCGGCGCGCGCGTCGTACGACGGGAGGACGTGCTGACCCACCTGCCCCCCCGCCCCGGCAAGGGCGAGGTGCTCTGGCGCTCGCTCGCCGCCACCACCGGCGACGTGATCGTGTTCATCGACAGCGACCTGTCCGACTTCTCCCCCACGTTCGTCACCGGCTTGCTCGGGCCGTTGCTGACCGCGCCGGCGGTCGCGTTCGTCAAGGCGACCTACGACCGGCCGTTGCAGTCCGGCGAGACGCTGTTACCGGCCGGCGGCGGCCGCGTCACCGAGCTCGTCGCGCGGCCGTTGCTGGCGCTGCACTGGCCGCAGCTCGGCGGCTTCGTGCAGCCGCTCGGCGGCGAGTACGCGGCGCGGCGCGCGCTGCTGGAGACGTTGCCGTTCCCCTGCGGGTACGGCGTGGAGTTCGGGCTACTCGTGGACACGTACGCCGCCGTCGGGCTGGAGGCGATGGCGCAGGTGGACCTGGCCCGCCGCAAGCACCGCAACTCCGACCTGCACAAGCTCGGCCGGATGGCGATCGAGATCCTGCAGGTGGCCCAGGCCCGGCTCCGTCGACCCGTCGAGGCGCCGGTGGAGATCACCCAGTTCGTCCGCGACGGCAGCGGCTATCGCGTGGTCGACACCGACATGACCGAGCTCGAACGGCCGCCGCTCACGACCATGCGTTAGCGCGTCGAGTTGATCGTGTCGGCGGTGATGTCCACGAAGAAGTGCCGCACCATCGGGTTGCGCTCGATGACGTCGTGCTCCATCCGCCGGGCCAGCTCCTCGATCTCGCCGGCGCGCAGCTCGTCTTCGAGGTCGAGCCGCGCCGCGACGAGGATCTCGCCGCGGCCGATCACCATCGTCAGCAGCTCCTCGACGCGGGTCACCTCCGGATAGGACGACAGCAGCTCGGTGACCGCCCGCTGCAACCGCGGGTCGGCCGACTCGCCCACGATGAGGCTGCGGTTCTCCCGGCCGAGCAGGAACGCGACCGCGGTCAGCAGCAGGCCGATCGCGATGGAGGCGGCCGAGTCGGCGTAGGGGTTGCCGGTCGCCTGGTGCAGCCCGATGCCGAGAGCGGCGAGCAGCAAGCCGACGAGGGCGGCGGAGTCCTCGAAGAACACGGTGGTCGCGGTCGGGTCGGTGGTGTCCCACACCTGCGCACGGAAGCTGCGGTGGGTCCGCCGACCGTCCTCCCGCAGCTGCCGCACCGCCCGGGTCCACGAGACGCCCTCGAAGACGAAGGCGAGACCGAGCACGCCGTAGGACAGCAGGTAGTGCCCGCCTTCGGCGCCCGAGCCGAGCAGCTGCCGGATGCCTTCCTGCACGGCGAAGACGCCGCCACCGACGAAGATGCCGACCGCCGCGAGCAGAGTCCAGAAGTAGCGCTCGCGGCCATAGCCGAACTGGTGGCGGGCGTCGGCCGGTCGCGCGCTGCGCTTCACCGCCACCAGCAGCAGGCACTCGTTGGTCGTGTCGGCGAGCGAGTGCGCCGACTCGGACAGCATCGCGGCCGATCCGCTCAACGCACCGGCGACACCCTTCGCGATCGCGACCGCCAGGTTGGCCACGATGGCGACGACCACGGTGAGCGCGCTCTCGTCCTTGTCCGGCTCCGGCGCCGGTGCGGCACCGGAGCCCCGGTCGATGTCCTCGGCGTCGGCCACGGGCTGTCCGTGCCCGGCCGGGCTGTCGTTACGCTCCCGCCGTGCCCTCCGCGCCCCCGAGCCAGGCGGATGTCCTGCTCGCCTCCAACCGCGGGCCGCTGGCGTTTCGCCTCGGCGACGACGGCGTGTTGCACCTGTCCCGCGGCGGCGGCGGCCTCGTGTCCGGCGTCGCTGCCGCGACCGCGGCCGGCTCGGCGGTGTGGGTGTGCGCGGCCTTGTCGGACGCCGATCGCATGGCCGCGAGCGGCGCGCCGGACGGGCGGCTGGACCGCGCCGGTCACGACACCGGCGGCACCGCCGTGCGGATGCTGGCGATCGAGGAGGCGACGTTCCGCCGCGCCTACAACGCGGTCGCCAACTCGACGCTCTGGTATGTCAACCACACGCTGTTCGACACGCCACACAGCCCGATCTTCGACGCCCGCTGGTCGAGCTATTGGCGGGCCTACGTCGACTACAACCAGGCCTTCGCCGACGCGCTGGCCGAGGAGGCGGCGGACGGCGCCAAGGTGCTGGTGCAGGACTACCACCTGATGCTCGTCCCGGCACTGTTGCGGCAGCGGCGACCGGACCTGCGCATCGGCCACTTCACTCACACGCCGTGGGCCGTCCCGTCGTACTTCTCCCTGCTGCCCGACGACGTCACCGTCGCGTTGTTGACCGGGCTGCTCGGCGCCGATGCGGTCGGCTTCCACTCCCCGCGGTGGGCGGCCGCGTTCAGCGACTGCTGCGTCGAGCTGCTCGGCGCGCAGGCCGGTGCGGGCACGGTGACCCTGGGCGGGCGCACGACACGCGTGCAGGTCAATCCGCTCGGGGTCGACGCCGACTCGCTGCGGGAGCGCGCGGCACAGACCGACGTGCGCGCCCGGCGCGAGGCGATGCAACGGCGCATCGGTGATCGCCGCGCGATCGTGCGGGTCGACCGCACCGAGCTGTCCAAGAACATCGTCCGCGGCCTGCACGCCTACCGCGAGCTGCTGCGCAGCCGGCCCGAGCACCGTGGCCACGTCGTGCACGTGGTGCTCGCCTACCCGTCCCGGCACGACCTGCCGGACTATCGCGCCTACACCGCCGAGGTGCAGCGGGTCGCGCGCGAGATCGACGACGAGTTCGCCACCGCCGGCTGGTCTCCGGTGCTGCTCGAGGTCAACGACGACTACTCCCGCTCCCTGGCCGCGCTGCAGCTGGCCGATGTGCTCGTCGTCAACCCGCTGCGCGACGGCATGAACCTGGTCGCCAAAGAGGGCCCGGTGCTCGCCGGTGACGTGGCGGTCGTGCTGTCCCGGGAGGCGGGGGCGGCGGACGAGCTGGGAGCGGAGGCACTGCTGATCAACCCGTACGACGTGAGCGGCACCGCCGAGGCCATCCACGCCGCGTTGACGATGCCGGCGGAGCAACGGCGGCTGCGGGCCGAGCGGCTGGCCGCGGCCGCGGTCGGGAGCCCGCCGCGGGCCTGGTTGCAGAACCAGCTGGACGCACTGTGAGTCAGGGTTCGCCGACAGCGGCAGCCAGCGCGGTCAGGAACGCCACGACCTGCTCCGGTCCGCCGAGCACCAGGTCGGCGCGGGCCGCGAGCTGCGGCGGGGCGTCGTCGAGCCGCGGGTCGACGCTCGCCACGGTCAGCCCGGGGATGCCCTCGCGGCGCAGGCTCTCCACGGCCGCGTAGGCGGGCAGGTCCCCGAGGTCGTCGCCCAGGTAGAGCATCGCCGCTGGGTCGCGGTCGGCGGCGAGCCGGCGCACGGCCGCACCCTTGTCGATCCCGGACGGGCGCAGCTCGAGCACGAACCGGCCCGGCACCACCTCCAGCCCGAGCTCGGCAGCGAGCCGGTCGACCGGGGCCCGCAGGTCGGCCAGCGCCGCGGCCGGGTCGGTGGCCGGTCGGGTGTGCACGACGAGCGAGTGCCCCTTGTCCTCCAGGTGCACGCCGGCCGGCGCCGCCGCGACCAACCCCCGCAGCCGGTCCCGGGCCCGCGCCACGGCCGGAACAGCGTCCGGCGAGTCCAGCTGCCCGGCGTACCACCGCTCGAGACCGTAGTGTCCGAGCACGTGCAGCCGGGGCACCTCGGCGAGCCCACCGAGGCGGACCGCATCGATGGCGGCGCGGCCCGTGACGACCGCGCAGCAGCCGATGCGCGCGGTCAGCGCCCGCAGGGCCTCGAGCG
>DASTWK010000037.1:0-3185 GCA_035776655.1 Mycobacteriales bacterium | reverse complement strand
TTGTCGACCTGTTTCAGCGCGGCCAGCATCTTGGCCCGGGTCAGGTCCGGCCCGATCTTCTCCGCCGTCTCGGCGAACAACCGCATCGCCGACCACGCATAGATGCCGAAGTACGACGGCTCGGCACCGCCTGCGACGCGCTTCAGCCAGGTGATGTAGGTGGCCATCTCCTTGTTGCTGCTGGCGTCTTGGAACAGCGCGGAGTCCATGTAGACGACGGTGTTGTCGACCGCCGCACCGCCCGACTGCACGTAGTCGGAGGAGTAGCCGGTCGGGTCGAGCAGGAACATGTCCGGCTTGAAGCCCTGCTGCTGCATCGCCTGCGCCAGCCGGACCGCCTGCTGGTAGGCGCCCAGCCACTGCACGAACCGCACGCCCTCCTGCTTCATCTTCTGCACGAACGGCGCGTAGTTGAACGTCGAGATGTCGACCGGCTGGGTGTAGACGAACTTCCACCCGTGGCCGTACTGCTCGTAGGTCTTGATGTCCGCCTTGGCGTTGACGGCCGCTGCGCCGGCGTTGATGTAGAGGAACGCCGCCTTCTTCACCGCCTCCGGGTACTTCTCGGCGATCCAGCCCGGCACCGTCGACGACACCTGGCCCACCTGCGTGGCGTTCGCGGCGTACGTCACCTTGGACGCCTGATGCTCCTGCGTGACCGCGGCGGCCGAGACGTCGACGATCCCGCACTGGTCCTCGACCTGCGCGCCGCCGCTGTCGAACGCCGACATCGACCCGACCGACGCGAACGCCGACTTGCAGGCGGTGAGCATCTGCTCGCGGTAGCCGTTGGCATCGGTGCGCGAGTCGAGCGGCTTCACCCGGATCTGCCGGCCGCAGATCCCACCCTGGGTCGCGTTCCAGTACGCCGCGAACGCCAGCGCCGACTGCTGCGCCGACTTGAACAGACCCGGCACCGGTCCCGTGACGTCCGCGATGTTGGCCACCGTGATCGACGTCGGCGTCACACCGACATCGGTGGCCTTCGTCGCCTTGCACGTGGACTGGCCGGAGCCGGTCGCTCCCCGGTCGCTGCCGCCGGAGCTGCCGGGCTGCGGGCCGCCGGCCACGGGGGTCGACCCGCCGATGCCGGACGACGCCATGCCGGGCGCCGTGGTCGAGGTGGGCGCGGGTCCTCCGCCGGAGGAACCGGTGCTGCCGCCCTCCCCGGTGGCACCACCGCCCGAGCTGCCGGCGAGCGTCCCCCCGTGGGCCGCCCCGATGGCGATCTGCTGCTGCTCCGGGGAGAGCCTCGATCCGCAGCCCGCCAGCAGCATGCCGGCAGCGGCCACCGAACAGACGATCCGGAGCTGTGAGCGCACGCCGTGCTCCTCGTGCTCTGCCGGGCTGGTAGCCCTGACCCGTATCGACGAGTGACCCGCAGACTGTAACCTGTTCTAGCGGCGGACGCAGCCGAGGTGGGTGCCCGAGAAAGGTCCCAGGCCGCGGCTCTCGTCGCACGATCGGACCGGCAGAGGCACTGGTGAGCTGCGATGGGTGAGATCCGACTCTTCCGGGTCTACGACCGCGAGCCGCCTGGGCCGGGGAAGACGTTCCTCGTGGAGCGTCTGTGGCCCCGCGGCGTACGCCGGGAAGAGCTGGCGTTGGACGGCTGGTGCAAGGACGCGGCGCCGAGCACGGAGCTGCGGAAGTGGTTCGGGCACGATCCGGCGAGGTGGGCGGAGTTCCGGCGCCGCTACACCGCGGAGCTCGACGCCCGCCCGGAGGCCTGGCGGCCGCTCGCCGACGCGGTGTCGGCCGGCGACGTGAACCTCGTCTACAGTTCCCGCGACCGCGAGCACAACAACGCGGTCGTGCTCCGTGACTACGTGGTCGCCCACACCCGGGAAGGCTGATCCATGCAGAAGCTCTCGCTCGACGCCCTCGCCCGCGAACACCTGGACCGCGCACGTGCTTCGAGCGCGGGTCGCAGCGCCGAGACGGTGTTCGGTGGGCACGAGCACACGCTGCGTCAGACGCTCGTGGCGCTGAGCGCGGGCACCACGATGGGGGAGCACGAGAACCCGGGCGAGGCCACCGCGCACGTCCTCACCGGCCGGGTCCGGCTGGGCGCCGGCAGCGACTCCTGGGAGGGCCGGCGCGGCGATCTCATCATCGTGCCGCCGTCACGGCACGACCTGCACGCACTCGAGGACGCGGTCGTGCTGCTGACCGTGGCCAAGCACGGCTGACCTCGGTGAGGTCGCGCACCTGACTGCCGCTCAGCCGTGGTCGCCCGGGACGCCCCAGGAGCGCAGCCCTGCGAGCGCTGCCGTCGACCCGGCCGTCAGCACGACCGATCCGAGCACCAGAGCGATGGGACCGGCGATGTCGGTGCCCGCGAAGAACAGGCCGGTCGTGGCGGCGGCCGCGAGGAACGCGACGGCCGTGACGAGGCGTAATCCGTGCATCGGTGGCTCCGTTCGTGCTGGGTCGGCTGCCAGGAACACTTATCGGTTACCCGCCTGCACCGCAACCACCGCCGCTGCACCGCTGCATGATGGGTCCTGGTGCAGCGGCGCAACGAACACCGGGAGGTACCGCGATGCCCCGACACGAGCGCTCGTCGTCGCAGGTCGGTGTCAGCGGGGCGATGCGGTCACGCGACGTGTCGCGGCCGCGGCCCGCTGACGTCGCCGCCGCCGAGGAGATCGTTCAGAGCGTCGTCGCGCAGAGCCGCCGCCAGCAGCGGCAGCGCACCGACCGGGGCCGGTCGGGCGGTCAGCCCGACGGCACCTCCCGCGAGCGCTCGTAGTCGCGCAGCTGGCCGATCCGCCGGACATGGCGGGCGTCACCGCTGAACGGCGTCGACAGGAACACCTCGACGAACCGGAGCGCATGCTGCTCGTCGTACATCCGCGCCCCGAGACTCGCGACGTTGGCGTCGTTGTGCTCGCGCGCCAGCCGGGCGGTGTCCTCGCTGAACAGCAGCGCGCAGCGCGCGCCGTCGACCTTGTTGGCGGCGATCGCCTCGCCGTTGCCGGAGCCACCGATGACGACGCCGAGGCTGCCGGGGTCGGCCACGACGGCCTCGGCCGCGCGCAGGCAGAACACGGGATAGTCGTCGAGGGCGTCGTAGACGAACGCGCCGTGGTCGACCGGCTCGTGGCCGCGGGCCTGCAGGTGGTCGATGAGGTGCTGCTTGAGGTCGAGTCCGGCGTGGTCGGTGCCGAGGTGGACGCGCA
>DASTWK010000036.1:0-52867 GCA_035776655.1 Mycobacteriales bacterium | reverse complement strand
CGCTGCACCCGATGGGTTCCCTCGACGACCAGGCCTACGTCCTCGAGGACGCCGGTGTCGAGACGCTCGTGTTCGACCCGACCGCGTTCGACGGACGCGCGGCCGAGCTGCGCGACAAGGTGCCGGGGCTCAAGACGCTGCTGTCCCTCGGACCCTCCGACGTCGGCACCGACCTCATCGCGCTGGCGAAGAGCTTCGAGGCGAAGCCGCTGCAGGCTCCGGTCGTCGACCCCGAGGAAGTCACCGGCCTCACCTACACCGGCGGCACAACCGGCAAGTCCAAGGGTGTGATGCAGACCTACCGCTCCGGTGCGACGCTCTGCCAGATCCAGATGAGCGAGTGGGAGTGGCCGGAGGAGGTCCGGTTCCTCATCTCGACGCCGCTGTCGCACGCGGGCGCGGCCTTCTTCGTGCCGACGCTGCTGCGCGGCGGGTCGATCGTCGTGCTGCCTGGATTCGAGCCGACGGCGGTGCTGGAGGCAATCCAGAAGTACCGCATCACGGCGACCATGCTGGTGCCGACGATGCTCTACCTGCTGCTCGACCACCCGAAGCTCGCCGACTACGACCTGTCCAGCCTGGAAACCGTCTACTACGGGGCGTCCGCGATGTCGCCGACACGGCTGAAGGAAGCGATCGGCACGTTCGGCCCGATCTTCTTCCAGTTCTTCGGCCAGTCCGAGTGCGGCATGACGATCGCCGTGTTGAAGAAGGACGAGCACGACGTCGACGACATGGCGCGACTGGCCACCTGCGGCCGACCCGTGCCGTGGCTGAAGGTCGCGCTGCTCGACGACGACTTGGCCGAAGTGCCCGACGGCGAGCCGGGTGAGATCTGCGTCCGCGGGCCGCTCGTGATGAAGGGGTACTGGAACAAGCCCGAGCAGACCGAGGAGGCGCTCAAGGGCGGCTGGCTGCACACCGGCGACATCGCCCGCAAGGATGCCCGGGGCTTCCTGACGATCGTCGACCGCAAGAAGGACATGATCGTCTCCGGTGGGTTCAACGTGTTCCCCCGGGAGATCGAAGACGTCATCTCCACGCATCCCGGCGTGGCGCAGGTCGCCGTCATCGGCGTACCCGACGAGAAGTGGGGCGAGGCGGTCAAGGCGGTCGTCGTACGCCGTCCCGACGTCGCCGTCGAAGCCGACGAGCTGATCGCGCTGGTCAAGGAGCGCAAGGGTGCCGTGCACCAGCCCAAGTCCGTCGACTTCGTCGACGCGATCCCGCTGTCCGCACTCGGGAAGCCGGACAAGAAGGCGCTGCGGGCGCAGTTCTGGTCCGGCTCGGACCGACAGGTGAACTGAGCCGTCAGACCCGCTTCAGGTGATGGGACAGGTCTCCGACGTGGTCGACCGCATAACGGCGCTGGGTCCAGTGCCAGCTGCCGTCGTCGCCGCGGGCGAACGTGTCGGCGTAGTGGCCGGTCACGATCGGCTGCAGCGAGAAGCCCGGAGCGCTCTGCATCACGACGTACGACGAGGTGCTGTGGGCGGTGCCGGCGGTTTCGTCGATGTCGAGCACGACGTTGGCGGTGAGATGCTTGGTGCGCGGCGAACCGTCGTAGCGGATCGTCTGCGCCTCCCACATCGCGTGCATCTCCGCGGCACCCGTGGCGAAGACGTTGCCCTGCTCGTCAGCCAGGGTCGCGTCCGCGAACAAGGCGGCGAGAGCGGCGAAGTCGCCCGCGTCGATGAGCTCGCAATAACGACCCAGCAGGTTGCGGATCTGCTCGTGCGCGTCGCTCACACCGGCAACGGTGCCACAAGTCGACCGACATCCTGCGAATCGATGGGGGAGAGCCCATGACCACCAGTGACAACTACCCGCTGGAGATCGGCGGAGTGGACGACTACCCGGTCAAGGTCGGGTCGATGCTGCTCACCCTCGTCGACCCACACAAGGGTTTCGAGGCGGCGTACAACCGCTGGTACGAGCGCGACCACTACATCGCCGGCTGCCTCATCGGGCCCTACAACTTTGCCGGGTCGCGCTGGGTGGCGACACGAGAGATGAAGGACCTGCGCTGGGGCACCGCGGCGATCGCCGACCCGATCGACGCCGGTTCCTATGTCGCCATCTACTGGATCGAGCAGGGCCATCACGAGGACTGGGATGCGTGGGCGCTCAAGCAGGTGCGCTGGCTCTATGGCAACGGTCGCGGTTTCAGCGAGCGGTCGCACGTACACACGGTCACGTTCGACTACGTCGGCTCGACCTACCGCGACTCGGATCCCGTCCCGGTCGAGCTCGCGCTGGACCACCACTACGACGCGATCGTCGGTGTGTGGCTCGACGGCCGGGCCCAGGATGGACAGCCGGTCGACGCCGCTGCCCTGCACGAGCGGCTGGCCGGCCCGTTGAAGGAGCTGCTGGACGACTCGAACGTCGAGATCGCCTGCGACTGGACCCCCCGACCGGAGTTCCGCAACTCGCGGGACAGCGCGCCGATGTCGCTCGGCTCCCCTGGGGGGCAGGAGAACCGCCTCTGCCAGCTGTTCTTCGTCGACGGCGACGTGCGAACGGCGCTACCTCGCTTCCGCACCTACACCGACCGGCTGGCTGCCGACGGCATCGCGGACCCGCTGCTGGTAGCGCCGTTCCTGCGCACGAACGTCGGGACCAACCAGTACGTCGACCAGCTGTGGTGACCCGCTGGTCCGAGACGTCTGGTTGACCCGTCAGCGGAACTTCGCCGGGAACCGGGCGATGATGCCCGAGCTCAGGTCGTCGGCCATCTGCAGCATGTGGTGCTCGATCTTGTCGTACTTCGCCACGCTGCCCGCGAAGTCACCCTGCAGCTCGTCACTCGCCTCGACCAGCGTCTGGTTGAGGTGCACCTTCATCATCTGCCGCATCATGTCCCGCGGCCAGTACTTCGGGTTCGCCGCTGAGAGGAAGTCCGCGATCTGGTTGGCGTTGCGATACCACTTCGCCTTCTCGTCGTTGAACGTCGTGGTGTCGCCGGCCTTCGCGGCTTGCAACATCTTCACCGCGATCGCGATGTGATCGTGCAGCAGTGACGCGAGCTGGTTGCCGGCCTTGGTGCCGAAGAACGGCTTGATCGCGGCACCGATGTCGACCTGGTTCTGCAGCAAGCGGGCTGCGGTCGCGTCGAACCCTCCAGAACCAGCGGCGAAGTCGGTGATCGCCATCCGCGTCCACTCCACGTGCTGCTCCCACAACTTGCGCATCTTGTCGTGGAAGCCGCGCTTCGAGAACGTGGTGGTGGCGCTGGTGTGGCCAGCGGCGCCCGCCCGCATGCCGTGGCTGGCGACAGCGTCCGCGTCACGCGTCGGGCCCAGGCTCACGAGCAGCGCGACCAACAGCGCGGCGAACGCGAGGGCCGTCAGCGGCACGAGCCGGCGGCGGAGCAACGAGGCAGATGACATGAATTCTCCCCTTCGGTCGGATCGCCGAGGTGCGATGCCTAGTTCGTGTCGATTCCGGTCGCGCCTCTTACCCGCCACATTTCGGTAAGAAGAAAGCCCCCGCGGACGCCAAGAAGATGTGACGATCGGGCTCATGACCGCGCTGAGCCGCCCCGACCCGGTGCTGCCCGAGCTGGTCATCGACGATGACGACTGGTTCCGGCTGCTGTCCGCCCCTGGTCCGGGACACGAAGAGGCGCTGCGCCGCTTGCATCAGCTGCTGCTGCGTGCGGCCCGGCACCAGGTCACCCGGATGCAGGCCCGGCTCGGGCCGGTCGGCAGCGTCCGCGTCGACGACATCGTCCATCAGGCTGCCGACGAGGCCATGGTGTCCCTGCTGGGAAAGCTGTCCACCTTCGAAGGCCGCAGCCGCTTCACGACCTGGGCTTACAAGTTCGGCATCCTCCAAGCCTCGGTCGAAGTCAATCGCCACCTGTGGCGGCATCGGGACGTGCCGCTGCACGAGCTGACGGAGCCGTCCGCGTCGGATCCCACCCCTGAACAGGTGAGCGAGGCCGCCGAGCTGTCGACGGCCGTGCGTCGCGCCATCGCCCAGGCGCTGACCCCCCATCAGCGAACGGTTGCGATCGCGCTGCTGGTCGACGAGGTGCCCATCGACGTGCTGGCCGAGCGGCTGGGGACCACCCGAAACGCGCTTTACAAGACCCTGCACGACGCCCGGGTCCGGCTCCGTCGTGAGCTCGACCTGAGGGGCTATGACCTGCCGATGCCGCGACGGGAGCAGGACCGATGAGCGCGGCGGACCGTGACCTGAGCCCGGAGGCGGTGCAGCGGCTGACGCTCGACGCCGAGCCGTGGCTGTCGTGCGACGACTGTTTCGAAAAGATCGATGAATACGTCGAGCAGTTGCTCGGCGGGAGCCGGACGCTCATCCCAGCGATGCGCGCCCACCTGCGCGGCTGCGGAGCGTGTCGCGACGAGGCGGAGTCGCTGGTGCTCCTCGTCGCCGTGGACCGCGGGGTCGATCCCGAGCCGGCGTTGCGGGAGCTGCGTCGCTAGCAGCAGGAGACGCCCGCCGCGCCGTCGAAACCTGGGGTGTGCGCTCTCCCCGCATCGCTGTCTGCGCCGCCCTCGCCGCTACGCTCGCCGCCGCTGGACCGGTGCTCGCCACCGCGCACCATCCCACCGCGAAGTGGACGCCGCGACCGGCGACCTACGGCATCGCCAAGCAGACCAACGTGCCGATCAGGATGGACGACGGCGTCGTGCTGAAGGCCGACGTGTTGCGGCCGGCCGCGAAGGACGGCTCACCGGCCAAGGGGCCGTTCCCGGTGTTGCTCACCCAGACGCCGTACAACAAGAACGCGCCGCAGCTGAACTTCGAGAACGACTACCTGATCCAACGGGGTTACATCCAGGTCATCGTCGACGTCCGCGGCACCGGCTCCAGTGGTGGGCAGTGGGCGTCGTTCAGCCCACGCGAGCAGAAGGACTACTACGAGACCGCGGTGTGGGCTCACCGGCTCAAGGGCGGCAACGGGGACGTCGGCCTCTACGGCATCTCCTACGGCGCCATCGACGCGCTGCTCACCGCGGTGCAGCACCCGCCGGGCCTCAAGGCGATGTTCCCGATCGTGCCGATGGGTGATGCCTATCGCGACGTCGCGGTCAGCGGCGGGCAGACCGACACCGGATTCATCCCGTTCTGGCTCGGTCTCGTCACCGGAGCCGGAGCCCTTCCGGCCACCGACATCGCCACCGACCCCACCGGCGCCGCCACCGCGATCGCCGACCACGTGCAGGGGACGCTGGCATTCCAGGCGCCGGTCGTCGCGTCGGCCACCCTCGGGCAGCAGATCGACGGGTACGACGCGGCGTTCGACAACGCGTTCTATCGGGCCCGTTCGCCCTACGACGTCATCGACCGCGTCAACGTGCCGACGTTCATCGTTGGCGGCGAGTACGACCTGTTCCAGCGCAGCGAACCGATGCTCTACAACGCGCTGCGCGCCAACGGCGTCCCGACGCGGCTGCTCATCGGCCCGTGGACGCACCTGGCGGGCAGCAGCGGTGCCGGCCTTCCCGCCGACGGCGTGCCGTCCCTGTCGGTGCTGGAGCTGCGCTGGTTCGACCACTATCTGCGCGGCCGGCCGGACCCGACCCTGGACACCGACGTGCCGCCGGTCACGGTCTACCGGATCGGGCCCAACCGCTACGAGCGAGCGACGGCTTATCCGCCGGCCGACACCCGTTATCGCAGCATTGCGCTCTCCGGCTCGGCGTCGGTCGGCTCCCCCGGGACGCTGACGCCGTCGCGGCCCCGCACCGGGAGCGCATTGGTTCCGTGGATCCCGGTCGCCGGCGCCTGCTCGGAGTCGACCGAACAGTGGACGGCGGGCGTCCTCCCGGCCGAGCCCGTCTGCACCGGCAACCACGACATCAACGACGACACCGGCGTCGCCTACGACCTGCCGGTGACGCAGGCCGCGTTGCGCATCGCCGGCACGTCGATGGCTCGGCTGTTCGTGTCCACCACCCGCAGCGACGCCATGCTCACCGCCCGACTCGAGGACGTCGCGCCGGACGGGACCGTCACCCCGCTCACCGCCGGCTGGCAGGTGCTGTCGCTGCGCAAGGTCGACCGGCACAAGTCGACCTACCGCGACGGCCGACTGATCCAGCCGTGGCACCCCGACACGAGGACGTCGGTGTTGCCGGTGGAAGCCGGCAAGATCTACGAGCTCGACGTCGAGATCTTCCCGACGCTGGCGACGATCCCGCACGGGCACAGCCTGCGGCTGGCCATCCAGACCGCTGACGAGCCGCACCTCACGCCCCCGCTGCCCCAGACGGCCAACTCGGCCGGGGGCACGGTCACGGTCTATGCCGGCCCGAACCACCGCAGCGCGCTCGTGCTCGGCATCGAACGCTGATCTCAGCCGGACAGCAGCGGCCCCACCAGTTCACCGAACGCCGTCACCTGGTCGGTGAGCTCGGTGGCGGATCGGCTCGGGAAGCGCACCTGCAGGTGGTTGACGCCCACCTTCGCCCAGGCGCGCAGTGCCTCGGCGACCTGCTCCGGCGACCCGCTCACACAGGGCCGGTCGACGTCCCAGGTCGGCGTGCCGACATGGAGCCACTCGGTGATCGCGCCGATGTCGCCGCTGTCACCGTCGCCGGTCGCGGCCGCGCGCTCGGAGCGGTAGAGGTCGACCAGCGCGGGCATCTGCTCCAACGGCGTGCCCTGCGGCAGCCAACCGTCGGCCAGCCGCGCCGCCCGGCGTACCGCGGCCGGCGCCGCGCCGCCCACCCAGATCGGCGGACGCGGACGCTGCAGCGGCCGCGGCTCGAGCTGCATGCCGTCGAGAGCGCCCTCGCGGAGCACGGTGTCGAGGACGCGCAACCCCTCGTTGAGCAGCGCCCCGCGCCGGGAGAACTCGACACCGAGTGCGGCGAACTCGCGCTCCACGTGCCCGGCGCCGACCCCGATGACCGCCCGCCCACCGGAGATCAGGTCGAGGGTCGCGAACGACTTCGCCGCCACGAGCGGGTGCCGGTAGGTCAGGTTGAACACGCTCGACAACAGGCGGGTGTTGCTGGTCAGGCCGGCCAGCCAGCCGAGGGTCGCGATCGTGTCCCACCACACCGCGCTCATCCGCGGCGCCAGCTCGTCCGGGATCGCGACGTGGTCGCAGACGGCGACGTAGAAGAACCCGGCCCGGTCGGCGGCCTGGGCGACCGCGGCGACGTCGACCGGACCGGCGGTGAGCTCCCAGTCCTCGACGAAGTACCTGCTCTGTGCCTGCACCGGCAGCTGGATGCCGAAGACGACTTCTCCGGCCGGGACGATCGGTGGCATGGGCCCCCCATCTCGACAGGAGCCCGAGTGTAATCTGACGGAGTGTCAGATCCTGTCCCGGCGCCGCTTCGCCGGGTGCCGGCAATCGACGGCTGGTTCACCATCGACGCAGAGCCGACGTTGCTCGGCAACCGGTGCACCTCCTGCGGCACCGTGTTCTTCCCGAAGGCGTCGTTCTTCTGTCGCAACCCGGACTGCGCCGGTGACGAGTTCACGGACGCCCCACTGTCACGACGGGGCCGCATCTGGTCGTTCACCGACGCGCAGTACCAGCCTCCACCGCCCTACCTCCCCCGCGCCGAACCGTTCCGGCCATTCGCTCTCGCCGCGGTCGAGCTCGACGACGAGCAGATGGTGGTGCTCGGCCAGGTCGCCGACGGCTACACCGTGGCTGACCTGGAGGTCGGGCAGCCGGTCGAGCTGGTCGTCGAGGAGCTCTATTCCGACGACGAGCACGACTACCTCGTCTACAAGTGGAAGCCGGTCGACGAGAGGGTGGACGCATGAGCGACGTCGTCGTTGCCGGTGTCGGCATGCACCCGTGGGGAAAGTGGGGCCGCAACTTCGTCGAGTACGGCGTCGTGGCGGCCCGTGCGGCGCTCGCGGACGCCGGCGTCGAGTGGCGCGAGGTGCAGTTCGTCTCCGGCGCCGACACCGTCCGCAACGGCTACCCGGGATACGTCGCGGGTGCGACGTTCGCCCAAGCCCTCGGTTGGACCGGTGCACGGGTGGCGTCGTCCTACGCCGCCTGTGCCTCCGGCGCGACCGCGTTGGAGGTCGCCCGCGCCGAGATCCTCGCCGGCCGGTGTGACGTCGCGCTGGTGGTCGGTGCCGACACGACGCCGAAGGGCTTTCTCGCGCCCAACGCCGGCGACCGGCCGGACGACCCGGACTGGTTGCGGTTCCGGCTGCTCGGAGCCACCAACCCGACGTACTTCGCTCTCTATGCCCGGCGGCGGATGGCGCTCTACGGCGCGACGGAACGCGACTTCGCCGAGGTGCGGGCCAAGAACGCTCGGCACGGGCTGGCGAACCCCAACGCCCGTTATCGCAAGGACTTCACCGTCGAGGACATCCTCGCCGCACCGATGGTGGCCGACCCGTTGCGGCTGGTGGAGATCTGCGCGACCAGCGACGGCGGCGCCGCGGTGGTGCTGACCTCTGCCGACTATGCGAAGCGCAAGGGCCTGTCGCAGCCGGTGCGGGTGCGGGCGGTGTCGACGGTGACCCCCGCGTTTCCGCAAACGGTCATCGAGATGCCGAACTTCTCCACTGACTCCGGAGTCGCCGTCACCGACGCCGTGACTCCGTTCAAGGACTCGATCGCACTCGCCGCCTACGAGGAAGCCGGGCTGGGTCCGGACGATGTGTCCCTGGCCGAGGTCTACGACCTGTCCAGCGCGTTGGAGCTGGACTGGTACGAGAACATCGGGCTGTGCAAGGCCGGCGAGGCCGAGCGGCTGCTGCACGACGGCGACACGACGCTCGGTGGCCGGGTGCCGGTCAATCCCTCCGGCGGTCTTGCCTGCTTCGGCGAGGCGGTGCCGGCGCAAGCCCTCGCCCAAGTGTGCGAGGTCACCTGGCAGCTGCGCGGCCAGGCCGGAGGGCGTCAGGTCGAGGGTGCCGCCGTCGGCATCACCGCCAACCAGGGCCTGTTCGGCCATGGCAGCTCGGTGATCCTCAGCCTTTGACGCGAGTGACTATTTGATCGCGACCGGTACGACGGGGGCGCCGCACGCGGCGACGAACGGCTCCGGCGCGGCGATGAGCAAGAACGCGTAGCGACCGTCCTCGGCGCAGTCGGCGGCGAGCGCCTCCAGGTCGAAGTTCTGTCCCTGCACCAGGCCCATCTCGACGATGTGGAGCATGTGCACCGGCAGCGACAGGCCGGGGATCTCACCGGGAAAGACCTCGAACGACAGGTTGTCGGTGGCGACCGCAGCCACTTCGCGGCGGTGGAACCACTCCGCCGTCTGCAACGACGGCCCGGCGGTGCTGATCGCATAGCCGAGCTTGTCGCCCGCGTGCAGCAGCTGCATCTGACCGGTGCGGATCAGCACGATGTCGCCCGGCTCAACGGTCACGCCCGCCAGCTGCTCGGCCGCCTCCAGGTGAGCTGGCGTCAGCGCCAGCCCGCCGTCGAGGCGGTCGACGCCGGCGGCTCGGGCCACGTCGAGCAGCACACCGCGCGAGGTGACCGGGCCGAGCTGATCCGCCCCCAGCCGGTGCGCGCCGACCTCGTCGACGTCGATCGGATCGACACCGTTCCACATCCGCCCGGCGTAGCTGACGTGGGCGAGCGCGTCCCAGTGCGTGGCGGCCTGCAGCCCCATCGACACCGCGTCGTCGTTGAACCGCACGCCATCGACGTCACGCTGCCCGCTGCCGTCGTCGATGAGCTCGTGCACCGCGATCATGCGCCGCTCGGGGTTGGTCCGGCCCCGGACGAAGCCGAGCTGCGGGCCGTCCTCCGACAGGGGCAACGCGAGGGGGAACTGCCTGCCGTCGCGCACCAGCTGCGCGGCCCGGCGGACGACGTCCGGTGTGATGAAGTTGAGCGTTCCGCGCTGGTCGTCCGGCCCCCAGCGACCCCAGTTGTTGACCGACTTCGCCAGCGCGTGGAACTCCTCCGGGAGCGTCACGAGGCGGTGGTCTCCAGCGGGTTGCAGATCCGGCACGGCTCCAGCTTCGTCTTCGCCGGGTTGACGCCGGACAGGTCCGTGCGCCCGGCCACGACGCTGCAGTCGGGCCGGTGGAAGATCGACCCGTTGGGCGTCGCGACGAACTCGTGGGTGCTCGGGCGGAGCGTGCCCGCCACGGTGGTGGCGGCGCCGCCGCCGAGGAGCAGCTCGAGCCGACCGAGTGCGTCGGCGAGCTGCTTGGTCTGCTCCCGCGACTCGCGGATGCGCAGCGACTGCCAGTAGGCGAAGTAGATGAACCCGCCCGCGACCGTCAGCCCGAGACCGAGGATGCCGCCGGAGATGAGATAGGACGTCTGCTCGAACGGCAGCGGCGTCTGCGATGCGCCGACCCAGCCGAGCACGATCAAGAGCACCCCGATCGGCATCAGCAGCCCGCCGAGGATCAGCAGCCATTGGTCCCGGCGACCGCCCGCGGCACGGGTGCGCAGCTCGCGCACCGACTCCGCGAGCCGGCCGAAACGTCCGGTGCTCGACCCGCTGCCGGGTAGCGCGTCACCGAGGCGGTGGGTGGACGTCGTCATGTCTGCTCCCCCAAGGTGCAGGTGGTGACGCCGGTGGCGAGCACCGCCGCGGGCAACCGTTTCAATCCTGCCGCGATGAGGCCGGCCCCGAGCAGTACGACGACGACCAGCGCCGGGGCGATGCCGTCCGGCAGGGACAGGTGGTTGGCCGCGAGCTGTGGCGGCGGGCCGGAGCCCGGAGTGCTGGCGAGGTCCGGGCCGGGCAGGCTGCCACCGGCGCCGGTCCCGGTGCCGCCCAGGGACGGGGTGCCACCGGTCGAGCCCGTGCTGCCGGCGACCGGCGGCGTCGAGGGCGGCGGCACCGACACCGGCTGGCCGACGTAGTTGTAACCGCGCGAGGTGTCGGCGGTGATGCTCGCACCGCCGAGCGTGAGCAACGTGCCGGTGTCGTTGGCTCCGCTCTTGTATTGGTCGTTGCCGAACTCGACGATCAGCTGCCCGGAGAAGACCGTCGCGGCGGGGCCCTTCACCTGCTTGGTGGGGTTGGCGACGAAGACCTTGAGACCGGACTGCTCCAGCGCCTTGTTGAGCGCGTCCAGCGACGGCAGCGCGGTGCCATGGCCGGCGACGTGGATCCCGGTGCTGTCGAGGGTGACGGGCTGGCCGGCGACCTTCATGCCGGCGATGGTGGTGGAGCCGGTGCCGGTCGCCTTCTTCCCGTCGCTGACGGCGTGCGCGACCGAACGGACCGCGCTGATGGTGAGCGCGCCGCCGCCGAGCGAGACGTCGCGGATCGTGCTGATCGAGTCGACGTTGGCGGTGTTGGCGCCGGTGAACCGGATGCTCGACAGTGTCTGCGTGGCGCCGAAGGAGTTGCCGACCCCGGGCAGCTTGCCGCCGGCGAGGGTGGTCGACGACTCGGACTTCGTTGCCGTCGCGGTCGCCACCATGTCGAGACCCGGACCGGTCTTGGTCACGACCGGGTCACCGGTGCCGGACTGCGCCTCGGCTTTGTAGGAGTCGTTGAGGTTCTGATAGACGGGGTCCGGCAGGGTCGGGATCGTCGTCACGCACGGCAGGTCCGGCAGCGCCCCGGGCGGCAGCGGGATCGGCAACGTGTTGCCGAGGTTGGGCGGCACGCACGACCCGGCGAGCAGCGCGAGCGTGCTGCCACCATTGCCGCCGGTGTCGCCGGGCCAGAAGATCGAGGTCAATGAGTGGGCGGTGCCGCCGGACTGCATCGACGCGCGGGCGAACGGCACCTCGGCCTCGACGTCCTCGCCGGAGTGGGAATAGAACGGCATCCGCAGGCCGGTCGCGATCGCCGTGATGTCGACCGAGCCGAAGTTGGATCCCGGGTCGCTTGCCGCGTGCGCGGCGACCAGCCCGATGCTTCCGCTGGCCATGGCGGCCACGCCACCGGCGAGCAACGCCACCGACGTACGGCGGCGCCAGCGGCGATCGGCCGGCGCGGTCCTGTGCGTGCCGCTCATGCGGCGCCTCCCAGATAGGCGGCGGAGACGTGCTCTTCGATGTCCTGCGGCTGGCCGACCGCGACGATGCGACCCTGCGTCATGACCGCGGCATAGTCGGCGACCTTCAGCGCAGTGTTCGCGAACTGTTCCACCAGCAGGATCGTCAGTCCCTCGGCGGCCAGCTGCCGAACGAGGTCATAGAGCTGCGCGACGATCAGCGGGGCCAGCCCCATCGAGATCTCGTCGAGCAGGAGCACGGCCGGGTCGGCGACGAGTGCCCGCGACATCGCGAGCATCTGCTGCTCGCCGCCGCTCAGCGTGCCGGCCCGCTGGTGACGCCGCTCGGCGAGGCGCGGGAAGCGCTCGAACGCGCGCTCCTGCACCTCTTTCGTCGACAGCCCGGCGGCATAGGTCCACATCCGCAGGTTGTCGTTGACGGTGAGGTTGGGGAAGATGCCGCGGCCTTCGGGGATGCGGCTGACCCCGGCGCGGGTGAGCGCATCCGGTCGAGCACCGTTGACGTGGCTGCCGGCGATGTGGACGCAGCCGGAGCGGGGGCGGATCTTCCCGGAGATGACCTGCATCGTCGTCGACTTGCCGCCGCCGTTGGGCCCGAGCAGCGCATAGACCGAGCCGGTCGGCACGGCGAACGTGACGCCGTGCAGCACCTCGATGCGCCCGTAGCCGGCGTAGACGTCGATGAGCTCGATCGCGTGAGTCACGCCGGCTCCCCGGCGAGCTCGGTGCTGGCCTCGGCACCCAGGTAGGCGGCCTGCACCGCCGGATCCTTCCGCACCTGAGCCGGAGAACCGGAGGAGATGATCCGGCCGAAGTCGAGCACGAAGATGCGGTCGCACACGCGCATCACGAGGTCCACGTCGTGCTCAACGAGCAAGATCGCCGTTCCGTCACGGGTGAGGTCGAGCATCAGGTCACCCAAGGCGGCGGTCTCGTCGTGGTTGAGGCCGGAGCCCACCTCGTCGAGCAGCAGCAGCCGCGGCCGCGTGGCCAGCGCGCGACCGAGCTCGACCAGCCGGGCGAGACCGGTCGGCAGCGCGTCGACCCGGGCACCGGCCACGGTCGCCAGACCGACCCGGTTGACGATCTCGCTCGCCACCTGCCGCGGTGGGGTGCCGTCATCCGACCACGATCGGTGGAACTCGGCAGCGGCGAGGACGTTCTCGAAGACCGTCAACGAGCCGAACACCTCGAGCCGCTGGAAGGTGCGGGCGATGCCCAACCGCGCCCGCCGGTACGGCGGCAGCCCACTGACCTCTTGATCGCCGATGAAGACCCGCCCCTGCGTGGGGTGCTGCAGACCCGTGATGACGTTGAACGTCGTCGTCTTGCCGGCGCCGTTCGGGCCGATCAGGCCGGTGATCTGCCCGGTGCGGGCGGACAGGCTGACGTCGGTGAGGGCGTTGATGCCACCGAACCGCACCGACGTGTTGAGCACCTCGAGGACCGCATGCGGGTCCCGCCGCACCGGGTCGGCGCCGCTGCGGCTCGCCAGGTCAGTGGCCGGCGCCGACAAGACGACCCTCCTCCTCGTCGAGGAACACCGCGGCTGGGGTGCCGGCGACGGCTCCCACCGGTACGACGGGGTCGCGGTGCTCGATGCCGAAGATCTCGCGGGCCTTGGCAGCCAGCTCGGCGATGCGTCCGCCGGCGCCGTTGGGGTCGCGACCGACGCTGATCGCGGCGAGGCCGGTGAGCAGGAACTGCAGGTTGCCCAGCTGCGGCACGTGCGGTTGCAGCACCGCGAACAGTGTCAACGTGGAGGCGCCGAGGAATGCGCCGGTGGCGGTGTTGATGCCGCCGACCCGGGCCAGCAGCAGCAGCACCAGGCTCTGCAACGCGACGAACCCGTTGGCGTCGACCTGCCCGGCGACACCGCCGACGAGCGCGCCACCGAGGCCAGCGAGACCGGCCGCGATCGTGAAGACGGTCAGCTTCGTCCAGTTGACGTTCACACCCAAGGTCGCGCACGCGGCGGGTGAGTCGTTGACCGCGACCAGCCGGCGGCCGAACGAGCTGCGGCGCAGCGCGAGGATGCCGACGCTCGCCACCGCGAACACCGCCGCCGTCAGGATGAAGAACTGCCGGTCCGAATCGGTGGGGATGCCGGGGATGTGCGGGCGCGGCACCTCCAGGTTGCCGCCGGTGCCGAACAGCTGGGTGAAGACCGCCTGTTGCATCACGGTGGCGAATGCGAACGTGGCGAGCGCGAGGTAGAGCCCGCGCATCTTCAGCGTCGGGAGCGCGATGAGTGCCCCGACCGCGGCGGCCAGCGCGACGGCGGTGACGACGCCGACCAGCGAGCCGCCGTGCCCGAGGTGGCCCATCATCACGGCACCGAGCCCGGCAAACGTCATCTGGCAGAGCGACACCATGCCGCCGTATCCGGTGAGCAGCACGAGTGACAGCAGGATCAGCGCGATCGCGAAGCCGTTGGCGCCGATGCGCAGGTTGGACGGCGACAGCCCGAACGAGATCAGCACGCAGCCGACGACCAGCAGCACCGCCCACACGACGGAGGACTTGAGCCCGGCCACTCGCGGGGCGACGGCGCCGCTGAACGACGCGGTGCGCAGCCGGTCCTGCGGCAGCAGGATCAGCACGGCGAACAGGACCACCATCGGCAGGATGTTGTAGATGCGGGACAGGAACCCGCTGCCGGGGGCGAACTCGATCAGGTAGTTCTGGCCGAGCCCGATGGCGAGCGCGCCGAGCACCGCCAGCGGCAGGTTGCGCAGCCGGCCGATGATGGCCGCGGCGTAGCCGTCGACGACGAGCAGGGTGAGCAGCAGGATGTCGAGCTGCGCCAATGGCGCGAGCAGGATGCCCGCCAGCGCGGCCAGCGAGCAGCCGAGCATCCAGGCGAACTGCTGCACCTGCGCCGGTCGCCCTCCCGCCATCGCCAGCAGGTCGGGGTTGTCGACCACGGCACGCATCGCGATGCCGAGCCGGGTGCGGTTGAACAGCACCCGCAGCCCGAGCGCGATCGCGACCGTCGCCGCGATGGCGGTGACGGCGTGATAGCTGACCAGCACCTGCCCGAGCCGGAAGCCGTTGGCGTGGAAGAACAGCGGCAGGATGTGGGTCGTGTTGGGCTTCCAGAAGCTCTGCGCCATGCCGACCAGGGCGAGCAGCAGCCCCAACGTGACCACGACGGTCACGTCGGTGGGGGCGCCGTACAGCGGGCGCATCAGCAGCCGCTCGATGACGAGGCCGAACAGCGGCGCGATGACGAACAGCACGAGCACCAGCGCGAGCACGGGGTTGACGTGCCAGCTGATCCACAGCTGCCAGAACATGAACGCCGCGGCCATGCCGATGGCGCCGTGCGCGAAGTTGAAGATGCCGGTGGTCGTGTAGGTGACGACGAGGCCGGTCGCGATCAGCGCGTAGACGCAGCCGGTGACCAGCCCGACGACGGTGAACGAGAGCAGCTCGGAGCCCACCGGATCACCCGTTCAGCGGCATGAACTTGCCGTCGCAGCGATAGCCGGTGGCGGGGCTGTCCATGCGGTGGAACGCGCCGTGGGAGAAGTTCCAGAGCAGGTAGCAGTTGACGCCCTCCGTCTTCGACCCCGGATCGACCGGCGCGACGATGCCGTTGGCGTCGAACTTGTGGATCTTCGCCAGCGCGGCGAGCAGCGTCTTGCGGTTGATCGTCGGACCGGCGTTCTCGAAGGCCTGTTGGAACAGCCGGCCCTCGGCCCAGGCGAACAGCGCGTAGAGGTTCAGCGGCTTGTTGCCGTTGACCCGCTGGAACCAGGTTTGCAGCTGTTGCAGCTCCGGGATGCGCTGCGCCTCGTCCTTGTTGAAGAACAAGGAGAACTCGTTCCAGCCCATCATCCCCTCGATCTTGGAGGTGTCGCCGACGTCGGCGACGAACGCCTGGTCGTAGGCGATCGGGATGATGTTGATCAGGCTCTTGGGGCAGCCCGCCTGGCTCTCGTTCTGGATCATCTTCGCGGCGTTCTGCGCGTTCTCGGCCGAGGTGAAGAAGATCTTGATGTGCTGCTGGCCGCACATCTTCACGAAGTCGCTGGTCCAGTCGGTCTCGGTCGCGTCGGCAGCGCGGGAGTAGACGAACTTCCACCCGACCGAGTTCGCTGCCTTGACGAAGGCGTGCTGCTTCTGCACGGCGGACGGGATGTTCGGGAACAAGGTGCCGACGGCCTTCACCGCTGAGGGGTACTTCTTCGCGTAGTAGGCGAACGGGCCGGTCGTGTAGCCGAGCGGCCCCGGCTCGACGTCGTAGTGGCTGGCCGGCTCACCGGCCCGGGGGTCGAGCTGCACGTGCAGGTCGGGGATGTTGTGCTGCTTGATGTACGCCGCTCCGCACCCGTCGTAGAGCGAGAACGATCCGACGAAGGCGAAGATCCGGCTGGCCATGTTCTGGGTGGCGTTCTGGTTCTGGTTGCAGTTGGTGCCGTCGTCGGCGGCGACGACGTTGACGGCATGGCCGCAGATGCCGCCGGTGCTGTTGGCGAAGGCGCGGAACGCCTGCTCGCCCTGGATAGCGCCCTCGAACAGGCCGGCGACGGGCCCGGTCGTGCTGGCGATCGTGCCGAAACTCACCTGGTTGCTGGTCAGCCCGGTGTCGGTGCCGCTGGTCGGGCAGCTGGTGCCGGCCTGCTGTTGCTGTTGCGGGGCGGTGCCGCCCGACTTGGTGGTGCCGGTCTTGGTGCTGCCGGTGTTGCCGGGGCCGACCGCTCCGGCGCCGGTGTTCGTGCCGGTGTTGGTGTTGGTGACCGGGCCGCCGTTGTTCGACACGGCACCGGGCAGCTGTCCACCGGCCTGGTTGTCGAGACCGCCGGAGCTGGCCGGGCCAGCGCCGCTGCCGGTGCGGAGGTAGGCGGCCGCAGCCTGCTGGCGCGTCTGGTCGTTCAGTCGGGAGCCGCAGGCACTGATCAGCAAGCCCAGCAGCAGGACGATGGCGACTGCACGCGGGGTGCGCATCGGTCTCCTCCGAACTGAGACGACGTCGCGAGGGCGGAAGCCCTCGTCTGGGAGACGTGGCCGTAGCGCCGACCCTAGAAGCGCGCCCCTTGATGCACAAGGGACGTCTCTAGCCGGACTAGACATCAGGCCCTACTCTCACCACCGTGGCATCACGGCTCGGCCTCGATCGGCGCACCGTTGTGGCGACTGCGTTCGGCATCGTCGACCGCGAGGGGCTCGCGGCGCTGACGATGACGCGGCTGGCCGACGACCTCGGCATCCGCCTACCGTCCCTCTACGCACACGTGCGCGGGCAGGACGACCTGCGGCGCGAGCTGTGGTTCGCCGCGGTGACGGATCTCGGCGACTGCCTCGGGCAGTCGGTGATGGGGCGAAGCGGCGAGGACGCGCTGCTCGCCTTCGCGACGGAGCTGCGCGACTACGCGCGCCGGCACCCCGGCCGCTATCAGCTGACGCTCGATCCGCCGGTGCCGTTCGACGAGGAGGCGGCGGCGGTACGCCGACGCGCGAACGCACCGTTCCGGGCGGTCATCCGCTCCTTCGGCCTCGACGGCGAGGACGCCGTCCACGCCGGCCGCGCACTGCGGGCGGCGATCCACGGGTTCGTCGGCCTCGAGGCGCAGGACGCGCTCGGCGACGAGGGCGCCGACGAGAGCTTCCGCCATCTCATCGGCTGGCTGACCCGTGGCCTGCGGCAGACCCCGATCGCGGTGTGAGCCGGTCACCGCGGCCGCCGGCCCGGCGCTGACATCGTGGATCCGCCCGCACCGCCGGTAGCGGGCATGCCGAGCTTGCGGTGGTCCCAGGAGCGCACCCGCTCGGCCTTGACCCGGACCGCCACTCGTTTGTTCAGCATCGCCTCGACGAACGGTTGCATCTCGTCCGTGTAGGGGCCGTAGTAGCGCTCCCAGATGTCGACGCCGATCCGCCAGAGCAGGTCCGGGTCGTCGCTGACCTCGGCGCGACCCTCCAGCGAGACCCCGCGCAGGTCCTCGTAGGTGATGCCGTCCTCCACGAGAACTGAGATGCGCGGGTCGCGGCGGAGGTTCACTGCCTTCTGGGATTTGGCTTTGGTCTCGAAACAGACGTCCCCGTCGAGCACGGCGAACCACATGGCGACCAGGTGCGGCTGGCCGTCGGCGCCGACCGTCGCCATGGTGGCAGTGCGGCTGCCGGCCAGGAGCTCGGCCACTTCCTCGTCAGTGAGGACGATCTGTGCCCGCTGGTTCGACCCCATCGGCGCGAAGGCTCAGGAGTCCCGCGTGCTGAGCAGCTCGCAGAGCTTCTCGGTGGTAGCGATCCACTCCTCGACCAGCTCGAAGACCACCTCGTGGGTGGGACGGATGCGGTTCATCCGGCCGACGATCTGGCCGACCGGGAACCCGGAGAGCTCGCGGTTGTGGGCCCGGGTGACCCGCCGGGCCATCTCGCCGTACAGGATGCCTTGCAGCGGCATCGGCAGCGTCTTGGGCGCGTCCTCGGCCTCCCACGCCTCGGTCCACTTCGTGCGCAGCTGCCGGGCCGGCTTGCCGGTCATCGCGCGCGATCGCACGGTGTCTCGCGACTCGGCCGCGAGGATGTTCTGCTGCGCCTCGCCCGGGGTGTCGGCCTCTGCGACGGTCAACCAGATCGACCCCGTCCACGCCCCCTGCGCGCCCAGCGCGAGGGCCGCGGTCATCTGCCGGCCGGTGCCGATGCCGCCGGCGGCGAGCACCGGCACGTCCGGCCCGACCGCGTCGACGACCTCGGGCACCAGCACCATCGTCGAGATGTCGCCGGTGTGGCCACCGGCCTCCGTGCCCTGGGCCACGATGACGTCGACGCCCTGCTCGACCTGCTTCTCGGCGTGCCGCTTGCTGCCGACCAGCGCAGCGACGAGTCGGCCGTGCTCGTGCGCGGTGTCGACGACCTCCTTGGGAGGCGGGCCGAGGGCGTTGACGAGCAGCCGCACACCCTCGTGCTTCAACGCGATCTCGACGGCGCGGGTCGCCTGGTCGTCCACACCGAGACCCGCCGCCCGCGCCCGTTCGTCGTAGTCCTCCGGCAGCGGCGGGATGCCGTATTCGCTGAGGATCTTGTCGGTGAAGTCCCAGTGCTCCTGCGGGATCATCGCCCGCAGCTCCTCGGCGCTCGGCTGCTTGCCGCCCTTTCCCACGTAGTTGGCCGGCATGACCAGGTCGACGCCGTAGGGCTTGCCTTCCACGTGGTCGTCGATCCAGGCCAGCTCGATCTCCAGCTCCTCGGGGCTGAAGGCCAGGGCCCCGAGCACGCCGAAGCCACCGGCCCGACTCACCGCGGCGACCACGTCGCGGCAGTGGGAGAAGGCGAAGATCGGGAACTCGATGCCGAACTTGTCGCAGACGGGGGTGCGCACGAGGCCTCCGGAAAGGGCGGGTGGGGTCGCGTTGAAGAGTTTCTGACGGGTCGTCAGGTGTGAGAGTACGGTGCTGCGCGTGACCTCACAACCGCAAGCCGGCAACGCGAGCGACCAGCGCGTGACGGTGGAGTTCCAGACGCCGACCCGCGACCAGATCGTGGCCATCAGCGCCAAGCACGTGGCGATGATGGAGACTTCCGACGCCGACGACACCTGGATCTGGGTCGGCATGGAGCATCTGTTGCTCCGCACCATCGGTCGCCGTAGCGGAAACGAGCACAAGGTCGCCCTGCCGTTCTGGCGCGATCCGCACGGTCACCGCGTCGTCGTCGGTTCGTTCGGCGGCGCACCGAAAGACCCGGCCTGGTTCCTCAACCTCTCCGACCGGACCGCGAACCCTGAGGTGCTGGTGCGCGTCCAGCGCGGGCTGTTCTGGTCGGTGCCGGAGATCCTCGACGGTGCCGACTACGACACGACCTGGGCCGGTCTGGTCACGGACCGCCCTTGGTACGACGACTACGTGACCAAGGCCGAGGGGCGACGGATCCCGCTGGTGCGGCTCCCCGAGACGCGACCGGCCGTCGACCCGGTCAGCTGAGCGACACCGGCAGCGCACGCAGGGCGTTGTTGAGGTTGCTGCGAAGCCGGACCGGTTCGCCGGCGAGCTCGATGCCGGCGTACGACGTCAGCAGCTCGGCGAAGAACACCCGCGCCTCGAGGCGGGCGAGATGCGCGCCGACGCAGAAGTGCTCCGCGACACCGAACGACAGGTGCCGGTTGGGGTTGCGGCGGATGTCGAACCGGTGCGGATCGACGAACACCTCCTCGTCCCGGTTGGCCGAGGTGTAGTACATCGCCAGCTTGTCGCCGGCGCGGATCGTGACGCCGCTCAGCTCGGTGTCGGCTGTGGCGGTGCGGCGGAAGTAGTGCAGCGGGTTGGCGATCCGCAGCATCTCCTCGACGGCACTCGGCAGCAGAGTGAGATCGGCACGCAGCAGCGCCATGTCATCCGGATGCTCGAGCAGGGTGAGCAACCCGCCGGCGAGCAGTGTCGCGGTGGTGTCCTGCCCGGCGGTGACCAGCTGCACGAACAGTGACGCGAACGCCACCGGGTCGTGCGCGGACAGGAGCACGCTGCTGAGGTCGTCGGGGCGGCTCGGCATCTCCCGGCGGGCCACGGCGAACTCGTAGGCGTAGCGGCCCATCTCCTGGCTCGCCCGCCCGGCCGTGTCCGCGGCCGCCGCGAACTGCGGATCCTGTCCCCGGGTGATGTGCTCGGCCAGCTCGTGGATACGCTCCCAGTCCGCCGGCGGCAGGCCCATCACCTGACCGATGACGCGGGTCGGCAGCCTCGCGGCGACCTCGGTGACGAAGTCCACCCTGCCGGTGCCGACCGCGCTGAGGATGTCGCGGCAGATCGCCCGGATGTCCGGCTCGAGTTGGCTCACGGCTCGGGGCGTGAGGCGGGCGACGACTGGTCGGCGTACCTCCCGGTGCCGCGGCGGGTCCATCGCCAGCAACATGCCGCGCATCTGCTCGAGCCGGTCCGCCGGCAGGTCCTCGAGGACCACTCCGCCGGCCGCGGAGGAGAACAGCTGCGGGTGGCGGGAGACGTGCTCGATGTCGCGGTGCCGGAGGACCGCCCAGTAGCCGCCGGCTGCGTCGTCGGCCACCGGCTGCCAGTGCACCGGGTCGGTGCGTCGCAGCTCGGCGAACAGCTCGTGCGGCGGCGCGAGGAGGTAGCTGTCCGGGTCGCTGAGATCGCCCGGCGTCCGCTGGACGGGCGCGGCCATCAGCCGACGAGCACCGGTGGCCGTCCCAAGCCTTGCGCTGCACAGAGGGCGAAATAGGCCGCCAGCGTGCTGGCGCCGTCGGTGATGGACTCCACCGAGCCGTCCGCGGCGAGGTTGAGGTTGGCGCCGTACATGTGGAACCAGACGCGGGTGTCGTCCTCGAGCACCTGGAGCGTGTGCACCGACCCCGCCGGCTCGTAGAGGAAGGAGCCCGGCCGGTTGACGTAGTCGTACTCCTGGTACTTCCACGCACCAGCGGTCGTGTAGCCGAAAACGGGTCCGGTGTGCCGGTGCGTCTGCACCGCGAAACCAGCCTGGAACACGTTCTCCACGATCCAGAGGCCCTCGCCCTCGTCGACGCGGATGACCTTGAGGAGGTTGCCGCCGCCGATGTCGACGAACGGCAGGTCGTCGGCTCCGACGTGCACGGCGACCGGCATCGTCTGCATGCTCATAAGGGGAACATAGCCCGTTCCTGACGGGGCGTCAGAAACCGGTTAGGCTCCCGCCTATGCAGCCTGGCGCGCAGAGCACGATGGACGAGTTCCCACGGATCATCTCGGTCGACGACCACGTGGTCGAGCCGCCGAACCTGTGGCAGGACCGGCTCCCGGCGGCGATGCGGGAACGGGGGCCGAAGGTGGTCTTCGCCCCGAAGGGCGACGTCAAGTTCGTCGGCGGCAAGCTGACCGTCGCGATGGGTGAACCGGGCAGTGGCCCCGACGTCGCGTGGTGGGTCTACGAAGACCTCAAGCGACCGCTGATGCGACTCGACGCGGCCGTCGGTTTCGACCGCGACGAGGTCGACCTGCGGCTCGTCGGCTACGACGACATGCGCCCGGGCGCGTTCTCGGTCAAAGAGCGGCTCGAAGACATGGACGCCAACTGGACCGACGCGCAGATGTGCTTCCCGACGTTCCCCCGGTTCTGCGGACAGACGTTCTACGAGGCCAAGGACAAAGACGTCGCCCTCGAATGTGTCAAGGCCTACAACGACTTCCAGGTCGAGGAGTGGTGCGGCCAGTCCGACGGGCGGTTGATCCCGCTGATCATCGCGCCGCTGTGGGACCCGGAGCTGATGGCGGCGGAGGTACGCCGCAACGCCGCCCGCGGCGTCCGCGCCGTCTGCTTCAGCGAGATCCCACCCCGGCTCAACCTGCCGAGCGTGCACACCGAGCACTGGGACCCGTTCCTCGCGGCCTGCAACGAGACCGGGACTGTCATCAACATGCACATCGGCTCTTCCTCGCAGATGCCGTCGACGTCGAAGGATGCGCCGGCGGCCGTCGGCTCGACGCTCACCTTCGCCAACTCCTGCTTCTCCCTCGTCGACTGGCTGATGAGCGGCATCTTCAACCGGTTCCCGGACCTGAAGATCGCCTACAGCGAGGGCTCGATCGGATGGATCCCGTACGTCATCCACCGTGCAGACGTGGTGTGGGAGGAGAACCGCGGCTGGGGCGGCGTCGCCGACAAGGTGAAGGAGCCGCCGAGCGAGCTCTATTACAAGCACGTGCTCGGCTGCTTCTTCGACGACCCGCACGGCCTGCTCAACCTCGACCACATCGGCGTGGGCAACGTCGCCTACGAGAGCGACTACCCGCACTCGGACTCCACCTGGCCCAACACCCGGGCGGTGGCTGAGGAGCAGATGAAGCACCTCGACCGGGACACCGTCGAGGCGATCGTTCGCGGCAACGCGATCCGCTGGTACGACCTCACTCCCGACGGTCGCTGGAAGGGCTGAGCGAACACCGATGGCACTGGACTACCTGATCAAGGGCGCGACCGTCGTCGACGGCACCGGCTCGGCGCCGTACGTCGGCAACGTCGGCATCACGGACGGACGCATCGTCTCCCTCTCCCGTGGCGAGGGTGGCAGCGACGAGGTGCCGGAAGCCGCGGAAACCCTGGACGCGGCCGGGCTGGTCGTCGCTCCGGGGTTCATCGACAACCACACGCACTACGACGCGCAGCTGTTCTGGGACCCGATGATGACGCCATCCAACGTGCACGGCGTCACGACCGTCCTCGGTGGCAACTGCGGGTTCACGCTCGCTCCGCTCAAGGCCGAGGACGCCGACTACATCCGCCGGATGATGCAGAAGGTCGAGGGCATGCCGCTGGAGGCGCTCGAGCAGGGCGTGCCGTGGGGGTGGGAGACCTTCGCCGACTACCTCGGAGCCGTGGAGAGGTCCGGGCTGGCGCTGAACGCCGGCTTCCTCGTCGGGCACTGTGCCCTGCGCCGCTACGTCATGGGCGCCGAGGCGACCGACCGCGAGGCCACTGACGACGAGGTCAAGCAGATCGTCGCGCTGCTGCACGAGTCGATCGAGGCGGGCGGCCTCGGCCTGTCGACCACCCTGTCCAACACCCATTCCGACGGCGATGGCAAGCCGGTCGCCTCGCGCAAGGCGGGCAAGGACGAGCTGCTCGCGCTGTGCACCGCCGTGGGCGAGCACGAGGGCACGTTCCTCGAGGGCATCGTGCCGGGATGTCTGGACAAGTTCACCGACGACGAGATCGAGCTGCTCGCCCAGATGTCCGCCGCGGCGAAGCGGTCGATCAACTGGAACCTGCTGACGATCGACTCGCGGGAGCCCGACCGCATCCCGCGTCAGCTCGAGGCGTCGACGCGGGCACGCGAGCTCGGTGGCCGGGTCGTGGCGCTGACGATGCCGGTCCTGGTCCCGATGAACATGTCGCTGCGCAACTTCTGCGGCCTGTGGTTGATCCCCGGGTGGGGCGACGTGCTCAACCGGCCGGTGCCGGAGCGGATCGAGAAGCTGCGCGACCGGGAGGTGCGTGCGCATCTGGTCGAGCGAGCCAACAGCAAGGAGGCCGGAGTCTTCCGGCGGCTCGGCAACTTCGGCCGCTACGTCATCGGCGACACCTACAGCGAGGCCAACGAGGGGCTGAAGGGCCGCACGGTCAAGGACATCGCGGCGGAACGCGGCCAGGACGCGTTCGACGCGCTGGTCGACATCTGCATCAACGACGAGCTGCGCACGATCTTGTGGCCGATGCCGAATGACAACGATCCGGACACCTGGTCGTTGCGGCAGCAGGCCTGGGGTGAGCCGGACGTGATGCTCGGTGGCTCCGATGCCGGGGCGCACCTCGACCGGATGGCGGGCGCTCCCTTCCCGACCCGGTTCCTCGGCGACATGATCCGGGGCCGCAAGCTGGTCCCCCTCGAGCGGGCCGTGCAGATGCTCACCGCCGACCAGGCGGACCTGTTCGGGCTCAAGGACCGTGGCTACCTCCGCGAGGGCTACGTCGCCGACGTCGTGGTGTTCGACCCGGAGGAGATCGCCTCGGAGGACGCGTCGCTGGTGTTCGACCTGCCGGGTGAGGCACCCCGGCTGACCGCGGGTTCCCGCGGCATCAAGCGGGTGCTGGTCAACGGGGTCGAGACGGTCCGGGACGGTGTGGCGACCGGCGCCAAGCCGGGGACCGTTCTGCGGTCGGGTCGGGACACCGTCACCGTCGCGACCAGCTGACCGGCTACTTCCCCTCGAACTCCACCGGCTGCTTCGCCGCCTTGGCGGCGTAGCCGGCGGGCATGTCATCGGAGACGAACTCCACCGACGCGCTCATCGCCTCGAATCGCAGCGCCTCGCCCAGCCCGCGGTCGGCGAAGGCGTTGATCGACCGCTTGATGCTCTGCACCGCCAGCGGTGCGTTGTCCCGGATCTCGCGGGCGATGTCATAGGCCGCCGCGTCGAGGTCAGCCCGCGGGACGACCTGCTGGACGATCCGCAACCGCTCGGCTGTCGCGGCGTCGATCCGCCGCCCGGTGAGCGCGAGCAGCTTTGCCCACCCGGCGCCGATCTCGCGGGCGAGCCGCAGATCCCCGCCGGCGTCGATCGACACCCCGACCGAAGCCTCCGGCAACGCGAACACCGCGTCATCCGCCGCCACCCGGACGTCGGCCATCAACGCCAGCTCGAAGCCGAAGCCGAGGCAATAGCCGTGGACGGCCGCGACGATCGGCTGCGGCAGGTCGCTGAATGCGTGGAACCGTTCGTGCACCCAGCGGATGCCTTCGTAGTAGTTGCGCACCTTCTCCGCCGGTGAGCGCCCGGTCACCCGGTCCTCCGGCATCCCGAGGTCGACGCCCGCGCAGAAGGCACGACCTTCGGCCCGCAGCACGACCACGCGGATGGAGTCGTCGAAGCGGATCTGGTCGGCCCGCTTGCCCAGCTGTCGCGAGGCCTCCCAGGACCACGCGTTGAGCTTGTCGGGCCGGTCGAGGGTCAGCGTGGCGATGCCCTCGTCGACGGCGAGCCGCAGCATCCAGTCCGGCTCCGGCTGGAGTGGCTCCATCGCAATCGTCGGTCGGCGCGGCGTCACGACGACGAAGTATGACGCCCCGTCAGAAAATCGCCAGAGCGGCTTGTCGGCGCGAACAGGAACGTGTTCTACTTCGTGCCGTGGGTGGAACGCGCGTGACGGTCGACCGGGCCGAGTGCGAGGCCAACGCGGTGTGTGTCGGGATCGCTCCCGAGGTCTTCGAGCTCGATGACGACGAGGAGCTCCACATCCTCGTCGACGCGGTGCCGGCGGAGCTGACCGAACGCGTGCGCACGGCGGTCGACTCCTGCCCCAAGCGCGCGCTGTTCCTCGAGTCCGCCGACTGACGCGGAACCGGCCGCGTCCGCGCGACGCGACGTCTGAAAGGGGCGGACCATGAAGGCCGCGCTGCTGCACAACGTCGGTGACGACAAGCTCGACGTCCGGGACGACGTCACCACCACCGGCGTTGGCCCCGGCAAGGTCCGGATCCGGATCAGAGCCACCGGTGTCTGCCACTCGGACCTGTCCGCGATGAACGGCACGATCCCGGTGGCGGTGCCGGCCGTCCTCGGCCACGAAGGCGCTGGTGAGGTCGTCGAGGTGGGCGCCGGCGTCAGCACCCTCGCCGAGGGTGACCACGTCGTCGTCTGCTGGTCGCCGCAGTGCGGATCGTGCAAGGAGTGCGTGAACGGCCAGCCGCAGCTGTGCATGACCTACATGCTCAACGCGTTCAGCGACGCCCACTTCGCTCATGGCGACGGCGTACCGACCTTCGGCATGGCCGGGGCCGGCACGTTCGCCGAGGAGCTGATCCTGCTCGAGCACGGGGCGGTGAAGATCTCGCCGGACGTGCCCTACGACGTGGCGTCGCTGCTCGGCTGTGGCGTCATGACCGGGGTGGGGGCAGCCATCAATGCCGCGCGGGTCGAGCCGGGCTCGTCGGTCGTCGTGTTCGGCTGCGGCGGCGTCGGCATCAGCGTCATCCAGGGCGCGCGGATCGCCGGAGCGGCCACGATCGTGGCCGTCGACATGGTGGAGCGAAAACTCGACTGGGCGAAGCAGTTCGGCGCCACCCACGCGGTGAAGCCGGAGGAGCTCGCGCTGGTCCAGCTGGACCTCACCGGCGGCGCCGGCTTCGACTACGCCTTCGAGGTCGTCGGACGGGGCCAGACCATCAAGGCGGCGTACGACGCAACCCGGCGCGGCGGCACCACCGTCGTCGTGGGCGTCGGCCGGGCCGAAGACATGGTCGAGTTCTCCGCATTCGACCTCTTCTACAACGAGAAGAACCTGCGCGGCACCTACTACGGCTCGGCCAACATCCGGCGCGACTTCCCCCGGCTGCTCGCCCTGTGGCGGTCGGGGCAGCTGGACCTCGAGGGCATGATCACCCGCCGGCTCGGCCTGGAGGATGTCAACGATGCGTTCGCCGCGATGTCCTCGGGCGAGGTCATCCGCCAGGTCATCACCTTCGACTGAGGCCACCAGTGCACCTGGGCGTCGCGCTGTTCGCGACCGATCTCACCAGTGACGTCCGCGACGTCGCTCGTGCCGCCGAGGACGCCGGCTTCGAGTCGCTGTTCCTCGCCGAGCACACGCACATCCCCACGTCGCGACGCACGCCGTACCCGATGGGGGGCGACCTCCCGGACGAGTACGCCCGCACGCTCGACCCGTTCCTCGCGCTGACCGCCGCCGCCGCCGTCACCGAGCGGTTGCGGCTCGGCACCGGCGTCTGCCTCGTCGTCGAACGCGACCCGATCGTGCTGGCCAAGGAAGTCGCGACCCTGGACGTGCTGTCCGGCGGGCGGGTGTTGCTCGGGGTCGGCGCCGGCTGGAACGTCGAGGAGCTCGCGCACCACGGGGTCGACTTCGCCAGCCGGTGGGACGTGCTCCGCGACCGGGTCAAGCTCATGCAGGCGCTGTGGACCCAGGAGGAGGCGTCGTACGACGGGAGGCACGCCCGGCTCGAGCCCTCGTGGCAGTGGCCCAAGCCGGTGCAGACCAAGCTGCCGGTCCTGGTCGGTGGCGGCGGCCCGCGAGCGATGCGGCACGCCGTCGACTACGACGGCGGCTGGATGCCGATGCCGTCGCGGGAGAAGTTCGCCGATCGGCTGCAGACCCTGGCGCGGGTGGCGGCCGAAGCCGGCAAGCCGGTGCCGCCGGTGACGCTCTATCTGGGCCGTCCCGAGCGCGACGTGGTGGCGCACTACGACGAGCTCGGCGTGCAGCGGGTCGTGTTCCTGTTGCCCACCCGCGGCGACGCATTGGCCGCAGTGAAGGACATCGCGGCGCGGGTCGACGTCCGCAGCTACGCGGTCTGATCCTTGTAGTCTGCGTCGAGTGGCAAGTGCCGAGCCCGTCGCGTTTCCCTTTCATCTGCTGTATCGCTGGCTCCGCCCGGTCCTGATCGTCGCCGCGCTCGTCGCGGCGGTCGTCGTCGGGCTGCAGATCTTCGTCTCGCTCTACACGTCGTCCGCGTGGTACGCGTCCATCGGGCAGCACGACGTGTTCGTGCGCCGGTTCCGCACCCAGCTCGTGCTCGTGCTCATCGTCGGCGGCGCATCGGCCCTCGCGCTGCTGCTGTCGGGGCTGCTCGCCTATCGGTGCAGCATCCCGGCGATGACTCCGGCTCAGGGCGCGTGGGCGTTGCGCTACCGGCGCTACTGGCACCGGCGCCGGCGGCTGCTGCTGGTGCTCGCCGCGGTCATCACGTTCCTGGTTGCGGGGTTGGGCGCGGCGGGGCACTGGCAGCAATGGCTGGCCTGGCGCAACGCCGCCTCGTTCGGGCGCAACGATGCCCAGTTCCACCGCGACGCGTCCTACTTCGTCTTCACCTACCCGCTGGAGCGGTTCGGGGTGAACACGGCCGTCAACGTGATGGAGATCGCGTTGGTGACGGCGCTCGTCGTGGCAATCCTCTGCGGGGTGCTGCGCCGGCAGGGCCGGCACCTGCCGGCGGGCATGGTCGGGTTGTTCTCGGCGCTGTTCGGGCTGTTGTACGTCGTCAAGGCGGGCGCCTACTGGTTGGACCGGTTCGGCCTCGTGACCTCCCACCGCGGAGTGGTCACGGCGGTGTCCTACACCGACACGCATGCGGTGCTGCCGGCGAAGCTGGCGTTGCTGGCGCTGGCGTTGCTGGCCGCGCTGGTGCTGTTCGCCAACGCCTGGCTGCGCCGCGGCTGGGTGCTCGTGCTGTCGGTCGGCGGGATGATCGTCGCCGGCATCGTCGCCGGCGGCATCTACCCGGCGATCGTGCAGCAGGTGTCGGCGAAACCCAACGCGCAGTCAGCGGAGCAAGCGCCGATCGCACGCAACATCGCCGCCACCCGCTGGGCCTTCGGCCTGGACGGCGGCGCGAGCCGGACCGCCTCCCTCTCCTCGCTGCAGTCCACCCGTCCGGCCGGTGCGGTGGCAGCCGCACTGCAGGCGCGGATCCTCGACCCCAACCAGGTGCCGCCGACGTTCACCCAGCTGCAGCAGGAACGCTCGATCTACGGCTTCAAGTCGACGCTCGACGTCGACCACTATCCGATCAACGGGACCGACCGGGCGGTCGTCATCGGCGCGCGTGAGGTCACCATCGGCTCGCTGCCGTCAGCGCAGCGGACCTGGGCCAACCAACATCTCGTCTACACCCACGGTTACGGCGTGGTCGCCGCGCCGCTCGACACCGTCGACGCGCAGGGGGAGCCGGCATTCGTCGAGTCCGACCTGCCCCCGAGGGGCGTCCTCGGCCCGTATCAGCCGCGGATCTACTTCGGCCAGCGTTCCCCGGCGTACTCCATCGTCGACGGGCCGGGCAGCACCGGCCGCGGTCGTGAGCTCGACCTGCCGGCGGTCGGCGGCACCGGGCAGCAGACGACGACCACCTATCGCGGTGGCGGCGGGGTGCCCATCGGGTCGCTGCTGCGGCAGTTCGCCTACGCGTGGAAGTTCCGCGACGCCAACATCCTGCTGTCCAGCCAGGTCGGGTCCGGCTCGCGGCTGCTCTACGTGCGCGACCCCCGCGCGCGAGTGGCTGCGGTCGCGCCATGGCTGACGCTCGACAGCGACGCCTACCCGGTCGTGGCGGGCGGCCACGTCGTGTGGGTGGTCGACGGCTACACGACGTCGAACAACTATCCCGAGTCACAGCAACAGAACTTCCGCACCGCCACCACCAACACGTTCACCACCAACGGGGCGCTGAGCCCGCAGTCCGGGCAGGTGAACTACATCCGCAACTCGGTGAAGGCGACCGTCGACGCCTACACCGGTGCCGTCACGCTCTATGCGTGGGACCAGGCGGCGCAGCCCGATCCGATCCTGCGGACGTGGGAGCGGGCGTTCCCGGGACTGGTGCAGCCGCAGAGCCGGATCCCGGCCGAGTTGCTGCCGCACCTGCGCTACCCGCAGGACTTGTTCAACGTGCAACGGCAGGTGTTGACCCGCTATCACGTCTCCCAGCCGGGAGCGTTCTACAACGGCAGCGACTTCTGGAAGGTGCCGACCGACCCCACGGTGCCGGGGCACCCGCTGCAGCCGTCGTACTACACCACGTACGACGACGGGAGCGGGCCGTCGTACGCGCTCACCACCTCGTTCACCACCCTCAACCGCCGCAACCTTGCGGCCTACATGTCCGTCGATGCGCAGCCGGGGCCGGACTACGGGCGCATCACGGTGCTCGAGGCGCCGGTGACCAACACCGCCGAGGGTCCGGGGCAGATCCAGAACGACATCGAGTCCGACCCGCAGGTCGCGCAGCAGCTGACGTTGCTGCGTGGTGGCGGGTCGAAGGTGGTGCTGGGCAACCTGCAGTCGGTGCCGATCAACGGGCAGCTGCTCTATGTCGAGCCGATCTATGAGCGGGCGGCCGGGGGGACGTCGTTCCCGATCCTGCGCCGGGTGGTCGTCGTCTACGGTCATCGAATCGCCTACGACGCCACCCTGTCGGCGGCGCTGAAGGCCGTGTTCGGCTCGGCGTAAGTCTCGTCGCCCGGGAGGCGCGGATGAGCAAGGCAGGTCGGCGGGCGCTCGTCCTGGGCGGCGGCGGGGTCGCGGGCATCGCGTGGGAGACAGGCGTGCTGTTCGGACTCGCCGAAGGTGGGGTCGACGTGACCCACGCCGACCTGATGGTCGGCACCTCCGCAGGATCGGCGGTGGCCGCGCAGGTCGGCAGCGGCGAGCCGTTGGCGACGCTGTATGACCGGCAGGTCTTCGGCGCCGGCACCGAGGCCGAGATCGCCGTCGAGCTCGACCTCGAGCAGATGGTGGCGGCGTGGACGGCGCTGCTGACCGAGCATGCACCGGGCCCGCAGTTACGGGCGGCGATCGGGTCCTATGCGTTGGCGGCGCCGACGGTCCCGGAACGGCGCCGGCGCGAGGTGATCGAGGCGCGGCTGCCCGCGCGCGCCTGGCCGGCCAGGGACATCCGCATCGTGGCCGTCGACGCGGCCTCCGGTGCAGAGCGGGTGTTCACCTCGAGCGACGAGGTGGAGCTCGTCGACGCGGTTGCGGCCAGCTGTGCGGTGCCGGGCATCTGGCCGCCGGTGACGATCCAGGGGCGCCGGTACGTCGACGGCGGGATCCGCTCGAGCACCAACCTGGACCTGGCCGCCGGGTGCGAGGCCGTGCTCGTGCTCGCACCGTCGCCGGAGATGGGGGCGGGCGATCCGGCTGTCGTGGCGGCGCGGGAGGAGCTGGAGCGGTCGGCCCGGGTGCTGACGATCCGGCCCGACGAGGCGTCGGTCGCCGCCATCGGCAGCAACCCTCTCGACCCGGCAACCGCGAAGCCGGCGGCGCAGGCCGGGCGGGCGCAGGCGGCGGCCCACGTGGAGCGGGTGCGTGAGCTGTGGGCGCAGTGATGCCGGGCGTGCCGCGCCCCACGGCGACGTCTGGGCCGGCGCGCGTGGTCGGTGCGGCGGCATGACCGACCTGCGGATCGGGATTCTCGGTGCGGCTCGGATCGCACCGGTGGCGCTGGTGCGTCCTGCGCAGCGGGTGCCGGGGGTGGCCGTCACGGCGGTGGCCGCGCGGGACCCACGACGCGCGGCGACCTTCGCGGCCAAGCACGGCATCAGCCGCGTGCTCCCGTCGTACGCGGACCTCCTCGCCGACCCCGACATCGATGCGGTCTACAACCCCCTGCCCAACGGGCTGCACGCGGAGTGGACGTTGGCGGCGATCGCCGCCGGCAAGCACGTGCTGTGCGAGAAGCCGTTCACCTCCAACGCCGCGGAGGCGGAGCAGGTGGCCGACGCGGCGGATGCATCAGGGCTGGTGGTGATGGAGGCGTTCCACTACCGCTATCACGCGCTGGCCGAGCGGATGCGCGCCATCGCGCACGGGGGCGCGCTCGGGGACATCCGGTCGGTGCGGACGTGGCTGTGCTTCCCGTTGCCGAGGTTCTCCGACATCCGCTATGACTTCGCACTCGCCGGCGGCGCGTCGATGGACTGCTGTTATCCCGTGCACGCGCTGCGCCTGCTGGGTCCCGGTGAGCCGGAGGTCGTGGCGGCCACCGCGAAGCGGCTGCGCGGCGGCCCCGTGGATCGGGCGATGACGGCGCACTACCGGTTCCCCGGCGGCGCCGCCGGGCGCACTGACGCCTCGATGTGGTCGCACCGGTTGGTGCGCATCTCGGCTCACGTCGAGGGCAGCCGCGGCCGGATGCGAGTGTTGAACTACGTGCTGCCGCAGCTCTACAACCGGCTTGCCGTCACGGTCGACGGCAAGACAACTCGCGAGCGGGTGCGTGGCGAACCGTCGTACGACGCGCAGCTGCGCGCCTTCGCCGCCGCGGTGCGCGAGGGTGCGCCGTTCCCGACGACAGCTCGCGACGCGGTGACGACGATGCGTCTGATCGATGACATCTACCGGCTGGCCGGTCTTCCCCAGCGCGGCCAGCCGGCGCGGCGCTAGGCGAACGACGTGATCGTCGGGCGCTGGGACAAGCGGGCGAGGCCGTCGTACGCGGCGTACTTGTAGGCCTCGGTGAGCGTCGGCACGTTGTAGGTCGCGTCGATGAAGTAGTCGATGCTGCCGCCGAAGTGCAGAACGGCCTGCCCGTGGTGCACGAGGTCGACGGCATGGTCGCCGAAGATGTGCACGCCGAGCAGGCGCCGGTCGTCGCGACGGAAGACGAGCTTGAGAAAGCCCTCGGTGTCGCCGGCGATCGTCGCCCGGACATTGCCGCTGAACGTCGCGCGGCCGATGGCACAGTCGACGCCGGCGTCGCGCGCCGACCGCTCGGAGGCACCGACCGATGCCAGCTCCGGCAGGGTGTAGACGCCGAGCGGCGGCACCGCGTCCACCGCGGTCTTGAACGGCAACGCGAACGCGTGACAGACCGCGACTCGCGCCTGCTCCATCGACACGGACGCGAGCGCCGGTGGGCCCACCACGTCTCCGGCCGCGTACACACCCGCCGACGTGGTCTGGAAGGTCGCGTCGACGAGGATGCGTCCGCGCTCGTCGGTCGCCACCCCCGCCGCCTCCAGACCCAGACCTTCGACGTTGCCGACCCGCCCCATGGCGACGATGACCTTGTCCGGACGCAGCTCATCGGCGGTGCCGATCCGCGCCCGCAGCCCGTCGTTGCCGCCGTCGATGCGGATCTGGTCCCGGGGCGCGCGCAGCAGCCGAACCCCCTGCCCGGCGAACACCCGCTCCAGGTGCACCGAGAGGTCCTCGTCGAGATAAGAGATCAGGCGATGCCCCACGTCGACCAGCGTGACCCTGCTGCCGAGCGCCGTGAGGATCGAGGCGTACTCGCAGCCGACCGCGCCGCCGCCGACCACCAGAACGTGCGGCACCGCTCGGTCGAGCAGCGCCGCCTCGTCGCCGTCGAGCACGTTGGGGTGCTCGAACGGCAAGCCGGGAGGGTGGTAGGGGCGCGAGCCGGTGGCGATCAGCACCACGTCGGTGGTGAGCGTGCGGCTCCCGCCGGCGCGCAGATCGACGACGACGTGGCCGGGTCCCGCCAACTGGGCGCTGCCTTCGATGAACTCCACCCCGTGCCGGACGAGGTTGTCCGCGGCCCGACTCTCGATCACGTGCACGACCGCATCCGATCGGGTGCGGACGGCGTCGATCGCGGCCCGCGGGTCGGGCAGGGGAGCCACGCCGTAGACGTCACGGCGGCGGAAGCCGGTCAGGTAGGCCGCCGCCTCGCGGATCGTCTTCGACGCCACCACACCGGAGGTGAGCGAGCCGCCCGGCGTCGGGCGCCGCTCGATCACGGCCACCCGCTTGCCGATGTACGCCGCTTGCGCGGCCGCCTTCTCTCCGGCCGGGCCCGCCCCGATGACGACCAGGTCGAAGTCGCTCGGCACGGCACCCTCCCCCTGAGCAGGCGCGTCACGCGGCTCTGCCGCGATGCTCCCACTCCTGGCGCCAACCGTCTCGCGCCGATCAGGATGAGGGTGGCCGGCCGGGATCACGCACCCGGCGTACCGAGAACAGCGGCGCCATTCGCTGCGGGTCATCGAAGGCGTAGCCGTCGATGTGCAAGCGGCTCATCACCACCACGCCGTCACGGACGATCCGGCGGGGGATGACGTCGATGTCGAACTGGATCCGGAAGCCGGCGCGGCGCAGCAGCGCCACGCCGGCGTCGGTGGGCCGCGCCCCGAAGGGGTAGATCAGCATGTCCGTGTGGCCCAGCAGCGGCCGAGCGAGTTGCTTCCACCGGTCGGTGTCGCGCGCGATCGTGATGAGGGAGTCCCGGGAGAGGTCGATGTGCCCGTAGGTGTGGCTCGCGATGCTCCATCCCGTGACCCGCAGTCGAGCAACGAGCGCGCGGATCCGGGCGCGCGGGGCTGGCCTCTTCAGATGATGCTCACCGAAGAAACCCTCATAGGCCGTCTCCGCGAGCACGCCCTTTGCCCCTTGCGCGGAGAACTCCGGGTGCCGCGCGACGAAGGCGTCCACGAGCGGCACGACGTCGTTGCGTGTCAGATGGTCGCGGCCGTTCTGGTGGACCTCGGCTCGTACGTCGCCGTGGCGGTCTAGCACCAACCGGGACGCCAGACCACGGCCGCGAAAGTATCCGTAGTAGTTGACGTCGTCTTCTGAGAGCACCAGGGGCCTGCGGCCGGGCGGCACCAGTACTCGACCGGTCGCCGCACGGTGAGCGTCGACCAGCGTCCAGCCTTGCTGCCACAGCCCGCGCAGGATGCGTCGGAACTCGTACGCCGTCACGAAGAAGTGCTGGAAGCCCAGGCCCAGCGGGTCGGTGGTGAAGGCGAGCTTCGGCTGCAGCACCAAAGGGTGGAAGAAGATGCCCTCCACGGGACCGTGCCACGGCACCAGGCGCTGCCGCACCGGGAGCGCGGCGATCAGTCGCTGCACCCCCCGCTGCTGCCCCGCCGCCGATGCCGACAGCGGAACGCCAGGCGCCGGCCCGGCTGGGCCAGGACGGTGGTCTGGACCGCACCCGGTGACGGTGCCGACGAGCACCGGCACCGCCAACAGTAAAGTCGTCGCCCGTCGCACACCCGTTCCACGCCCTGCCGCGGCCCGCGGTTGCCCGGATGCGCGACGGCGGCGGGAGGCGCAGCCGATGCAAACGCGCGCCGTTGGTTTGCCGAGACCGCGTCAGATGATCGTGATGCCGAGCTCACGAGCGAGGCTCGGTGCGAGCGAGAGCAAGTCATCCAGCTGCATGGAGGCGCCCGCGAAGGCTGCGGCGCCGGAAACACCTGTGAGATCGCAGCCGGTGAAGCCAACCTGAACCATCGTCGCGTGGTCGAAACGTGCACCACGCAACGTGCACTGCTCGAAGCGCACCTGCTCCAGCGTGCACTCGGTGAGGTCGAGCCCGGGCAGGTCGCTGTCGCGGACAATCACCCGGCGTAGCGCCGAGAATCGGACCGAGGCGTCCTCGGTCCGCACCTCGTCGAGCAAGACGTCGCGCACCACACCACCGGCCCAGGTGACGCCGCGCAGTCGGCTGCGAACGAGTTCCGCGCGCTCCAGCCGGCTCTGCTGCGCCAACAGCCCGCTGATGTCGCAGTCGGTGGCGACGAGGTCGACCAGCTCGGAATGCGCTGACAACTCGACCCCGCTGATTCGGCGCCCACGTGCGGCGACCCCGCGCAGATCAAGTGGTTCGTCGTCGTCGATCTCGGGCCATGCACGGATCGTGCGCGTGTCGGCAGGGGCCGCCACCGACCACTCGCTGTCAGCCACGCCCGCATACTCTCAGCCGCACTCGAGCCGTGGCCGCATGCCGGCGACGCGCGGCCCCGTCAGCTCGAGCGTTGCTGCACCGACTCGCGGAGTTCGTCGATCCGTCGCTCCGACGGTTGCAGGAACAGGCCGATGGCCTCGGCCGTCACCACACCGTCAGCGACGACCTCGCCGCTGGCATGGACGCGGCGCCCGTCCACGGAGTCGGTGCGGGCGCGCACGGTGAGGGGGACGCCGTACGGCGTGGGGCGGCGATAGCGCACGGTGAGCTCCGCCGTGTAACCACCGACCCCGGCCGCCGCGTTGGCATGTCCGAGCACCTGGTCCAGCAAGGTCGCGACCCAGCCGCCGTGCACCGCGCCCGGTGGTCCCTCGTGGATCGGCCGCAACGTGCACTCCCCGACCACCGACCGGTCGTCGAGCACGGTCACGACCAACGGCGGCGCCATGGGGTTGGAGCCGCCGATGACCGGGCTGAACGGCCGGTCGCCGCGACTCATGCTCTCCGCGTCCGGCCACGGCATGGTCGCGCGATAGCCCGTCCGCGACAGTTGTCCCGCGATCGCGTGGATGTCGTCCGCCGCCGCCCGCCGCTCCGCGTCATCGGTCTCCGCCAGCACGGCCGCGTCCATCAGATGCCGCACCGCGTCGGCCAGCACGCTCGCCGCATCCGCGGCCGGGCGCCGCCCGATCGCAGCCGCGTCCGTGGGTGTCGCCGCGACGGGGCGGTCGTCGAGCGACTCGCTCACCGGCCCTCGTAGCGCGGCTCGCGCTTCTCCTTGAACGCCAGCGTGCCCTCCTTGGCGTCGGCGGTGCCGAAGATCGGCAGGCCGATCTCGAGCTCGATCTTCAGCGCCTCTTCCTCGGGCAGCCCCTCGGTCGCCTGCACCGACCGCTTCACGGCCTGCACGGCGAGGGGGCCGTTGCGGGCGATGCGGTCGGCGATCTGCAGCGCCGTCTCCAGTGCCTGCCCGTCGGGTACGACGCGGCCGATGAGCCCGATGCGCTCGGCCTCCGCCGCGGTGATCGTCTCGCCGGTGAGCAGCAGCTCCATCGCCTTCGGGTAGGGGATCTGTCGACGCAGCCGCACCGTCGATCCGCCGAGCGGGAACAGCCCGCGCGTCACCTCGACGACTCCGAGCACCGCGCTCTGCCCGGCCACCCGGATGTCAGTCGCCTGCAGGATCTCGGTGCCGCCGGCGACGGCGTAACCCTCGACCGCGGCGATGAGGGGCTTGGTGAGCCGGTGGTGGCGCAGCAGGGCCTTCCACGCCAGCCCGGCGTCCTCGCGCATTCGCTTGGCGGCGTCGGAGGTGTTCTGCGCGTCGTTCATCGCCTTGAGGTCGGCGCCGGCGCAGAACACGCCGCCCGCGCCGGTGAGGATCGCGCACCGGATCTGCGGGTCGCTGTCGACCCGGTCCCAGGCGTCGGCCAGGCCGACGAGCATCTCCGGCGACAGCGCGTTCTTCGCCTCCGGCCGGTTCATCGTCAGCACCAGGACGTGACCCTGGAGCTCGGTTTCCAGATGCGCCACTCGACCTACAGCCTTTCGATGATCGTGCCGGTCGCGAGCGCACCGCCCGCGCACATCGAGACGAGAGCGGTCGTGCCGTCGGTGCGCTCGAGCTCGTGCAGGGCGGTCGTGAGGAGCCGGCTGCCGGTCGAGCCGACCGGGTGCCCCAGCGCGATCGCGCCGCCGTTGACGTTGACCTTGCCGAGGTCGACCTTGTGCTGCCGGCTCCAGTTGACGACCACGGAGGCGAACGCCTCGTTGACCTCGAACAGGTCGATGTCCCCGATCGACATCCCGCTGCGTTCGAGCACCCGTGCGGTGGCCGCGACCGGACCGTTGAGGTGGTAATAGGGCTCGTCGCCGACGAGCGCCTGCGCGACGATGCGTGCCCGCGGCTTGAGCCCCAGCGCCTCGGCCTTCGCCCGCGACATCAGCAGCACCGCCGCCGCGCCGTCGGAGATCTGCGACGAGGTGCCGGCCGTGTGCAGCCCGCCTTCAAGCACGGGCTTGAGGGCGGCGAGCTTGTCCAGCGATGTCTCGCGCAGTCCCTGGTCGCGGTCGACCAGCTTCGTCTCGCCGGTTGGCTGCCCATCCGCATCCAGCACCGGCGCGTCGATCGGCGCGATCTGCGACTTGAACCGCTCCTCCGCCCAGGCCTGCGCAGCCTTCTGCTGCGAGTGCAGCCCGAACTCGTCGAGGTCCTCTCGGGAGATGCCGAAGTCCTTCGCGATGCGGTCAGCACCAGTGAACTGGTCGGGCAGGTCGAGGTCCCAGTCGCTCGGCCGCGGTACGCCGGGGCCGCCGTACACGGCCGCGCCCAGCGGCACTCGCGACATCATCTCCACCCCGCACGCGAGGCCGACGTCGATCGCGCCGGCAGCGATGAGGCCGGCGATGAAGTGGTTCGCCTGCTGCGCCGAGCCGCACTGGCAGTCGATCGTCGTGACCCCGGTGCTCGCCGGCAGCCCGGCGTGCAGCCAGGCATAACGGGCGATGCTGCCGGCCTGCTCGCCGCCCTGCGTCACGCAGCCGCCGACCGCCTGCTCGACGGCCGCGGGGTCGATGCCGGCGCGGGCGATGACCTCGCGCTGCGCGTGCCCGAGCACCTCGGCGGGATGCAGGCCGGCGAGCCAGCCGTTGCGCTTCCCGATGGGGGTGCGGACGGCCTCGACGATGACGGCGTCCCGCTCCGCGGGCAGGGGTTCACTGGCCATGAACCGAAGTAGAACACATTCTATTTTTCCGCGCCAGAACAGTTGACGCCCCGTCAGATTCGGGCCAGATTAGAACACGTTCTCATTTGAGAAAGCGCCCACTCGAAGGGGCATCGCCGTGACCGAACTCGACATCGACGTCTACGACCTCGACCAGTACGTCGAGGCCGTCCCGCACGACAAGCTCAGGCGACTGCGCAACGAGGCGCCGGTCTATCGGCACAGCGACCCGCAGCTGCCGGAGGGCTACTGGGCGCTCACCCGGCATGCCGACGTCGTCTACGTCTCGCGCAACCCGGAGCTGTTCTCGTCGTACGAGAAGACAGCGATGATCAACGAGTTCCCGCAGGAGCAGATCGACCAGCAGCGGCTGTTCATGCTCAACCAGGACCCGCCCGACCACACCCGCACCCGCAGCCTGGTCAACCGCGGCTTCACGCCGCGGATGATCGCCCGGCTCGAAGAGCGCATCCAGGCGACCTGCGACGACATCGTCGACGCCGCGGTGGCGAAGGGCGAGGGCGACTTCGTCACCCTGTGCGCCGCGGAGCTGCCGCTGATCGTCATCGCGGAGCTCATGGGGGTGCCGGTGGAGGACCGGCACAAGGTCTTCGACTGGTCCAACCGCATGATCGGCGGTGACGACCCGGAGTACGGCGTCACCGAGGAGCAGCGGCTCGACGCCGCCACCGAGATGTGGGCCTACGCGTCGGCGCTCGCGGAGGAGAAGCGCAAGCAGCTGTCGGACGACATCGTGTCGAAGCTCATCAGCCCGGACGACGCCGGCAACGTGCTGAGCGAGATGGAGTTCGACCTGTTCTTCATGTTGCTGGCGGTCGCCGGCAACGAGACCACCCGCAACGCGATCTCGGGTGGCATGTTCGCGCTCATGGAACATCCGGAGCAGTGGGACAAGCTGCGGTCCGACCCCAGCCTGATCCCGACCGCGGCCGACGAGATCGTGCGCTGGGTCAGTCCGGTGAACCTCTTCCGCCGCACCGCGACCCAAGACGTCGAGATCGGCGGAGTGCCGATCAAGCAGGGGGAGAAGGTCGTCATCTACTACTCATCCGCCAACCGCGACGAGGCGGTGTTCACCGACCCCTACACGTTCGACATCGCGCGTGAGCCCAACCCGCATGTCGGCTTCGGTGGCGGCGGTCCGCACTTCTGCCTCGGCCGGCACCTCGCGAAGCTCGAGATCGAGTGCATCTTCCGGTCACTGATCTCGAAGGTCGAGCGGGTCGAGCTGGTCAGCCCACCGCGGCGGCTGCGGTCGAACTTCATCAACGGCATCAAGGAGATGACGGTGAAGTTCCATCCAGTGAGTGGCTCGTGAGCACCGCCAGCGAGATGCTGGTCGCCGACCACGCGATCGAATACACCTACACGCGCTCCACCGGCCCCGTCATCGGCGCGTTCCTCACCGGCTTGCGGGACAAGCAGATCAAGGGCATCCGGGCAGTCGACGGCCGCGTGCTGGTGCCGCCGGTCGAATACGACCCGGTGACCAGCGACGACCTGACCGAGCTGGTCGACGTCGCCGACTGCGGCGTCGTCACGACGTGGTCGTGGAATGACCGGCCGCTCGCCGGCCAGCCGTTCGACCGACCGTTCGCGTGGGCGCTGGTTCAGCTCGACGGGGCCGACACCGGGCTGCTCGCGGCGGTGGACGTCAGCGAACCGGCCGCGATGCGGACCGGGATGCGGGTGCGGGCCCGATGGGCGGACGAGCGCGTCGGCTCGATCCGCGACCTGGCCGGTTTCGAGCCGGAGGTGGACGCATGAGCGCCGAGGCCGCTGCCCCGGAGCCGGTCACGATCGTGGACACCCCGATCCGGCTCGACTACAGCTACACCCCCGGCGTCGCCGCCTCGCGGTTCCTGCGCTCGCTCGAGCAGGGCAAGATCGTGGGGCAGCGCTGCCCGAAGTGCCAGAAGGTCTACGTGCCGCCCCGCGGCGCCTGCTCGATGTGCGGTGTCGCCACCGACGAGGAGCTGACGCTCAGCGGCAAGGGCACGGTCACGACGTTCTGCGTCACCAACATCCCGAGCCCCGGCCTGCAGCCGCCGTACGTCACCGCGTGGATCCGGCTGGACGGCGCCGACATCACCTCGATGTTCCTCATCCAGGAGTGCGATCCCAGCGAGGTGCGCCTGGGCATGCGGGTCGAGCCGGTGTGGGTCGACGACGGCGAGCGCAAGCCCGACCTGGGCAACATCCGCTACTTCCGGCCGAGCGGGGAGCCGGACGCCGCCTACGACGACTACAAGTCGTACATATGAGCCGGCCCAGCCGGCGCTCCCGTCGGGTCGCGGGTGGGGAGGTGGACGTATGAAGCGGGACGTGGCCATCGTCTCGTGGGCATCGTTCGAGACACCGAGCGAACCCGCCCGCAACGAAGTCGAGATGCTGCTGCCGGTCATCCAGGAAGCGCTGGGCAAGGTCGGTCTCACCCAGCAGGACATCGGCTTCACGGTCTCGGGCTCGAGCGACTACCTGCAGGGTTTCCCGTTCGCGTTCGTGGGCGCGCTCGACGCGGTCGGTGCTTGGCCGCCCATCCGCGAGTCCCACGTCGAGATGGACGGCGCCTTCGCGCTCTACGAGGCCGTCAACGTCCTGCAGGAGGAGGGCATCGACACCGCGCTCGTCTACGGTTTCGCCCGCCCCTCCCGCGGTGAGCTGGACCGCACGCTCGTGCTGCAGCTCGACCCCTACTCGGTCGCTCCGCTGTGGCCGGACGCGCGCGGCCTGGCCGGGTTGCAGGCGCAGGCGATGCGCGACAGTGGCCGCTACCGCGACGTGCCGGACGTGCCGCCCACCTACGTCGCCGACGGCGCGACCGCCGTCGTTCTCGCTGTCGGCGACCGCGCCCGCGCCCTCACGCCCCGCCCGGCCTGGATCCGTGGCATCGACCACCGCATCGAGCCGCCGGCGCTGGGTGTCCGTGACCTCACCGCATCGCCGTCGACCCGCGCCGCGGCGGAACGGGCCGGCGCGACGGATGTCGATGCCGCGTGGTTGCACACGCCGTACCCGCACCAGGCGCTCGTGCTGCGCGAGGCGCTCGGGCTCACCGGCCAGCCGGTCGACGCCAAGGCCGGTCCGGTGATGGCCGGTGGGCTGGAGCGGCTGGCCGCGGCCGCTGCCGCGGTCAGCGCCGGCCGGGCCCGGCGCGCGGTCGCGCACGCGACCAGCGGACCGTGCCTGCAACAGAACCTGGTGGCCGTGTTGGAAGGTGCCGCGTGAACCGAGTTGCGGTCGTCGGGGTCGGGCAGACGAAGTACGCCGCCAAGCGCCAGGACGTCTCCATGGCCGGGCTGTTGCGCGAGGCGGCCAAGCGGGCGCTCGACGACGCCGGCATGACGTGGAGCGACATCGACGCGGTCGTCATCGGCAAGGCGCCGGACATGTTCGAAGGCGTCATGATGCCGGAGCTCTACCTGGCCGACGCCCTCGGCGCGGTGAACAAGCCGATGATCCGCGTGCACACGGCCGGCAGCGTCGGTGGCTCCACCGCGGTGATGGCGTCCCACCTGGTCGCCGGCGGCGCGCACAAGCGGGTGCTCGTCGTCTGCTTCGAGAAACAGAGCGAGTCCAACGCCACCTGGGCTCTGTCGATCCGGCTGCCGTTCACCGGCGGCAGCGTCACCGGCGCGGGTGGCTACTTCGCGCCGGTGATCCGCGCCTACATGCGCCGCGCCAACGCCCCCGACCACATCGGCATCAGGGTCGCGGTGAAGGACCGGCTCAACGCGCTGCGCAACCCCTACGCGCACCTGAAGCTGCCCGACATCAGCGAAGAGATGGTGCGCGAGTCGCCGATGCTGTGGGACCCGATCCGCTATCTCGAGACCTGCCCGTCCAGCGACGGTGCGTGCGCGGTGGTGCTCGCTGACGAGGACACCGCCGCCGGCACTCCCAACCCACCGGCGTGGCTGCACGGCACCGCTGTGCGCAGCGAGCCGACGATGGGCGCCGGCCGCGACGTGGTCAACCCGCATGCGGGTCGTGACTGCGCCAAGGACGTCTACGCCCAGGCCGGCATCACTGACCCGCGCCGGGACCTCGACTGCGCCGAGATCTACGTGCCGTTCTCCTGGTACGAACCGATGTGGATGGAGAACCTCGGGTTCGCCGAAGAGGGCGCCGGCTGGAAGATGGTCGACGACGGCTCGACCGCCTTCGACGGCGACATTCCGATCAACCCCAGCGGCGGTGTGCTGTCGTCGAACCCGATCGGTGCTTCCGGCATGTGCCGGTTCGCCGAGGCGGCGTTGCAGGTCCGCGGGATGGCCGGGGAGCACCAGGTCGACGGCGCGCGGCGCGCGCTCGGACACGCGTACGGCGGGGGCGCGCAGTTCTTCGCCATGTGGGTCGTCGGAAGCGAGAAGCCCTGATGGCAAGACTGGACGGAAAGGTCGCGCTGGTCAGCGGGGGCGCGCGGGGGATGGGCGCTGCCGAGGTACGCCGACTGCACGCCGACGGTGCGAGCGTCGTCGCCGCGGACGTGCTCGACGAGGACGGCAAGGCGCTCGCCGACGAGCTGGGTGACCGGGTGCGGTTCGTCCACCTCGACGTCAGCTCCGAGGAGCAGTGGCAAGCCGCGGTCGAGCAGACCGAACGGGAGTTCGGTGGCCTGGACATCCTCGTCAACAACGCCGGCATCCTGCGCTTCAACGCGGTCGCCGACACCCCGTTGGAGGAGTTCCGCCAGGTCCTCGACGTCAACCTGATCGGGGTCTTCCTCGGCATGAAGACGGCCATCCCCGTGCTGAAGCGCCGCGGCGGCGGGTCGATCGTCAACATCTCCTCCACCGAAGGTCTGGCCGGCACCGTGTTCTGCGGCGCCTACACCGCCAGCAAGTTCGGCGTGCGCGGGCTGACCAAGGTCGCTGCGATCGAGAACGGTGCCGACAAGATCCGCGTCAACTCCGTGCACCCCGGCGGCATCGACACCCCGATGACCCGTGCGGTGATGGATGAGGAGGGCCGCAAGTACGTCGGGTCGAAGGTGGCCGGGCTCAAGCGCATGGGCGAGGCCGAGGAGGTCGCCGCCGTTGTCGCCTTCCTCGCCAGCGACGACTCGTCGTACTGCACCGGTGCCGAGTTCGTCGTCGACGGTGGCGTCACCGCCAGCGCCGGCTTTTGACATCAGCCGAGTCCGAGCCGCACCGGGCATAGGAGGCCACGCAATGCGCATCGCCTACACCGACGAGCAGGCCACCCTGCGCGACGAGCTGCGCTCCTACTTCAGCGAGCTCGTCACGCCCGCGGTCGCGCAGGAGATGGCGCAGGGTGAGATGGGCGGGCCGAAGTGCCAGGAGGCCGTTCGGCAGATGGGCCGGGATGGCTGGCTCGGCGTCGGGTGGCCCAAGGAGTACGGCGGTCGCGGCTTCGGCCCGATGGAGCAGTTCGTCTTCTACGACGAGGCGCAGCGGGCCGGCGCGCCCGTGCCGTTCCTCACCATCAACACCGTCGGACCGGCGCTCATGCAGTTCGCCAGCGACGAGGTGAAGAACGAGGTCCTGCCGCGCATCCTCAAGGGAGAGTGCTTCGTCTCGATCGGCTATTCCGAGCCGCAGGCCGGCACCGACCTCGCCGCGCTGAAGACCCGGGCAGTGCGCGACGGCGACGAGTGGGTCATCAACGGGCAGAAGATCTTCACCAGCTTGACCGACCACGCCGACTACATCTGGCTGGCCTGCCGGACCGACCCGGACGCCCCGAAGCACAAGGGCATCAGCATCATCTTGGTGCCGACGACGTCCGAGGGCTTCTCCTACACCCCGATCCACACGATCGGTGACGCGTCGACCTATGCGACCTACTACGAGGATGTGCGGGTGCCGGTCGGCAACACGATCGGCGAGATCAATGGTGGCTGGACCGTCATCACCACTCAGCTCAACTACGAGCGGATCTCCCTGGCGTCCCCCGCGGTGCTGGAGCGCAACTACCTCGACACCCGGCGCTGGGCGCAGGAGACGAAGCTGCCCGACGGACGGCGGGTCGTCGACCAGGAGTGGGTGCAGGTGCACCTCGCAAAGGTGCACGCGCGGCTGGAGGCGCTGCGGCTGCTCAACTGGAAGAACATCTGGCAGGACAGCGTCGGCAAGGTCAACATCGCCGACTCCTCCGGCGTCAAGGTCTATGCCTCCACCACCTACTGCGAGTGCTACGGGCTCCTGCTGGAGGTCCTCGGCCAGAACGGCATCCTGCGCCGCACGTCACCGGGCGCCGCCATCGCCGGCCGGGTGGAACGGGCCTATCGCGGCACGCTGATCCTGACCTTCGGCGGCGGCACCAACGAGATCCAACGCGACCTCATCGCCATCTTCGGCCTCAACATGCCCCGGTCACTGAGGTAGGACCCGACATGGACTTCTCGCTCTCCGACGACCAGACGTCGTTGCAGCAGCTCGCCCGGCAGATCCTCACCGAGCGGGCCACGCACGACCACCTCAAGCAGCTGGAGCAGCAGTCGTGGTCGTTGTTCGACCGGGACCTGTGGCGACAGCTCGCCGGCGCCGGCATCACCGGGATTGCCGTTCCGGAGGAGCACGGCGGCGCCGGGCTCGGTTTCCTCGACCTCGCCGTCGTGCTGGAAGAGGTCGGCCGCGCCGTCGCGCCGGTGCCGGCGGTGCCCACGCTGGTAACCGCCTACGTGCTGGCCCGTCATGGCCTGGGCACCGACCTGATCGCGGGTGTGGCCGCCGGCGAGACGATCCTCACCACCGCCTTCGAGGGTGAGGTCACGGCCCGGCGCGAGGCCGACGGTTGGGTGCTCGACGGCGAGTCGCTGTTCGTTCCCTACGGCGCCGAGGCCGACGTCATCGTCGTACCGCTCCTCACCGGCGCGCGACCCGCCGCGGCGCTGGTACGGCGCGGTGCTCCGGGTCTCACCGGCACCGAGCTGCAGACCACGAACCGTGAGCCGCAGGCGCAGCTGACCTTCAGCGGTGTCACGGTGCCCGACGCCGACGTCGTTGCGGATGCCGAGGAGCTGTTGCGTGACCTGCGTTTGCACACCACCGCCGCGCTTGCGATGGTCGCCGCCGGCGTGTGCCAGGCGGCGCTGGACATGACCGCGAAGTACACGAGCACGCGCGAGCAGTTCGGCAAGCCGATCGCGTCGTTCCAGGCGGTCGGGCAACGCGCTGCCGACGCCTACATCGACAACGAGATGGTGCGGCTCACCGCGCTGCAGGCTGCCTGGCGACTCAGCGAAGGTTGGCCGGCGGACGACGAGGTCGCAGTCGCGAAGTTCTGGGTCGGCGACGGCGGCATGCGTGTGCTGCACGCCTGCCAGCACCTGCACGGCGGTCTCGGCGTCGACCTCGACTATCCGCTGCACCGCTACTTCGTCTGGGGCAAGCAGCTCGAGCACTCGCTGGGCACGCCCACCCGCCAACTGCTCAGCCTCGGCGCCTCGCTCGCCGCCACTCCCGTCTAGACCGCACCTGCGCAGAAAGGGCCCAGCGTGGAGTTCAACCTCGCCGACATCTTCGAGTCGGTCGTCGACGTCGTCGGTGACCGCGAAGCGCTCATCTGCGGCGGGCGGCGGCTCACCTACGCCGAGCTCGAGGCACGAGGCAACCGGTTGGCGCATCACCTGGAGAGCGTCGGCGTCGGCCCCGGCGACCACGTCGGCGTGCAGCTCTACAACTGCACCGAGTACGTCGAGACGATGATCGCCTGTTTCAAGGTGCGGGCAGTGCCGATCAACGTGAACTACCGGTACGTCGAGGACGAGCTCGCCTATCTGTTCAACGACGCCGACCTCGTCGCGCTCGTGCACGACACCGAGTTCACGGCCCGGATCGAGAACGTGCGCGGCCGGACCCCCACGCTGCGCCATTTCCTGTCCGTGGGCGGCGGCGAACAGCCCACCGGCGCCGTCGGCTATGACGAGGCGCTGGCGGTCCAACCGGACGGTCGCGGCTTCGCCCCGCGCTCGGCCGACGACCTCTACATCATCTACACCGGCGGCACCACCGGGATGCCGAAGGGCGTCATGTGGCGGCAGGAGGACCTGTTCTTCGCCGGCATGGGCGGCGCCGACCCCGTCGGCACCCCGGTCAGCCGGCCGGAGGAGGTCGCCGAGCGGGCGCCCAACCGCGGCTCCTTGGTCATGTTCCCGGTCGCGCCGTTGATGCATGGTGCGGCACAGCTGGCGACCTGGATCGGCTTCCTGCAGGCGTCGAAGGTCGTGCTGGTGCGCAAGTTCGATGCCGCGGACGTCATCGAGACGGCGGCACGAGAAGGCGCCAACTCGATGTCGATCGTCGGTGACGCCATGGGCCGGCCTTTGGCCGAGGCGTTGACGACGACCTACCGCGACGTCGAGCTGCCCGCGCTGTTCGCGATCAGCTCCGCCGGAGCCATCCTGTCGCAGTCGGTGCGGGACAAGCTGGCCGAGCGGCTGCCCAACACGATGCTGCTCGACAACTTCGGCGCCTCCGAGACCGGCTTCCAGGGCACCGGCGTCGCCGGGTCGAGCCCGGACAAGGGGCTGAAGTTCACCGTCAACGCCCGCTCCGCCGTCCTGGACGAGGACCTCAAGCCGCTGGAGCCGGGTTCGGGCGTGGTGGGGCGGATGGCCCAGCGGGGGCACGTGCCGGTCGGCTACTACAAGGACGAGGTCAAGACCAAGGAGAGCTTCGTCACCATCGACGGGGAGCGCTGGGTGCTGCTCGGCGACATGGCGCGAGTCGAGGCCGATGGCTCCATCTCGATCCTCGGTCGCGGGTCGGTGTGCATCAACACCGGCGGTGAGAAGGTCTACCCGGAAGAGGTGGAGGCGGTGCTCAAGGCGCACCCCGCCGTCTACGACGCGATCGTCACCGGCGTCCCGGACGAGCGATACGGCCAGCGGGTGGCGGCCATCGTGCAGCTGCGCGCGGAGCTGCCGGCACCGACGGAGGACGATCTCATCGCGCACGCGCGCGCGCACGTCGCCGGCTACAAAGCACCGCGCACGATCGTGGTGGTGCCAGAGGTTCGGCGGTCACCGAGCGGGAAGGCCGACTATCCGTGGGCGGCCAAGGTAGCGGCCGAGCGAGCATGAGCGAGCCGGCGCTGCGGACGATCCCCGCGTCGCAGCAAGCTCGCCGGGAGCGGATCCTCGACGCGGCGATGGAGCTCGCCACCGAAGGCGGTTGGGACGCCGTGCAGATGCGTGCGGTGGCCGATCGCGCGGAGGTGGCACTGGGCACCCTCTACCGCTACTTCCCCTCCAAGGTGCAGCTGCTGGTGGCGGTGCTCGGCCGCACCTTCCAGACGCTGAACGAGAGCGTCACCGTCGAGCGGGACGGCACCCCGCAGGAGCGGGTCTACCGGGTCGTGGCGGTCATCACCCGCTATCTCGCCCGGCACCGGCGCCTGTCCGGCGCCATGATCCGGGCGCTGATGACGGCGGACGTCGAGGCGGCCCGGGAAGTGGAGTCGGTCGGCGACCTGCTCGTCGCGATGATCGCCTCGGCCACGCACGAGCCCGGTGAGGCGCCCACCGAGCACGACACGCTGGTCGCGCACATCATCGGCAAGGCCTGGCTGGTCGATGCGGTGACCTTGCTGTCCGGCCGGATGACGGTGTCGCAGGTGCTCGAGGACCTCGAGGCGACGATCTCGTTGGTGATGGGCCGCTGACGCTGCGGTGGCGTGTCGTTGCCGGCGACCCGGTCGAGATCGACGGTCAGCTGGTCGTGCTGCGCTGCCGCCGTTGCCGCAGGTGGCGCGCGAGCAGCACCACCGTGAACACGATGGTGGCGAGGATCGTCAGCAGGAACCCGACCCAGCCGATGCTGCCGATCCAGCCGACGCTGCTCTTGGCGTTCTCAGCATCCGTGCCGGTGTTGCCGACAGCAGACAGGGCGAAGAACGCGACCAGCGCGACGACGAGTGCGACGTAGACCTTCTTCGGCTGAGCAAACAACTGCTGGATCACGTGAACCCCCCAGAAACCGACAAGCAAGTTATCGGAAGATATATGCCGGATGCCGGTGGCTGTCAAGCACCCGTGGCTCAGCGTCGGTGGCGCGCCCGCAGGTGGAGGACCAATGCGAGTGCCAACAGCCCGACCGCGGTGAGCAATCCCCCCGACTGCACGCGGCCGATCCAGGTTGGCTCCCCGAGAAAGGAGTTGGAGAAGGCCCCGAACAGCACCGACAGCGCGGCGAGGACGACGTACGGCGTCGAGGTCTGCATTCCCTGTCGCGCTTGACGGATCCGCTGCGTGAGGACCCAGGTGAGATCGCTCCCGGCTCCCCGCACCGCGGCGCCCAGCAGACTGCGCTGGCGGATGCCGACCTGTTCGGACTCCCACAGATGGGAGAGCAGCTCGCCGCGCCGCCGGGCGCGGTCGGGCGCGGCCGCGAACGCGGTGTAGGCAACGCACCAGCCCCAGGCGGCTCGGCTGCCGGTGCCCTGCAAGCTCGTCATGACGCGGCGAGCCCGGTCCGGGCAGGCGTGGCGGTCAGCGCCCGGGAGCGGGCGAGTGCGCCGGCCGCATCATCGCTCACCCGATAGAGCCGACGGCGGGGCCGGCCGGTCTCGATCTCCTCCGGGTCCTCCCAGCGGCTCAGCAGCAGTCCGCTGCGCTCCAACCGGTCGAGCACCTTGTAGAGGGTGCCGTGCGCGGTGAGGCGCTGCCCGCCAACCCGCTCCAGATCACGCGCGACGGAGAAGCCGTAGAACTCCGGCTGACCGTCTTTGAGCCGCGCCAGACCGAGCTCGAGGACGGACTCCTCCAGCGGGAGCAGCACGTTCACCCGACGGCGCGGCACCGGCTCATCGTAGGGCCGCGGACGCCCCCGGTTGAAGCGTTCCGCTGGCGTGGACGTAACGCAGGAAGCGCTCGACCGCCCTGATGACATGCGCGCTGCGGATCGAGTGGAAGACGTCGAACGCGTGCTGCGTCCCCGGCAGCTCGGCATAGACGACCGGCGACTCGCTGACCGCCCGTAACCGGCGGACCAGCTCGCGCGCCTCCGCCACCGGCACCAGCGAGTCATGGGCGCCGTGGATGACGAAGAAGGGCGGAGCGTCCGGCCGCACGTGCAGCAGCGGGGTCGCGTCCCGCGCCCGCTCCGGGTCCCGCGACTTGAACACGCTGCGGCGCAGGAAGTAGTCGAGTCGTTGCTGACCGGCGCGGGTGTCCAGCACGTTGGCGAGGTCGTAGGCGCCGTAGAACGGCACGCACGCCTGCACCGACGTGTCGGCGCTCTCGAACCCGGGCTGGTAGCGCGGTTCGTTGCCGGTCAGCCCGAGCATCGCGGCCAGATGGCCGCCGGCCGAGCCGCCGGTCACCGCGATGAACGACGGGTCACCGCCGTACTCGTGCGCGTGCGCACGCGTCCATGCCAACGCCCGCTTCAGCGCGATGAGGTGCTCGGGCCAGGTGGCCTTCGGCGACAGGGGGTAGTTCGGCGCCACGCAGACCCAGCCGCGGGCGGCGAGGTGTGCCATCAACGGCAGGCCCTGCTCGTCCTTCTTGCCGATGACCCACGCCCCGCCGTGCACCTGCAGCAGCACCGGACGGCCGCTGCCCTCCGCGCGCGGCCGGTAGACGTCGAGGCGCAACCGTCGCGCGTCGGGGTCGTCGGTGTAGGGGATGTCGTGGATCCGCTTGACCGCAGGATGCTTGAAGCTGAACGGTCGCAGCACCTGCCGCCACGGCGTGGCCAGGTCGACCTTGTCCGGGGCCGGGTCCAACCGCGCGACGTAGTCGTCGGTCAGTCCGGCGGTCAACGCCCGCTCCATGACGTCGGCCGACTTCATGCCCTGCCGGATCATCCACGCGAGCCCGGCCGCCGACAGCGCGTTCACGCCGAGCGCGAGGCGATCGTCGCGGCTGAGCCGGCCACGGTGAGTCGCGAGGTACGACGCCGACCCGGCTGTGACCGTCGCCAGATGGTGCGGCGCCAGCTCGCTGGTCAACCAGGCGGTGAAGAAGCTCGGCACCGACAACGGGTTGCTGCCCGGCACCGGCCGCAGGCCGTTCAGCGTCAACGCAGCGCCGGCAGCGGACAGCTTCAGGAAGCGACGACCCACTCCTCCCAGTCTGCCTGACGACCCGTCAGACATGGCCGGCCGGGCGCCGTACGCTTCCTGCATGCAGCGACTCGGCGGACTCGACTCCGCGTTCCTCTACTTCGAGACGCCGACGATGCACATGCATGTCGGCGGCCTCATGCTCGTGGACCCGGCCACGATGTCGACGCCGTACTCGTTCGCCGACATGCGCCGCTACATCGAGTCGCGGATGGACCTGGTGCCGGCATTCCGGCGCAAGCTCGCGACCGTGCCGCTCAACCTCGCCCGCCCCTACTGGGTCGAGGACCCCGACTTCGACCTCGACTATCACCTGCACCGGATCGCGGTCCCGGCGCCGGCCGGTGACGTGGAGACAGCGCAGTGCGTGGCCGAGATCCTCAGCCGCCCCATGGACCGCAGCCGCCCGCTGTGGCAGATGTGGGTCGTCGAGGGCCGCAAGGACGGGCTGCTCGCGATCGTCAGCAAGGTGCACCACAGCACCATCGACGGCATCACGGGCGCCAACATGATGGCCGAGCTGTTCGACCTCGAGCCGGACGCGCCGCCGCGCACGGCGCCGTCGTCACCGACGTGGGAGCCGGAGCGCAAGCCGTCCGAGCTCGAGCTGCTCGGGCACGCGGTCTACGACGTCGTCAGTCGTCCGGTCGGTGTCGCCAAGTTGTTGCCGGGGACGCTGCTGAGCTTCGGCAAGATCGTCAATCGGCGTTCTCGCGGCGCACCGGGCATGCCGGCGCCGTTCACCGCGCCGCGCACGTCGTTCAACGCGACACTCACCCCGCACCGGACGGTGTCCTACGTCAACGTGGCGCTCGACGGCGTCAAGACCGTGAAGAACGCGTTCGGGGTGAAGGTCAACGACGTCGTCATCGCGGTCTGCTCCGGTGCGCTGCGCCGATATCTCGCCGACCGGGATGAGCTGCCGGACCGGTCGCTGATCGCCGCCATCCCGATCTCCGTGCACGACAACAACGCCGAGCGCGAGGGCACCACCAAGGTGTCGGTGATGTTCTCCAGCCTTGCCAGTGACATCGACGACCCGGCCGAGCGGCTGCGGGCGATCGCCGAGACCAACGAGGGCGCGAAGAAGGACCACGAGCTCGTCGGCGCCGCGATGCTGCAGGACTGGGCCGAGCACGCGGCGCCCAACACGTTCTCGCTGGCGGCGCGGCTCTATTCGAGCCTGCGGTTGTCCGAGCGGCACCCGGTGGTGCACAACCTCGTCATCTCCAACGTGCCCGGGCCGCCGATCCCCCTGTATTTCAACGGGGCCAAGCTGGTCGGCCTCTATCCGCTCGGCCCGATCATGGACGGTGCCGGGCTCAACGTGACCGTGCTGTCCAACCTCGACTCGATCGGCTTCGGGTTCATCTCCTGCCAGGAGCTCATGCCCGACATCTGGGATCTCGCCCGGGATGTGCCGCTCGCACTGGCCGAGCTGGTCGAGGCCGCGGAGCGGGAGCAGGCGGGCAAGGTGACGAAGGCAGCTGGACCGTCCAAGGGGGCCAAGTCGACCGGCGCTGAGTCGACCGGCGCTGAGTCGACCGGGGCCAAGTCGACGGGGGCCAAGTCGACGGAGGCCGCGTCGACGGGGGCTAAGCGGCCGCCTTCGCGCGCGCGGCAGCGCGCTTAGCCACCGACCGGCATGCACTCACCAGCACCGGGACGAACTCGTCGGCGCCGAGCACCAGCGCCGCGTGGTTGCCGGTGACGTCGAAGACCTGGGCACCGGGGATCGAGGCCGCCAGCCGCCGCTGCCGCCGGGTCGGGATGAACCGGTCGTTGGTCGCGACGACCACGCTCGTCGGCACGTCGACGCGGCGGATCCACAGCGAGGAGTCGAAGCGCCCCACTTCGTCGATGGCGGCGAGAACCGCCCACGCGCTCGTGCTGCGGAACTCGGTCATCGCCCAGGGCGCGACCCGCGGCGCATCCGCCGACAGCCCGCTCGGCAGCTCGGTGAGGCCGGCCGCCAACCGGTCCGCGCGCGCCCGCACCGTCTCACCCCAGCGAGCCATCGTCAGCTGGGTGAGCGAGAACCACAACCGCTCGGTCACCTTGCCGCGGAAGTTGCGGGCGGTCGCGGCGAGCACCAGCCCGTCGACCCGCTGCCGGTGCCGCCGCCACACCAGCTGCGCGACCGCACCGCCCATCGAGTAGCCGGCGACGATGAAGTGGTCGATGCCGAGAGCATCGGCGACGGCCACCACGTCATCGGCGCAGTCGTCGAGGCGGAAGCTCTCGCACCGGATGCCCCGCCCGTGCCAGCGTTGGTCGAAGGCCACCACCCGAAAGTGCTCCGACAGCGCCTGCATGGACGGGTACCAGGACAGGGCCGCGGTCGTTGCGAGGGCGTGCAACAGGATGATCGTCGGAGCGCCGGGCGGGCCCGGCACGTCGATGACGCAGGTGCGGCCCCGGTCGCCCAGCTCCACCAGGCGAGCCGGCGGCAGGTCGACCGCACGCGGCGCGCGCGCCACGCGACCGAGCGTCGCGGTCAGCATCGGGGCCAGCAGTCCCACGTTCGGGAACATATCGCTGACGGGGCGTCAGAAAACGCCGAACGGCCGTGCGGTCA
>DASTWK010000035.1:0-19174 GCA_035776655.1 Mycobacteriales bacterium | reverse complement strand
ACCTTGATGGCCACGAAGTGCTCGTTGACGAACCGCGCCACGGCGTCGTCCTCGAACGACTCGTGCGCCATCACGTGGCACCAGTGGCAGGCGGCGTAACCGACCGACAACAGGATCGGCACGTCCCGGCGCCGGGCTTCCGCGAACGCCTCGTCCGACCACTCCCACCAGTCGACCGGGTTGTCCTTGTGCTGCAACAAATACGGGCTCGTCGCACCCGCGAGACGGTTCGTCATCGGTAAGAATCTCCCTGCCACTGGCACCTGTCATGGGGGACGCTGTCACACGAGTGAGACACACGAGTTGGCGAGTAGACACACGAGTCGTAACCAGCCCGCCCGAAAGCGAGAAGACGATCACCGTGAACTCGGAGGACGCAATGGACGAGCGGACGGCGAACCCGCCCACACCTCCGGCCGCAATCACGGCGGCGTCGACTTCCTCCGCACCGACGAACTGCACGGCATTCTCGTTGAACGCAACGGCTACGCGAGCGTGGGATGACATCCAGAGTCGCCCGGCGCGGGACCTGCCAGGGCTGCGCCAACCGCTGAATCGGCCTTCACCCTTCACTCCGTGACGACGTCAGAACCCAGTGGTGTCAGCTCGAGATCACCGGACGGTCGCTTTCCGCCCCTGCCACTGATGGCCCGTGGCGTGGCTCGCGCTTGCAAAGCACCAGTGAGACAAGTCGAAATTTGCCGCGTGATGACGGCCGCCGACCGAACACAGTCTCGTCAGCTGACTCCCGCTTCGTCCCGGCGCGCGCACCGTAGCGACAGATACATTCGCCCGCGATCGCAACGCCCCACATCCGAGATCCGGCGTTCTACGACGCCGCCCCACGCCCGAATGGGCGACAAGTAATGACGGCATACATTCGGGCGCCGGGAGCACTGTTGATCATGAGTGAACGACTTGCGCGAAGCGTGCTCCCCCCTTGTCCGGGTGGGATTGAACTCGGTTCGTCGGTCGAGCACTTGCCGTGTCATTGGTCAACCCGTCGGCTGTAGCGGCCGACACTGTTGGTGTGACGGGGGATGCCGACGACACCGGCTTCGTGCCTGGTGTGCTGGACGGTGACCAGGACGCGTTCGGTTCCCTCTTCGATGCCCACGCTGACGCGGTTCACCGTTACTGCGCCCGACGGTGCGGCGACCCGGGTGAAGCGGAGGACCTGACGTCGGTTGTGTTCTTGGAGGCGTGGCGAACGCGAACGCGCGCTGTCGTCGTTGACGGCTCGCTCCGGCCGTGGCTGTTCGGGATCGCCCGAAACGTTGTCCGCAACGCGAATCGGTCCCGACGGCGCTACCGCGCGGCACTGGAACGGCTGCACGCGCTGCCCCTTCCGGCCGATGGGGACGAGGGGCATGGCGTGGCTGCAGCGGCAGAGCTTCGGTCCGCGCTCACGGAGGCGATTCACCGGCTCTCCGACAAGCAGCGCGACGTCGTCGAACTGTGTCTTGTCGAGCAGCTGTCGCCAGCTGCGGCCGCCGCGGTGCTCGGCATCCCAGAGGGGACGGTGAAGTCGCGGTTGGCCGACGCCAGGGCACGCCTGCGCGCGTTGCTCCGTCCGGGTGAACTTGCCGAGCTGACCGACCCCGGGGGCTTGAGCGGACATCAACCGGGTGAGCGCCAGGAAGGCGCTCCGGCCCGAAGGGCGGCGGCGTCATGGACCCAATGACCACCCGCGACACGTCCCTGTCCCCGGACCGCCTTGCCAGGCTCAGGGGGCATCTGATGACGGAGATCAGCACGGCACCGGCACCGCAGGCTCCGAGCGCCGCGGTTCCAGGGCGGTGGACACCGCGCCGAATGGGTTTGGGCCTTGCCGCCGTCGCGGCTGCTACCGCCGCGGCCTTCGTTGGATTGACAGTCACGACCGGTCCCGGAGGGGTGGGACCGAAGGCGTTCGCGGTGTCCCACCTGCCCGGCGACATGGTGGCAATCAAGGTGGTCAACACGAAGGCGAGCGCGGACCAGATGACTCGTCAACTGCACGGTCAGGGCGTTAACGTCAGCATTCAGACCGTCCCGACCACCCCACAACTCGTCGGGACCTGGGTGATGGCGAGCTTCTCCGGCGACGTTCCTGAGTCCCTGTCGAACTCGATTGCGCAGCAGACGCACCGCTACGTTGCCACGCTCGAAGTGCCTGCCGTCTTCGCGGGGCACGTCACCCTCTACGTCGGCCGCACGATGCGGCCGGGAGAGACGCCACAGGTGGGTGGCGCCCGAAACGCGCTTGCCCCCGGCGGGCTGCTGTTCTGCGACCGGCTGTCAGGGGCGAAGCCGGCGGCCGCACAAGAGAAGTTGGAAGCGCAGGGGTACACGGTCCACTGGGCAGACGGTGCCAGGGGTCTCTACACGCAGGAGATTGCCGCACCGCCGGCCGGATCCCGTGTGAGCGCCGCGTTCATCTTCGACTTCGACCGGCAGGACGTGAGCCGCCCGATCTCGAACCCGCACGACGTCACGGTCACGGTGATCGATCCGAACGACCGGCGCTACTTGCCTCAGCTGTGGCTCGGCTTTGCGCCATCCCAGCAGACCACGCCCCAGACGATCGACTACTCGTCCTGCCCCGCCTAGACCCGAGCCGTTGCCCTATTCAGCATGAGGGGGTGGACCTCACGTGGCTGTCCGAGGCACACGGCTGGAGAAATCCGTCTACACATTCGGCCCGGTCGGTCGGATTCTGTGGACGCTCGGGGGCCTGGCAGTCCTCTTCCTGCTCCTGGCGCCCATAGTGCGCATCCTGCGAGGTGGCCTTATCAACGCCGGCCTGGGCGCGCTAGTGCCGCTGTTTCTTGCCGTCGCCGGGGCGATCTTGTTGATCTGGATCTTTCCCCGCTATATCCGCGACGTCTGGCAACCAGCATCTGTCGCCGGCGACGAACTGACCGAGCTGCGGGACCAGATGCGCCGCGAAGCCGAGTTGCAGAACCGCATCCCGCCGGAGAGCGACGGAGCGAACATCTCGCAGCGAACGGCCCCACCTCGGTGGTAGTTGCTGCGAGAGTCGAGCTCATCGTCCCTTGCATCGTGTAGCAGCAGCTACAGGGCCGGCTCCGGGCACCGGCCAACGACGTCAAAGTGCCGGTCTCCTGCACGGGCTCCCGGCGTTCTTCGACGTTCAGGGGTACACGAAGTAGAGCAGCGGGCGGCTGTGCCGTTCGACGAAGACGAAGACGCCATCGAGAGCCGGGCCGTTACGCGGACCGATGGCAACTTCGTATGACCGTTCCGCCACGGGCGACGGACAGTCGTGGCGTATCCAGTGCGCTGGGTTCGGCGCCCCACCGCCGGTGTACCTGCCCAGCAGCGGTCCTTTGGACAGGACCGGCAGGTTCCGATGAGCACCGGCGGCGCCGTTCTCGCTGGACTCTGCATCGCTGTGGATGGTGCGCCAGATCGCTCGATCGGCAGCACGCAGCTCCCGCACAAGAGGCCCCGTTTGATAGCGCTCCGCAACGCGAACGGCGCGGGCGCCGAAATGCCGTCCGGGTCGCTGCAATCCGACCGGGCTGGGGCACAGGCGTACCGCCCTGCCGCCCTGGACCGGTGCCGGGTAGATCGTCTGTGGGAACCCCGGAGCGTCAATCGGCGGAAGCGCCTCAGCCGACTTGCTGACGGTGGCCGTGGGGCCAGCCGTTGATGGTGAGGCTGACGCGGGCGCGTCCGACGTCGAGGATGAGGTGCACGCCGCCGCGCCCCCGGCGACGAGGGCGACGACTGCCAGGGCACGCCGCAGCGCCATGTTGCACATCATCTACGAAGACGCGGCTGCGTCCGTCCGGGTTGCCCGGTTAGAAGTGCCGCTCCACAGCGCTCAGGCGGACGAGCCCTTGCGTCGTGTAACGGCAGCTGCTCGGCTTCCAGCCGGTCGTGTCAGCCATCGCGGTGACCGGCGCACGCTGATCCTGAGCAGGGGGAGGTTCGATAGGTTGCTGTGTTCTTGCCGGTCAACATCTGACTGCCGTCACGTCTTGCGGTAGACGTCGGCGCGGTGGTCGATGTGCAGGATGACGACGGCCCGCTCGGCGTGCTCGATGCGGTAGATCACGCGGTAGTCGCCCCGCCGCGCGGCGTGCGCACCAGCCAGCTCCAAGTGAAGGGGTCGGCCGACACGGTCGGGGTTGGCGGCGAGTGACCCGTAGACGAACTCGACAACTACGGTCGCGATCTTCTCCGGGAGGCGAGCGAGATCGCGTCGCGCGGTAGGTGTCCAGCGGACGGCGAACGCCGCCGTTGTCACCGCCGACGAACGAGTGCCAGGGCCTGGTCCTTGCTCAGCTCCTCGACGTCGCCAGCGGCAGCCTCCGCCTGGGCTTTGCGGATGCGACGTATCACCTTTGGGTCCGACAGGACCTCGAGTGTCTCTTCGAGGCCTTCGAGGTCTTCGATGCTGAGGACGACTGCGGCGGGACGCCCGTGTTTGGTGATGACCACCCGGCCGTGTTCGCGTTCGAGGCGGTCCACTACTTCCGAGAGCCGGTTCTTCACGTCCGCGAGCGGTAGGTGCTCCGTGGCTGACGTCATGGCCACAACTGTAGCTAGACTGGGAGGGCGGTCAAGCCCCGCTCATGTCACACGAGAATGTCACACGAGTTGCAGGACACGCCGTGAAAATGCGTCACGCCGCGGCACGATCCGGGCAAGGAAAAGTTGTCTGACCTGGGCCTTCAGGCGTCGCACGCTGAACAGAAGCCACCTGGCACCAGTGGCAGGCGGCGTAACCGACCGACAACAACCATCGCGTCGCGGTCGCGGGAAGGGCTCGCCCGCTGCGAGCCCTTCCCTTCGTGCGTCAGCTCCTCCACTAGCTGGGCGGGTTCTCCGGGTTGGTTCCGCCCGCGCATGCCCCGTGCCCTGCCTCGCCCGGCGAACCCTGCGTGTGCGGGGTCTGAACGATGTTGTCGATCGGGCCCTGGTTCGGATTCATGTCGTTGAGTCCGTTGTAGGAGCAGATCGAGTTGGAATGGGCAGGTGCTCCCGTCCGGACGCCCGAACCGGAGTACGGCACTCCGGGTGTCCCCGGCGCTCCGGTCACCTCACCCGCGAACGCCACCCCGGAACTCGTGATCACCAGTGCGATCGCACCTGCCGCGGAAGCGGCCAGAGTTCGGATATGCATCGTCTCCACCCCCTCTGGACAGCGGATGCTGTCGAAAGGCGGACATTAGGTAGGCGACAAACCGCCCGCAAGCCGGATGACTGCAGAGTGTCAGCTAGGCGATAACCGCCGCGACACGATCCTCGACTACAGGTGCAATGCCTCGTCGAGGTCGGTCAATGCGGACACGACCAGGTCAGGCGCGGTCAGGTGGGCGGGGTAGGTCAGCCGCTCCCGGTTGACCCAGCACGTCGACCAGCCGGCGCGGCTGGCGCCATCGATGTCCCACGGATGCGCCGCGACCAGCATCAGCGCCGATGGCTCGGCCGCGCAAGCTTCGACCGCGTAGTCGTAGGAGTCACGGGCCGGCTTCCACCGCCGCACCGCGTCGACTGACAGCACCTGCTCCATCAGGTCTGCGACACCGCCGCGTTCGAGCAGCCGCTCGGCGTTGGCGCGACTGCCGTTGGTCAGCGTGGCCAGCCGCAGCCCGTTGGCGTGCACCGACCGCAGCGCCGGTGGGACGTCCGCGTGCAGCGGAACGTTCGAGAACTCCGCCAGGACCTCCGCAGCAGCCCGGGCCGGATCACCGTCGACGAACTCGGTGAGCAGCATCGTCAGCACGGCAGCCGCGACCTCGTCGAACGGTGCGAACGCTCCAGCGGCAGCCAACCCGATGCCGTCCCGCAGCGTCGCCGCGAACCACGTCGACAGCAACTGCGGTGGCGCGCCCACCGCCGCCAGACGATCCGCCAACGGCGACAGGTCGGACAGCGTCCCGTTGACGTCGAAGACCAGCACCGTCGGTCGAGCAGCCATACCCCTCGGTGCCCGCAGCCATCTGGTCATAGTCACCACCAGCTGAAGCGACTCAGCCGGCAGGGTCGGCGAGGGATCGGGAGCGGGACCGCGGGAACAACTCTGCGGTGACCCTTCTCGACGACTCCGCCCGCGCCGTCCTGCACGAAGGGCGCCAGCTGCACGTCGGCGTCCTCACGACCACCGGACCCCACGTCACGCCGGAGCTCTATGCGGTGGCCGCTGGCGACATCTGGTTTGCCACCGCCGCGACGACGTTGAAGCGTCGGGTCCTCCGACGCGACCCGCGCGTCGGCACAATCGCCCGGGTCGGCTCCCGAACGCTCGTGGTCAACGGCACCTCGACCCAGTACGACGTAGCGGATCCGCTCGGGCTCGTCGCGCAGGCCCGTGACGGCCTGCGTGCGCTGCGCGCGGTTGGCGCGTTCACCATGCGCAACGCCGCGGATCTCGGTGCCTTCGCGCGTGATCTCGTCCAAGGGCAGCTGCCCTCCCGCCTGCCACCGCGCCGCGTGCTCGTGCGCCTGCAGCCGCAGTCCTATGCGCTGCTTGACGGCACCCGGCTGCTGTCCGCCGGCGGCTCCTGGTCGGCAGCCTCAGCCGACGACGATCCGGCCACCGACCCGATGGACGGGGACCGTGACTGCGTCATCGGCTGGGACCACGAACAGCTGGGAGTGCTCACGCTGCCGGCGCGGCTCGACGGCGAGACGGCCACCGCGCCCGCCGTACTCGCTCGTCTCGGCGGCATGTCCGACGGAGCGCAATCGTCGGCGTGCGTCGTCACCGACGACTACACGGCGGCCGGGCCGGCGGCCAAGCGCGGCAGGTTGCTGCGGGGCCTGGCGACGGTTCGTTACGAGGGGGCGCTGGTCAGGTTGGAGCTGGCAGCCGACCGGGAGACGACCTGGACGGGGGCGCACACGCAGACCGAGGAGCGGCCGGCATCAATCGGTTGACGTCCCCTTCATCGCGTCTGCGACGATCGCTTCGGCGACCTCCCGCAACTTGCGATGTCCCGTCTGCGACAGCTTGACGAGCAGGTCGAACGCCTGGTCCGCATCGCAGTGATGAGACGCCATGACGATGCCCTTCGCCTGCTCGATCGTGGCACGGGACTGCATGGCGTCGGCCAGCTGCTCGGCGAGGTCGCGGTGCCGGAACAGCGCCGCGGCCACCTGGCTCGCGAGGCCGGCATGGCCTGCCACGATCTCACCGATGGAGACGTCCCGGGCGGTGAAGGCGTCCGGCTTACGGGCGTAGAGGTTCAGGGCGCCGATCGTCTGCCCCTCCGACGTCATGGGCATCGACAACACGCTTCTCCCCCCGCGCTCGACCGCGCGCGGCGTCCAGGACGGCCAGCGCGGCTCGGCCGCGAGGTCGCGGACACGGAAGATGTTGCCGGTGCGGAAGGCGTCGAAGCACGGCCCCTCGTGCTCTTCGTACTGCAGCTCGTCGAACCCCTGCGCCCAGTCGTCGCTCGCCAGCGCGCTCGGCAAGCCCTCCCGCAACGTCGTGATCGAGGCTCCGTCCGCACCGGCGACCGCCCGCACCGAGATGCGGCACATCTGGACGAGCGCTGACGGCAGGTCGTCCTGTGCGAGCACGACTCCCGCCAACGCAGTGAGCTCGCTGAGCATGTCTTCCGGCACGGCCACTCTGGCCCCCTTCCCGCCCGCTCGCGCGCGGAACCCCGGCGCCCAGCGGGCCGTCGAGACCGAGCCGTTCGAGGATCGCGGCACCTGGGTGCAGCCGGTCGCCTTCCCCGCGGCTGAGGCTTAGGCCGCGGGAGCATCCTCGCTGAGCCGTTCCAACACAGGAAGCGCGTCGAGGAGGCGCTGCAGGTCATCAGTGGACAAGCCCGCCAGCCGACCGGCCAAGCTCGCCGTGCGCGCCCGCCGCGCCTCGCTGATCGCGTGGCCTCCCGCCGCCGTCACGGCGACGACCGCCGACCGGCGGTCGGTGGCGTCGGTGGTGCGGGACACGAGTCCCAACGCCTCCAGGCTCGCGACCAGACGGGTGGCGGTCGGGGCACTCACGTGCTCGCGGTCGGCGAGCTCCCCGATGCGGAGGCCGGACGTGCTCTCCAGCGTGATGAGCGCTGACCACTGCGACAACGTGAGCTCGCCGACCGTCTGCTGGCGCAGCATCCGGTTGAGTCGGGCGATCGCCGCCCGCAACCGCCCGGCGGCAGCCGCTTGCGCCAACGTGGGGGTGGCCGTCGTCATGTGCCCACCTCGACCGCCTCGGAGCGCACCGGCTCCGCTTCGTCTTCGTGTACGTAGCGGCCGCCGCGGAACAACGACGCAACGGCACCCACCAAGGACATCGCGATCGCGAGGCTGAACACGACGACCAGCCCGTGGTGGAAGGGGCCTGAGATGAGGTGGGGGAAGAACGTCTTGCCGGTGAGCGTCGCCGCGTGCTGGTGGCCGACGTGCTGCAAGGTGCCGTGCCCGAGCAGGTTGCCGATCGGGTTGTAGCCGAGGAACGCGGCGAACAGGACGCCGACCGGCGGCAACGCCGCGATCTGGTGGGCGGCGGCAGGAGGTACGCCGTTGGCGGTCAGCCCGCCGTACAGGCTCGACGGCAACGTGCTCGACAACCCCACGATCATCAGCGAGAAGAAGATGCCGATCGACAGCACCATGCCGCTGTTCTGGAACGTGGCGCGCATCCCGCTGGCCGCACCTCGTTGTGCAGCCGGGACCGAGTTCATGATGGCCGCGGAGTTGGGTGAGGCGAACAGCCCGGAGCCGATGCCGGACAGCGCGATGAGCGCCGCGAACGCGCCGTAGGAGAAGTTCGTCGGCAACAGCAGCAACCCGGCAAAGGACGCGGCGACGAGCAGCAGCCCACCGGTGGCGAACGCGCGAGCTCCGAACCGGTCGGACAGCCAGCCGGACACCGGCCCGGCGACGAGGAACCCGGCAGTCAGCGGCAACAGGTAGATGCCGGCCCACAGTGGCGTCTGCGCGTAGTCGAAACCGTGCAGCGGCAGCCAGATGCCCTGCAGCCAGATGATGAGCATGAACTGCAACCCGCCGCGAGCGACCGCGTTGAGCCACTGCGCGGCGTTGCCGGCAGCGAAGGCACGGATGCGGAACAGCCCGAGATGGAACATCGGCTGCGGCACCCTCGTCTCGATCACACAGAAGCCAACGAGCAGCGCTGCTCCGCCGACGAGACCCGCGATCACCCACGGGTCCGTCCAGCCCATGGCGTGCCCGCCGTAGGGCTCGATGCCGTAGACGATCGCGGCGAGCACGGCGGTCAGGCCGGCGCCGAGGGTGATGTTGCCCCACCAGTCCAACTGCGCGCGTTCGGTCTTCGCGGTCTCGCGCAGGCTGTGGAACGCCCACACCGTGCCGACGACGCCGACCGGGACGCTCACCCAGAACACCAGCCGCCAGGCCACCTCGCTCAGCACGCCGCCGAGCACGAGGCCGATGAACGAGCCCGAGATCGCCGCGACCATGTTGATGCCGAGCGCGAAGCCGCGCTGCTCGACCGGGAACGCGTCGGTGAGGATCGCGGTGGAGTTGGCGAACAGCATCGCGCCGCCCACGCCCTGCGCCACCCGGATGAGGATCAGCCAGAGTGCCCCGCGGGTGCCGGTGAACGGGTCGAGCGCGAGCAGGATCGAACCGACCGTGAAGACGGCGAAGCCGGCGTTGTACATCCGCACCCGGCCGAACATGTCGCCCAGCCGCCCCAGTGATACGACGAGCACGGCGCTGACGAGCAGGTAGCCCATCAACATCCAGAGCAGATAGCTGGAGTTGCTCGGCAACAGCGGGTTGAGGTGGATGCCGCGAAAGATCGCCGGCAGCGAGATCAACACGATCGAGCCGTTGATCATCGCCATCAAGACGCCGAGCGTGGTGTTGGACAGCGCCACCCACTTGTAGTGCGGCGAGTCAGCGGTGAGGCGGCTGGCGGAACGCAGGGTGGTGAAGGGCACCAGGTCTCCCGACGACGAACAAGTTTCGCTCTGAAACTATCTGCCGCGGGTGGGCTCCCGCAAACACCGACAGCCGCCCGGCCGCCTCAGCCGGCGGGCTTGTCCCGGCGCTCCTCCGGCGGCGGCTGCTGCGCCGCGTCGTCGAACGACCGCGGCACCTTGCGCAGATGCCGCAGCATCGAGCGGAACAGCAGCACCGCGGCGATGACCAGTGCGAGGACGACGAGGAACCCGACGGTGCCGCCGCTGACCGCGCCGGCGGCGAGCACGGTCATGACCGCTCCCGGACGTCCGCGGTGCCGCGGATGCCGGCGAACAAGTCGTCCTCCGGCACCGCCGTCTCGACATGGCTGCGGGCCAGTTCATAGTCCTCGGTGGGCCAAGCCCGCTGCTGCACGTCGAGCGGGCAGGCGAACCAGAACGACTTCGGGTCGACCTGCGTCTCGTGCGCGAGCAGCGCCCGGTCGCGGACGTCGAAGTACTCCGCGCACGGCACCTGGGTGGTGACCCGCTTGAAGTGGTCCTCGGTCTCCTCCCACTTCTCCAGCCGTTCGGAGTACGGCGAGTCCAACCCGAGCTCGAGCATCGCGTCGTGCAGCGCCTGGAAACGGGGACGGTGGAAGGTCATGTGGTAGTAGAGCTTCAACGGCTGCCACGGCTCGCCGGTGCCCGGATAGCGGTCCGGATCGGCTGCTGCCTCGAAGGCCTCCATGCTCACGCGGTGACACATGATGTGGTCCGGGTGGGGATACCCGCCGTTCTCGTCGTACGTCGTCAGCACGTGTGGTCGGAACGTCCGCACCAACCGCACCAGCGGCTCGGCCGCGATCTCGAGCGGCTCCAACGCGAAACAGCCCTCCGGCAGCGGGGGCAGCGGGTCGCCCTCCGGCAGGCCGGAGTCGACGAACCCGAGCCAGGCATGGTGGGCGCCGAGGATCGAGATCGCGCGTTCCATCTCCTGGTGACGGATGCCGGCGAGGTTGGCGATGACGTCGGGCCGGTCCATCGCCGGGTTGAGGATCGACCCGCGTTCCCCGCCGGTGCACGTGGCGATCAGGACCTCGACGCCCTCCCGGACGTAGCGGGCGACCGTCGCGGATCCCTTGCTGGCCTCGTCGTCGGGATGCGCGTGCACGGCCAGCATCCGCAGTCTGTCCTCTGCCACCGGATCATTCTCGCGGACTGCGCGCCGGCGATGCTGCCGGGTAGCCTTGGACGGCATGACCGAGGCGACCGAGACGAACGTCACCTGGCTGACCCAGGAGGCCTACGACCGGCTCAAGGCCGAGCTCGAGCACCTTTCCGGCCCCGGGCGGACAGAGATCTCCGCCCGCATCGGCGCCGCCCGCGCCGAGGGTGACCTGCGCGAGAACGGTGGCTATCACGCCGCCAAGGAAGAGCAGGGAAAGATGGAGGCGCGCATCCGCCAGCTGACCCAGCTGTTGCGCGACGCCAAGGTCGGACAGCCGCCCGCCGCCGACGCCGGCGTCGCCGGGCCCGGCATGGTGGTCACCGTGGCCTTCACCGACGGCGACCAGGAGACGTTCCTCATCGGGTCTCGCGAGGAGGCGGCGGTCACCGAGCTGACCGTCTACTCCGCTCAGTCGCCGCTCGGTCAGGCGCTGACCGGGCAGAAGCCGGGTGCGTCGGTGACCTACACCGCGCCCAACGGGCGCGACATCACCGTCGAGATCCTCGAGGTCAAGCCCTACACCGGCTGAGCCCGCTGAACCGCCGCCGGTCCGCTCAGTGGAAGACCAGCGGGTAGCCAGCTGCGCGCAGGTGGTCGAGCACGGCGGCGCAGTGCTCCGGCCCGCGGGTCTCCAGCTGCAGCGCCACCTCGACCTCGTCGAGGTGCAGCTTCGGCCCGGTGCGCTGGTGCTCGACGTCGAGGACATTCGCGCCGGAGTCGGCCAGCTCGCCCAGCAACCGCGCCAGCTCGCCCGGCCGGTCCGGGATGCGCAACCGGAACGAGAGGTAGCGACCGGCCGCGGCCATGCCGTGCCGCAGCACGCGCAGCAACAGGACAGGGTCGATGTTGCCGCCGGACAGGATGGCCGTCACCGGCGGCTCGAACTGCTCCGGCTCGTCCATCAGTGCCGCCACGACGGCGGCACCCGCCGGCTCGACCACGAGCTTCGCTCGCTCGAGGCACAGCAGCAGCGCGCGCGACAGCGCCTCCTCGGACACGGTCACGATGTCGTCGACGAGGTCCTGCACCATCCGGTAGGTCAGCCGGCCCGGGCAGCCGACGGCGATGCCGTCGGCGATCGTTCCCATCGACTCGAGCGCGACCGGCCGGCCCAGGGCGAGTGACGGCGGGTATGCGGCCGCGCCGCTCGCCTGCACACCGACGACGCGTACGTCGGGTCGGCGGCTCTTGATCGCAGCCGCGACGCCGCTGATGAGGCCGCCGCCGCCGACGCTGACGAGCACCGTGCGCAGGTCCGGCGTCTGCTCGAGCAGCTCCAGCCCGATCGTGCCCTGCCCGGCGACGACGTCCGGGTGGTCGAACGGGTGGATCAGGACTGCACCCGTGTCATCGCCGAAGGCGGTCGCAGCCTGCAGCGCCTCGTCGACGCTTCCGCCCGCGAATCGCACCGTCGCGCCGTAGGCCTTCGTCGCCTCGACCTTCGGGATCGGCGCGCCCTCCGACATGAAGACGGTCGCGTCCGCGCCGAGCAGCCGCGCGGCCAGCGCGACTCCCTGCGCGTGGTTGCCGGCGCTGGCGGCGACGACCCCCGCCTGCCGTTGCTCGTCGGTGAGCCGCGCGATCCGCACGTAGGCGCCGCGGATCTTGAACGAGCCGGTCCGCTGGAGGTTCTCGCACTTCAGCAGCACCGGCCCGCCGACCAGCTCCTCGAGCGGGCGGGATCCTTCGACCGGCGTGCGCCGAGCGACGTCGCCGAGGACCTGCCGCGCCGCCTCGATCTCGGCGAGGCCGACGACGGGCACGTCGACGTCGGCGTCCGTCACGCCGTCAGTCTGCCGGGATTGGTGCCGCGGTCGGCGACGGAGCCGGAGCCGAACGCGAGGACCGACGCGGTGAAGCCGTGCACGTGGTTGCGACCGCCCACCGGGCCGATCTCGCCGGCGGCGAAGAAGCCGGCGACGGGTTGCACCGCGAGCTGGTCGCTGACCGTCGCGAGGTCGTGCTCGACCCGCGGGAACAGCTGGCCGCCGCGACCGTTGCACGAGAACAACAACGCGCCTTCGATCGCGTCCAGGTCACCGGCGGACCGGAACCGCTGCAATGTCGCGCGCAGGTCGGCGTCCGCGGCGGCGGCGTCCCGCAGCTGCAGCCGGACGGTCTGGCCGACCTCCACGAGGTCACCCACCACGAGCCCGCGCCGGTCGTCGTCGGTGCCGGCGATCCCACGGATCAGGAAGTCTCCGTGGTCGTGCTGGTCGGCGTACTCGTCCATCGCGATGCCCACCTGCAGGCCACTCGTCGCGAGCGCCTGGTCGGCAGGGTCGAGCGTCGACAAGATCTCGGCGATCTTCGTCAGCGCGGGCGTGCCGGCCAGCTCCAGGATCACGTTGCCGTCAGCAGCAGTGATGGTCATCGCCGGGCCGACGGGTCGGCAGCCCTGGCTCACGACCGGACGCGCGCCGACCGGGCCGCCGAGGAGGACACCCACGGCGCCCCGGTCCAGCGTCGCGTCGTCGAGGAAGAGGCGGGTCGAGCCGCGGCCGGTCCAGCCGGCCGCGAGGCCCCCGACGAACGGCAGGCCGGGCAGGGCCGCGTTGGAGCGCTCCACGAAGCCGTCGATCGGGAATGACCACGGATCGGCCAGGAGCACCCCGACCGCGTCATCGTCCAACCGCTCGGGCAGACCGACCACGGCCATGCCGCCGTCCGCCGGCATCACCTCGAGGTGAAAAGCGCGCACCCGCACCTGCGGCAGGACCGCGCACCACACCGATACGGCACTGGTCGCCTCGGCGGCGCGACCGGCACCGAGCACGCCGGGCGCGCTGCAGCCGATCACCGCCGCGGCACCGGTGATCGCCGCGGCCCGCTCGCCCGCCGCGGCCACGGTGGACGGATCGCTGCCGCTGACGAACACGCAGGCCAGATCGGGGCGCTGCCCGCTCAGCCGTTGCAGCGCCGCACGTGCGGCGACCTCACCCGCGCGCACCAGGTCGGCATCCATGCCGAAACCGGCTCCGAAGCGCGTCACCCCTCCATCCTGCCCGCATCTGCGGCCGTGGCGCCGGCGGATGACCGGACGTACGGTGGCGTCATGACCCGCCCTGCCCCTGCCCCGGCCCTGACAACCCGGGGCGAACTGCGCGCCAGCGGGCACGTGCACCGCTCGGTCAAGGCCGAGCTGCGGGACAACCTGCTCGCGCAGATGCGGGACGGCAGCGAGCGGTTCCCCGGCATCGTCGGATTCGACGACACCGTGCTGCCCCAGGTCGAGCGCGCGATCCTCGCCGGCCACGACCTCGTGCTGCTCGGCGAACGCGGGCAGGGCAAGACCCGGCTGATCCGCACGCTCGTGCAGCTGCTCGACGAATGGACGCCGGTCATCGCCGGCTGTGAGATCAACGACCACCCGGAGGATCCGGTCTGCGCACGCTGCCGCCGGATGGTGGCCGAAAACGGCGACGAGACACCGGTCGGGTGGAAACACCGGGACGACCGGTACGCCGAGAAGCTGGCCACTCCCGACGTCTCGGTCGGCGACCTGATCGGCGACGTCGACCCGATCAAGGTGGCCGAAGGACGCACGCTCGGCGACCCGGAGACGGTCCACTACGGGCTCGTGCCGCGGACCAACCGCGGCATCGTCGCCGTCAACGAGCTGCCCGACCTCGCCGAGCGCATCCAGGTCGCGTTGCTCAACGTGCTCGAAGAGCGTGACGTGCAGATCCGCGGCTACACCCTGCGGCTGCCGCTCGACCTGCTGCTCGTCGCCTCCGCCAACCCGGAGGACTACACCAACCGCGGCCGCATCATCACGCCGCTGAAGGACCGGTTCGGTGCGGAGGTGCGGACGCACTACCCGATCGGGCTCGACGACGAGCTGCGGCTGATCCGCCAGGAGGCGATCGTGTCGTGGGGCGTCGACGCGGTGTCCGCGGCGCTGCCGGACCACCTCATCGAGGTGGTGGCGCGGTTCGCCCGGCACGTGCGCGAGTCACCGTCGGTCGACCAGCGCTCGGGAGTCTCCGCCCGGTTCGCGGTCGCGGCCGCGGAGACGGTGGCCGCCTCGGCCGTCCGCCGGGCCGCCCTCACCGGCGAGGACGTCGCGGTCGCCCGCGTGGCCGACCTGCCGTCGATCGTCCCGGCCGTCCAGGGCAAGGTCGAGTTCGAGGCGAGCGAGGAAGGTCGGGAAAGCGACGTGCTCGAGCACCTGCTGCGCCGAGCGATCGCCGACACCTTCCGGCATCGACTCGGCGGGGTCGACCTCAACGGCGTCACCGCCAAGTTCGAGGACGGCACCATCGTCGAGACCGGCGAGCTGGTGCCGGCCGCCGACATCCTCGACCCGCTGGGTGAGGTCGAGGGGCTGGCGCGCATCCTCAGCGCGCTGGGCATCGACGACGTCGACACCCCAGGCCTCGCCGCCGCCGGCCTCGAGTTCACCCTCGAAGGCCTGTACCTGCTGCGGCGCCTGTCGAAAGAGGTCGTCGACGACCGCGTCCTCTACGGCTCCCGGTGAACCGGGCCCGCTACGGCGAGTGGCGCGGCGGGCCTGATCCACTGGCGCCGCCCTACGACGTCCGGGACGCCCTCGACCAGATCGGTGACGCCGTCCTCGACGGCCTGTCCCCCGGCGAAGCACTGCAGGACCTGCTGCATCGCGGGTTCGAGGGGCGGCGAGGACTCGACGACCTGCTCCGCGACGTCCGCCGCCGGCAGAAGAGCGCGCGTCGGACCGGCCGCCTCGACGGCACGCTGGAGCAGGTGCGCGAGCTGCTCGATCGCGCCCTCACCGAGGAGCGCAGAGCACTGTTCCCCGACCCGGCCGACGACGCGCGACTGGCCGAGGCCGAGCTCGACGCGCTGCCGCGGGACACCGCGCGCGCCGTCCGCGAGCTCAGCGACTATCGCTGGCGGTCGCCCGACGCGCAGGCGGCGTACGACGAGATTCAAGACCTGCTCCGGCGGGAGGTGCTCGACAGCCAGTTCCGCGGCATGAAGCAAGCACTGGAAGGGGCGGACCCGCAGGCGATGCAGCGGGTGAAGGACATGATGTCCGCGCTCAACGACATGCTCGAGGCCGACGCGCGGGGCGAGGACACCGGGCAGCAGTTCGCGCAGTTCATGCAGGACTACGGCGACTTCTTCCCCGACCACCCGCAGACGCTGGAGGAGCTCGTCGACTCCCTCGCCCGCCGCGCCGCGGCGGCGCAGCGGTTGATGAACTCACTGTCGCCCGAGCAGCAGGCCGAGCTGGCCGACCTGATGATGCAGGCCATGCAGGACGCGGGGCTCGCGGCCGAGATGGGTCGCCTGTCGGACCAGCTGCGGGCCCGTCGCCCGGAGCTCGACTGGAGCGGCCGAGAGCGAATGCGCGGGGACACGCCACTGGGTCTCGGCGATGCGACGACGGCGCTGGAAGAGGTCGCGGATCTCGACGAGCTGGAGGCCGCGCTCGCGCAGAACTATCCGGGTGCGTCGCTGGACGACGTCGACCCGCAGCTGCTCGATCGAGCCCTCGGGCGCACCGCCGTCGACGACCTGGAAGCGCTCCGCCGGATCGAGCGCGAGCTGCAACGCCAGGGCTATCTGCAGCGCAGCAGCGGCGAGCTCGAGCTCACCCCGCGCGGGCTGCGCCGGCTCGGTGAGACCGCGCTACGCCGGGTGTTCAGCAAGCTCAGCGCGACCGGCCGGGGCGACCACGAGATGCACGATGCCGGTGCGGCCGGCGACCCGACCGGCGCCAGCCGAACTTGGCAGTTCGGCGACGAGCAACCGCTCGACGTCGTACGCACCGTCCGCAACGCACTGCTGCGATCGGCGCCGGGCGTGACCCGGCCGGTGCGACTGCACGTCGACGACTTCGAGGTCATCGAGACCGAGCGACGCTCCGGCGCGGCGGTTGCGCTGCTCGTCGACCTGTCCTACTCGATGGCGCTGCGGGGCACCTGGGGGGCGGCGAAGGCCACCGCGCTCGCGCTGCACACGCTCGCCACGACCCAGTTCCCGCAGGATGCCGTCGAGGTCATCGGCTTCTCCCGCTATGCCCGGGTGCTGCCCCCGCGCGACTTGGCGACTTTGTCGTGGGACATGGTGCAGGGCACCAACCTGCAGCACGCGTTGATGCTGGCCGGCCGCCACCTGGGCCGGCACCCGGACGCCGAGCCGGTGGTGCTGGTGGTCACTGACGGCGAGCCGACCGCCCACCTGCTGCCCGACGGCAGCGCGTGGTTCGACTGGCCCACCCACCCGGAGACGGTCGCCGCGACGATGGCCGAGGTGGAGCGCATCACCCGGCGCGGCGCGACGATCAACGTGTTCATGCTCGACGACGAGCCGGGCCTGGTGCGCTTCGTCGAGTCGCTCGCTCGCCGCAATGGTGGCCGGGTGTTCTCCCCCGACCCCTCGGCCCTGGGTGAGTACGTCGTGAGCGACTACCTGCGGGCCCGCCGTGGCCGCACCGCCCACGCGTCCTGAGCAGGATTCGCCGCCGCGACGTCGAAGAGTCCCGGTCAACCGACTGGAAGGCTGCCGCGATGACCGCCTCGTCCTACGACCTGACGTCACCCGCGTCGTCACGAACCCGCCGCCGGTTCGCGCTGCCGCGGCTGCGCGCGGCGGGATACGGCGGTGGCTTCGCGCTGCTCGTCGTGGCCATCGGCCTGCTGCTCATCGGCATCGGCTGGAACGGCATGGCCGGCGGGGGCGGTCAGGTCAGCGGTGTCAGCGACCTGCGCGCCCAGCTCCCGTGGCTGGTCTCCGGCGGCATCCTCGGTCTGGCGCTGGTCGTGTTCGGCGCCGCGATGCTGATCGTGCACCACGCGCGCGCCGACCGGGCGCGACTGGAGGCGAAGCTCGACGAGGTCGTGGCCGCGCTGGGCCGCTCGACGGCTGGCCCAGCTGCCGGCATCCCGCACCCGACGACGCCGATCGCCGCCACCGGCAACGTCTATCTCGCCGGCGGCTCGTCCTACCACCGGGCCGACTGCCGGCTGGTGCAGGGGCGCGACGACCTCGCCGCGGTGACCGACGCGCTCGTCACAGAGCGCAACCTGCGCGCCTGCCGGGTCTGCAAGCCCGCCGGCGCCCTCGCCTCGTCCTAGCCGAGGCCGCTGGTCCTAGCCGAGGTAGGCGGTGCGCAGGTCGCCGCTCTTCTCCAGCTCTTCGCCGCGGCCGTCGAAGGTGATCGTGCCCTTCTGCATGACCAGTGCCTGGTCGGCGTAGGGCAGCACACCGATGTTCTGCTCGACGATGACGACGGTGGTGCCGTCGCCGTTGATCTGGTCGACGACGTGAAACACCGTCTCGGTGAGCTTCGGCGAGAGCCCGAGCGATGCCTCGTCGATCAGCAGCAGTCGTGGTTTGCTCATCAGTGCTCGCCCGATCGCGAGCATCTGCTGCTCGCCACCGGACAGCGTGCCGGCGAGCTGGTCGGCGCGCTCCTCGAGCCGTGGGAAATAGCTGAACACGCGCTCCATCTGCGGCTTGAGCACTGAGCGGTTGGTCCACGCGCCGAGCTCGAGATTGGTGCGCACCGACAACGCGGGGAAGACCCGCCGGCCTTCGGGACACAGCGCGACGCCGCGCTTGACGATCTCCGGCGCGGTGAGCCCGCTGATGACCTCACCGTCGAAACGCGTCCGGCCACCCCAGGTCTTGAGCAGGCCGACGATCGTGTTGACCGTCGTCGACTTGCCGGCACCGTTGAGGCCGAACATCACCGCGGTCTCCCCCTCGGCGACCGCGAACGACACACCCTGCAGCACGGGGATGCTGCCATATCCCGCGCGGAGGTCGTCGACCTCGAGCAGTGCGCTCATCGTGACGCCTCCAGCAACTCTTCCTGATCCTCCGGCGCTTCGGTTTCTTCGAGCGCCTCGGGGGCCTCGCCGCCGAGGTAGGCCGCAATGACCTCCGGGTGGTTACGGACCGTCTCCGGATCCCCTTCCGCGAGGAGCTTGCCGAAGTTGAGGACGTAGACGTAGTCGCAGACCGCGGTAACCAGCGGGACGTGATGCTCGATGAGCAGCATCGTCACGCCGAGTTCTTTGCGGAGTGTGAGCAGCCGCTCGCCCAGCTCGTCGGACTCCTCCGGGCCCATGCCGCTCGACGGCTCGTCGAG
>DASTWK010000034.1:0-5549 GCA_035776655.1 Mycobacteriales bacterium | reverse complement strand
GACGAAGTCTGCCGGCCTGCGGCGGCCACCAGCTCGTCGAGCTTCGCCTCGAGCCGGGCCCGGTCGATGCGCGCGTTGTGCACGACAAGCATCGCCGAGCCGAACACGACCAGAGCCAGGCCGAGGATGCCGCCGGACACGAGCCACGGCAGCTGCGCGTTGAGGTTGGGCAGGCCGTTGACCTGGCCACCGCCACCGGCCATGCCGTTCCAGCCGAGGCCGATCACGAGCAGGCCGCCGGCGATGATCAGCAGCGCCAGGCCGCCGCCGAAGCCGGCAGCGCGCAGCCGCGGCAGGGCGAACCGACGCCGCTTCGCCTCGGGCAGCCCCGAGGCGGTGTAGTCGTAGGACGAGGCGGTCATGGTCGTGCCCTTCTATCCGAGGTAGGCCGCGCGGAGGTCACCGGTGTCGGCGAGCTCCTTGCCGCGACCGTCGAACGTGATCGTGCCCTTCTGCATGACGAGCGCCTGGTCGGCGTACGGGAGCACGCCGATGTTCTGCTCGACGATGACGACGGTGGTGCCGTCGTCGTTGATCTGATCGACGACCTGGAAGACCGTCTGCGTCAGCTTGGGCGACAGGCCGAGAGACGCCTCGTCGATGAGGACGAGCCGCGGCTTGCTCATCAAGGCCCGGCCGATGGCCAGCATCTGCTGCTCGCCGCCGGACAACGTCCCGGCCAGCTGGTCGGACCGCTCCTCCAGCCGGGGGAAGTAGCCGAAGACCCGTTCCATCTGCTGCTTCTGCGCCGAGCGGTGGGTCCAGGCGCCGAGCTCGAGGTTGGTCCGTACGGACAGCTGCGGGAACACCCGGCGCCCTTCCGGGCAGAGCGCGACGCCGCGCCTGACGATGTCGGTGGTGGGCAGCCCGCTGATCTGCTCGCCGTCGAAGCGGACCACGCCGCCCCACGGCCGCAGCAGACCCGCCACCGTGTTGACGGTCGTCGACTTGCCCGCACCGTTGAGACCGAACATCACGGCGGTCTCGCCTTCGGCGACCGCGAACGACACCCCCTGCAGCACCGGCACGCTGCCATAGCCGGCGCGCAGGTCCTCCACCTCGAGCAGCGCGGTCACCGTGCCGCCTCCGCGAGCTCCTGCTGGTCCTCGGGCGCCCGGGTGCGCGCGAGCGCGCTGGGCGCCTCGCCGCCGAGGTAGGCGGCGATGACCTCGGGGTGGTTGCGGACGTGCTCGGGGTCGCCCTCCGCGAGCAGCCGGCCGAAGTTGAGGACGTAGACGTAGTCGCAGACCGCGGTGACCAGCGGCACGTGGTGCTCGATGAGCAGCATCGTGACGCCGAGCTCGCGGCGCAGGTTGAGCAGGCGGTCGCCGAGCTCGTGCGACTCCTCCGGCCCCATGCCCGAGGACGGCTCGTCGAGCAGCAGCAGGTCGGGGTCCGTCGCGAGCGCGCAACCCAGCTCGAGCAGCTTGAGCGTGCCGTAGGGCAGCGCCCCGATCCGCCGGTCGCGGATGTCGGCGAGCCCGAGCAGGTCGAGAATCGCCTCGGCGTGTGCGACCAGGTCCTTCTCGCGCTGGCGGACGACGCCCGAGCCGGTGAGGGCCTGCGCGGCGCCGTACCCCGCCTTCGTGTGCTGCGCGGTGAGCAGGTTCTCCAGCGCGGTCTCGGACTTGACCATGCCGACGTTCTGGAACGTCCGGCCGATGCCGAGGGCGGCCTTGCGGTGCGGCGGCACCTTGGTCACCTCGCGACCGCGGTAGAACACCCGTCCGCGCGAGGGCTTGTAGAAGCCGGTGATGCAGTTGAACGCGGTCGTCTTCCCCGCGCCGTTGGGGCCCATCAAGCCGACGATCTCCCACTCGTCGACCCGCAGGCTGAGCTCGTCGACCGCGGTGAGGCCGCCGAAGCGCATGGTCAGGCCCCTGACCTCAAGCACGGACACTGCTGCCCTCCAGCGTGCCGCCGGCGGCGTCGCCGTCCGGGTCGTGCAGGGCGAACCGGTGTCCGGCGAACCAGCGCGTGAGCGGCCGGATCACCTGCCCCAGACCGCCAGGATTGAGAACGACGGTCTGCAGCAACAGCCCGGCGCCGATGACGTTGGAGATGTAGAACTTGTTGTTGCCGTAGAACGTGCCCCAGTGGGTGAGGTCGGCGAACCAGGCGAGGAACGGGCTGAGCGGGCTGACCAGCGCGAAGAACACCGCCGCTGCCATGACGCCACCGCGGTTGGCCAGACCACCGACGACGACGATCACGACGAATGTGATGGCCAGGTTGAAGCCGGCGACCGAGGTGAAGTCCTTGTCGGAGAACTCCTGCGACCAGAACGCGAACACCCCGCCGGCGAGTCCGGCCATCGCGCCGGAGATCGTGAACGCGATGAGCTTGTAGCCGAGCACGTTCACGCCGTAGGCGGACGCGACCAGCTCGTTCTCGCGCAGCGCGACGAGACCGCGACCGACCTTGCTGCGCCGGACCCACACGTCGACATACACGCAGAGCGCGACCATGGCCAGCGCGAACAGGTAGTAGTGGTATTCGCTCGTGATGCCGGACGGTCGGTAGGCCGACACGCCGGCGTCCTGCCCGTTGAGTGACGGCAACGTGAAGATGGCGTCGGCGAACACGCTGCCGAACACCAAAGTGACGAGCGCGAGGTAGAGGCCGCGGATCCGCAGCGCGATCGCGCCGAGGATCAGCGCCGCGACACCGGCGGCGGCCGCCGCGCACACCATGCCGATGCCGAACGTGAACGGGTCGGCGGCGGTCACCCCGGAGTTGACGATGTTGGCGGCGGTGAGTGCTCCCAGGCCGACGAAGGCCTGGTGCCCGAGGGAGATCTGGCCGGTGTAGCCGGTGAGCACGTTCATCGACAGCCCGACCATCACGAAGATGGCGGCGTAGGCGGCGACGTGCCCGAACGTGTCACTGTGCGCGGGCACCAGCAGCACGAGCAACGCCAACGGCAGCGCAGCGGCGGCGCGGCTGAGCCACCGCGAGCGGGGGGTACGACGGTGAGCCTGCCCGAGCGGGACGAGGACCGGAGTCTCGGCGACCACGCGTTCCTACGCTTCCTGGCCGAGCAGACCACGAGGGCGGAACATCAACACGATCAGCAGCACGATGAACACGGCGAGCTCGGCCTGGCCGTTGGCGACGTGCTTCAGGCCCGGGACGAAGTCCGAGTCGGCGTTGGCGAACGCCTCGATGAGGCCGAGCGACAGACCGCCCACGAACGCGCCGGGCAGGCTCGTCATGCCACCGAGCACGGCGGCCGCGAACGCCACCGTCAATGTCGTGCCGGTGAACGCGCCGGGTGTCACCGAGCCGGCCGGCGGCACCGCGAGCAGCACTCCGGCAACCCCGCCGAGCAGTCCGGCGATGCCCCAGGACACCGCGGAGATCCGTTCGACCGAGATGCCGACCACGCGGGCGGCGGTCGAGTCCTGGCTGACGGCGAGGATCGCCGTGCCGGTCGGCGTGTAGCGGAAGAAGACGAACGCGCCGACCGCGAGCAGCACGAGCATCGCGAGCTTGGCGAGGTCCTGGTCGAGCACCGGCACGTTGTCGATCCGGCCGACGAACGGCTGCACGTCGAGCACGTCGCTGATGGTCGGCAGGGACTGCGTCTTGGGATAGGGCAGCAGGCCTTCGACGCCGATCAGCAACAGCGCGACCCCGACGGTGCCGACCACCAGCACGACCTTCGCCCGGTTGAACATCGGGCGGATGACCAGTCGCTCGGTCAGCAGCGCCACCCCGACGGCCGCGACCAAGCCGACGAGCGCGGCGAGGAAGAACGGGGTCTTCGGCAGGAACCCGGTGCCGGAGTAGAGCACGTACGTGACAATCGCGCCGACCGTGGCGAACTCGCCCTGGGCGAAGTTGAAGATGCGGTTGCTCTTGTAGAGCAGCACCAGACCGAGGCCGAGCAGCCCGTAGGCCGCGCCGTTGGCGATGCCGTTGATGAGCGGGCTGATGAGGTTCAGCTGGGTGCTGAACGACGAGCCCGCGAGGACGAGGTCGGGCATCAGAGCACGAGGTACTTGCTGCCGACGGTGTCCCAGGTGCCGGGCTGGTTCTGGTTGGGCTCGGTCTTGGAGCAGTTGACCCGCTGCACCCAGGCGCCGGTGCCGCCGAAATGTCCGCCGTTGTGCAGGAAGTCAACCGGCGGATAGACCGATGCGGGGACCGTGGCGTGTGTGGCGGCCGCGATGAAGTTCTGTCTCGTGAGGTTGCCGCTCGCGTCCTTCAACAGCGCGAACAGGGTCTCGCTCAACCCCCACAGCGCCCACTCGATGTCGTCGTACTTGCCGTTGTATGCCTTCTTGAAGTCCGGGGTGGCCCGGTCCAGGCCCGGCGCGGGCGACAGGAAGTAGGCGTGCCCGCTGATGGCACCCTTCGACGTGCTGCAGACGTACTGCGCGACCGTCACCTCGGTGTAGGTGACACCGGGGCCGACCCAGTTGGCGCTGCCGACGTGGGCGCCGTAGTAGCCACCGGTCATGAAGACGAAGTAGCCGGGGGCGGCGTCGACGTAGATGGTCTGGAAGCCGTTGAGCGCGAGCTGGCTGCCGAACTGGGTGGCGGCCGACTGGTAGTTGCCCTGCTGGCTGACCTGGTAGGACTTGTAGGGAATGTGCGCGGCCTTGAGCGCAGCCTCCATGCCGTCCCGGGCCCCCGCGAAGTTCGGGGTGTTGGCGGTGACGATCGCCCACTTCGCGTTCTGGCCGGGGATGTTGTCCGACTTCTGGTTCGACGCCCGCGGGTTGGCGATGCCCTGCTGCTGCGCGTTGCGCAGCACGAGCCCACCCTGCTGTCGGTAGGTGAGGGACACCGCGAAGTAGTTGTTCAGGCCGTTGAGCCCGTTGTCGGTCACCCCGGCGGACAGGTAGGGGACGCCGAGGCGCTGGATGTCCGGGTCGGTGGCGCAGGCCTGGATCTGGTCGGTGCCGCCGCCACCGACGACGAAGAAGTCACGCTTCGCCATGGCGCTGCAGACGGTGCGGGCACCGGACGGGGTGTAGGTGTCGTCCTGGAACTCGACGTTGACCTTGCGGCCGCACACGGTGTGGCCCGGCTGCTGCCAGAAGGTGCCGGCACCGGCCTTGAACGAGTTGTTGGGGAACGGGGTGCCGGTGCCGGTCAGTGGCGCGTGCAGCCCGATGTTGATCGTGGAGTTGGTGATGCCGGTGGTCGTGCCGCCGTGCGGCACCCCGCAGCTCCCGGCCGCTGGCTGGGCCACCGGCTTGCTGCCGACGTGACCGCCGGGCGCCGTGCTGCCGGTGCTGCCACCGGAGCCGGCGGCACCGCCGGAACTGCCGGCGGAGACGCCGCCCGCGCCCCCTGCCACCGCTCCGCCGCCCCCGACGTCGCTGCCGCCGGGGAGGGATGCGCCGGGCACCGGCGCCGTCGTTCCTCCCGGCGCGGGTACGCCGCCGGCGGCAGCGTTGCCCGCCGCGGGCAGCTGCGCGCCGGTCGCCTTCAGCGAGTCGGTGGCTTCCGGCTTGAGCCCGCAGGCGGCGGTGAGCGCCGTCGCGGCGAGCACCGCGGCGGCGAGACGAGCGCTGGTCCGAGGGGAGGTCATCGCG
>DASTWK010000033.1:0-46122 GCA_035776655.1 Mycobacteriales bacterium | reverse complement strand
GATGCCGAAGACGAGCTGGTCGATGCCGGTCTCCTCCCACTTCTTGCACTGCTTGAGCGCATCGTCCGGATCGCCCATGACGATGCCGCCGAACTCGCTCGCCATCTGTGCGTATTCCATCGTCGGCTCGGGCAGCGTCTCCGGCCACGCCGGCACCCAGTCGGGGCGGGGGAACGTGTCGTGGTAGCGGTAGACGTTGGACACGAGGTAGTTGGGGCGCGCGTTGACATACGACTCGAACGCCTTCTGCCGGTCCTCCGCGACGTACGCCGCGATGCAGCTCATGATGTTGTCGTTGACGAACGCGCCGACCGGTTCCGCGTTGGCGATCCCGTCCTTGTAGGACTTGCGCAGCTTCTCCACCTTGTCCCAACGGTCGAGCGAGAAGCCGAGCACACCGAGACCCATCCGCCCCGCCATCTCGTACGACGGCGGGTTGCCGGCGGCGTACCACATCGCCGGGTGCGCGGGGCCGTACGGGCGCGGCAGGATCTTGCGCGGCGGGAGCGACCAGTACTTGCCCTGGTAGCCCTCGTAGGTGTCCTGGGTGAACATCTTCGGGAACTCCCGGATGACGTCCTCCCAGATCTCCTTCGTCACGTTGGTGTCGGTGATGCCGAGGTGCTGGAGGAAGCCGAGGATCTCGTGCGACCCGGCGCCGCGGCCGGTGCCGAACTCGACCCGGCCATTGCTCACGTGGTCGAGGTAGGTGATCCGCTCGGCGAGCTTCGCCGGGTGGTTGACCGCGGGCAGCGGGTTGAAGATGCCGCCCCCGATGTGGATGCGCTCGGTGCGCGCGGCGAGGTAGCCGGCCACGACGTCGTTGGCGGACAGGTGCGAGTACTCGTCCAGGAAGTGGTGCTCGGTGATCCAGACGAACTTGAAGCCGGCCTTGTCCGCGGCGATGACCGCCTCGAGGTCCTCGAAGATCGCGTGGTGCTCGGCCTCCGGGTCGTGCTCGCGCCGGTGGTTGGGGACGTAGTTCTGGATGAACAGTCCGAACTCCATCGAGGGCTCCTCAGCTTCCGTCTCGATCGACCGTCGAGTTCCGTTATGGACAGTAACGTATTTCGTGGTGGGCCGCTACTGCTGCCGACCGGGCCGCCAGCACGTCGCCAGGAGCAGCGCGGCCCCGCCCGCGCCGGCGCCGCCCGCAACGACCAGGCCATGCCAGCCGGACAACCAGCGGCAGCCGGGCACGGAGTGGTCGACGAGGACGCGGTCGAGCGACCATGCCCCGGCGCCGAGCGCACCCAACGCCGCTGCCGCAAAGGTGATGAACAGGACGTATTCGTAGCCTTCGCCCGGCCGGAAGATGAAGTAACCGTTCTTCAGGTGGTTGGCGATCAGCGCGACGACCATGACCCCCAGGACCCCGGCGGCCGCCAACGGGGTCAGCAGGCCCAGGAACAGCAGCGGCGCCACCCCGAGCTCGGTCAGCGTCGCGAGCAGCGCGTGGACGCGACCCGGGCGGATGCCGATGGAGTCGAACCACCGCGCCGTGCCGGCCAGCTTGCCGCCGCCGAACGCATGGTTGTAGCCGTGCGCCAGCATCGTGATGCCAAGTGCCATCCGCAGCAGCAACGTCCCGATGTCAAGACCGTGGCTCACGGATGCGTCGCTCCCTCGAGATCCTTGGTGACGGCGGCCGCGGCCGCCTGCAGGTGCGCGACCGTGCGGGGCAGGTCTGCGGTGAGCGAGCGGCTGCCCGCTGCTGTCACCGACAGCACCAGCACGACACCCCCGCCCGCGCCGAACACGGGCGTCGAGATCGTGCGGATGTCGTCGGCGTGCACGTCGGGACTCTCGATGTCCGGCGGCAGCGAGCGGATCAGTCGGTGCAGCTGCGCCACCGTGTCCTCGCGATGCTGGTCCGGCTGGTCGCGACTCAACACCGCGGCGGTCTGCGAATGCCACTTGTGGCCGCGGCCGACGGTGTAACCGGCGGCCCGGACCCGTTCGAGCGTCTGTTCCAACGCCGCCCGCGCTCCGGCCGGTGCGTCCTTGCCCAACCGCGACAGCCACGCCTCGCGCGCCGCGGCGGAAGCCCACGCGACGAAGGCGGTGCCGAGCGGCGGCTCGAACGGGATCCGTTGCCCGACGGCCGTCGGCAGCACCGCCGAGCGCAACGCGCCGGCCCGGGCCACCAGCACCATGTCGGCACCGACCACCGCGCTCGCGACGCACTCGACGTCGAGCTCTTCCGCCAGTGCCTCCATGTGCGGCCGGGCCAGGTCGGCGGAGCGCATCTGCACGGCCAGGTCGCTCTCCCATGCCGCCAACGACAGCGACGCGAACCGGCCGTAACCGCCTTGGAAGAACACCAGGGGCAGCGCCGGCGTACCGATGTCCAGCTCGCGCACCCGGCCGATGACGATGTAGTGGTCACCCGCCTCATGGGTGACCTCGGTGTCACAGTCGATCCAGGCCAGCACGCCGTCGAGGATCGGTGCGCCGCTGCCGGCCGGTTTCCAGGTCAGCTCGGCGAACTTGTCACCGCCCTTCATCGCGAACGTGCGGCAGACCGACTCCTGCTCGGCACCGAGGATGTTGACGCAGAACGAACCGCTGTCGCGAAACCGTGGCCAGCTCGTTGACGACTTGTCCGGCATGAACGCAACCAGCGGCGGGTCGAGCGACACCGACGAGAACGAGCCGACGGCCATGCCGGCCGGCCGACCGTCGGCGTCGATGCCGGTGACGACAGCGACACCGGTCGGGAAGTGCCCGAGAACGGTGCGGAACTTCCCCGGCTCGATGGCCGTCACGGCGCCGACACCCGGTCGCGGAGCGCGAACTTCAGCACCTTGCCGGATGCGTTGCGCGGCAACGTCTCCACGACCTCGACCGAGCGCGGCACCTTGTAGTTGGCCATGCGTTCCCGGGCGAACGAGATCAGCTCATCGATGTCGACCTCGGCGCCCGGACGCGGTACGACGAACGCCTTGCCGACTTCGCCCAGCCGCTCGTCCGGGACTCCGACGACGGCCGACTCGGCCACTGCCGGATGCGTGGCGAGCACCTGCTCGATCTCGGCCGGGTAGGCGTTGAACCCGCCGACGACGTACATGTCCTTGAGCCGGTCGGTGATCCGGAGGTTGCCGGCCGCGTCGAGGACACCGATGTCGCCGGTGTGCAGCCAGCCGTCGGCGTCGATCGCCAGCGCGGTCGCCTCCGGGTCCTCGAAGTAGCCGCGCATCACGTTGTAGCCGCGGACCACGACCTCTCCGGCCTCCCCCGGTGGCACCGGCTCGTTGTCGGTGGAGACGACGCGGACCTCGGTGTCCGGAATGGCCCGGCCGCTGGTGGTCGCGATCGTCACGGGGTCGTCGCCCCGCCGGCACATGGTGACGGTGCCGGTGGCCTCGGTGAGCCCGTAGGCCGTGAGGACGGTGTGGAAGGTCAGTTCGGCGCGCATGCGCTCGATGAGCGCGACGGGAACGATCGCGGCACCGGTCACGGCCAGCCGCAACGACGACAGGTCGAAGCGATGGCGGTCGGGGTGGTCGAGGATCGACTGGTAGAGCGTCGGCGGCCCGGGCAGCACGGAGATCCGCTCGCGCGCGATGAGCTCGAGCGTGGCCGGGACGTCGAACACGGGTTGCGGCACGATCGTCGCGCCGCGGAGCAGACACGCGATGATGCCGGCCTTGTAGCCGAACGTGTGGAAGAACGGGTTCACGACGAGGTAGCGGTCGCCCGCGCTGAGTCCGACGACGTCGCTCCAGGTGGCGAACACTTGCAGCGTCTGCGCGTGGGTGGTGACGACACCCTTGGGACGGCCGGTGGTGCCGGACGTGAAGATGACGTCCCCGGTGTCGTCCGGCTGGACGCCCACCGGCTCGGCTTCCGGGTGCGCCCAGATGCGCTCGTCGAGCAGCACGGTGTCGTGGGAGCCGGCGAGCATCGCGGCGTAGTCGGTGCCCAGGAACGGCGGTGAGACGAACGTGAAGCGGGCCCGGCTCGTGCCGAGGATGTACGCCGCCTCGTCGGCCTTGAACCGGGTGTTCAGCGGAACCAACGCAGCGCCGGCGGTGAGCACGCCGAGCGCCGCGACCACCCACTCCAACGTGTTGGGTCCCCACACCGCAACGCGGTCCCCCGGCTCCACGCCGCGGGCGAGGCAGCCGGCCGCGGCTCGGCGCACCAGCTCCGCGAGCTCGGCGAACGACACGCGACGCTCCGCGCCACTCGCTGAACGGTCCACCACGGCTTCAGCACCGGCGAAGTGAGCTCCGGCGGCCTGCACGAGAGCCGGGATCGTTCGCGCGTCGAGCGGCTCGGTCATCCGAGCGCACCGGCAGCGCGCAGCTGGGCGATCCGCTCGTCGTCGTAGTCGCACACCGCCCGCAGCACCTCGTAAGAGTGCTCGCCGGTCTCGGGAGCCCGGGCCGGCTCCGGCAGCTGCTCACCCACGAACTTCACCGGGTGCGGCAGCTGGTCGGCGCCGAGCCGGGCCGCGGGGATCCAACCGAGCCGAGCCGCGAACTGCGGGTCGTCGGCCAGCGTCTTGGGCGAGTTGACCGGGGCGATGGGCGTGTTGACCCGGCCGCCGAACTCCATCCACTCCGCGCTGGTGCGGGTGGCGAAGATGTCACGCAGCTCGCGTTGCAGCTCGCGGTTGCCGCGGGCGTGGTCGGCGTACTTCGAACCCGGCCACCGCTCGAACAGGTCGCTGCGGCCGACACCCTCGCAGAAGTTCTTCCAGAACGCCTGCTCGCTGGCCATGAACAGCACGTGGCCATCCTTGGTGGCGTAGATCTGGTAGCGGACACCCTCGCGCATGCCGGCGGTGCCCGGAGCGCGGCGGACATAGTCGTCCGAAGGGTTGCCGGTGACCTCCTCCTCGGGTCGCTCGTAGGCCTTCCAGGTCTCGCTGCGATACCAGTCGAAGGCGGCGGCACAGTCCGACTGGGCGAGTTCGAGATCGGCGCCTTCGCCGGTCTCGCGGGCCCGCAGGACCGCGGCGAGGATGCCGAGGGCGCCGTACAGGGGCGCGGCATAGATGCCGATCGACACGTGCTCGGGGATGTAGGTGAACCCCTCGTCGTCGACCTGCGGAGTGACGATGCCGGCCCAGGTGTCGTAGGCGATGCCGTGGCTCGGCAGGTCCTTGTAGGGACCGGTGGCGCCGTAGCCGGAGATGCTCGCGAAGACCAGCTTGGGGTTGTCCTGCCGCAGGGTGGCCGGGCCGAGACCGAGCCGCTCGAGCGCGCCGGGACGCATCGCCTCGACCACCACGTCGGCGTTGCCGGTCAGGTCGCGGAAGACGGCCTGGGCTGCGTCGTTGCGCAGGTCGAGGGTGATGCTCCGCTTGCCGCGGTTGACGTGCAGGTGCATCAGCGAGACGCCCTCGACGATCGGCCAGGTCATCGCGCGGATGTAGTCACCCGCCGGCGGTTCGACCTTGATGACCTCGGCGCCGAGGTCCACCAGAGCGCTGGTGATGGCCGCCGGTCCGAGCATCGAGACCTCGACGACGCGAAGACCCGCCAGCGGCGCACCTCGACTCACGCGGCGAAATCTAACACCCCGTCAGAAACTGCTGACGGCCTTCGCCAAGTCGCCCCGCGGCCCCTCGATGGCCGTCTGAACACGGCAGGACGTGTCGAGATGGCCATGATCTGGTGGGGTCAGGGAACGCGGGGTGGCGGGTTCTCGGTGAGTACGGCGGCGGCGACCCGGTCGCGGTGGAACGTCGCGTCCCCCCAGGCCGCGGCCAGGGTCCAGGTGCGCTTCATCCACATGTGCAGGTCGTGTTCGTAGGTGTAGCCGATGCCGGCATGCACCTGCAGCGCCGTCCGGGCCGCGCGCTCGGCGGCCTGACCGGCGGCGAGCTTGGCGTGCGACGCGTCCCGCGGTGCCGACGGCAGGTGGTGGGCCACCGACCAGGCGGCGCGGTAGACCACCGGCAGCGCGAAGGCGTTGGCCACGTAGACGTCGGCCAGCTGGTGCTTCACCGCCTGGAACGACCCGATGGGCTTGCCGAACTGCTCGCGCTGTCGCGCGTAGGTCACCGCCATGTCGAGCATCGCCTGCGCCAGCCCGACGAGCTCGGCCGCGGCTGCGACGCAGGCCACGTCGAACGCGTCCCAGCCATTCACCGGCGGCAGCACGCTCTGCCCAGCGGCCTGCCAGGTGACCCGGCCGATCCCGATGCCGTGGTCGAGGGACGGCTCGGGGTGGATGGCGGCCGCAGTGCGCTCGACGGCGTAGATGGCATCGTCGGTGTCGATCAGCAGCAGGTCGGCCCACTGCGCCGCCCCGATCAGCGCGGGGTTGCCCTGCCCGATCGCGACCACCGCGTCTCCGGCGGCGATCCGGGGCAGCCACTCCGCCGCGACGTCGCCGCCGGCGGCCGCCAGCAAGGCGGAGCCGGCCAGCGTTTCCACCACCGGCTCGGGCAGCGCCGCGCGGCCGGCCTCGACGTAGACCGGCACCGCAGCGGTCAGGTCCATCCCGGCACCGCCGTAGGCCTCCGGCACGGTCAGCCCGGGCACGCCGATGTCGGCCAGCCGCTTCCACAACCCCGGCACCCGGCCCCGCCGAAGCGGATCGGTCTCGGTGGAGTCCCACGCCGCGCGCAGCACATCGGAGTCGCACGCGTCCGTGAGCAGCTCGCGCACCGCGGCGGCGAACTCCAGCGCGTCCGGCTCGGGTCGCAGTCGCATCGCGGTCATCCGCGCGGCAGCCGGAGCACGCGCTCGGCGACGACGTTGCGCTGCACCTCGTTGGTGCCGGCATAGATGGGCCCGGCCAAGGAGAAGAGGTAGCCGTCCAGCCACCGCGCGTCCGGGTCGTCGGTCAGCGTCGCGCGATAGCCGAGCAGCCGCAGCGCGGTCTCGTGGATGCGCACGTCGAGCTGCGACCAGAACAGCTTGTTGGCGCTCGACTCGGCACCGATCGGCTTGCCCTCCAACGCCTCGAGGGCGGTCGACTGCACGTACAGCCGGTAGGCGTCCGCGTCCAACCACGCGTCGACGACGTCGTCCACGAGGGCCGGAGCCGGCGAGCTGGTCCGCCGGCACAGGTCGACCAACCGGTCGGCGGAGGCCATGAACCGTCCGGGTGGTCGCAGCGTCAGCCCTCGCTCCGAGGTGGTGGTCGACATCGCGACCTTCCAGCCCTGGCCGACCTCGCCCAGCACCTGGTCGTCGGGCACGAACACGTCGTCGAAGAAGACCTCGGCGAAGCCGGGCTCACCGTCGAGCTGGCGGATCGGGCGCACCGTCACCCCAGGAGCGTCGAGCGGCAGCAACAGGTAGGTGAGGCCGTGGTGGCGGGCCGAGTCGGGGTCGGTGCGGAACAGCCCGAACATCCAGTCGGCATAGGCCGCACGGGTCGACCAGGTCTTCTGCCCGTTGACCCGCCAGCCGCCGCGCTCGTCGTCGCGGTCGGCCCGGGAGCGCAGCGCGGCGAGGTCGCTGCCGGCGCCGGGTTCGGACCACCCTTGCGCCCAGATGTCGTCCGCGCGAGCCATCCGCAGCATGAACCGGTCGAGCTGAGTTTCGGTCGCGAACTCCCACATCGTCGGCGCGAGCAGGAAGATGCCGTTCTGTCCGACCCGCACCGGCGCGCCGGCGGCCCAGTACTCCTCTTCGAAGACGAGCCAGTCCAGCAGGTCGGCGCCGCGCCCGCCGTACTGCTCCGGCCACGTGACGACGGCCAGCCGCGCCTCGAACAGGCGTCGCTCCCAGTCGCGGTGCGCGGCGAAGCCGGACGGGGTGTCGAGGGAGGGTAGGGGTTCGGCCGGGACATTGGCGGCGAGCCACTCGCGGACCTCGGCGCGGAACGCTTCCCGCGCTGGGTCGAGGGTGAGGTCCATCGCCGTCCTCTCGTTTCTGACGCCCCGTCAGATTGGGCTAATCTAGCGCCATGCCCGAGGCCTACATCGTCGAAGCGGTCCGCACTCCGGTCGGGAAGAAGAACGGAGGGCTGGCGACGGCCCATCCCGCCGACCTCGGCGCGCACGTGCTCAAGGAGGTCGTCGAGCGCGCGGGAATCGATCCCGCTGCCGTCGAGGACGTGGTGTTCGGCTGCCTCGACACGCTCGGCCCGCAGGCGGGCGACATCGCCCGCACCGCCTGGCTCGCTGCTGGGCTGCCCGAGGAAGTGCCGGGCACGACGGTCGACCGCCAGTGCGGGTCGTCACAGCAGGCGCTGCACTTCGCGGCGCAGGGCGTCATGAGCGGGACCCAGGACGTCGTCATTGCCGGCGGCGTACAGAACATGAGCCAGATCCCGATCGGCTCGGCGTTCCGGGCCGCCGCCGCTCTGCAAGCTGCCGGGGGAGGGCCGGAGCAGGCCGACCCCTTCAGCGGGTCCAAGGGCTGGGTCGCGCGCTACGGCAACCAGCCGGTCAACCAGTTCTACGGCGCCGAGCTCATCGCCGAGAAGTGGGGCATCTCGCGCGAGGAGATGGAGGAGTTCGCGCTCGAGTCACACCGGCGGGCCATCCGCGCGATCGACGAGGGCCGGTTCGACCGGGAGATCTCGCCCTACGAGGGCGTGACCACCGACGAGGGGCCGCGGCGCGACACCAGCCTCGAGAAGATGCAGTCGCTCAAGCCCCTGGCGGACAACGGCCGGATCACGGCGGCCGTTTCGTCGCAGATCTCCGACGGCGCGGCCGCGCTGCTCGTGGTGTCGGAGCGCGCGCTCGAGGAACACAGCTTGACGCCCCGCGCGCGCATCCACCACCTTTCCGTGCGCGGTGCCGACCCGATCTACATGCTGACCGCGCCGATCCCGGCCACCGCCTACGCGCTGGAGAAGACCGGGCTGTCGCTGGACGACATCGACCTGGTCGAGATCAACGAGGCGTTCGCACCGGTCGTGCTTGCCTGGCAGCGCGAAACCGGCGCCGATCTCGGCAAGGTCAACGTCAACGGCGGCGCAATCGCGCTCGGTCACCCGCTCGGGGCGACCGGAGCCCGCCTGATGACCACGTTGCTGCACGAGCTCGAGCGCACCGGCGGCCGCTACGGGCTGCAGACGATGTGCGAGGGCGGCGGCCAGGCCAACGCGACGATCATCGAGCGGCTCTGACGCTCTGACTCCCAGGCGCAGCGGCGGTCAGCTGCGCGGCAGGCTCAGCATCCGGCGGGCGATGATGTCGCGTTGGATCTCGTTGGACCCGCCATAGATCGTGTCGGCGCGGCTGAACAAGAACAGCCGTTGCAGCTCGTCGAGGTCCTCGGCGTCGCCCGGTGCCTCGGTCGCGGCCGCGCCGCGCACCGCCATCGCCAGCTCGCCCAGCCGCTGGTGCCAGTTCGACCACAACAGCTTCTGGATCGACGCCTCCACCCCGGGCGCGGAGCCGTCGGCAGCCTGCGCGCTCAACGTCCGCAACGCCGTGTGGCGCATCACCTGCAGATCGATCCATGCCTGCGTGAGCCGGTCGGCGACCACCGGGTCGTCGGCCGCGCCGGTGCGCCGGGCCTCGGCCTCGACCAGCTCGAGCTCGCGCGCAAATCCGATCTGCTGCCCCAGGGTCGCCACCCCGCGCTCGAAGCCCAGCGTCGCCATCGCCACCCGCCAGCCGTCACCGGGCGCTCCGACCACGTTGTCGGCGGAGGTGCGCGCGCTGTCGAAGAAGACCTCGTTGAACTCTGACGTCCCGGTGATCTGGACGATCGGCCGGATCTCCACGCCGTCTTGCTGCATCGGCACGAGCAGGTAGGACAGGCCGACGTGCCGCTTGCTGTCCGGCTCCGTGCGGGCCACGACGAAGCACCAGTCGGCGACGTGGGCGAGCGACGTCCACACCTTCTGGCCGGTCACCACCCACTCGTCGCCGTCGCGCACCGCCCGGGTCTGCACATTCGCGAGGTCGGAGCCCGCGTCGGGCTCGGAGTAGCCCTGACACCACAGCTCCTCGCCCCGCGCGATGGGCGGCAGGAAGCGTTGCTTCTGCTCCTCGGTCCCCAGCGCGATCAATGTCGGCGCGAGCAGGTTCTCGCCGATGTGGTTGACCCGGTGCGGTGCCTGCGCCTTCGCATACTCCTCGTGGAACACGACCTGCTGCATGAGGGGCAGCTCCCGGCCGTACGGCGCGGGCCAGCCGACGCCGATCCACCCGTGCTCGCCCAGCAACCGCTCCCACGCCAACCGCACGTCGAAGCCTTCGTGCTCCCGGCCGGGACCGCCCGCGCCCCTGAGTGCCGCGAACTCGCCGACGAGGTGCTCGTCCAGCCACGCCCGCACCTCTGCACGGAAGGCCTCGTCGTCGGCCGAGAACAGATCCACCCGGTCACCATAATCTGACGCAGCGTCAGATCCCCGAGCCGGACGGATCACTGCGACCGGCACTGGAGGATGCGCTCGGACCCGGCGCCGTCATCGCCGCCTTGGCTGCCGCCACAACCGCGGAAGGGCCCGAAGCGGCTGGCGTCGCCGCACCAGCACCGAGAACATGTCCGTGGCGCGCCCCGCCGGCTGCAGGTGGCGGGGTACCGGACGGGCGCCCGGCCATGTTCACCTGACCCACGCGGCGAGGAGGTCGGACGTCGTCACGATCTCGGCGAGCAGGGACAGTGTGTGGTCGATGACAGCGTCGGCGTAGTCGGCGGGCACGCCGGCAACCGCATCGCGAGGCAGCACGACCTGGTAGCCGAGGTTCACCGCGTCCATGACGAGGTTCGTGATCGCGACATTGACCGAGACACCGACCACGACCACGGTACGGACACCGAGGTTGCGCAGGATCGGGTCGAGGTCGGTGCCGGCCATCGGGCTGAGCCCGTGGATCCGCGACAGCAGGAAGTCGTCCGGTCGCTGGTCGAACTCCGCGACCACCTGCGCCGCCGGCGTACCCAGGTCGAGCCGGATCGGCGACTTGAGCATCGCGCCGAACAACCGGGTATTGCGGTTGGACCCTCGGTCGTCGGGTCGCCGGCCGGCCACGCAGTGCACGACAGGTACGCCGGCGGCTCGAGCCGCGGCGCAGAGTTTGGCGCCGTTCGGGATCACCGACTGTCGCGCCGACGCGGCCAGCTCCGGCAGCGCCGACTGCGCGCCGATCACGCCGTTCTGGCACTCGCTGGTGACCAGCGCGGCGGCGGTCAGGTCAGCGCGCACGACGACCGGACTTACCCGATCCGGAGCACGCCGCGGGCGGCCAGCTCGCCGGCCTCCAGGTCGTGCACCGCGGTCTTCATGTCCTCCAGCGGATAGGTGGCGGAGACCAGCTCGTCGAGCTTGAGCCGGCCGCGCCGGTAGAGGTCGACGTAGCGCCGCACATCGCGCTGAGGCTGCGAGGACCCATAACGGCAGCCGAGGATCGACTTGTCGAGGTACATCGATGCGACGTTGAACGCCGCCTCCGCGCTCGCCTCCGGCACCCCGAGCATGACGCAGGTGCCGCCCCAGTCGAGTAGGTCGATCGCAGCGCGGATCAGCTGCACGTGCCCGACGCACTCGAAGGTGAACTCCACACCACGCTTGGCGATGTCGCGCACGCCGTCGATGCTGTCGACGAAGTCGGTCGCGCCGAACGTCAGCGCGATCTCCTTCTTCCGCGCGTTGGTGTCGACGGCGATGATGCGGGCCGCGCCGGCGAGCGCGGCGCCCTGGATGACGTTGAGACCGATGCCGCCGACGCCGATCACGGCGACACTCGCACCTTCCGGCACCCGGGCGCGGTGCAGCACCGCGCCCACGCCGGTCAGCACACCGCAGCCGACCAGGGCCGCCGCGTCGAACGGCACGTCCATGGGGATCGGCACCGCCTGGTTGGCCTTCACCACGGTGCGCTCGGAGAACACCGACGCGTTCGCGAACGCGTAGGTGGGCTCCCCACGCCAGGTGAACGGCTGCGGACGGCCGCCGAACGTCGACCGGCACATCGTCGGGCGGCCGGCGTCGCAGTACTGGCAGGCCCCGCAGTTGCCCAGCGTCGACAGGACGACGTGGTCGCCTTCCTTCACCGTCGTCACCGCAGGGCCGACGGCTTCGACGATGCCGGCACCCTCGTGGCCCAGCACGACCGGCGTCGGGAACGGGATCGTCCCGCTGATGACCGACAGGTCGCTGTGGCACAGACCCGCGGACTGGATCCGCACCGCCACCTCGCCCGGCCCCGGCTCCTTGACCGTCAGGTCATCGACGACCTGATAGTCGTTGCCGTCGTACACGACGCCGCGCATCCGCGCCCCCTGCCCCTCAGTGGTGGAGTGTGCCTAGCTCGGCCACACGATGCTCTGCAGCTCGCTGTAGGCGTGCAGCCCGAACGAGCCGCGGTCGCGACCGACGCCGCTCTGTTTGAAGCCGCCGAACGGCGCCTCCATCTGCTGCGCCACCGTGTTGATGTCGACGCTGCCGGACCGCAGTTGCCGCGCGATCCGGTAGGCGCGCCCGGCGTCCTTGGACCACACGTAGTTGATGAGCCCGTAGTCGGAGTCGTTGGCGAGCGTGATGGCCTCGTCGTCGCCGTCGACGGGTACGACGGAAACGACCGGCCCGAAGATCTCTTCCTTGACGATGCGCATCTCGTTGCTGCAGCCGGCGAACAGCGTCGGGGCGACGAAGAACCCGCGCTCCAGCTCCGGTCGCTCCCCGCCGGCTACGAGCTCGGCCCCCTGCTCCCGGCCGCTGGCGACGTAGCCCTCGATTCGGTCGCGGTGCGCGGCGGAGATGACCGGCCCGACGACCGTGTCACGCTCGGTGGGGTCACCGACCTTGAGCGCTTTCGCATAGGCCGCGAGTCCCTGCACGACCTGGTCGTAGACGTCGCGGTGGGCGTAGACCCGGGTCGGTGCGGTGCAGATCTGCCCGGCGTAGAAGCTGAACGTCGTGCCGATCGCGCTCACCGCGGCGGCGACGTCGGCGTCTGCACACACGATGGCGGCACCCTTGCCGCCGAGCTCCATCAACACCCGCTTCATCTGCCCGCCGGCGACTGCGCCGATCGAACGGCCCACCGACGTGCTGCCGGTGAAGCTGACCATGTCGACGTCCGGGGAGTCGACGGTCGCCTCGCCCACCTCGATGCTGGCGCCGGACACCACGTTGACGACACCGCGCGGCAGCCCGGCCTCCTCGAGCGCCTCCGCCATCCGATAGACCGACAGCGGGTTCTGCGGCGCGGGCTTGACCACCAGTGTGTTGCCCATCGCCAGCGCCGGTGCGATCTTCCCGGCCGGGTTGGCCCACGGGTTGTTGTAGGACGTGATGCAGGTGACGACACCGACCGGTTGTCGGACCACCAACGCGCCGACCAGGCCACCCTTCGACAGCGGCGTCGCCTCCATCACCTGCGGCGGCAGCGGGATCTCGACCGACTCGAGCGCACCCTTCGCATAGCGGCGGAACCGGGCCACCGCCACGTTGACCTGCAGCGCTTTCACGGTCGCGGAGGTGGCGCCGGTCTCGGCCTGCGCCAGCGGCGCGTAGTCGTCGGCGTGCTTGGCGATGACGTCCGCAACCCGGTGCAGGATCTCCGCCCGCTCCTCCGGCTTGGTCCGCGCCCAGGCGGGGAAGGCGGCCTTGGCCGCTGCACACGCCTCGTAGACCTGAGCCCGCGAGGCCTCCGGCGCCCGGCCGACGACTTCCTCGGTGGCGGGGTTGACGACGTCGTAGTGGCCGCCCGCCGGCTCGACCCACTCCCCGTCGATGAACAGCCGAAATGTCTGCTCCGCTAGCACCCCGGCAGCGTATCTGACGCCGCGTCAGATCCTCCCGGTGCTGATCGACGGCCGGCTCCCATCGGCACGGTTCCGCCCACGCCAGCGGACGCTCCGGCCGGTTATGTCGGGATCTTTTCCCTTATTTCCCAACTGATTTGGCCCCTGCTGATCTTGAGGGGCTACTCAAGAACCCGCGCGGGTGACCCGAGATGACTAGTACCGCCCGAGACCCCAGCACCGCGACCCACCTCCCGGGAGACCCGCATGCAGCAGGCCGGCCGTCGCGCCCACCGCGCCGCCGCAACCATCGTCGTCCTCGTCGCCCTGCTGGCGACGGCCCTCGGCGTCGGGCCGCTCGCGGGCACCGCCCGCGCGGCCTATGTCAGCCCGCCGCTGTCCGCGTTCGACAGCCGGCTGGTGCACGACATCAACCACGCCCGGGTGAACCGGGGCCTGCGGCCGCTGACGGTGACCGCCGGCACGACCGACGTGGCGCACGGTTGGAGCTGTCGCCTGGCGGTCCTCGGCCTGCTGGAGCACAACCCGTTGCTGGCGGTGCAGCTGGCGACCCACGGCTCGAACCTCTGGACGATGTACGCCGAGAACGTCGGCATGCTGCCGGCCAGCAGCGGCGCCGACCGGCTGTTCCGCGCCTATATGGCCAGCCCGGAGCATCGCGCCAACATCCTCGACCGCTCGGCCCGCTTCATCGGGGTGTGGAGCAAGAAGTCCGGCGGTGTCCGTTACAACACGATCGACTTCGTCGGATCGGCCCGCAGTGCGTACGACGACAACTATGGCGTCGCCCGCCGGACCTGCTGACGCCCACCCGGCGATCAGGGGTGCTGGCTGCTCACCGAGATGACCTCACCCGTCAGGTAGGACGCGTAGTCGCTGGCGAGGAAGACGATGACGTTGGCGATCTCCCACGGCTCGGCGGCGCGCCCGAAGGCCTCGCGGGTGGTGAGCTCGGCCAGGAGCTCGTCGGTCGTCACCTTCGCGAGGTTCTCGTGCATCGCCAGTGACGGGGCGACCGCGTTGACCCGGACGCCGAAGGCGGCGGCCTCCATGGCGGCGGTGCGGGTGAGGGCCATGACGCCCGCCTTGGCCGCGGCATAGTGCGCCTGCCCCGCCTGGGCCCGCCAGCCGATGACCGAGGCGTTGTTCACCACTGCGCCACCGCGCCCGCCGGCGCGCAGGCGTTTGAGCGCCTCGCGGGTGCAGCGCATCGTGCCGGTCAACGTGACGTCGACGACCCGCTCCCAGTGCTCGTCGGTCATCTCGGTCAGCTCGGCTGTGCCACCCAGGCCGGCGTTGTTCACGAGGACGTCGAACTCACCGACGGCGTCGAACATCCGCTGCACGTCGGCCTCCACGGTGACGTCGCAGGGCACCGCGACCGGCTCCCGACCCATCACCTCGGCGAGCCGCTCCGCCGACTCCTTCAGCCGGCGCTCGTGCCGGTCGCTGATCGCGACCGTCGCGCCTTCTTCGGCGCAGCGCTTGGCGGTGGCGAAGCCGATGCCCGTGCCGGCTGCCGCGGTGACGACGACGGTGCGGCCGGCGAGCAGCTGATGGGACGCGGGATAGGGCGGCGGGTTGCTCACGACCTCAGGAGCCTTGCGCGGCGGCAGCTGTGCCGGCCTCGGCCGCACGGCCACCAGTGCGCGCCTGCATCATCTCGATGTACTCGAACATCGGCATCCGGTCGATGCCGACCTGCTCGGGCAGCTGCTCGGCCAGCTCCTGCGGCGTCCACCGACCGTCCTTGGTCATCTCGCGGATCTCTCGCGGCTGGCTCCACAGCGCGATCTTTCCGCCGACCACCGTGTAGGTCTGACCGGTGATGTCGTTGGCGGCGTCGGAGAGCAGGTAGACGACCATCGGAGCGACGTCCTCGGCCTCGCCGGTGTCGGCGGTGCCGCCGGGCACGTTCGCGGACATGCGGGTGTTGGCCACCGGCGCGATCGCGTTCGCGCGCACGCCGTACTTCTGCAAGCCAACCGCGGCGCTGCGCATCAGTGCGACGACGCCGCCCTTGGCCGCGGCGTAGTTGGCCTGCGAGACGCTGCCCCACATGCCGACGCCCGAGGTGAAGGCGACCAGTGAGCCGCCGCCCTCCTGCTTGCGCATGACCGCCGCCGCCGCGCGGAAGACGGTGAAAGTCCCCTTGAGGTGGGTGTCGATGACGCCGTCCCATTCCTCCTCGGTCATGTTGAACAGCATCCGCTCGCGCAGGATGCCGGCGACGCAGACGGCGCCGTCGAGGCGCCCGAACTTGTCGAGTGCGGTCTGCACGATCCGCTCGCCGGCCTCCATGGTGGCGATGTCGTCGGCGATGGCCACGGCCGTTCCGCCCGCGGCTTCGATCTCGCGGACCACGCCGTCGGCGACGTCGCTCGACGGCTCGCTGCCGTCGATGCTCACGCCGTAGTCGTTCACGATGACCGACGCGCCTTCGGCGGCACACGCCAGCGCGATCGCTCGGCCGATGCCGCGCCCCGCGCCGGTGATGGCGATGACCTTGCCGTCGAGGAAGCTGCCCACTGTCATCCCTTCGCGTCGGCGCCGTCGTCGCCGCTCGCCGACCATACCTGACGCCCCGTCAGATTCGGGGGCCCTGTCCGAGCCAAGATCATGGCCGCCTGCCCACAACCAGGTGTGTTCAGGTGGCCAATGTCACGAGGTGGCGATCTCAGGCGATGCCGAAGATCCCGACGAAGCTCACCATCTCGCCGGGGTAGCCGCCGAGGTTGTGCGTGAGTGCGAGCGGTCGTTTCCCGTACGTCGAGATGCGCCGCTCCTCCGGCGCCTCGCCGCGCAGCTGCAGCCAGCACTCGTAGAGCATCCGCAGCCCGGACGCACCGACCGGGTGACCGAACGACTTCAGACCACCGTCGGGGTTGACCGGCAGCTCGCCGTCACGGTCGAACGTGCCGGCGAGCACCTCCTTCCACGCCGTGCCGCGCGCGCAGAACCCGAGGTCCTCCATGAGCACCAGCTCGGTCGGCGTGAAGCAGTCGTGCACCTCGGCCATCGCCAGCTCCGCCCGCGGGTCAGTCACGCCGGCCTGCGCGTAGGCATCGGCGGCCGACGCGGCCACCTCGGGAAAGTGCGTGTAGTCGTAGCCGGGATCCTCCAGGCCACCGCCGTTGCCGGCGACGAACGACAACGCCTTGACCACCAGCGGGTTGTCGCTGAACCGGTGGGCGTCCTCGACCCGGCAGACGATCGCGGCGGCCGCACCGTCGGCGACGCCCGCACAGTCGAACACGGACAGCCCACCGGCCACCGCCGGCATGCCGCACAGCTGCTCGACCGACATCTCCTTGCGGAACTGCGCCTTCGGGTTGCGCGCACCGTTGGCGTGGTTCTTGGACGCGATGCGCGCCAGCACCGTCCGCAGCTCGTTGGGATCAACGCCATAACGATTCGCGTAAGCCGGCGCGACCATCGAGAACATCGCCGCCGCGGTCAGTGACCGCTGGGTGCCGTCGGTGGGGATCGGGAACGCGTTGAGCCCCTGGTAGCCCGAGTCCTTGACCTTTTCGACGCCGACCGCCATCGCGACGTCGTACGCGCCGGAAGCCACGGCGTAGGACGCCTGCCGCAGCGCCTCGGACCCGGTCGCGCAGAAGTTCTCCACCCGGGTCACCGGCTTGCCCTCGAGCTGCAGCGGGCGAGCCAGCGTGATGCCGCTCATGCCCGACTGCGCGGTGCCCAACCAGAACGCGTCCACCTCGTCCTTGGCGATGCCGGCACCCGTCAACGCCTCGGCCGTGGCCTCGCGCAGCAAGTCGTCGGTGCCCTTGTCGAAGTGCTCGGCGAACCGGGTGCACCCCATGCCGACGATCGCGACCCGGTCGCGGATGCCGTGACTGGCCATCAGGCCTCACCCCGCTGCTCAGCCAGCGCCCGCACCGGCCGGGCCTTCCAGAAGTAGTTGGCGATGCCATCGGCGGTGAACAGCCGGCGGAAGGTCATCTCGACCCGCATGCCGACCGTCACCTCGTCCGCGTCCACGTCGGTCAGCTCCACCGGCAGCCGCTCGCCGTCGTCGAAGTCCACCACGGCGAACACCACCGGCGGGCTCGGCGAGTAGGCCAGCTTGTCGATCGTGAACGTCGTCACGGTGCCCTGCTGCTCGGCCAGCACGCCGGCGGCGGTGGCGAGGCCGAACTTCCAGCCAGCGTTGCGCCCGGCGGCACTCGCCGACGGTCGCGCCGGCTCCGGCCGCCGCGGCGGCTCGACCGGCAGCATGCCGCGCCAGGCGAGGAACCGGCCGTAGCCGACGGGTGCGCCGAAGGCGACCTGCTCGGCGACGGTGCCGTCCGGGCGGTAGGCCGCGAGCGCATCCGTCGTCCGGAACACGAAGGCTTCCGCGCCGTCGGAGAGCACGAGCAGCACGACCAACTCTCCGGGGCCGACCTGCTCGAGTGCGGACGCCAGCAGCAGCAATGGTTGGGCGGCGCCGGGGTTGCCGACCGTCGTGGTGCGGCGGTCGACCACGCGGTCGGCACCGACGCCGCTCTTCTTCGCCACCGTCGCGCAGGCCCGCTCGTGCAGGCCGGCCACAACCAAAGCGGCCACGTCACCGACGTCGGCGCCGGCCTCGTCGAGCGCCACCTTCAACGCCTCGGTGGCAAGGGGCACGTACTTCGTCTCGCCGAACCGCTCCTCCCAGGTGCGGGACGCCGCGTCGCCGGGGACCCGCCACCGGTCCAGGAACTCCTCGGTGAGGCTGGCATGCGCGACCGGTTCGGCGAGGACCGCGCCGTCATCCTCTGATCCGATCAGCACGGCGGCGGCCGCGTCCCCTCCGCCCGCCTCCTCCGGGCTGCCGGGGCGGCCGGTGCGCAGGTCGCTGCCGACGACCACCGCGGCACCGGTCGCATGGAAGGCGGCGCGCAACGCGCCCGCGACGGAGCGGACCGAGCCGATCGTGTCATAGGCCGCGGCGGTGCGGTCCAGCCGCAGCGCGGCATGGATCGCAGTGGCGTTCGTCTTGTCCAGATAGGCGGGTGTGGTCGTCGCGAACCACAGCGACCGCGGCGTCAGCGCCGCGGACCGCAGCGCGCGCCGGGCGGCCTCCACGGCCATCGTCGTCGCGTCCTCGTCGTACGACGCGACCGTGCGGGTGCCCTTGCCGCCGCCGGCACCGGCGACCGCCGCGATCGTGGTGCGGTCGAGCCGGCGATGTGGCAGGTGGACGCCCCAGCCGAGGATGCCGCGCATGGCCTCAGCGTAGACGACGAATCTGACGCCCCGTCAGAAATGATTCTTGGTCGGCGCCTGCGGCGCTTGTCGCGGGGCCCCAACCCCGCTCCCACTCCGGGGCAAACCCTCTCGGTCGGCGCCTGCGGCGCTTGTCGCGGGGCCCCAACCCCGCTCCCCCTCCGGGGCAAGCCATCTCGGTCGGCGCCTGCGGCGCTTGTCACTCAGGTCGTTCGGCCAACTCGGCGGCGGTGAACTCGGCTTCCTCGGCGAGCAGCTTGGTGCCGTTCTCGACCGCGAGCTTCTCGAGCTTGCCGCCGACGAGCGGGATCGAGACCTTGACGTCGGCGTCGATGTCCTGCCGGGTGCCGCCACCGTCGGGCGAGAGCGTGACGGTGCCGTCGATGCGGGACGGGACACCCTGAACCTCGACCCGATACGTGCACACGCGCCGACCCTCACCGTCCGCCGGTGCCCACTCGTCGGTCTGCACGATCGTGTTGGTGGGGGCGATGACCTTCTTGGCGAACCCGGGCAGGTCGAGGGTCACCCTCCGGCGGCTGACCACCTGGGGCCCGTCGCTGCGCTGGTCGCTGTCGACCTGGATGTCGGTCGCGCCCTCGGCGGCGTACTTGCGGGCGAGGAACTGCGGGTCGCTCATCAACGCGTAGACGGTCTCGACATCGGCGTCGAAGCGGTGCGTCACCTGCATTCTGGCCATGGCAGGACCTTAGGCCGACTCCGCCGCGAAACGCGCCAACCGGCGAGCGAACCCACCGACCGAGGCGATGAGGAACAGCCGCAGCGCCGGCCCGGTCCCCGGCACCTTCGGGACGAACGACCCGGACCACTCGATGCGTGCGCCGTCCTCGTGCGGCTCGATGTGTACGTCGGCGCGATAGCTGCGCACCGGGAAGCCCGACAGCACCCGGTAGGCCAGGTAGCGCGGCGGGTCGTAGGCGACGATCTCCTCCCGGCTGCCGAACCGCTCCAGGCCCAGCGCGCGGATCGCGCCCACCCCGCCGGGAGGTGGGCTGCCCTCGCGGACCCACCACGACCGGATCACGAGCGGGCCCGCCCATCGCGACCACCCCGCGCCGTCGGCGAGCACCGCGAACACCTGCTCCGGCGGCGCGGAGGAGATCGCGGAGACGCGGTAGGAGGTCACCAGCCGCGGAACTGCGTGTCCCGGCGCTCGACGAACGCGCGCACACCTTCTTGCGCGTCCTCGGTCGTCATCACCAGCTCCTGCCCCCACGCCTCGTCGCTCAGCGCCGTCTCCCGGTCGACGTCCAGCGCCCGGTTGACCAGGCGCTTGGTGATGCCGAGCGTGCGGGTGGGGCCGGCGGCGAGACGTTGCGCCAGCTCGGTGGCGCTGCGCCTCAGCTGCTCGGCCGGCACGACCTCGGTCACGAGCCCGAGCCGCTCGGCGTCGGCGGCCGGCACGTCGTCGCCGAACAGGTAGAGCCGCTTCGCCACCTGCGGCCCGACGAGCCGGGTCAGCAGGTATGCCCCCGCCGCGTCCGGCGCGATGCCGCGACGGACGAACACCGGCACGAGCTTCGCCGTCTCCGCCATCACGACCACGTCGCAGGCCAGCGCGAGGTGCATGCCGGCACCCGCCGCCGTACCGTTCACGGCCGCCACCACCGGCTTCTCGCAGTCGAGCACCGCCGTCACCACCCGCTGCCAGCCGGTGGCGATGCCACGCGCCACCTCGCCCTGCGGCCGTGCGGGCGCCCCTTCCGGTTTGGGTGGTGTGGGGATCGGCACCCGCAGGTCGGCTCCGGTGCAGAAGGCGCGGTCGCCGGCACCGGTGAGCAGCACCGCCCGCACCGCCAGGTCGGCGCTCGCCTCCTGCAGCGTCGCCACGACCGCCTCGCGAGTCCGCCAGTCCAGGGCGTTGTGCACGTCCGGCCGGTTCAGGGTCAGCCGCAGCACCGCCCCGTCGCGCTCGGCGAGCAACCCGTCGGCGACCGCCGCCGGGTCGCTCATGCGATGGCTCCGGCGAACTGCTCACGCAGCTTGTACTTCAACACCTTGTTCAGGCTCTCGTTGCGGGGCAGCCGATCGACGACCTCGAGACGTTCCGGGATCTTCTGCCGCATCAACCCGGCGGCGGAACAGCACTCGACCATCTCCGCGAACGTGATCGGGTCGCCTTCCGCCGGTGGCTCGACGACGGCGCAGACCAGCTCACCCCGCTCGGGATCGGGCAGCCCGATGACCGCGACATCGCCGACCTTGGGGTGGGCGAACAGCACCTCTTCGAGCTCGCGCGCCGAGATGTTCTCGCCCTTGCGGATGATGACGTCCTTGAGCCGCCCGGTGAGTCGCAGGTGACCGTCGGCGCGCAGCACGCCGAGATCTCCGGTGCGAAACCAGCCGTCGGCGTCGAAGGCTTCGGCAGTGGCGGCGGGGTCGGTGTAGCCGAGGGTGACGACCGGCCCGCGCACGCGCACCTCACCTTCCTCGTCCGGGCCCGCGATCGAGCCGTCGTCCGCGACGATCCGCACCTCCGCGCCCAACACCGGTTTGCCTTCGGTGCTGGCGAGCTGCTCGTCGGTGTCGTGCGGCGAGCCCATCGCGATCATCGGGATCTCCGTCATCCCGTAGCCGTGCACGAGCTTGACGCCCATCTCGCGCTGCACGTCGAAGAACAGCTCGCTCGGCTTCGCGGCGCCACCCCCGGACATCAGCCGCAGGGTCGGGATCGCCTTGACGTCCGGCGACTTGCGTTGCTCGGCCAGGAACATCTGATAGAAGGCCGTGCTGCCGCCGCACATGGTGACGCCGAGGTCCCGGTACGCCGCGACCGCGTCCGCCGGCACGAATGCTTCGACGAGGACGGATCCGAAGCCGGCGGCCAGCATCATGAACACGTAGTCCGGCCCGCCGATGTGCGAGTAGGGGAAAGCGATCGAGCCGATGTCCTCGGGGGACATGTCGAGCGCCGCGGCGAGACCGCGGCCGCCGGCCATCAGCGTCTGGTCGCTGTGCTGCACGCCCTTGGGCTCCGAGGTGGTGCCGGAGGTGTAGTAGATCCACCGCACCTCCGTTCCCGAGGTCGGGGGAGCGGGCAGGGTCGCCGGGTCGCCAGTCGGCAGCTCGCGGTCCAGCTGGAGGACGGTGGGCGCGGGCGAGAGATCAGCGGCCAGCGCCGTGGCCATCGAGCCGAAGTCACGGTCCCGCCAGACGCCGGGGACGAGGAAGAACTCGGGCCGGCTCTGCCGCAGCACTGCCGCGACCTCGCGCTCTCGATACAGGTGCAGCACCGGGTTCTGCACCGCGCCCAGGCGGGCGAGAGCGAAGGAGACGACGACGCTGTCGATGCGGGTGGGCAGCTGCCAGGTGACCGGGCAGCCGGGGCCGATGCCGCGCGCGAGCAACCCGGCGGCAACCGCCTCGACCTGCCGGGCGAAATCGGCGAAGGTGACCCGGCGGCCGCCGGTGTCGAACAGCATCACCCGGTCGCCGGACAGCTCGGCCCGTCGTCGTACCAGGTCCCAGACGGTCGGTGCCTCGAGCAGCTCGGACATCAACGGACACCTCTCCGGGTCGTCACGACGTGCCGTAGACCGGCGTCGGTGCCGGGGCCTTGTCCAGCAGTTCCCGCACCACGGGGGCGAGCTCGCCCGGCTGCCACCGGGCACCTTTGTCCACCCGCGGCCCGTGCTGCCAGCCGTCGGCGACGCTGACGACACCACCCTCGACCTCGAACACGCGCCCGGTGACCTCCCTCGACTCGGCCGAGCCGAGCCACACGACCAATGGCGAGACGTTCTCCGGCGCCATCGCGTCGAACCCCTGCGCAGGCGCGCGCATCATGTCCGGCATTGCCACCTCGGTCATCCGCGTGCGGGCGGCCGGCGCGATCGCGTTGGCGGTGACGCCGTAGCGGGCGAGCTCAGCCGCGGCGTTCAGTGTGAGCCCGATGATGCCGGCCTTCGCGGCCGCGTAGTTGCCCTGACCGACGCTGCCCATCAGACCCGCACCCGACGAGGTGTTGATGATGCGCGCGTCGGGGGTGCGGCCGGCCTTGGCCTCGTCCCGCCAGTGTCCGGCGGCGTGCCGCAGGGTGCAGAAGTGGCCGCGCAGGTGCACGCGGATGACGGCATCCCACTCCTCGACCGACATGTTGGCGAGCATCCGGTCGCGAAGGAAGCCGGCGTTGTTGACCAGGACGTCGAGTCGCCCGAACGACTCGAGCGCCGCCTGCACCAGCCGACCCGCGCCATCCCAGTCGGCGACGTCGTCGGTGTTGGCCACCGCGTCGCCGCCGGCCGCCCGGATCTCGTCGACCACCAGCTGGGCCGGCGCGGTCGAGGAGCCCTCGCCCTCGCGGGAGGTGCCGATGTCGTTGACGACGACCTGCGCGCCCTCGGTGGCGAACGCCAACGCGTGCGCCCGGCCGAGCCCGCCGCCGGCACCGGTCACGATGACGACGCGTCCGTCGCAGATCCCCACAGTGCTCCTCAGCGCAGGTAAGCCTGGCCGCCGTCGACCATCAGCGTCGAGCCGGTGACATAGGCGGCGTCCTCCGACAGCAGGAAGGCGACGGCACGGCCGACGTCCTCCTCCAGCCGGCCCACCCGACCGAGCGGGATCGTCGAGACGAACTCGTCGTACTCCTTCGGCGCGAACTCCGACCACATCTGCAGGCCGGGAGACAGGCCGTTCGGGATCACGTTGTTGACGCGGATGCCGTCCTTGCCCCACTCCAGCGCCGCCATCCGGCTGAGCGTCCGGATCATCTCCTTGGTGCCGGCATAGAGGGTGAAGCCCGGCAGGTCGTTGCGCAGCGCCGAACCGGTGCCGAGGTTGACCACCGACCCCTTGGAGTCCTTCAGCGCGGGATAGGCGGCCTGCATGAACCACAACGAGCCGAGGAAGCCGCTCTCCCAGGTCCGGCGAGCGTCTTTCTCGGTGATGTCGAGCACCGGACCGAGCGCGACCATCTGCGCGTTGTTGACCAACCCGTCGAGGCGTCCGAACTCCGCGAGTGTGGCGGCAACCGTCGCGTCCACGTCCTCGCGCCGGCGTACGTCGCACTGCACCGCCAGCGCACGGACCTGCCGCGCGCGCACCTCCTCCGCCGTCTTCTCGACCTTCTCCAGCGTGCGACCGGCGGCGACGACACACGCGCCCTCCGCGGCGGCGGCGAACGCGATGCCCTGACCGATGCCCTGGCCGGCACCGGTCACCAGCACGACCTTGCCGTCGAGCCGTCCCATCCTGGCCTCCGTTTTCTGACGGGGCGTCAGGTTATCGTTGCGCGCGTGGATCTGCGCTACTCCCCGGCGGAGCAGGAGTTCCGCGGGCAGCTGCGCGAGTGGCTGGCGCAGACGTTGCCGAGCCTGCCGCCGAAGCCCGCGGCCGACGACTGGGCGGCCCGCCGCGCCTACGACACCGCCTGGCAGCGGATGCTCTTCGACGCCGGCTACGCCGGTATCAACTGGCCGCGTGAGTTCGGCGGCCGCGGGGCCACCCCGACCGAGCACCTCATCTTCCTGGAGGAGAGCGAGCGCGCGCGGGCGCCGTACGTCGGGGTCAACTTCGTCGGCCTCTTGCACGCCGGCCCCACCCTCATCACCGAGGGCAGTGACGAGCAGCGGCGGACGCATCTGCCCGCGATCCTGCGCGGCGAGCAGGTCTGGTGTCAGGGCTTCAGCGAGCCGACGGCCGGCTCCGACCTGGCGTCGCTGCGCACCCGGGCGGTGCGCGACGGCGACCACTACGTCATCAACGGGCACAAGCTCTGGACGTCCTACGCGACCGTCGCGGACTATTGCGAGCTACTCGTGCGCACCGACCCGGACGCACCGAAGCACCGGGGCATCACCTGGCTGATCCTGCCGATGGACACCCCCGGCCTCGACATCCGGCCGTTGCCGACCGTGCTCGGGTCGAGCGAGTTCAGCGAGGTCTACTTCGACGACGTGCGGGTGCCGGTGAGCAACCGGGTCGGCGCGGAGAACGACGGCTGGCGGGTCACGATGGTGACCCTGTCGTTCGAGCGCGGCACCGCCTGGGTCGACCAGATCGTGGACTCGATGCGCCTGGTCACCGATCTCGTCGCGATCGCCAAGAAGGTGACGCGGCATGGAGCCGCGGCGTGGGAGGACCGCGGGCTGCGGCGCGACGTCGGCCATCTGGCCGCGGAGTTCGACGCACTGTGGGCGTTGACCAAGCGCGGCGTCTCCGAGGCGGCCGCAACCGGCGTGCCGGGGGTGAGCGCGTCGGTGCTCAAGCTGCGCTACACCGAGGCGCGGCAGCGGCTGATGGACACGGCGGCGCGGGTGCTCGATCGGGCGGCGTTGTCCCGCACCGACATCGCCGGGCTGCCCGGCGGCGAGTTCGTGGAGGAGCGGATCAACTCGCTGTCCTACACGATCGCCGCGGGCACCTCCCAGATCCAGCGCAACATCGTCGGTGAACGCATCCTCGGCCTGCCCCGGGAGCGCTGATGCACTTCCTGCCGACCGCCGACCAGCTCGAGCTGCAACGTGGCGTGCGCGAGCTGCTCGACCGACGCTTCCCGCTGGACCGGCTGCCGCACGGCTTCGACCCGGTCCTGTGGCAGGAGCTGACCGACACCGGCGTCTTCGCGCTGCGCACCGACCTCGGCCTGGGGCTGCCCGAGGCGGTGCTGGTGTTCGAGGAGCTCGGCCGGGCCGGCGTGCCCGGTCCACTGGTCGGCACGTTCCTCGCCGGTGGCCGCGCCGCCGGGCCGGTGCCGGTACTCGAGCGCGACCCGGAACCGCTGCTGCTCACCCATCGCGACGTGGCCGCCGCCGTGCTGGTCCTGGGCGATGACGCGCAGCTGGCGGGCGTGCCGGCCGGCACGCCGGTGCCGGCGCCGGTCGACCCACTGACGCCGTTGCACGAACTGGCTTCCGTGCCCACCGGTGAGGTCGTCGGCGACGGCCTGGCCACGGCCCGGCTGCGGCTGGAGGGGGCGCTGCTGACCGCGGCGGTGCAAGTCGGGATCGCGGCACGGCTGACCGAGCTCGCCGTCGACTATGCCAAGACCCGCGAACAGTTCGGCCGGACGATCGGGGCGTTCCAGGCGGTCAAGCACATCTGCGCCGACATGTTCGTCCGGGCCGAGCTCGCGCGGGTCGCCGTACATGCCGCGGCCGTCACCCTCGACGACGAGCAGTCGGGCGACGGGCCGCGCACGGTCGCCGGCGCGAAGCTGCTGGCGGACGAGGCCGCGGTGACCAACGGGCGGTCGGCCGTGCAGGTGCACGGCGGCATGGGGTTCACCTGGGAGGTGCCGGTGCACTTCTTCCTCAAGCGCGCCTGGCTGCACGCCACCGAGTTCGGCACGGCGGACGACCACGCCGAGGATCTCGCCGCGCTGCTGTGAGCACCCCCGCGTGACCGGCCTCGCCGAGCTGTCCGGCCGCCGCCCGGACGACCCCGCGGTCGACGACGGCGAGCGCTCGTTGACCTGGCAGGAGCTCGACGACCGATCGACCACCTTCGGCCACGGACTCGAAGAGCTGGGCGCGACGCCCGGCAGGCACGTCGCGATCTGCGTCAGCAACCGCACGGAGTTCGTCGAGGCCGCGCTCGGGGCGTGGCGCGCCGGTTGCGCGTTCACGCCGCTGAAGACCGGCTGGACCGCGGACGAGGTCGGGGCGGTGCTCGACGACGCCCGCACGCGCGTGGTCGTCACCGACCGTGACGGCGCGCGGACCGCGGCATCGGCGCGCCGCCTGCCCGTCGTCGACGTGGACCAGCGGTACGACGAGTGGCTGGCCGGACAGGACCGATCGCCGTTGCCGGAGGATCGCTGCGGGTTCAAGCTGCCCTACACCTCCGGCACCACCGGCCGTCCGAAGGGCGTGGTGATGGCCGGCTCCGGCACCATCCCGTTCGCGGTCGCCTGGTCCGGACTGACCCGGTGGGCCGAGGCACTGGAGCTGCCGGGTGACGGCGTGCACCTGTTCCTGTCCCGGCTGTTCAACGGCGCGCCGCAAACGTTCGGCTTCGGTGCGCTGGCCCGAGGCGCGACACTGCGGATCCTGCGGCAGTGGTCGCCCGCGGCCGCGCTCGAGGCGCTCGCCGCCCCGGACGTCACCTCCACGATCATGGTGCCGACGATGTTCCGGCAGCTGCTCGCGCTGCCCGACGTCGACCGGTCGGTGCCGCCGTCGCCGGCGCTGCGGACCCTGCTGCACGGCGGTGAGCCGTGCCCGCGACCGGTCAAGGCGGCCATCGCCGACTGGTTCGGCGAAGTGCTGGTCGAGTACTACGGGTTCACCGAAGGCGGACTCACCGTCGTCGGTCGCGACCAGTGGCAGCACCGGCCCGGCACCGTCGGCCGGCCGTTGCCCGGCATGCACGTGCAGGTGCGGGACGAGACCGGACGGACACTGCCGCCGCACACCGAGGGGACGGTCTGGTTCGTCTCCGACCGCGGCCGGCGGTTCCATTACGCCGGCGACGAGGCCAAGACCGAGCAGGCGCACCAGGGAGACGCGTTCGGGGTCGGCGACATCGGGTGGATCGACGACGAGGGCTACCTCTATCTGTGCGGTCGCAGCGCCGACCTCGTCATCACCGCCGGAGTCAACGTCTACCCGGCCGAGGTCGAGCAGGCCCTCTCAGACGTCGACGGCGTCGCCGACCTCTGCGCGTTCGGTGTGCCGGACGAGGAGCGGGGCGAGTCGCTGGCGCTGCACGTCGTGCTCGCGCCCGGAGCGGCCGAGCTCGACGTGCTGGCCACCATCGAACGAACGGCCGGCAGGCGGCTGGCGCCGTACAAGCGGCCTCGACTCGTGCAGGTGGTCGACGCGGTGCCGCGCGACGAGGCCGGCAAGCTGTTGCGCCGAGTGCTGCGCGACCGGTTCGCATCGGCCGAGCAACGCCCCAAGCCGAGCGGCGCCCACGAGTCCAGCACCGATAGCTGACGCCGGGCCATCCTCAGCCGGAAGCACCGGAGCAGGCCGTGGGGGACGCTTATGCTGCTCTGCGTGCGGATCGGACTGGACAGCCCGCTTGGTCGTGCCGTCGTGAAGATGTCCGGCAGCAAGACCTTCATGCGAGTGGGGCCCAAGGTGGTCCCACATGTCGACCGGTTCCTGCACAAGGTCAGCGGTGGCAAGGTCATCCTGAGCGCCGGCATGCTGCCCGCACTCGTGCTGACCACCACGGGCGCCAAGAGCGGTCAGCAGCGGACGACGCCGCTGGCGACCAAGCCGGACGGCACCAGCTGGTACGTCGTCGGCAGCAACTTCGGGCGCGAGCACCACCCGGCGTGGACCGCGAACCTCATCGCCCATCCGGACGCTGAGGTGTCGTTCGAAGGTCGCTCCACGCCGGTGCGCGCGCACCTGCTCACCGCCGAGGAGAAGGCGGAGATCTGGCCGCGACTGGTGCGGTTCTGGCCCAACTACGACGTCTACGTCGAGCGCAGCGGACGCGACCTGCGCGTGTTCCGGCTCGACCCGCGCTAGCCCGGCGACATCAGTCGATCGGACTCTCAGCGTGCGCGTACTCCTCACCGGCGCCACCGGCTATGTCGGCGCGTTCACCCTGCGGGCGTTGCTGGACGCCGGACACGAGCCACGGTTGCTCGTACGCAGCCGCGAGCGGCTGGCAGCCAAAGCCGCCGCGGTCGGTGTCGGCAGTCACGACCTCCAGGTCGTCGTGGGCGACATGACCGACCCGGCTGCCGTGCAGCAGGCAGTGACCGGCGCGGACGCCGCCATTCATGCGGCAGCCGTGGTCGCCGTCCTCAACCGGGCCGACGCCGAACGCGCGCTGCAGGCCAACGTGGTCGGCACCCGCACCGTGCTCGATGCCGCACTCGCCGCCGGCTGCGACCCGGTCGTGCACGTGTCGAGCGTCATCGCGGTCTTCGACCCGAACGCACCGGTCGTCAGCGCGGACCTGCCGCCGACGGCCCATGCCCGCAGCCCCTACACGCGCTCCAAGGCGCTCGTCGAGCAGCTCGCCCGGGAGCGGCAGGCCGACGGCGCACCGGTGGTGATCGTCTATCCGGGCGGGGTCACCGGCCCGGCTGCCGGCGACTCCTACGGCGAGGTCGCCGAGGGATTCGTCTCGATGCTCAAGGCCGGGCTGCTCGTGCTCGACGACGGGGGCATCACGATCCTCGACGTACGAGACCTCGCCGGCGTGCTCGTCGCCACCCTGCAGCCCGGCTTGGGACCGCGCCGGTTCATGGCCGGCGGTCAGCTGACGACGCTGGGCGAGATCGGTGACATCGTCCGGCGCCTGACCGGACGGCACTTCCCGGCACTGCCCACGCCCGGGGTGGTGTTCCGCGGTCTCGGGCACCTGACGGACGCCGTCCGCCGGGTGGTGCCGTTCGCCACCGTGTTCACCGCCGAGGCCATGGACGCGCTGACCCTGGTGCGACCCACCGACGACCGAGCGGTGCACGAGCAGCTCGGCATCACCTATCGCGATCCGGCCGAGTCGATCGAGGCGTCCCTGCGCGCCTTGTACGCCGGGGGGCTGCTGTCCGCGCGGCAGGTCGGTGCCCTCGCGAACAGCAGCCCGACGGCAGCAGCCGGCTAGACCTCCAGGTGCACGATCCGCACCATGCCCATCAGCGCGTGCGGCATCCCGGTCTTCGGGTCGGGGAAGAAGCAGAACTCGGCATACTCACCGACCGGCAGCCGGTAGTGGAAGGTCTGCGCGCGGCCCTTGCCGACGATGTCGGTGCCACCGCTGCCCGGAAGGATGAAGTCGGGCTGCGTCGGCGACTGAGTGGAGAAGGCCTGGATGACCTGCTTGCGAGTCGTCCCTTCCTTGACGTGGAGGAGCCCCAGGAAGTGCGGCGACTCCGTCGACTTGTTGCGGAAGGTGATCGTGCCGTGGGCCGGCAGGACACTCGCCCCCCCGAAGCGGCGGTCCGTCCGGGCGGTCACGGTGACCGACGTCACCGGCAGGTGCTGCGGTCCCGCGGGTGCGGTGACCGTCAGCCACTGCGGCTGTTTCGGCAGGTTGCCGCTGTCGTTGAACACGACGTACCTGCCGGCGCGGTGCAGCAAGAACGTGCCGCTCGTGCTGCCGCCGGCCTCGGCGTCCAGGCCGCCGAGCTGATCAGTGCTGTCGATCGCGTGGTTGAGGTGACGCAGCCCGGACTTGGACGGCCCGTTCGGTCCGAAGCTCTTGCCGAACGCCCTGATGTCGGCGCGGAAGTCCTTCCACGTGTAGCCCTTGTGCAGCCGGCCCAGCTGCAGCGTGCTCTCCTGCCCGACGCTGGTCAGGGACAGGTGCAGCCGCCCGGCAGGCAAGGTCCGGTTGCCCGTGAGCTGCAGCTGGCCGTTGTCGATGGTCGCCTGCAGCGACGGCGTACGTGCCGCCGCAGCATGCGTGGCAGCGTCGGCGCCACCGGCGCTCACCAGACCAGCGACGGCTGCGGCCACGGCGATCACTACGGTCGTGGTGCGACTGGGTCGTGTCATGTGCTTTCCCCCCAGAAACGAGAAAAGGCCCGCCTCCCCCGGCGACCTCGGCAGCAGTCTCGTCCTGGATGCCCGATTCGTACAGTGGGCGGCGCGGATTGGTCAGATTTGCTGCGGTCCTTGGGCAACTGCCGGACAGATCGTCCGCGCGGTGTGAAACTTTCGGCCGTGTCTGCGCTGAGCTGGCGGCGCGTAGCCGTCGCGACGACCCTCCTGGCGGCGATGACGACCTCGGTCGGCGGACTCGGCGCCGCGAGTGCCTCGCTGCCGGCGACCAACGTCCGGCCGCAGGCAGCCGCGGTCACGTCGACCGCGCCGAGCTCGGCCACCGTCACGATGCCGCAGGGCGCCGCGTTCCAGGGCTACCAGCCGACGACGGTCGACCTCGCGAAGGGCGGCACGTTCAGCGCCCACAACTTCGACAGCACCCGCCACACCGTCACCTCCGTCGACAGTGGCAGTGACGGGCAGAAGCTGTTCTCCGTCGCGGTGAACCCCGGCCAGACGCTGACGATCCCTCAGGCGAGCACGCTCGCGCCGGGCACCTACAACTTCTACTGCCAGATCCACCCCAGCATGAAGGGGACGCTCGTCATCGACGGGTCCGGCGGTGGCGTGCAGCCGGCGCCGCAGAGCTTCGACCAGCGGCTGGTGCTGCCGCCGGTGCTGACCGGATCGAAGCTGCGCATCCCGATCAAGCGGGCCAACGTGCAGGTGCTCCCGACCGGCCCCGCCACGCAGATGTGGACGTACGGCGGCACCTATCCCGGGCCCACGATCGTGCGACCGGCCGGGCACGACACCAAGGTGACCTTCGTCAACCACCTGCCCAAGTCGGTGGGCGCCCTGACCGTGCACTTCCACGGCGACCACCACAAGGCGGCCAATGACGGGCAACCGACCCGACACCTGATCCGGTCGGGAGACGCGCGCACCTACGACTACCCGCTCACCGACAACGGCCGACCGGAGCGAGCGGCGTTCGACTTCTACCACGACCACCGCATGGACGAGACCGCCCGCAACAACTGGTTCGGGCTGCAGGGGATGTTCCTCGTCACCGACGGAAAGTCGAAGAAGCTCGGACTGCCGGGCGGGCAGTACGACGTCCCGCTGATGGTGTCCGAGCGGTCGTTCACCAGCACCAACCAGCTGGTCAACTCGTTCCCCGCGCACCCGAAGATGGTGCTCACCGGCCCGCAGGCGCCGCCGAACGACGCGACCGTCGGCGACCACATCCTCGTCGACGGCAAGTTCGCGCCGTACCTGAACGTGGCCGCGCACCGCTACCGGCTACGGCTGCTCAACACCTCACCGTTCACGTCGTACGACTTCGCGCTGTCCGACGGTCGGCCGTTCTTCCAGGTCGGCACCGGAAACGGCCTGCTGCCCAGGACCGTGGTGCGCCAGGACATCCTGCTGGGGCCGGCCCAGCGCGCGGACGTGATCGTGGACTTCGGCGACGCCCTGCACAAGCGGATCCAGCTGGAGAGCATCCCGCGGGTCAACCGCCCGGCGAAGGGCATCGGCACGCCGACCGCGTCGATCATGCAGTTCCGGGTCACCCGCACGGCGTCGGACTCCACCCGGATCCCCTCGACCCTGCAGGCGCCGCCGAAGATCACCGTCCCGACCAAGACCAAGGCGGCGTGGTCGTTCGACCTCGGCGGCAACGCGCAGACCGGCACCTACTGGACGGTCAACGGCAAGCCGTTCGACCCCAACCGGGTCGACCTCAAGGTGCCGCTGGGCGCGACGCAGCTGTGGAAGCTGCACAACGCCAGCACGATGACCCACTACATCCACATCCACGAGGAGCAGTGGCACACGATCTCGCGGGACGGCAAGAAGCCACCGCCGTGGGAGCGGGGGCTGGAGGACACCTGGCGCCTGGACCCGGGTGAGACCGTGAAGGTGGCGGCGAAGTTCACCGACTACACCGGCGTCTTCATGATCCACTGCCACATGCTCGACCACGAGGACCACGGACTGATGGCGCAGTTCGCGGTGGTCAAGCCGGGCCACGGCCTGCCCAAGGGCTACTACTACGACAAGTCGGCGTCAGCGGCGACGGCCGCGGCGGTGCCGCGCCAGGCCGCGGTCCGGCTGGCCAGCGATCTGGACAGCATCTTTGCCCCGACGAGCGGCGGGATGCCGTCGATGTCACTGGCCGCGTTCAGCACCCAACCGGCCTTCTGGTGCGACCTCGGTCGCGGGCGTCAGGCGTCACGGACGGCGATCAGGCCGCCGAAGCAGGAGATATAGGCGACGTTGCCGGGGCCGATCGTGATCGGCCCGAACGCGTTGTCGTAGGGGAGCCCGTCGCCGGTGTGGATGCGGGCAACGGTCCTACCGGTGCGCCAGTCGACGACGGTGAGATACCACGCGTCGAGTCCGGGCGCCGTCGGTTGCGGCGAGTACAGGTAGAGCATGCCGTTGCCGCGCGCCAGCTTGGGCACCACCGACGGCGAGACGACCCTGCTGGTCCAGGCGACATGACAGCCCTCGCGCCCGACGACGATCTTCGTGACGCCGCCGGCCGCAACCGCGCCTTCGAGGTGCGCGACCGGGTTGGCATAACCGAAGTTGTTCTCCACCACCAGGCCGTTGCCGTAACCGACCAGGGAGTTCTCGGTGGCGCTCGCACCGCGACCGAACACCGGCACCGAGCAGACCAGCCGGCTGCCGGTGACGTGAGTCGCGCGGAGGTAGACGTTGACGTGCATGCGCGGGTCGGCGTTGTCGGTGATGGCGACGTAACGACGGCCGAGAAAAGTCGGGGTGGTGCCCGACCCCTGGTTGATCTGCCCGACCTTGCGATGGGTGCCGCGGTCGTACGGCGCCCGCCACACGACGTACGGCGTGCCGTCGGCCCGGGCCCGGAACTGGTAGAGCGCACGGTCGGTGACGATCGAGACGCCGTCCTCGCTGACCGCGTGTGAGTTCTCGATCTGCTGGCCCCGCAGCCAGACGAGGTGCACCCTGCCGGTCTGCGGGTCGAGCGTGCCGACCCGGCCGAACCGGCTGATCCACCAGAGCAGGCCGTGCCAGTCCGGCAGCACCCCGGTCAGCGGGTCACAGCTGCCGGACGGCAGCGGGTTGGTGGCGCTGGTGCAGTCGTGCGGCAGGTACTTCGACAGATCCCAGTCGTTGACCTGGACCAGGCTCCAGCTGCCGTCCTGCCCCTGCATCGGACGGATCCGCTGGATGTGCTGCGCGGCGTCGGCGACGACCGCACGGTTGAGGTCGTCGAGGAAGAAGTAGGCGCCGGAGCTGTCGCTGTAGATGGTGTCGACGCTGCCGTGCTCCACCGCCTGCAACGTCGACGGGCGGGGCGGCAGCTTGTACGTCGCCAGGTCCTTCAACGTCTTGGGGTCGACCAGACGCATCGTGAAGTTCTGCGCACCACCGCACTGCAGCAGGAGCAGGTGCTGCTGGGTCACTCCCATCCCTGCGCACGGGCCCTTGCCGGCGAACTGCACCGTCGCGTTCGGGCTGACCGGACCCGCCCACGGATGCGAGTCGGAGGCGTAGGAGTCGGCGTGCATGCTGTTGGCGCCGGAGTCGAGCATAAACGGGTTCGCGGGGTCGTGCGCCACCGCCACCGGCCGCGCCGCGGACGGAGCGGCGCCGGCGGGCACGAGCCCGACCAGCGCGCCGATCGCGACGCCTGCGACCGCGCCCCGCAACCTCATGACGCGAGGACTTCGCTGTCCATGGCGGTTGTCCTTCCGTCCCGCGGGTGTCCGGCGAGCCGCTAGAGCTTCAGGTCGTTGCCCACCGCGAAACCGTGCCGTTGCCCGTCGCCCAGGAAGGCACCGACGGTCTTGTCCAGCTCATCGACCGTCCACGTCTCGCCCTCGGCCGCGAAGACGCCGTCTAGGCTCGGCGCCTTCATCACCCCGACTTTGCCGCTGTAGACCACGAAGACGTTGCCGGTGACGTGCTCGGCGGCACGGCTGCCGAGCCACACGACCACCGGCGCGACGTGCTCGATCGCCCACGGGTCGACCTCGTCGCCCTCGGGCGCCGGCGGGAAGGTCGCCTCCGTCATCGCGGTCCGCGCCCGCGGCGCCAACGCGTTGGCACGCACGCCATACCGGCCGGCACCGTGCGCGACCGACAGCGTGAGGGCGGCGATGCCGGCCTTGGCCGCGGAGTAGTTGGGCTGACCCGGTGAGCCGAACAGGAACGCCTCGGAGGCGGTGTTCACCACGCGGGCCCACTGGGCTTCGCCGGTGGCCTTGTTGCGGTCCCGCCAGTACGCCGTCGCCGCCTGGCAGGTCGCGGCGTGTCCACGCAGGTGCACCCGCAGGACGGTGTCCCACTCCTCAGCGGTGATCGAGAAGATCATCCGGTCGCGCAGTACGCCGGCGTTGTTGACGAGCACGTTGAGGTCGCCGAACTGCTCGATCGCCCGGCGTACCAGCCCGGTGGCGAACTCCCAGTCGCCGATGTTACCTGCGACCGCGACGGCCTCGCCACCGGCCGCGCGGATCTCGGCGGCAACGGCTTCGCCGCCCGCGCCGATGTCGTTGACGACGACCTTGGCGCCGGCGGCGGCCAGCGCGAGCGCTTCGGCCCGACCCAACCCGACGCCGGCGCCGGTGACGAGCGCGACCGCGCCCTCCAGCTCCGACCCGGTGAACGACGGCACCAACGGCTTGACCACGAGCAGTTCCCTTCAGCTGTTCAGATCGGAGCCGGCGTCAGCGGTCGACGCCGAGCATCAGCGCACTCGTCGGCACGCCGGTGCCACCGGTGACCAGCACGTGCTCGGCCCCTGCCACCTGGTTCACCGAGGTGCCGCGCACCTGCCGCACCCCCTCGGCGATGCCGTTCATGCCGTGGATGTAGGCCTCCCCCAGCTGGCCGCCGTGGGTGTTGACCGGCAGCCGCCCGCCGAGCTCGATGCCACCGTCGGCGATGAAGTCCTTCGCCTCACCGGGCTGGCAGAAGCCGAACTCCTCGAGCTGAGCGAGCACAAACGGAGTGAAGTGGTCATAGAGCACGGCTGTTTTGACGTCCGCCGGCGACAGGCCCGACGTCTCCCAGATCTGGCGCGCGCAGGTGCCCATCTCGGGCAGCCCGACGAGCGAGTCGCGGAAGAACGAGCGCATCATCTGCTGGTCGTCGGCCATGCCCTGCGCGGCCGCCTCGATCAGGACGGCGGGCTGGACCAGGTCGCGCGCCCGCTCGGCGGTGGTGACGAGGATCGCCTGGCCGCCGTCGCTCTCCTGGCAGCAGTCGAGCAGGTGCAACGGCTCCACGATCCAGCGCGACGCCTGGTGGTCCTCCAGCGTGATCGGCTGGCCGTAGAAGTGCGCGGCCGGATTGGTCGCGGCGTGCTTGCGGTCGGCCACGGCGACCCGGCCGAAGTCCTCGCTGCTGACGCCGTACTCGTGCATCATCCGCGTCGCGAACATCGCCACCCACGACGCCGGGGTCAGCAAGCCGTGCGGCGACGTCCAGGCGAACTGCGCCTCCTCGGCGGTGGCGCCGGCCGGCCGGTCCTGCACACCGGTGCCGAACCTCCGGCCCGAACGCTCGTTGAAGGCGCGATAGCAGAGGACGTAGTCGGCGACGCCGGTGGTCACCGCCATCGCGGCGTACTGCACGGTCGCGCACGGAGCGCCGCCGCCGAAATGGATGCGGGAGAAGTGGGTGAGCTCACTGATGCCGAGGCCGCGCATGATCTCGTTCTCGGGGTTGGTCTCCATGGTGAACGTCGACAACCCGTTGACCTGGCTCGGCTCGACGCCGGCGTCGGCGCACGCGGCGGCGCACGCCTCCAGCGCCAGCTGCAGCTCGCTGCGACCCGAGTTCTTGGAGAACTCGGTGGCGCCGATGCCGACGATGGCCGCCTGCCGGGCGTAGGTGTGCCGGCTCACGGCTGCAGCTCCAGCTCGACCGTCCCGGTGATGTGCGGCCCGAGGTCGTTGCTCGCCTGCACCCCGACGACGACCCGGCCGGTCTCGCGGTCGACCGACTGCACCGAGCCGGTGAACGTCAGCGGGAGATAGGGGTACGCCGGCGCGCCGAGCCGCACCCGCAACGCCGACACGACCGCTTCCGGGCCGAGGAAGTCGGTGACGTAGCGCTCCATGTAGCCGAGCGACGTGTTGATGTTGAGGAAGATGTCCTGCGAGCCCTTCTGGTGGGCGAGGTCGCGGTCGTGATGCACGTCCTGGAAGTCGCGGGTCGCCAGTGCACCCGCAACGATGTGCGTCGGCGACAACGGCAACGTCCACAGCGGCAGCCGCTCGCCGTCGCGCAGCGCAGAGGCCACGACCGTGTCCTCCCGGCGGCGGGGAGTCGCCGGCCGGAACTGCGGGACCGTGATCGGCCCGCGGGAGTCGGTGGCGCCGTCCACCTGGGCCGGGTGGCTGTCCAGCCAGTCGACCTCGAGCGGCATGCCGACCTCGACCTGGTCCGGTCGAACCCCGACCAGGTCGGCCACGATCCGCACCGCGGAGCCTCCCGGTCCGCCGGTGTCCGGCGGCTCGAGCTCGACCAGACCCACGACGAGCGGGTAGCGGAAGCCCGGCACCTGCGGATGGTGGACGACGGTGAACGAATGGAGGGTGCCGCGCCCGGACGCCACGGCGTACCCCATCTCGAACGACCCGCACGCCGCACAGCGGGGCGCGGGCGGGAAGAACACCCGGCGGCAGCCCTGGCACTGCGGCACCCGCAGCTCGTGCAGGCGATAGCCGTCGAACAGGGCCTGGTTGTCGCGGTTGATGCCCGGCCGCGGACGCAACGACGGGCTCGGGTCGGGCGCCGGGCGGTCTCCCTCGGCGGGGGCCGCGGCCTTGCCGGTGTTGGGCTTGAACTTCAGGATCCGGAACAGCAGATCGCCGACGTGCTCCCTGTCGACCGTCTCGTACCGCTGCCGGGTCGTGACGAAGTGCCCGACGCCGAGCGCAGTGTGCTTCTCCTCGGAGACGTCTTCGAGGACCTGCTTGTTCTGCAGCAGGTCGCCGGGACGCAGGTAGCGCGCGATCTCCAGCTCACTGTTCACGGCGACCACACCGATGAACCCGGCGTCCTCGAGCTTGCGCATGACGTGGCTGCGCGGGTCTTCGGCGGGTGCCAAGCCGGCGGGCCGCCACCGCGGCTGGGCGGGCAGACCGGGACGGTCCCAGATGTCGAGGGTGGCCGGTGGGGCGACGATGCCGCCGTGCCGGCTCTTCGCCGCGGCCTCCTCGTCGGTGTAGACGGGGTTGCCATCGCCGATCGCGTCGCACCAGTCGGCGATCGCCGGCCCATTGACCGGGTGGCGAGCAGTTTGCACTGGCCCTTCCGAGCCGACGAACGCGCGCAGCTCCGCAACCAGCTCATCAGCCGCCATGGCGGTCCCCACGCTCTCGTTGGCTAATTACGTTCCAGGCCGCTATGAATGTATCTGATGAGGTTTCAGGAAACGGCCGAGGAGCGCTCGCTGCGGGCGGAGCTGCGGGCCTACTTCATGTCCCTGCGCAGCGAGCTGCGCCTCGACGAGCTCGGTGCTCCCGGCGAGGACGAGCCGGCGTTCCGCAGCGCGGTTCGCCGTCTCGGCGCCGACGGCTGGCTCGGCATCGGCTGGCCGAAGGAGTACGGCGGGCAAGCCCGCTCGGCGCGCGAGCAGTTCATCATGTTCGACGAGGTGCAACGGGCCGGCATCCCGTTCCCGTTCGTCACCATCAACACGGTGGGACCGACGATCATGCGGTTCGGCACCGACCAGCAGAAGGCGACCTACCTGCCGCGAATCCTGGCCGGCGAGCTGAACGTCGCCATCGGTTACACCGAGCCGGGCGCCGGCACCGACCTCGCCTCACTGCGGACGTCGGCGCGCCTCGACGGCGACTCGTGGGTCATCAACGGCAGCAAGGTGTTCACCTCCGGCGCCAACCAGGCCGACCTGGTGTGGCTCGCCTGCCGCACCGACCCTGAGGCGCCGAAGCATCAGGGCCTGTCGATGATCATGGTGCCCACGGACTCGCCCGGCTTCCGCTGCACGCCGATCGTCACCGTCGGCGACATCGTCACGACCGCGACCTACTACGACGACGTGCGGGTCCCCGCCGAGAACCTCGTCGGCGAACGTGGCGGCGGCTGGCGGATGATCACGACCCAGCTCAACCACGAGCGGGTCGGGTTGGCGGCGCTCGGCGGGCCCGCCTGGCGGTTGTGGGGCGAGGTGCGTGCCTGGGCCGGTACGCAACCCGCTCGAGGTGCGGACGCCCACCGGTACGCCGTGTTGGCCGACCTGCCTTGGGTGCGAGCGGACCTCGCCGAGTGCTACGCCCGGCTCGAGGCGATGAAGCTGCTCAACTGGCAGATGGTCGAGGCAATCGCCGGTGACCGGCTGCAGCCGGCCGACGCGTCGTCGGCGAAGTTCTACGGCACCGAGACGCACGTCTTCGTCTATCGGAAGCTGCTCGGCATCCTCGGCGCTGCCGGCTGGCTGCGTCCCGGTTCGGCGGGAGCGGCACTGCACGGTGAGGTCGAGAGGTTTGCGCGCTCGGCGCAGATCAACACCTTCGGCGGCGGCGTCAACGAGATCCAGCGCGAGATCGTCGCCGCCTCCGGTCTCGGCATGGCCCGGCGGGCTCGATGACCGCCACCTCCGCGCGATCGATCATTGTCCGCCCAACCAGCCGATCGACCCCCGTTCTGCTGGTAGCCGGCACAACGATCGATCACGACCGCCGGGAGAGCGCGGCATGAACTTCGACCTGGACGACGACCAGCGGGCGCTGCGGGACCTCGCCGCCGACCTGTTCGGCCGGCAGGTCGACCCGGCGCGGGTGGAGAAGGTCGAGGCCTCGCCGGACCGGTTCGACCGCGAGCTGTGGGCGATGCTGGCCGACGCCGGCCTGCTCGGGGTCGCCGTGCCCGAGCTGCACGGCGGTCTCGGATTCGGCGCCGTCGAGGTCGGCCTGGTGCTCGAGCAGCTGGGGCGGGTCGTGGCGCCGGTGCCGCTGGTGGCGACGTCGCTCGCCGGCTGGCTGCTGGCCAGCCACGGCACCGAAGCTCAGCAACGACGGTGGCTGCCCGGTCTCGTCGACGGCTCGCAGGTGGTCGCGCTGGCCGCGCCGGCCTCGACCGTCGGCCTCGCACTGACCGATGCCGGCGCCGGCGACGCCCGCCGGCTCACCGGCACCGCGGTCGGCGTCAGCTGGGCGCACGTCGCCTCGGCCGTGCTGTTGCCGCTGGGTGACCGGGTGTTCCTGCTCGATCCCACCGCCGCGGGCGTGCGCAGCGACCGCGGGGACACGACGGCGCGCGAGGTCGCGCTCGACCTGCATCTCGACGGTGTCGCCGTCGAACCGGTCGGCGGTGCCGAGGTCGGAGTGTGGCTGCAGACCCGCACGCGGGCAGCGCTCGCCATGCTGCAAGCCGGGGTCACGGATGCCGCCGTGCGGATGACCGCTGCCTACACCTCCGAGCGCGAGCAGTTCGGCAAGCCGCTGTCGACGTTCCAGGGCGTGGCGCTGAAGGCGGCGGACGCCTACCTCGACACGACGGCCATCCGCGCCGCCGCGCTGCAGGCCGCGTGGACCATCGACAGTGGCCGCGACGCGCAACCGGCTGCGTTGACGGCTGCGTGGTGGGCAGCCGAGGGCGGACAACACTGTGTCCATCTCACCCAGCACCTGCACGGCGGCATGGGTGCGGACGTCACCTACCCGGTGCACCGTTACTTCTTGTGGGGCAAGCAGATCGAGCTGCTGCTCGGCGGCGCGTCAGCGCTGCTCGCGGAGCTCGGCAACGTCCTCGCCGCCCGCCCCGACGCCGGCGACGCGCTCGTCCTCTGACGGCACGGCGGCCGCCACGAAGGCGGCCAGCTCCGCGCGCAGGTGCTCGTCGAAGCTGCGCAGGTCGGGCATGAACTGCCGGCACGCCTGCAGTCCGATCGAGAAGTTCTCGCGATAGCTCCACGCGGTGAGGTTCAGGCCCAGCACCCGCGTGATGGGCCCCATCGACCGCACGGCCACGACCGGCGCACCGTTCAAGGACAGCGGCGCCGGCCCCCGCACGTTGGACACGATCGCGTTGAAGGCCGGTCGCTTCGTCAGCCGCTCCGCCAGGGTCAACGACTTCAAGGTCATCCGGCCGAACAGCAGGTAGTAGTCCTGCCACACAGCGAACAGCTCGACGTCGCCTTTCGCCCACTCCCGCGCCGCGTCGAGGCTCGCCTTCACCACCGCCAAGCGCTCGACCGGATCAGCGACGTCCGTGCCCAGCGAGACGTACCAGTACGACGTGCGGTTGCCGAACGCGTCCCGCTCCTCCGGCCGGCGCAGCGACACCGGGTGCGCGGCGTTGAGGCAGCGATCCGGCTCCTCGCCGTGCGCCTGCAGATAACGGCGGATGGCGCCCCCGCACAACGTGACGAACAGCTCGTTGATCGTGCGGCCGGTCGCCGCACGCAACGCGCGCAGGTCCGCCATCGGCACCGTCACGTCCACATAGACCCGCTCCGGCACGGGCCACCGGTTGAACCGCGTCGACGGACCGGACAGCGGGTTCACCACCGGCGGTGCCCCGGACTTCTTGCGGCTGCGGTTGTCCCGGATCGATGCGACGGTACGACGAAGGACCTGCGGCAGTTGGCCGTAGAGCTTGGCTTGTTCCACCACCGAGAAGCGCACCAGCTGCGCCTTCGTCGGCTCGGGCTCGGCCGGCGGCGGCGGGCCGAAGTCGAGCTGCTCGCCACCGTCGAAGACCAGTTCCAAGAACCGCAGGCTGGCCTGCCCGTCCATGATCGAGTGGTGGAGCTTGAAGACCAGGGCCACGGTGGCGCCGTCGAAGCTGCCGGACTCGAGACCGGTGACGTAGGTCAGCTCCCACAGCGGCCGGCTCCGATCGACCTGCACGCTCGCGATCCGCGACACCAGCTCGTCGAGCTCGACCGGACCACCGGGCGGCGGCAGCGTCTCCGCGTGCAGGTGTGGCCCCACGTCGTACGGCCCGGCGTCCAGGAACACCGGTTTCGCGAGCTTCAGCGGGATCGGCCGCACCATCCAGCGCAACGCCGGGATCCGCAACAACCTCTCCTGCGCCCACTCGCGCACGTCGTCGAACGTCGGCACGCCGTCCGGCCCGGGCGCGAGCAGTGCCACCTTGGCCGTGTGCATGTGCTGGTCGCGCGTCTCCTCCAGCACGTGCAGCGCATCGACACCCCGCAGCTGCTGCATCAGCCGGCTCCCGCCGCGGCCGCCGGGCGGGCATCGGCAGCGGGAGCGGGCGGCATCGGCGTACCTCCTGGGCCCGCAGATCCGGGCACCACGAAAACTGACGGGTCGTCAGAAGAATGGCATGCCGGCCCGCGGCGTGCAGCCGGCGAGGGATCAGCGCGAGCTGTCGACGCGTTCCCGCGGCGTTCGCCAGACCCGCACCAGCGGCATCACCGGCCGCAGCGACAGCACCCGCTCGGCCTCCCGCGCCTCCTTCAGGTCCCGCAACCGCCCTTCGAGCAGCTGGGGCAGGGCGATCAGGCCGAGCAACTGACGGTCGGTGCGGGAGGCGACGACGGGCAGGCGGGTGACGCCGCGTTCGGCCATGCGGTAGGCGATCGTCCGCAACGTCTCGTCCGGGTAGGCGACCACCGGATGGTCGTTGACGATCTCGGACAGCGTGGCCAGCGGGTCGGCCTCGTCGAGCGCCCGGTCGAGCACGTCGCGGCGGGTGATGATGCCGGTCAGGCGGCCGGCGTCGTCGACGATCGGATAGAGCCGCTGCCGGTGTTGCGGGTCGCGCGTCTGCCGCCGCTGGCTGACGAACGTCGAGACGACATCGGAGAGCACCGCCTCCGCCGGGAACGTGACCACCGTCGTCGACATGACCTCCCGGACGAACAGCACCTCGAGCGGGTCGACGTCGTACTCCCGGCTCAGGTGATAGCCGCGACGCGCGATCTTCTCGGTGAGCACCGACCGCTTGAGCACGACGGCCGATAGGGCATAGGCCGCGGATGCTCCAACGAGCAACGGCAGGATCGCGTCGACCCGGTGGGTCAGCTCGACCGCGAACGCCACCCCGGTCAGCGGTGAGCGCATCAACCCGCCGAGCACGCCGGCCAGCCCCACCAGCGGCCAGAAGCCGGCGCCCACCGACGGGAAGATGTGCGCCTCCAACGCGCCGAGCGCGCCGCCGACCATGAACATCGGCGCGAGCACACCGCCGGAGGTGCCCGAGCCGAGTGACAGCGACCAGATCAGGGTCTTGACGACGAGGATCCCGGCGACGAGGCCGAGGCTGATCGAGCCGTCGAGCTCGGCGCCGATGACGTTGTAGCCGACACCGAGCGCCTGCGGTACGACGAGGCCGCCCAGACCGATGATGAGGCCGCCGATGGCCGGCCACCACATCCAGTGCACGGGCAGCCGGTTGAAGCCGTCCTCGGAGGCGTAGACGAGGGCGGTCGCGCCGATGGCGAGCACGCCGGAGATGAGTCCGGAGGCGGCGCACAGCCCGACGATGGTGGCGTCGAGGTGGATCGGCGTCTGCGGCACGGTGAACAGCGCGCCGGTGCCGAGCAGGTAGCCGCGCACGACGGTGGCGACGCCGACCGCGGCGGCGACGGGCACGTAGGACCGTGGTCGCCACTCGAACAGCAGCAGCTCGACGGCGAGCAGCACCGACGCCAGCGGCGCGTTGAACGTGGCGGCCATGCCGCCGGCAGCCCCGGCGACGAGCAGCGTCTTCCGTTCGTCCGCGGTGAGGTGCACGAACTGCGCGAACAGCGACCCGAACGCGCCGCCGGTCATGATGATCGGGCCCTCGGCACCGAACGGACCGCCGGTGCCGATGGCGACGGCCGACGCCAGCGGCTTGAGCACCGCCACCCGCGGCGCCACCTTGCTGCCGCCGACGAGGATCGCCTCGATCGCCTCCGGCATGCCGTGGCCGCGGATCTTCTCCGAGCCGTAGCGGGCGAGCAGCCCGATGACCAGCCCGCCGACGACCGGCGCCAGCAGGACCAGCGCCGGGTTGTGGTGCACGGAGCCGGGCGCGACCAGCCGGGTGTCGACGCGGTGGTAGAAGACGCCGTTGGTGATCAGTCCGATCAGCCGCAGCAGGGCCCACGCGACGGCGGCGCTGACGGCTCCGATCGGCAGGGCCAGCGCGGCAATGACGAAAATGCGACGGCCGGCGCTGAAGTCGCCGAGCCGGCGACGATGAGGCTCGGCAGGAGCGGGTTCATATCGCATTACGACTCGAAATCATGATCGCATGCCCTGGTTGGCAAGCCCAGAGGGTGTCCCCCGCTGGGTCGGCACCGGAACCCGCCGAGCGCGGCTGCTGCGTCACCGCGGCCGCCCGTCAGGGCAGCGGCGTCACCGACAGCACCTGCGCCGACGCGGCGGGGAGGGTGAGGCGGAGCCCGGACGCGAGGCGAGCGCCCGAGCCGGTGGCGACGGGCCGTCCGGTGCGGACGTCGGTGAGCCGGTAGTGGGTGCCCGGGTCCAGGCCCTGCAACGACACCGGCACCGATCCCGACGCGCCCGCCGGGCGGAAGGCGAAGACATAGCCGCGGGTGCCGTCCCAGGGCTCGAACACCGCCCAGGTGTGGCCGTCGAGCGGGTCGGCGGTCGTCAGCTCGTAGACCGTCGGGCCGAGGGCGTCCCGGTGGGCGCGGTACCAGTCGACCCACCAGGCCGTTTCCGTCTGCTGGGCCGGGCTCAGCTGGGTCAGGTCGGTCCAGAACGTGATGTGGGTGAGCATCGCGAGCGGGAAGAGGAAGTCGACGCCGCTGACGCCGGCGTAGGGACCGGTCAGCGTCCCGTCGTACAACCCGATCCCCAGCGACCAGGTCGGCACCCACGGCGCGGCGCTCCATAGGTCGTGCAGCAGCTTGCCCAGCGGCGTACCCGCATGCAGGTGGGCGTTGTCGAACCAGGACGGGCCGATCTGCGCGGACTCGAACGGCCAGCAGCGCTGGTCGTTGGTTTCGTCGAGCTCGAAGGTGACGCCCGGGTTCTCCGCCTGCATGCGATGGACCAGGTCGACGAAGGCGGCCTCGTAGTCGGCGTAGTCGTGCACCCCCGCCGACGACCCGCAGTCGACCCAGGCCATGAAGTCGAACTTGAACTCGCGGACGTCGTCGTCGCGGACGAGCCGGTGCACGACACCGGCGAGGTAGTCCTGGAACTGCGGGTTGGTCGCGTCCCAGACTCCCAGCCCGGCGTCGTCCTGCACCTGCGCGGTGAGGTCACCGATCGGCGCGCACGCCCAGTCGGGATGCGCGGCGTACGTCGTGGAGCTGCCGTTGAACTCCAGCGGTGACATCCACAGCCCGAGTTGCAGCCCGTGCGCGTGCAGGTAGTCGACGAAGTCGGGGACGCCGTCGTGGTTGCGGTCCGGGAACCGTTGCGGGTCCCACTGCCAGTCACCGCTCTCCCCGCCGGGGCCGCCCTGCCACTGGTCGTCGAGCATGAACGTCTCGATGCCGAGCCGCTGCGCGACGTCGACCTGCACGCGCAGGTTGGTGTCACTCATGCCGGGACCGTGGCTCCACGGGTGGAACGTGTTGAGGCCGACCGTGCGGGCGAAGTCCGGCTGCTGGTTGGCGACGAAGTCGGTGCTGAACGCCGCCGCCGCGTTCTGCGCACCGCCGCGATAGACGCCGAGGTAGGACGTGCCGAGGTCGAGGCTGCCGAGCGGCGGCAGCACCCGAGCGCGCACGGGCGCGGGATAGGCCGGGTTGTCGAGGCGGTTGTACGACGGCGGGTCGGTCTGCAGCGGCCCGTAGTCGAACAGGTCGCGAGCCCAGTCGACGCCGACCCACGACCGGCCGTCGGAGTCCCGCCCGGCGCGGCTCATCGAGCCACCGCGACGTTGGGAGACGAGGAAGAAGCCGGCGTCGTGCCCGAACCGGGCGACCTCGCCCTCGGCGTCGAACGCGCCGGTCGGGTGCGCGACGTGTCGATAGTCGTCGCGCCAGTCGCTGCCGTCGTTGTAGGCCTGCACCTCGGCCGGCAGGCTCGCGTCGGCGGCGCGGACCTGGTCGAGGGAGTACGCCGAGACGCGCGCCGGTGGCCCGAGCGACTGCAGCGTGGACGTGGTCTCGATGACGCTGCTGCCCGGGTGCAGCACGACGAGACGCTGCAGCTCCAGCGTGGGCAGGCCCGGCTCGGCGAGGGCGTAGCGGAACCGCAACGCCGCGCCGGTGCCGGAGCCGGGACGGTCCGGCTGGGCCGGTGGCGGCATCGGTGTGACCTGCTCGAGCTGCCACCCGGTGCCGGGGCCGGTCGAGACACCGTCGACATCGATACTGAAGTCGGGGGCGGCCACCACCCAGTTGTGCGCGTCGGCGTCGACCAGCGCGGTCGTGTCGACGCTGCCGTCCGCGCCGATGACCCAGCCGCGCCGGATCAGCCCGTTGCCGAGGCTGGCGCTCGTCGCGGTGACGGTGGCGGTCACCCCACCCCGGCTGAACGGTGCCGGTGCTGCCGCGGCACCCCGGTCGACGGCGGCGCCGACCGCCGCGGCGGTGGCCATGGGAGCCAGCACCGCGGTGGCGACGGCGATGCGCACGAGCCGGCCCGACTGCATAGGGCAGGCTTCGTGCCGACGGAGCCGGACCCTGCCCGCCGGCGTACCAGAAACCGCAGCCGGGTTTGGGTCCGGCTCACAACCGCCGCGGGCAGGACCGCACCTGCGCAGCGGCGAATCCTGCCGGCATGACGCGATCACTGCCGGCGAGGTGGTGGCGCCGCTCGGCGGCGGTGCTGGCACTGGCGACCGTCGGAGCGGCCGCACCGGCGGTCGCGACGACGTCCGGTCCAGCCCGGGGGGCGCCGCCGGCGCCGCGCGGGTTCTGGGTCGCCGGCGACCTGCAC
>DASTWK010000032.1:0-2207 GCA_035776655.1 Mycobacteriales bacterium | reverse complement strand
CGGCTACCGGGTTGACTTCCTCTGGGACGGCGTCGTCGGCGAAGCTGACGGCGCCAAGAAGTACGACGGAAGTAATCCGGGGTCGCTGCTGGCGGAAAAGCGACGCCAGGAGAGCCTCGAGGAGATGGGATTCATCGTGGTGCGCTGGAGCTGGGACGACATCGTCCATCGGCCGGAACTGACCGCGGCACGCATCCGGCGTGCACTGGCCCGTGCCGAGCAGCTACGCAAGATCGCCTGACCGACGCGAGGGACCAAGTGTTCGGCAGCGCTCCCGCCCGCATTCAACTTACTTATGCCGCCGTGTGGTGGCTGTTGGAGATCGCCAAGCCACCACACCGCGGCGGTTGACATAACGCAGAAGGGACCGGGCGGCCGTGGGAGCGCGCTGAGCCAGGCGGGCCGGAGGCGGGGCCGCGGAGTGGAGCGTGAGCCGGAGGAGCGTGATGCGGGTCAGCCGATGAACTGGCCCACTGCGACGGCGGCGAACAGCAGGGCGAGGTAGGTGATCGAGTGGTGGAACAGCCGCATCGGCTTCGGGTCCTCACCACGTCGCGCCCGCGCCGACAGCCGGTGGGCCTCGAGGAGGAACCAGCCGCCGAGCAGCACCGCGCAGCCGGCGTAGAACCAGCCGGCGTCGAACGCCACCAGCACCAGCGACGCCGCCACCATCGCGTAGGAGTAGCGCACGATCTGGGCCGCCACCCTGGCCGGTGACGTCACGACCGGCAGCATCGGCACGCCGGCTGCGGCGTAGTCGTCGCGGAAACGCATGGCCAGCGCCCAGAAGTGCGGCGGCGTCCAGAGGAAGACGACCGCGAACAGCACCGCCGCACCCCAGCCGACGGTGCCGGTGACCGCGGACCACCCGATGAGCACCGGGAAGCAGCCGGCGGCCCCGCCGATGACGATGTTGTTCGGCGTACGCCGTTTCAGGCCGAGCGTGTAGACGAAGACGTAGAACAGGATCGCGGCGTCCGCCATCAGGGCCGACGGCCAGTTGACGACGAGGCCGAGCAGCAGCGTGGCCGCGACGCCGAGGACGATGCCGAAGCGGAGGGCGGCGGCGGGGCTGACGAGCGCGGTGGCGACCAGCGGCCGGCGCGAGGTGCGCCGCATGACCGCGTCGATGTCGCGATCGACGTAGCAGTTGAGGGTGTTGGCGCTGCCGGCCGCGAGGGTGCCGCCGACGAGCGTGGCCACCAGCAACGTCCACGAGGGCCAGCCGCGCTCGGCGAGCACCATCGCGGGGACCGTGGTGACGAGGAGGAGCTCGATGATCCGCGGCTTGGTCAGGCCGACGTATGCACGCACCAGCGCACCGGCGGAGGGGCGGGTGGGTACAACGGTCGGATGCTCAGCAAGCGGGACGAGCGTCACAGGGGGCAATGCTAGTCGCGGCGCTAGTCGCGGAGTCCGTGGGTAGGCTCCGCCAGTGTGAGCTCTAGCACTGCCTTGGAGTGGGACGACCTCGACCGTCGCGCGGTCGACGTGATCCGGGCGCTGGCCATGGACGCGGTCGAGGAGGCCGGGTCCGGGCACCCGGGCACGGCGATGAGCCTGGCTCCCGCGGCGTACCTGCTCTTCCAGCGGCTGCTGCGGCACGACCCGACCGACCCCGACTGGATCGGGCGGGACCGGTTCGTGCTGTCCTGCGGGCACTCGAGCCTGACCCTCTACATCCAGCTCTTCCTGTCCGGCTACGGGCTGACGCTCGACGACCTCAAGCTCTACCGGCAGTGGGGCAGCCGCACGCCGGGGCACCCCGAGCACGGGCACACGGTCGGTGTGGAGACGACGACCGGGCCGCTCGGCCAGGGCGTCGGCAACGCCGTCGGCATGGCGATGGCCGCCCGGCGCGAGCGCGGGCTGTTCGACCCCGACGCGGCGGCCGGCCGGTCGGTGTTCGACCACACGATCTGGGTCTTCGCCTCCGACGGCGACATCGAGGAAGGCGTGCAGGCCGAGGCCGCCAGCCTCGCCGGCCACCAGCAGCTCGGAAACCTGGTGCTGCTGTACGACGACAACCACATCTCGATCGAGGGTGACACGAAGGTCGCGCTGTCCGAAGACGTGCTCGCCCGCTACGCGGCCTACGGCTGGCACACCCAGCGAGTCGACGACGTCAACGACGTCGCCGCGCTGCACGACGCGCTGGTCGCCGCCCGCGACACGACCGACCGGCCCAGCATCGTCGCGGTGCGCTC
>DASTWK010000031.1:0-22078 GCA_035776655.1 Mycobacteriales bacterium | reverse complement strand
GCAAGGACCCCAGGGCGCTGCGACGCTACGTCCGCGCCGGGTTCGACCTGTTCCCGCAGATCGACGCCGCCGGCCCGGCCGATGCGAGCCGGCTCGACCGCCCGGACCGGCCGATCCGCGCGGGTGTGCCCGCTGACCGCGAGCTCGCGGACGAGGTGGATCGGGCCGTGCGCGGCGCCGCGCGCGGCCCGGACCACGAGTTCCTCGCACTCAGCGCACGGATGTACGTCGCCGACGTCGGATCCGCTCGCGGGTATGCGTACCTGACAGCGGAAGGGCGGGTGTTGAGCGTCACCGCCACCGATGACGCGACCGCGGCGGCGCTGCTGACGCACTGCCTGCGGACGGACGACGTCCCGACCGCCGAGCGGACGATCGAGCACATCAGCGGCGAGCAACAGTGGGCGGTGCTGATCGCCGTGACCGCCGGCCTGCGCCTGGCATCGGGGGGGCCGGTGTTCTGGCGGGGGCGGACACCGCCGCGCGCCCACCTGCCGAACGGCGCGGTGCTGTGACGGCCGGGGAAGCGAACCGACCCTCGCGATGTTGACCTGTGCGACGATCGCCGTGATCACCCGACGCGAGAGACGCGAGCCGTGACCGCACCCTCCCCTTCCCTGGACGACCTCGGCGTGCAGCCGACTCCGCTGCTGCTCCTGCTCGGTCAGCGCAGTGACGCGGAGTCCGAGCGCGGCACGTCCTGTCCCGGTGAGCTGCCGCCGGCGTCGGACCCCACCCTGGTCGAGCGGGCGCGCGCGGCGAAGGCGGCGCTGGGTGACGACGTGTTCGTGCTGGGCCACCACTACCAGCGGGACGAGGTGATCGAGTTCGCCGACGTCACCGGCGACTCGTTCAAGCTGGCGCGCGAGGCCGCGGCGCGTCCGGAGGCGTCGTACGTCGTCTTCTGCGGCGTGCACTTCATGGCCGAGTCCGCCGACATCCTCACCAGCGACCGGCAGCAGGTCGTGTTGCCCGACCTGGCGGCCGGCTGCTCGATGGCGGACATGGCGACGGCGGAGCAGGTGGCCGAGGCGTGGGACGTGCTCGTCGAGGCGGGCGTCGCGGGCGACGGCGGGGGCGGTGCGGCCGAGGGCAGCGTGACGGTCCCGGTGTCCTACATGAACTCCTCGGCCGCGATCAAGGCGTTCACCGGCCGGCACGGCGGCACGATCTGCACCTCGAGCAACGCGGAGGTCGCGCTGCGGTGGGCGTTGGGGTGGGACGGGTCGAAGCCGGCGAGCGGGCGGAAGGTCCTGTTCCTGCCCGACCAGCATCTCGGTCGCAACACCGCGGTGCAGAAGCTCGGGCTCTCGCTGGACGACTGCGTGGTCTATGACCCGCGTAAGCCCAACGGCGGGCTGACGATCGAGCAGTTGCGGGCAGCCACGATGATCCTGTGGAAGGGCCACTGCTCGGTGCACGGTCGGTTCACCCGCGGGTGCGTCGACGAGGTGCGGGAGCGGGTGCCGGGAGTCACCGTGCTGGTGCACCCGGAGTGCAAGCACGAGGTCGTGACCGCCGCCGACCTGGTCGGCTCGACCGAGTTCATCATCAAGACGATCGAAGCGGCGCCCGCTGGGTCTGCGTGGGCGATCGGCACCGAGCTCAACCTCGTCTCGCGGCTCGCCAAAGCGCACCCGGACAAGACGATCGTCTTCCTCGACAAGACCGTCTGCTTCTGCTCGACGATGAACCGCATCGACCTGCCGCATCTCGTGTGGGCGCTGGAGTCGCTGGTCGACGGGCGCGTGGTCAACCGCATCGACGTCGATCCCGAGACCGCCCGCTGGGCCAAGGTCGCCCTCGACCAGATGCTGGCCCTCCCCGGCGCCTGACCTGGGGTCAGTCGGAGGCGGGGGTACGTCGGCGGCGGCGCAGGAACCGGATGACGATCGCGATGACCACCAGAGCCGCAACGCCGCCGGCGACGTAGGTGAAGTAGTGCGAGATCGCCTCGACGTGGTTGCCGGCGAGGTAGCCGAGGCTGGTCCAGACGCCCACCCACAGCGCGGCGCCGATGACGTTGAAGACGAGGAAACGCCGCCACGGCATGCCCACGGTGCCGGCGATGATGCCGTTCAGCTGGCGCAAGCCCTCGATGAACCGGGCGACCGTCACGACCTTGCCGCCATGGCGGTTGAAGAAGTCCTCGGCGTGGTCGATCCGCTTGGGCGTGAGGAAGACGTACTTGCCGAAGCGCTCGACCAGCTCACGCCCGCCGAAGTGGCCGATCGCGAAGCCGACGTTGTCACCGAGCACCGCTGCGCCGAAGCCGATCAGCGCGACCAGCCAGACGTTGAGATGGCCGGTGCCGGCGTAGAGGCTCGCCGCGATGAGCATCGTCTCGCCCGGCAGCGGCACCCCGAAGTCCTCGAAGAACAAGAACCCGGCGACCGCGAGATAGCCGTAGTGCTGCAGCGGCCCCTGCAGGTGGTGGAAGATCCCGGGCAGCGGCTTGCCGCCGGCCGCGACCACGGCGGCGTGCAGCGGCGCAACAACCGAGGACTGCAACGGCGCGACGACGGCAACGTGCAGTGGCGTCACGACGGCGTGCAGGGCAGCGGACAACCGCGCCGGCACGAGGGCGAGCAGTGGGAAGAGGCTCACAACCCCGGGGCGCCCCAGACGGGGAACCACCGGGAGAGGTCCTCCTCCATCTTCAGGTCCGACCCGATCGCTGCCTTGACCTGCAGCTCGCGGGCGTTGTCACGCCGTTCGTTGCCCGTCGGCACGAACGGATACCAGGTGCCGCGCTTGTAGAGGTAGACGAGCCCGACCGGGGCCCGGTCCGTCGCCGCCGCGGCCGATCCAGCACCGAAGACGACCAGCGTGCACAGCAGCGCCGGGCCGAAGCCGGCGTCGTTGAGCGAGGCGTTGACCGTGTGCAGGTCACCGACGAGGTCCTGCAGGTCGTTCGGGTCGCCGCGCCGGGTGATCCAGGAGAAGCCGTAGGAGTCGACGACCTCGTCGTACTTGTCGTTGTCAGCGGCGAGCAGCGCGTCGATCTGTTGGCGCAGCCCGGCGAATCCACCACCCTCGGCCGGCTTGACGCAGACCGACCCGACACCGGTCGGCGTCAGCCCCAGCCCGGCCTCCAGCGTGACCGCCGCCGACGGCAACGCGAACAGCTCGTCGAGATCGGGCTTCACCGGCTTGCTGCGGCCGAGGATCGTGTCGAGCAGTCCCATCAGCGAACGGTACGACGGCGGTGGTTGCGCTCAGGCGACCGGCTGGCCGAGCTCGGCGGAGATCTTCGCCAGCTGAGCGAGCCGCTTCTCCAGCGACGGGTGGGTGGAGAACAGCGAGGAGATGCTGAACCCGTTGGCCAGCGCGGGCGTGAAGAAGAACGCGTTGAACGGCTCCGCCGCCCGCAGGTCACGAGTAGGGATCATCGCCATCTGGCCGGTCACCTTCTGCAGCGCGGACGCGAGCGCCGACGGGCGGCCGGTGAGGATCGCGCCGGAACGGTCGGCGGAGAGCTCGCGATAACGCGACAGCGTGCGGGTGAGGATGAACGACAGCGCGTAGACGACGATCGAGACCAGCATGATGATGGCGAACGCGGCCGCGCCGTTGTTGTCACGGTTGTCGCGGTTGCCATAGCCGCCGCCGAACATCCCGGCGTACAGACCCATCCGCGTCAGCATGCCGGCGGCCACGCCGAGGAACGACGCGAACGTCATCACGGCGACGTCGCGGTGCGCCACGTGCGACAGCTCATGCGAGAGGACGCCTTCCAGCTCCTCGGCGTTGAGCCGGCGCAGGATGCCGGTGGTCGCGCAGACGACCGCGTTGTTGGGGTTGCGTCCGGTGGCGAACGCGTTGGGAACGTCGGTGTCGGCGATCGCCACCTTGGGCTTGGGCATGTCGGCGAGGGCACAGAGCCGGTCGACGATGCCGTGCAGCTCCGGTGCCTCTTCGCGGCTGACGATGCGCCCACCCATTCCGTAGAGGGCGAGCTTGTCGGAGAAGAAGTACTGCGCGAACAGCAGGGCGCCGGCGATCACGATGATCGCGCCGACGGAGATGCCGACACTGATCAGGACGGCGATGAAGCCGACGTAGAGCGCGCCGATGAGGAACATCGTCACGCTCATCCGGGCGACGAGGCCGCGGTCGGGACGGAAGCGGGAACGGGAGCGGGTGGCCATCGTCGTCAACCCGGGATGAGGCCCTCGTCGCCGAGCAGCTCGCGAACCTCCGCGAGCGAAGCGTCGGCCGACGGCAGGACCAGGTCGGACGGGACGAGCTCGTCATCGGGGACGGCGGTGCCGACCTGACGGACACGGTCGAGCAACGCGGCCAGGGCGCGGGCGAAGCCAGCATCCTCGCCGGCCTCGACGGCTGACTGCAGCGCCTCGTCGAGGGAGTTGAGCGAGTCGAGCTCCCCTTCGGGCACTTCGCGCTGCCCCTCTCCCAGAATCCTCACGATCACGGTGTCTAGCTCCCCTCCTGTGGGGCCTTCTCGGGCTGGGTCTGGCTCCCCGGTAGGGCCTGCTGCTGCTGCCCGGCGGGCAGCTCGCCTTTCAGCTTCGCCAGCTCGAGCTCGACGCTGCTGCCAGCAGACATCGAGTCGAGCTCACGCTGGATGTCGTCCCGCCCACCGAGCGGCGCGCTGGCGTCGTCGAGAGCTCCACTGGCGATCAGCTCGTCGACAGCGCTCGCGCGCGCCTGCATCTGCTGGGTCTTGTCCTCGGCACGCTGCATCGCCATGCCGACGTCCCCCATCTCCTCGGAGATGCCGGACATCGCCTCGCCGATCTTCGTCTGCGCCTCGGCGGCCGTGTAGGTGGCCTTGATCGTCTCTTTACGAGTGCGGAACGCGTCGACCTTGGCCTGCAGCCGCTGCGAGGCGAGCGTGAGCTTCTCCTCCTCGGCCTGCAGGTTGGCATGCTGGCTCTGCAGGTCGGCCAGCTGCTGGTTGGCGGCGGCGCGGCGGGTGAGCGCCTCGCGGGCCAGGTCGTCGCGCCCGGCGGCCACCGCCTGCTGCGCCTGCCCCTGCAGCTTGTCGGCAGAGGTCTGCAGCTGCTGCATCTGGATCTCCAGGCGCTTGCGGCTGGTGGCGACGTCGGCCACGCCGCGGCGTACTTTCGTCAGCAGCTCGAGCTGCTTTTCGTAGGAGTAGTCGAGGGTTTCGCGCGGATCTTCTGCGCGGTCCAATGCCTTGTTGGCTTTGGCCTTGAAGATCAAGGCCAATCGGCGCCCCATGCCCATGTGGTCCGGGACCTCCTCGTGTCCGGCGCGGCGGTCGCGCAGCGGTCGCCCCCTGTGACGGTCAGCCTACGTCTCGTGCGCTGAAGAAACTCTGAGGTGACGCTCGCTCGGCGATGCTTCGTATGCTGGCCGGGTGAGCGCCGCTCCTGCCAACGACGAGTCGGTCGACCAGCAGCAGGTCGAGACCGACCGACCGTCGGGCAAGGGCCGCCCCACGCCCAAGCGCAGCGACGCGCGCAAGCGCCGGCGCACCGCCACCCCCACCAGCCGCAAGGAAGCGGCCAAGCTGCGCCGGGAGCGGATGCGCGAGCAGCGCTCGCAGCAGCGCCAGGCGCTGCTCACCGGCGACGAGCGCCACCTGCCGGCGCGGGACGCCGGGCCGGCCAGGCGGCTGGCGCGGGACTTCGTCGACTCGCGGTTCACCCTTGGCCAGGTCTTCTTCGGCATCATCCTGATCGCGTTCGCGGTCGCTTTCGTGCCCAACCGGGCCGTCGGCGCGTTCGCAAACCTCGTGATGCTGCTGCTGTTCGCCGGCATGGTCGTCGACTCCGCCCGGGTCGGCCGCGCCGCCCGGCGTGCGGTCGAGGAGAGGTACGGGGCCAAGGACGCGACCGGCGTCACGACCTACGCCATGATGCGCGCGATGCAGCCGCGGCGGATGCGGCGCCCACCCGCCCGTGTGAAGCGCGGAGACGCCACGTCGTAGCGTCACCCCCATGAAGCATCGACACCTCGGGCGTAGCGGGCTGCTGGTCAGCGAGATCTCCTACGGCAACTGGATCACCCACGGCAGCCAGGTCGAGGAGGAGCAGGCCAATGCCTGCGTCCGCAAGGCGCTGGAGCTCGGCGTCACGACCTTCGACACCGCCGACGTCTACGCCGGCACGAAGGCGGAAGCCGTGCTCGGTCGCGCGCTGAAGGGTGAGCGCCGGGACGGGCTCGAGATCTTCACCAAGGTCTACTGGCCGACCGGCCCCGGCCAGAACGACCGCGGGTTGTCCCGCAAGCACATCCTGCGCTCGATCGAGGGCTCGCTGCAGCGACTCCAAACCGACTACGTCGACCTCTACCAGGCGCATCGGTTCGACTACACGACGCCGCTCGAGGAGACGATGCAGGCGTTCGCCGACATCGTCCGGGCCGGCAAGGCCCTCTACATCGGCGTGTCGGAGTGGCGCGGCGAGGAGATCCGGGCGGCGAAGCAGCTCGCCGACGAGCTGCGAGTGCCGTTGGTGTCCAACCAGCCGCAATACAACATGATCTGGCGGGTCATCGAAGCCGAGGTCGTGCCGACGTCGGAGGAGCTGGGGCTCTCGCAGATCGTCTGGTCGCCGATCGCGCAGGGTGTGCTCACCGGCAAGTACAAGCCCGGTGCGCAGCCGCCGGAGGGGTCGCGCGCGACCGACCCGAGCGGCGCGAACTTCATCGGGCACTTCCTCAACGACAACGTGCTGACGCGGGTGCAGGAGCTCGCTCCCGTCGCCGCCGACTGCGGTCTGACGATGGCGCAGCTGGCGGTCGCGTGGGTGCTGCAGAACGACAACGTCGCCAGCGCGATCGTCGGTGCCACCAAGCCGGAACAGGTCGAGGACAACGTGAAGGCGTCGGGGGTGACGCTCGACGCGGACGTCCTGAAGCGGATCGACGACGTGCTCGGCGACATCGTCATCCGGGATCCCGCGGAGACCAAGAGCCCCCGCTCGCCGCGGTAGCCGGCCGCGGCCGGCGAACCGGTACGACGGCCGCGTACGACGGCTGCCGCCCGGCAGCTCAGTCGGCCGGCTGCAGGCTCATCGGGCCGTAGACCTCACGGCCGGTGTCGAGCAGGGTGACCTGGGCGACCCCGGCGGAGAGCAGCTCGCGCCAGTTCTCCCCCAGCCAGGTCTCGGCGTCGCTCTGGGTCGGGAACGGCTCGCCCTGGGGCGCCTCCGCCGGCTCGACCTCGCTGCCGTCCGCGTCCTCGTATCGCCACGTCCACGCCACGGGCCGCAGGCTACGGCAACCGCGCGCATGCGAGCGCGGTGACGGCGACGCGGCCCGCCAGTCGAGGCGGTCGGCCGACGGCGTCGAGTTGACGGCGGAGCCGCGACCGTGGTGTTCTCGCGGGGCAATCGTTTCGCGTGGGGGAAGCCGGTCGAACTCCGGCGCTGACCCGCAACCGTAGGCCGCGGCAGGGAAAGTCGCGGCGAGCCGGAATGCCTGCGCGGGCGAGGGCTCCATGACAACCGTCGAGGTACGCGGGGCGGAGCCCGGGCACGTCGCCCGACCACCGCCCCTGACGCCACGGGATCCGCGGCGCAGGGGCGTCGTCATGCGGCGCTCGCTCGGCCCGGCGCGTCCTCGCTGAGCACCAGGAGGACGGGTGCCGAACAGCACCACGGGCCGGGCCGTCACCGGCCGTCGCACCACTGGCCGTCGCGCTAGCGGCCGCCGCGCAGGGCGGATCGGCGTCGCGGCCATCGCCGCCGCCACTGCAGCCAGTCTGACCGCAGGAACCGCGGGAGCGGCCACGTCGACGAGCGGGCGAGCCAGCGCGGCACAGACCGCGACGCGCGCCAGCGCGACACCGACCACCACCGACCGGGCCGCGGCCGCCGCCGGCTACCTCGCCCGGCACCTGCAAGGCAAGCACCACGACCACTACACGTTGACGTTCGGCAGCACGAAGTACGTCGACTACGGCACGACCGCGGACGCGATCCTGTCGATGGACGCGGCTGGCGTCGCTCAGGCCCCGGCCGCACGGGCCACGGCGTACCTGGAGAGCCACGCCCGCAACTATGCGGCCGCGAAACCGACCTACTACCCGGGCAGCACCGCCAAGCTGCTGCTGGTCGCACTGGCGCAGCACCGCAACGTGCACGACTTCGGCGGCGTCGACCTCGTCGCCGAGCTGCAGCGCAGCGAGAGCGCGGCGGGCGCCCAGCCGGGCGAGTTCCAGCAGAACCCGGGCGCCCCGGCGAACAGCACCGCCTACATCGTCAGCCAGGCGCTTCCCGTCCTCGCGCTGGCGTTGACCCCCGGGGCGGCCGGACAACCAGACGGCGACGCGATCGCCTTCCTGGCCAACCAGCAGTGCAGCAACGGTGCGTTCTCCTCGACGGTCCGCGACGACACCACGAAGCCGTGCGCGGACAACGATGTCGACTCCACCGGCTACGCAGTGCAGGCGCTGCTCGCGGCCGGCGCCAAGCAGCCGGCCGCCAAGGCGCTGGTGTGGCTGGCGCACGCGCGCAACAGCGACGGCGGCTTCGGCACACCGGCCAGCAACGCCAACTCGACGGCACTCGCGGTGCAGGCGCTGGTCGCCGGCCGTCGGTCCGCCGCCTCGGGCATCAAGTGGCTGCGTCATCACCAGGTCGGCTGTGCGGGGAAGCCGGCGCGGCGGGGTGCGGTGAAGTTCCAGAGCAAGTACGACGCGAGTGCGCTGCGAGCGACCAGCCAGGCCGGTGCCGCTCTCGCGGGCAAGCCGCTGGCGTGGATCGACCGCACCGGCGCCCACCGCGCCACGCCCACCCTCGCCTGCTGAGCGCATGAGCATCCGTCGCGCGCTGGTGTCGTGCTCGCTGCTGCTCGCCGTCTGCGGACCGGCGGCAGTGGTGGGTACGACGCCGGCGCGCGCGGACAGCCGCATCTGTGTCGCACTCGTGGTCGACTTCGCCGACCTCGGCGGCGGCGTGCACTCGACCTGCGCACAGGTTGCGCAGGGCAGCACCGGCGTCGACGTGCTGCAGGCCGCCGGGCACCGGCTGACCGTGTGCAGCGACGGCATCATCGGCGAGATCGACGGGAAACCGGCCAACGGCTGCCAGACGAAGGACAGCACGCACTACTGGTCCTATTGGCACCGCGCGCCGGGATCGACGCGATGGACCTACAGCACCGAGGGACCGGCCACCTACGAGCCGGCCAACCGCTCCACCGAAGGTTGGGTGTGGCAGAGCGGGTCGGCGAAGAACCAGCAGCCGACCGACGTCCCCTACGCCGACATCTGCGGCAGCACACCAACACCCCGGCCGGCCACCACCACAACCATGCCGAGACATCGATCCGCGACCACGAGCGGGAGCCAGCACAAGACCGTTGTGGCACCGGCAACGCCGCCGGCCACCACGGGCGCGGCGGCGGCCGCAGCGACATCCGACGCCCCCTCCACGGTCGGGCGGACGACGCATCGCAGCGCCGACCGATCCCTCCGCGCCGCCGCAACACGTGCAGCGGCTACCCCGACGGCCACTGCCAGCTCACCGACGGCACGAACGACGGTGGTCACCACTGGCCGAGCCGGCAAGTCCGCCGGCGGTGCGTCACCGGCTCTGGGCATCGCCCTCGCCGTTGCCGCCGCGGCCGGGCTCGGCGCGGCCGGATGGTGGCGCACCCGGCGGTCGCGGGAGCCGATGTGACCCGGCCCGTCGCCGCCCGCCGGGCCCGACCGGCCTGGCGGCGGCCCGGGCTCCACCCGCTGCCCCGTCCCCTGCACCCGGCGGCCTGGTGGGGATGGGCGACTGCGCTGGCGGTCGCGGCGAGCCGCACCACCAATCCGTTCCTGCTCGCCTTGCTGGTCAGCGTCACCGGTTTCGTCGCGGTGTCGCGCCGACCCGCCACCCCGTGGAGCCGCACCTATCTGGTCTTCCTGCGCCTCGGTCTCCTCGCGGTGGCCATCCGCGTCGTGCTCTTCGCACTGCTCGGCACCGGCCGCGGCGGTCACGTCCTCGTCACCCTGCCGGAGGTGCCACTGCCGCACTGGATGGCGGGGGTGCGGCTGGGCGGTCCGGTGTCGCTCGACGGCGTGCTGGCGGCGGCGTACGACGGCCTGCGGCTCGCGGTGATCCTCGTCTGTGTCGGTGCGGCCAACACCCTCACGAGCCCCCGGCGGCTGCTGAAGTCGTTGCCCAGTGCCGTGCAGGAGGCGGGCGTCGCGGTCACCGTCGCGCTCGCGTTCGCGCCCCAGGCGGTGGCGTCGGCGAGCCGGCTGCGCACGGCGCGGCGGTTGCGCGGCCGGCCGGCGAGCGGGCTGCGCAGCCTGCGCGGGCTCGCGGTGCCGGTGCTCGAGGGAGCGTTGGACCGGTCGGTCGACCTGGCGGCGGCCCTGGAGGCCCGCGGGTTCGGTCGGCGCGGGAGCACGCCGGCCGCCGTACGCCGGGTCACCGCCGGTCTCGTCCTCGTCGGCGCCGTCGCAGCGCTGGCGAGCAGCTATGCGCTCATCGACTCCTCCGCGCCTGCGGCGCTCGGGCTCCCGTTGCTGTTCGCCGGAGCGGCCTTGCTCCTCGGCGGGCTGGTGGTCGGGGCTCGCCGGGGCGGGCGCACCCGCTATCGCCCGGACCCGTGGCGGGCCGCGGAGTGGTTGGTGCTCGGCTGCGGGGTGGCGGCCGCGGTGTGCCTGTCGGTCGGGCCGGCGGGCGAGCTGGTGCCGTCGACCTCACCGCCGCAGCTGCCGGCGGTGCCGGTGCCGGCACTCGTGGGGTTGCTGCTGGCGGTGCTGCCGGCGTGGCTGGCGCCGCCGCCGCAGCGAACCGTCCGGCGGCAGCCGGTCGTACCGGCTCCGGCCGACGACGTCGACCGGCGCGCGGTGGCGGTGGCGCCGTGATCCGGTTCGAACGGGTGACCGTCACCTATCCCGAGGCCACCGAGCCGGTGCTGCGCGACGTCGACCTGACGGTGCCCGAGGGTGAGCTGTGTCTGGTCGTCGGCCGGACCGGCTCGGGCAAGACGACCTTGCTGCGGTGCATCAACGGGTTGGTGCCGCACTTCAGCGGTGGGCGGCTGTCCGGGCGGGTCACCGTCGCCGGGCGAGACACCCGCACCCACCGGCCGCGCGAGCTCGCCGACGTCGTCGGCTTCGTCGGGCAGGACCCGCTGGCCGGCTTCGTCACCGACACGGTCGAGGACGAGCTGGCCTATGGCATGGAGTCCCTCGGCGTCGCACCGGAGATCATGCGCCGGCGGGTCGAGGAGACGCTCGACCTGCTCGGCCTGGCCGAGGTGCGGGACCGGCCGCTGCTCGCGCTGTCGGCCGGCCAGCAGCAACGGGTCGCCATCGGGTCGGTGTTGACCGTGCATCCGCAGGTGATCGTGCTCGACGAACCGACCAGCGCGCTGGATCCGGCCGCTGCCGAAGAGGTGCTCGCGGCGCTGACCCGGCTGGTGCACGACCTGGGCCTCACCGTCGTGCTCGCCGAGCACCGACTGGAGCGGGTGGTGCAGTACGCCGACCGGGTCGTCTTCGTGCCCGGCCACGGCCGCCCGGTCGAGAGCGGTCCCCCGGCCCTGCTGCTCGCGGACGCTCCCGTCGCGCCACCCGTGGTCGAACTCGGTCGGCTCGCGCACTGGTCACCATTGCCGTTGTCGGTGCGCGACGCGCGGCGGGCCGCGGCGGAGCTGCGCGAACGGCTGGCCACGATCCCACCGCCATCCGCCCGCGCCACCGAGCGCGGGCTGGTCGCCATCGCGGCGCGTGGCGTGGTGGCGTCGTACGACGACGTCGTGGCGCTGCGCGGGGTCGACCTGACCCTGCACCGTGGCGAGGTCGTCGCGCTGATGGGCCGCAACGGCGCAGGGAAGTCGACGCTGCTGTCCGTGCTCGCCGGGTTGCGCCGCCCCGACCACGGGCAGCTGGTGGTCGCCCCCGACGCGGGGAGGTCGAGCACCGGCGAGGAAGCGACCGGCCGGCTCGTCGGGCTGGTGCCCGCGCAGCCGGTCGACCTGCTCTGGGCGCAGACCGTGTCCACCGAGTGTGCGGACGCCGATCGTGACGCGGGGGCGCCGGCCGGCCGCACCGCGGTGTTGCTCGCGGAGCTCGCGCCGGACGTCGACCTGGAGCTGCACCCGCGCGACCTGTCCGAGGGGCAACGCCTCGCTCTGGCGCTGGCGGTCGTGCTCGCGGCACAGCCGGCGGTGGTGGCGCTCGACGAGCCGACCCGGGGGTTGGACTACCCGGCCAAGCATCGGCTGGTGGCGATCCTGCGCGGCCTCGCCGAGGGGGGTCATGCGGTGCTGCTGGCGACGCATGACGTCGAGCTCGCCGCCGAGCTCGCCGACCGCATCGTCGTCCTCGCGGACGGCGAGGTGGTGACCGACGGGCCGGCGCGCGAGGTCGCTGTCGCATCGCCGGTGTTCGCGCCGCAGGTGGCGAAGGTGCTCGCGCCGTTGCCGTGGCTGACGGTCGCGCAGGTGGCCGAGGCACTGGCCGGATGAGCGACCTGGTGGCGGGTCGAGTGACGGCGATCCACGTGCGGCCGCGGTCGATGCTCGCGCTGGTGGCGACCTGCGTCGTCGGGCTGGTCGCGTTCCTGTGGCCACTGGTGCACCCGTCGTTGCTCAGCTCCCACAGCGCCGATGCACCGTGGTTGTTCGTCGCGCTGCTGCCGTTGTGCCTCGCCGTGGTGTTCACCGAGCTGTCCGACGGCGGCTTCGACGGGAAGACGGTGGCCGTGCTCGGCATCCTGGCCGGCATCGACGCGGCCTTGCGACCGCTGTCGGGCGGCGCGACCGGGTTCACCTTCGTCTATCTGTTGCTGGTCTGCGGCGGGCGGGTGTTCGGTCCGGCGTTCGGCTTCGCGTTGGGGGCGTTGACGCTGTTCGCGTCGGCGCTGCTGACCGCCGGGGTCGGGCCGTGGCTGCCGTTCCAGATGCTCGGCGCCGGTTGGGTCGGCCTCGGTGCCGGCTGCCTGCCGAAGATGCGCGGCCGGACGGAGGCGGTGCTGCTCGCGGCGTACGGCGGGGTGGCCGCGCTGCTCTACGGCGCGTTGCTCAACCTGTCGTTCTGGCCGTTCGCGCGCTACTACCCGGAGCAGATCGCGTTCCTGCCGCACGCCTCGATGGCGACGAACCTCGTGCACTGGTGGCGGTTCGACGTCACGACCTCGCTCGGCTTCGACGTGCCGGCAGCAGTGGGCAACGTCGTGCTCCTGCTGGTGCTGGCCCGACCGGTGCTGGCGGCGCTGCGTCGGGTCGCGCGCCGCGCCGCGTTCGACGCACCGGTCTCCTTCGACTGAGGATCACAGCTGCGCGGCGATGCGCACGGCGATCTCCTCCGGCGGCAACGTGTCGACGTCGACGATGCAGCTCGCGACCGAGGCATAGAGGTCGGCCCGGCCGGCGTAGAGCGCGGCGAGCGCAGCTCGCGGGTCTGCGCCGAGCCAGGGCCGGTCGGTGCCCTGCACCCGGCTCACCAACGTGTCGAGGCCGGCCCGCAGCCAGACGACGAAGCCGCCGGTGCGCAGCCGTTCCCGGTCGAGCGGGTCGGTCACGATGCCCCCGGCGACGCCGGCGATCAGCGGTCCCGCCTCGGTCAACGCAAGAGTGAGGCAGGCCGACTCGGCCCGACGCAGCGCCGCCAGCCCGTCCTCCTGCTGCACCCGCCGGGTGTCCTTGCCGACCAGTCGCCGCAACAGCTCGTCGTTGTCGTAGTAGGGCCAGCCGAGCAGGTCGGACAGCGCGGTGCCGACGGTCGTCTTGCCCGCGCCCATCATCCCGATGAGCAGGATGCGGTCGGCGCGGCTCATGCCGGCACGGCCGTCGCTGGGCACCGGCGGCACCGAAACCTTGGCGTCACTTCACGTGCGTGGGCACGAACGGCGGCTTGACCACCCGCATCGTCGACGGACGGCCGCGCACGTCGACGGTCACCGCGTCGCCGTCGCTGATCGTGCGGTCGAGCAAGGCGAGGCCGATCCCGATCCGCAGCGACGGCGAGAACGTGCCGCTGGTCACCTCGCCCACCTCGGTGCCGTCGCCGTCCCGGACGGTCATGTGCGGTCGGGGGATGCCGCGGTCCTCAGCCCGCAACCCCCACAGCAGCCGCGCCGGGCCGGACTCCCGCTCGGCGACCAGCACGTCGCGGCCCCAGAACGCCGGCTTCGACCAACCCACCGCCCAACCGCAGCGCGCCTGCACCGGGGTGATGCCGAGCGACAGGTCCTGTCCGTGCAACGGATAGCCCATCTCGGTGCGGAGTGTGTCCCGCGCGCCGAGCCCGCACGGCTGCCCGCCGTACGACGTGACCGCGGCGAGCAGCTCGTCCCACAGCGCCGCCGCGCTGCCGGCCGGCGCCACGAGCTCATAGCCGTGCTCACCGGTGTAGCCGGTGCGGCAGATGACGACGCGGCCGTCGGCCCACGTCCTCTGGGTGAAGGCCATGTAGTCGAGGTCGACCCCGAGCCCGACCGTGTCGAGCACTGCCGCCGACTTCGGTCCCTGCACGGCGAGGATCGCGAAGTCCCGGTGCTGGTCGAGGACGTCGACGCCGGCGGGTGCGGCCGCGCGCAGCCGGCGGACGACCTCTTGCGCGTTGGCTGCGTTCGGCACGAGGTGCAGGTCGTCGCCGTGCTCCGCGCCGATCTGACCTTGGTAGACGATCAGATCGTCGACGACGCCGCCGGTGGCGTCGTCGCAGCACAGGGTGTATTGCGCCTGACCGGTGCCGATCCGGTCGAGGTCGTTGGTGAAACAGCCGTTGACGAACTGGCTGGCGCCCGGCCCGACGACCTCCACGTTGCCCAGGTGGCTGACGTCGAACAGGCCGACGCTCTCGCGCACCGCAGTGTGCTCCTCGACGACGCCGCGGTATTGGATCGGCATCTCCCAGCCGCCGAACTCCGCCATCCGCGCGCCGAGCTCCACATGCCGGTGGTGCACCGGCGAGTGCAACAGGTCGTCGGTCACCCGCCCGACGTTATCCGAGCGGCTGGCCCGCCGGCGGACCTGCGCGGCGCCGCGTCGCGCGACGTCTACGATCGGCGCCCATGACTGCCCTGTCGCTGACGAAGACACCCGTGACCGAGGTGAAGGCCGACGCCGTGCTGATCGGTCTGGCGGCGGGCAGCCGGGGGCCGGTGCTGACCGCTGACGGCGCCGCGGTGGACAAGAAGTTCCGCAAGCGTCTGCTGCCGGCGCTCGTCGCGCTCGGCGCGACCGGCAAGGCCGGTGAGGTCACGCAGCTCGCGACGATGGGTGCCATCACGGCGCCGGCGCTGGTCGCGGTCGGGCTCGGCCCGGCGCCGGCCAAGGGAGCGGGGTTCGACCCCGAGACCGTGCGTCGCGCGGTCGGCGCGGGCATGCGCGCGCTGGCCGGCCGCAACCGGGTCGCCACCGCTCTCGCCAGCGTCAACGGCAGCGAGGCGGTGGCAGACCTGCGCGCGGTGTGCGAAGGCATGCTGCTCGGTGGGTATGGGTTCAACCGCTATCGCAGCAGCGCATCAGCGCGACCGGCGACCAGACCTGTCGGCACCGCGCTCGTCGTCGTCGACAACCCGCGGGACAAGGCCACGAAGGCAGTCGCCGACCGGGCCTCGATCCTCATCGACGCGGTCACGCTGTGCCGCGACCTCGTCAACACCCCACCCGGTGACCTGCGCCCGGACGACTTCGCTCGCGCCGCGGTCGAGGCCTGCACCGACGTCGGCTGCAGCGTCGAGGTGCTCGACGACGACGCGCTGCGCGCGGGTGGGTACGGCGGCATCCTGGGCGTCGGCGCCGGCTCGTCGCACCCGCCTCGGCTGGTGCGGATCGGCTATTCGTCCGGCCGCGGCGCGCGGGCGACCGTGCACCTGGTCGGCAAGGGCATCACCTTCGACTCCGGCGGCATCTCGCTCAAGCCCGCGCAGGGCATGGAGTGGATGAAGTCGGACATGGGTGGCGCGGCGGCAGTCATCGCGACATTGCGCGCGGTGGCACAGCTGCAGCCGGACGTCGACGTCGTCGGCTGGGTGCCGACCGCAGAGAACATGCCGAGTGGGCACGCGATCCGCCCCTCGGACGTCCTGACGATGCGCGGCGGCAAGACCGTCGAGGTGCTCAACACCGACGCCGAGGGACGGCTGATCCTGGCCGACGCGATCGTGCGAGCGGGCGAGGAGAACCCCGACATCATCATCGACATCGCCACGCTGACCGGGGCGCAGCTGGTGGCGTTGGGCTCGCACGTCTACGCCGTCATGGCCAACGACGACGATTTGCGCGCGGACGTGGTGGAGGCCGCCGGCGCCGCCGGCGAGCAGGCCTGGCCGATGCCGTTGCCGGTCGAGCTGCGCAAGTCGTTGGACTCGGAGGTCGCCGACCTCGCGAACATCGGCGAGCGCTACGGCGGCATGCTGACGGCGGGCATCTTCCTCAAGGAGTTCGTGCGCGAGGGCATCCGCTGGGCCCACCTCGACATCGCCGGCCCGAGCTTCAACCAGGGCGAGCCACACGGCTACACGCCCAAGGGCGGCACCGGCGTCCCGGTCCGGACGCTCGTCGAGCTGCTCGAGGGGATCGCCGCCGCCTGACCTCCGGACGTCACTGCGCCGAACGGCGCACACCCCTAGCCGCCGTTGGGCGGATCGGGTCGAGACGCCCCGCGCGCCGACAACTCCACCGGAGGGACCGGTCTGCGGCTGGAGGAATCGTGCTTCCGCGCTGGGTTGCGCCGTTGGTGGCGAAGGCGAAGGCGACAGCCATCGTCGCGGCCACGCTGACGGCCGGCGGCGTCGGCGGCGCAGTCGCGCTCGACCACGTCGCGCCAGCGCCGAAACCGGTGCAGCACCGGCCGGCGGCACCGCACGAGCACCCGGCGTACCCCGTCCGCACCGGCAGCCCCACCCCGCCGGCGGCTGCCGAAACGCGCAGCTCCCCCGCGGCCGGCCCGGCCGACGCCACGAAGTCACCGCCGGGGCATGCGCGCGCGGGGCGGTCGCAGCACGGCGTGAAGGCGCATCGGCACGCGCGCCCGCACCCGCACCGGCCGCACGTCCATGGACGCGCCGCGACACCGCCGACGCACGTCTCGCACCACGCCCGCCGCACTCGTCCGAGAACGCAGACCGGCGCTGCCGGCGCGCAGCCGCGACCCTCGCAGCCGCCCGCACCCGGCAAGCCCGCAGCGCCGGAGACGCGCGAGAACGCCCCGTCCGGCCGGGATCACTCAGCGGTGTGAGAATGGGGCGACAACGACGTCGCCTCGCGCCCAGGAGCCGCACCGTGCCCGACTCTGCAGACCGTCCCGACCTCGTCATCCTCGGCGCCGGCAGCGGCGGCTACGCCTGCGCGCTGCGTGCGGCCGAGCTCGGCCTGTCCGTCGTGATGGTCGAGCGGGACAAGGTCGGCGGCACCTGCCTGCACCGCGGATGCATCCCGACCAAGGCGCTGCTGCACGCGGCCGAGGTCGCCGACGCCGCGCGCGAGGGTGAGAAGGTCGGCGTCCGGTCGTCCCTCGACGGCATCGACATGGCCACCGTCAACTCCTACAAGGACGGCGTCGTCAGCCGGCTGCACAAGGGCCTGACCGGCCTGGTCAAGTCCCGCAACATCACCGTCGTCGAGGGCGAGGGCCGGCTGGTCGCGCCTGATGCGGTCGAGGTGAACGGCACCCGCTATCAGGCGGGCAAGGCGCTCGTCCTCGCCACCGGGTCCTACTCCCGCTCGTTGCCCGGGCTCGAGATCGACGGCGAGCGCATCATCACCAGCGAGCACGCACTACGGCTGGACCGGGTGCCGTCCTCCGTCGTCGTCCTCGGCGGTGGCGTGATCGGCGTCGAGTTCGCCAGCGTCTGGAAGTCCTTCGGCGCCGACGTGACGGTCGTCGAGGCGCTCCCCCACCTGCTCCCGCTGGAGGAGGAGTCGAGCTCGAAGCTGCTCGAGCGCGCATTCCGCAAGCGCGGCATCGTGTTCTCGCTCGGCAAGCGGTTCAGCGAGGCGAAGGTGACCGACGCCGGCGTGACCGTGACGCTGGAGGACGGCACGACCTACGACGCCGAGCTGCTGCTCGTCGCGGTCGGTCGCGGGCCGGTGTCAGAGGGGCTCGGCTACGAGCAGGTCGGGCTGGAGATGGACCGCGGCTTCGTCAAGGTCGACAGCCACTGCCAGACCAACCTGCCCAACGTCTACGCGATCGGTGACCTGCGGCCGGGCCTGCAGCTGGCGCACGTGGGCTTCGCCGAAGGCATCATGGTCGCCGAGCGCGTGGCCGGGCTGAACCCGCCGGCGGTCGACTACGACAACGTGCCGCGCATCACCTACAGCGAACCCGAGGTCGCCAGCGTCGGCATCACCTCGGCGCAGGCGAAGGAGCGCGGGCACGAGGTGGTCGAGTTCACCTACGACCTCGCCGGCAACGGCCGCGCGCAGATCCTGCAGACCTCCGGGGCGTGCAAGGTCGTCGCCGCGAAGGATGGCCCGGTGCTCGGCGTCCACATGGTCGGTTCACGTGTCGGCGACCTCATCGCGGAGGCACAGCTCATCACGAACTGGGAGGCGCTGCCGGTCGAGGTCGCGCAGCTCATCCACCCGCACCCCACCCTCTCCGAGGCCGTCGGTGAGGCACATCTCGCTCTGGCGGGTAAGCCCCTCCACGTCCACGGCTGAACCCGCGCGGAAAGGTACTCATGTCCGTCTCCGTCACGATGCCGCGCCTCGGCGAGAGCGTCTCCGAGGGCACCGTCACCCGCTGGCTCAAGAAGGAGGGTGACCAGGTCCAGGCCGACGAGCCATTGCTCGAGGTCTCGACCGACAAGGTGGACACCGAGATCCCGTCGCCGGCCGCTGGTGTCCTCGCGGCCATCAAGGTCGGCGAGGACGAGACGGTCGAGGTAGGCTCGGAGCTCGCGGTGATCGAGGACGGCGCAGGCGGTGGTGGATCGGGCGGCGGTACGGCGCAGGCGGCCGCGCCGGCCGCGGCCGCGGCGCCGGACCAGGCCGCCGCGGAGCGCGACGCGGAGCCTCAGGCGGTGGGCAAGGCCACCCCGGCCCAGCCGCAACCCGCGCAGGAGACGACGGCACCGGCGCCGCAGCGGACCCCGGAACAGGACGGGCAGGCGAGCGGTGAGTCCGCCGCCCCACCCCAGCAGCGGGAGCAGGTCGCCAGCGACGGTGCCGCCGCACCGCAGGGACAACAGGTCGCGCCGGCGCCGCAGTCGCAGTTGCCGACGCAGCCGGCACAGCCGCCAGCACAGCCGGCGGAGGACGGCGACGAGGACGGCGGCGGCGGGCCGTCGTACGTCACGCCGCTGGTGCGGCGGTTGGCCGCGGAACACGGCGTGGACCTGGCCTCGGTGCAGGGCACCGGTGTCGGTGGCCGCATTCGCAAGCAGGACGTGCTCGACGCCGCCAGCCGTGGCCCGGCCGCCGGCAGCGGGTCCCGGCAGCAGCCGACCGCCCCGGCGGCCGCCACCCCTCAGGCGCCGGCACCGGCGGCATCCGCGCCCGCCGCTCCCCGCCCGGCAGCGGTCCAGGGCGGGCCGGAGGTGAGCCTGCGCGGCCGCACCGAGAAGCTGTCCCGGCTGCGCGCGGTCATCGCCGAACGGATGGTCGAGTCGCTGCAGACCTCGGCACAGCTGACGACCGTCGTCGAAGCGGACATCACGAAGATCGCCCGGCTGCGAGAGCGGGCCAAGGACGAGTTCGAGGCCCGCGAGGGCGTGCGGTTGTCCTACCTGCCGTTCTTCGCCCTCGCGACGTGCGAGGCACTGCGGGAGCACCCCGCCGTCAATGCCTCCATCGACGTGCACGCGGGGACGGCGACCTACCACGACGCCGTGCATCTCGGCATCGCGGTGGACACCCCACGCGGCCTGCTGGTGCCGGTCATCAAGGACGCCAGCGACCTCAACCTCGCGGGGCTCGCGCGAAAGATCGCCGACCTGGCGGAGCGGACCCGCGGCAACCACATCACGCCGGACGAGCTCGGCGGCGGCACGTTCACGCTGACCAACACCGGCTCACGCGGTGCGCTGTTCGACACGCCGATCATCAACCAGCCGCAGGTCGGCATCCTCGGCACCGGTGCCGTCGTGAAGCGCCCGGTCGTGGTCGACGACCCGGACGTCGGCGAGGTCATCGCGGTGCGGCACATGGTCTATCTCGCGCTGACCTACGACCACCGCATGGTCGACGGCGCCGACGCCGCGCGCTTCCTGACGACCATCAAGGCGCGCCTCGAGGACGGCGAGTTCGAGCTCTGACGCGTCAGTCAGTCAGTCACTCGGCCGGCAGCGGCAGGGTTTTCGCGACGGTCAGTCGGAGACCTGCGCGCGGGCTCCGGTCCCGGTGCCGTCGGTGACGGTGACGCGCGTGCCCGGCACTGCCCACTCGACGGGAACGGCGTCGAGCTGAGAGGTTGCGCCGTCGGGGCGCTGCCAGCGCACGGTCAACAGTCCGCCGTCTCCACCCCGCAGCCCGGCCACGACCCGGCCGCCGTGGCGGGTCAACGTGGCGCGTGGCGCGGGATGCACGACGATCGTGCGCCGGTCCTGTGCCTGCACGCCGTTGCTGTCCTGCGACCAGACCGTGACGGTGTAGCGGCCCGGCCGCTGGTAGACGTGCCGCACGAAGGGTGAGAAGGAAGCACGCACCTGGGCCTGCACCGGCGTCACCAGCCGCGTGCCGTCCCCGAAGTCCCAGTGGAACGCGCCCATCGCGTCCTCGGGCAGGGTGCAACCCGGTGGCGTCACCAGCAGCGCGGGGTTGCTGCAACGCATCTGCGTGCGCGGCACCTGTGCCGCAGCCTCGAACTGCGCGACCCAGCCGCGCTGCCCCCGCACGTCGCCGCTCACCGCCCGCGGCAGGATCAGGACGCCAGGCCGCGTGACCTGCGTGTAGTCGTTGTCGCCGACCGACGCCTCCGGCGAGCGCGTGAAGTCGGTGTCGAAGCCGAGCGCCTGCGCGTCCTGTTGCCCGGCGAGCGTGACCTGGTCCCCCAGCTCCACCCCCGGGTTGAAGATGAGCTCGTCACCACCCATCACCGTGAACGGTGTCGTGTAGGCGGGGTATTCGTAGCCGAGGAAGTCCTGCGCCGCGCCGATGACCGCGACCGCATCGGCTCCGTGGATCGACTGCCGCCACGTGTCGTGGATCGGCGCGGCGAACTCGCCCGGCTCGGAGAGCAGGACGAGCTTGCCGATGCGCAATCCGGTCACCCAGGTGCCCAGCGCGGCGCCATACGCGTACGGCGGGTGCGTGGAGCGGGCCGCCGGATAGATCGAGCCGCCGGTCAACGTCCCGACTGTTCCTTCACCGGCGTCGCTGTCGAGGTAGTTGAGGGCGACCAGCGCGGGGTTGTCGACCGGTGAGATGACGTGCTGCTCGGTGCCGGCGAGCGTCGGGTCGGTGACCACGTGCGGATGGGCCAGCGCTGCCTGCACGCGGTCGGTCACCGCGCCGGCCATCTGCAGGACGTCGTCGAACGCGCGGGTCTGCGGCTGGCCGTGCACCGGCGGCAGATCGGGGCTGGGTGCGGAGTCGGCCTGCTGCGGGCTGGCCTGGTTGGACAGTGTCGCCGAGGCAACGATCGACACGCCGCCGAGGCGGCGGGACAGGATTTCGTTCGCGTACCAGGGAAAGTCCGGGCTGATCTGCGTGGCGCTCCGGCCGTGGGCCGGCACGAGGTCCTGCGGGCCGAACACGATGTTGGGGTAGGCCGGCTCCGAGGTGTAGGTGGCGATCGTGGCGCCGGTGTGGAGGTCACGCGCGCGCAGCGCGAGCAGGAACCCGTCGCGAGGCCATCCCTCGAACTCGTTGCCTTCCGCGATGTTGCCGCCGCCGAGCCACGGCGCGTTCGCGGTGCCCCACTCCAGCGTCGCCGGCTTCGCCCGTGCGTAGGCCCGCTCGCAGACGGCCCGCAACGCCCGGGCGACCTGGGCGAGGTAGCGCACCTGGTGGCTCATCGGCCCCCAGATGCCGAACAGCGTCGGGACCGCGTGCTCGTGCAGGCTGGAGATGACGATGTCCTCGGGCCCCGCACCGGGAGCGCCGTGCTTCGCCAGCCACGCGGCCACGTCCTGCCGGATGACGGTCAGCCCGTAAGGGCCTTCGTCGTACCCCGCCATGTAGCCCTGGGTGTCGATCGTCGCGAGCTCGACGACGTGGGAGCCGCGGGCGATCGCGATCGCCC
>DASTWK010000030.1:0-22144 GCA_035776655.1 Mycobacteriales bacterium | reverse complement strand
CCGGTCGCCCGGGTGCTCCCGGCGGACGTCCCGGCGCGCCGGCCGGTCGGCCAGGTGGTCCCGGCGGGCGTCCCGGCGGCGGTGGCTTCGGCGGGCGTCCCGGCGGCGGTGCCCCCGGCGGTGGCCCCGGCGTTGCCGGCCGTCCTGGCGGCGGCGGCTTCGGCGGCCGTCCCGGCGGTGGGCCCGGTGGTCGCGGCCGCGGCGCCCCGACGCAGGGAGCGTTCGGCCGCGGACCCGGCGGCCGCCCCGCGCGTGGCCGCAAGTCGAAGAAGCAGCGGCGTCAAGAGTTCGACAACATGCAGGCCCCGACGATCGGCGGCGTGCAGGTCCCGCGGGGCAACGGCGAGACCATCCGGTTGCCGCGGGGTGCGAGCCTCGCCGACTTCGCCGACCGCATCGGCGCCAACCCGGCATCGCTCGTCCAGGTCGTGTTCACGCAGCTCGGGGAGATGGTGACCGCCACCCAGTCGGCGCCGGAGGAGACGCTGCAGCTGCTCGGCACCGAGCTCGGCTGGGACGTCAAGATCGTCACGCCCGAGGAGGAGGACGCCGAGATCCTGGCCCGCTTCGACCTCGAGTTCGACGCGGACGAGGACGAGGCCGACCTCGCCGCCCGGCCGCCGGTGGTCACCGTCATGGGTCACGTCGACCACGGCAAGACCAAGCTGCTCGACGCCATCCGGTCGGCCAACGTGCAGGCGCGCGAGGCCGGCGGCATCACGCAGCACATCGGCGCCTACCAGGTGCACACCACGGTCGATGACACGGACCGCACGCTGACGTTCATCGACACCCCCGGTCACGAGGCGTTCACCGCCATGCGTGCCCGTGGTGCGCAGGTGACGGACATCGCCATCCTCGTGGTGGCGGCCGACGACGGCGTGATGCCACAGACGATCGAGGCGCTCAACCACGCGCAGGCCGCCAACGTGCCGGTCGTCGTGGCGGTCAACAAGGTCGACAAGGAGGGCGCCGACCCGGCGAAGGTGCGCGGTCAGCTGACCGAGTACGGGTTGGTGGCGGAGGAGTACGGCGGGGACACGATCTTCGTCGACGTCTCAGCCATCACCGGTCAGGGCATCGAGGACCTGCTCGCGTCCGTCGCGTTGACCGCTGACGCCGCTCTCGACCTGCGGGCCAACCCTGGCCGGGCGGCCGAGGGTGTGGCGATCGAGGCTCACCTCGACCGCGGTCGTGGCCCGGTGGCGACCGTGCTCGTGCAGCGCGGCACGCTGCGGGTCGGCGACTCGATCGTCGCCGGCGACGCGTTCGGTCGCGTCCGGGCGATGCTCGACGAGAACGGGCAGCAGGTGGAGGAGGCGCCGCCATCCCGGCCCGTGCAGGTGCTGGGTCTGACCAGCGTGCCGGGCGCCGGCGACAACTTCATGGTCGTGCCCGAGGACCGGGTCGCTCGCCAGATCGCCGATCAGCGGCAGGCGCGCGAGCGGTTCGCCGAGCTCGCCAGGAGCCGCGGCCGGATGACCCTGGAGGACGCGCTGCGGCGCATCCAGGAGGGTCAGATCGACCAGCTCAACCTGATCCTCAAGGGCGACGTCTCCGGTTCGGTCGAGGCCCTCGAGGACGCGTTGCTCGGCATCGATGTCGGCGCCGAGGACGAGGTCGGGTTGCGCATCATCGGCCGCGGTGTCGGTGCGATCACAGAGAACGACATCAACCTGGCCAAGGCCTCCGACGCGGTCATCATCGGCTTCAACGTACGGCCCGAGGGCAAGGCCCGCGAGCTCGCCGACCGCGAGAAGGTCGACGTCCGCTACTACTCGGTCATCTACGCGGCGATCGAGGACGTCGAGAGCGCGCTCAAGGGCATGCTCAAGCCGGAGTTCGAAGAGGTCCAGCTCGGCACGGCCGAGGTGCGCGAGGTGTTCCGGTCGAGCAAGTTCGGCAACATCGCCGGCTGTGTCGTGCGCAGCGGCACGATCGTGCGCAACTCCAAGGCGCGATTGGTCCGCGACGGCGTCGTCGTCGCCGAGAACATCTCGATCGCCGGCCTGCGCCGGTTCAAAGACGACGTCACCGAGGTGCGGGAAGGATTCGAGTGCGGCATCTCGCTCGGCTCCTACAACGACATCTCCGTCGACGACGTGATCGAGACGTTCGAGATGAAGGAGAAGCCCCGGACCTAGCCCTCGGCTCCGCCGGAGACGGCCATGTACGTCGGCACCTGCGAGTTCGACCTGCTGCTCGGGGACGTGCACTCGCTGAAGGAGAAGCGGTCGGTCGTGCGGCCGGTCGTGGCGGAGCTGCGGCGGCGGTTCGAGGTCGCGGCTGCGGAGGCGGGCAACGCCGAGCTGCACCGGCGGGCGACGATCGGAGTAGCGGTCGTCGCCGCCGACGCCGCGCACTGCGGCGCGGTGCTGGATGCGTGTGAGCGGCTCGTCGCGTCGAGGCCGGAGGTCGAGCTGCTGTCGGCCCGGCACCGGTTGTTCGGGCCCGAAGACGAGAGTTGAGGAGGAGTCGTGGCCGACCAGGCACGCACCCGGCGGATGAGCATGCGCGTTCGCGAGATCGTCGCGGATGTCGTCGAGCGCCAGGTGAAGGACCCACGCCTCGGCATGGTCACGATCACTGATGCCCGGCTCACCCCAGACCTGCGGGAGGCGACGGTCTTCTACACGGTCTGGGGTGACGACGACGACCGCCGCGACACCGCGGTCGCGCTCGAGAGCGCCAAGGGCGTCATCCGCACCGCGGTCGGCCGCGGCACCGGGCTGAAGCACACGCCGTCGCTGACGTTCGTCCCCGACGTCGTGCCGGAGACCGCACGCCACATCGAGGAGCTGCTCGACCAGGCGCGCGCTGCCGACGCACAGGTGCACGAGCTCGCGGCGCAGGCCGAACCGGCCGGCGAGCCCGACCCGTATCGCCAGCCGCGTGCCGAGGACGAGTGAACTCCCTCGGCCGGCCGTGACCGACGGGATCGTCGTCGTCGACAAACCGGGCGGCTGGACCTCGCACGACGTGGTCGCCCGGCTGCGCAAGCTCGCCGCCACCCGGCGCGTCGGCCATGCCGGCACCCTCGACCCGATGGCCACCGGAGTGCTCGTGGTCGGTGTCGGTCGGGCCACCCGGCTCCTCGGTCACCTGGCCGCGCACGACAAGGACTACGACGCCACGATCCGGCTCGGTGTCACGACCACGACCGACGACGCCGAAGGTGCCGCGGTCGCGACCGCCGACGCGAGCGTGGTGACCGACGAGGCGCTGCGTACGGCGATGGCCGCGCTGACCGGGGACCTCCAGCAGGTGCCGTCCGCCGTTTCCGCCGTCAAGGTCGACGGGGTTCGCGCCTATGCGAGGGTGCGGGCGGGGGCGGAGGTCGAGCTGGCACCGCGGGCCGTGCACGTGGCGTGTTTCGACCTGCTCCATCGCCGCGGCGACGAGCTCGACGTGCGTGTCACCTGCTCCACCGGCACCTACGTGCGGGCGTTGGCCAGGGACCTCGGCGCGGCGCTGCAGGTCGGCGCGCACCTGACGGCGCTCCGGCGTACCCGCGTCGGCGCGTTCACCCTCGGCGACGCGCGCACGCTCGACGACCTCGCCACGACCTTCGAGGTCACGCCGCTCGCCGACGCCGTGGCCGCGGCGTTCCCGCGGTTGGACGTCTCCGCCGACGATGCGCGCCGGATCGGCTTGGGTCAGCGGTTGGCGCCGGTCGGACTGCCCGCCGGTCCCGTCGGCGTCTTCGCCCCCGACGGCACGGTGGTGGCCCTCGTCGAAGAACGCGACGAGGCCGTGCGCCCGACCGTCGTGTTCACCCCGGCCGGCTGACCATCCGTAGGGTTGGCCAGATGCAGGTGTGGCGCGCGCTGGAGGCGATCCCGGACGACTGGGCCGGTGCGCAGCAAGGGGCGGTCGTCTCGATCGGCGTGTTCGACGGCGTGCACCGCGGCCACCGCACGATCCTCGACCGCGCCGTGGCAGCGGCGACCCAACGCGACGTGCCGAGTGTCGTCGTCACCTTCGACCCGCATCCCGCGGCGGTCGTCGGCCGGCCGGTCCCACTCATGCTCGGCACCCTGCACAACCGCGCCCGCTGGCTCGCCGAGGTCGGCATCGACGCGCTGTTGATCCTGCCGTTCAGCCGGGAGATGTCGGAGCGGACGCCGGCGGAGTTCGTCCGCCTGGTCCTCGTCGACGCCCTGCATGCCGTGCACGTCGTGGTGGGTGAGAACTTCCGCTTCGGACACAAGCAGGCCGGTGACGTCACTCTGCTGGCGTCCCTCGGCGCCCGAGACGGGTTCACCGTCGACGCCGTGCCGCTGCTGCGCGGCGCCGGTGAGCCGTTCTCCTCCACCTGGATCCGCACCCGGCTGGCCGAAGGCGACGTCGCGGCCGCGGCCGAGGGGCTGGGCCGCCCGCACCGGGTGGAAGGCCCCGTCGTCCGCGGCGACGCGCGCGGCAAGCAGCTCGGCTATCCCACCGCCAACGTCGATGTCATGGACGGGATGGCGGTGCCGGCCGACGGCGTCTACGCCGGCTGGCTCGTCCTCCCCGTCCGCGGTGAGGAGCAGGGGCAGGGCCGCCGGGACGGGGCCCGGCTGCCGGCGGCGATCTCGATCGGCACCAACCCCACCTTCGACGGCACCGAGCGGCGGGTCGAGGCCTACGTGCTAGACGAGGACCTCGACTTGTACGGCGAGCACGTGGCCGTCGAGTTCGCCGAGCGGCTGCGCGGCATGGTGAAGTTCGAGGGGGTCGAGCCACTGGTCGCGCAGATGGCCGACGACGTCCGCCGTACGCGGGACATCCTCGCGTCGAGCTGATCCTGTAGGCTGACCAGGTCACTAGACGTCTGCCCTTCGCGGCCAGGCTCCCGTCAGCGCCCCTCGTCGTCGCGCCGGCATGGAGTACAGCCCCCAGGGCCGGATCACATCGGAGTCTCGCGCGTGCCCCTCGACAATGCCGTCAAGCAGCAGATCATCAGCGACTACGCCACCGGCGAGGGTGACACCGGATCTCCCGAGGTGCAGGTCGCGCTGCTCAGCCGCCGCATCAGCGACCTCACCGAGCACATGAAGCAGCACCGGCACGACTTCCACACCCAGCGTGGGCTGCTGCAGCTCGTCGGCCGTCGCCGCCGGCTGCTGCGCTACCTGGAGCAGAAGGACGTGCAGCGCTACCGCGCGCTGATCGAACGACTCGGTCTGCGCCGCTAGAACCCCACCGGCGCTGCCGAGGCCCACAGGTGAGCGCCGGTCCTCGGTAGTGGTGTGCGGGACCTTCCCGAACACTTCGATCGAAGACCGGAGCCCATGAGGCCGAGGCGGCGCCCCGGAAAGAAGGAGGCGCCCCTTTGAAGGGTGCAAACATCCAGTCCGCCGAGACGACGCTCAAGTGCTCGCTCGGTGAGCGCACGATCCGCTTCGAGACCGGACGGCTGGCCCGGCAAGCCGCCGGCAGCGCAGTCACCTATCTCGGTGACGACACGATGGTGCTGTCGGCCACGACGGTGTCGAAGAACCCGAAGGACCAGCTGGACTTCTTCCCGCTGACCGTCGACGTCGAGGAGCGGCAGTACGCCGCGGGCAAGATCCCCGGCTCGTTCTTCCGTCGCGAGGGACGGCCCAGCGAGGACGCGATCCTCACCTGCCGGCTCACCGACCGGCCGCTGCGTCCGTCGTTCGCCAAGGGTCTGCGCAACGAGATCCAGATCGTCTCGACGATCCTGGCGCTCAACCCCGACCACCTCTACGACGTGGTCGCCATCAACTCGGCCGCGTGCAGCGTGCTGCTCGCGGGCCTGCCCTTCTCCGGGCCGGTCGCCGGCGTGCGCGTCGCCCTCATCGACGGCGAGTGGGTGCCGTTCCCGACCCACAGCGAGCTCGAGCGCGCCGTCTTCGACATGGTCGTCGCCGGTCGCGTCGTCGACGACGACGTCGCGATCATGATGGTCGAGGCCGAGGCCACCGAGCACACGGTCGAGCTGGTCCGCGGCGGCGCGCAGGCGCCGACCGAGGAGGTCGTCGCGCAGGGGCTCGAAGCGGCCAAGCCGTTCCTCAAGCAGATCGCCGAGGCCCAGCAGGAGCTCGCCACCAAGGCGGCCCAAGCTGAGCTGACGGGGGCGAGCCGGGAGTTCCCGGTCTACCTGGACTACGCCGACGACGTGCTCGAGGCCGTCACGGCAGCGGTCAAGAGCGAGCTCACTGCGGCCCTCACGATCGCCGACAAGCAGGCCCGCGAGGCCGAGCTCGACCGGGTCAAGGAGTTGGCCAAGGAGAAGCTCGCCGCCGACTTCGAGGGTCGGGAGAAGGAGATCTCCGCCGCCTACCGGTCGCTGACCAAGAAGCTCGTCCGGCAGCGCATCATCAGCGAAGGCGTGCGCATCGACGGCCGCGGGGTGAAGGACATCCGTTCGCTGTCCGCCGAGATCAACGTCGTCCCGCGGGTGCACGGCTCCAGCCTGTTCGAGCGGGGCGAGACCCAGATCCTCAACGTCGCGACGCTCAACATGCTCCGCATGGAGCAGATGATCGACACGCTCTCGCCCGAGACGCGCAAGCGCTACATGCACCACTACAACTTCCCGCCCTACTCCACCGGCGAGACCGGTCGCGTGGGCTCGCCCAAGCGGCGTGAGATCGGCCATGGCGCGTTGGCCGAGCGGGCGTTGGTCCCCGTCGTACCGAGCAAGGAGGAGTTCCCCTACGCGATCCGCGTGGTCTCCGAGGCGGTCGGCTCCAACGGCTCGACCTCGATGGGCTCGGTGTGTGCCTCGACGCTGTCGCTGATGGCGGCGGGCGTTCCGTTGAAGGCACCGGTCGCCGGCATCGCGATGGGCCTGATCAACGAGGGCGACGACTACGTCACGCTCACCGACATCCTCGGCGCCGAAGACGCCTACGGTGACATGGACTTCAAGGTCGCCGGCACGCGCGACTTCGTCACCGCGCTGCAGCTCGACACCAAGCTCGACGGCATCCCGGCGTCGGTTCTCGCCGGAGCGCTGCAGCAGGCACACGAGGCCCGGCAGACGATCCTCGACGTGATGGCCGGCGCGATCGACGCGCCGGGCGAGATGTCGCCGTTCGCGCCGCGCATCATCACCGAGAAGATCCCGGTCGACAAGATCGGAGAGGTGATCGGGCCCAAGGGCAAGATCATCAACCAGATCCAGGACGACACCGGCGCCGATCTCACGATCGAGGACGACGGCACCATCTACATCGGTGCGACCGACGGCGCGAAGGCCGAGGCGGCGCTCAAGGCGATCCGCTCGATCGTCTCGCCGCAGCTGCCCGAGGTCGGCGAGCGCTACCTCGGCACGGTCGTCAAGACGACGACGTTCGGCGCGTTCGTCTCGCTCACCCCCGGCAAGGACGGGCTGTTGCACATCTCGCAGATCCGCAAGCTCGCCGGCGGCAAGCGGGTGGAAAACGTCGAGGACGTCGTCAAGGTCGGCGACAAGGTGCAGGTGCAGATCGCGGAGATCGACCCGCGCGGCAAGCTGTCGCTGGTGCCGGTGCTCGACGAGGCCACCGACGCTGCTGCGGCCGGCAGCACCGAGCCCGCCGCCGACGCGACCGCGGGGTCGGCCGCCGACTAGCAGCGGTCCGCACCGATGCCGATCGACCTCGCCGGGCGCGCGCAGCGCCCGGGTAGCACCCGCACGCTGGCCACCGGGCCGGACGGTGGCGTCATCCGACGCACCGTCCTGCCCGGCGGCCTGCGGGTGCTGTCCGAGTCGGTGCCCGGCGTGCGCTCGGTCACCTTCGGCATCTGGGTCGGCGTCGGCTCTCGGGACGAGTCGCCGTCGCTGGCGGGGGCGTCGCACTACCTCGAGCACTTGCTGTTCAAGGGAACTCGGCGGCGGGACGCGCTGACGATCGCCGCCGAGCTGGACGCTGTCGGCGGTGAGCTCAACGCGTTCACCGCGAAGGAATACACCTGCTACTACGCGCGGGTGCTCGACAACGACCTGCCGCTCGCGGTCGACGTCATCTGCGACATGGTGACGGCGTCGCTGCTGGCGGCATCGGATGTCGACAGCGAGCGGAGCGTGATCCTCGAAGAGATCGCGATGCACGACGACGACCCGACCGACGCGGTGCACGACGAGTTCGCCGCCGTCGTGTGGCCGGACAACGCGCTCGGCCGGCCGGTGCTCGGCACCGTGGAGTCCATCGAATCGTTGTCGCGCCAGGCGATCGCGGGGTATTACCGCCGCCGCTACCGCCCGGAGTCGCTGGTCATCGCCGCAGCCGGCAACGTCGACCACAACGCGCTCGTCCGACTGGTGAAGGCCGCGTTCGCGGGCGTCGCCGTCGACGCGGAGCGGACGCCGGTGCCGCCGCGCCTGGGTGGGTGCGGCCCGGGCTTCACGCCGGCCACCGCTGTCGTCCGGCGACAGACCGAGCAGGCCAACCTCGTGCTCGGCACCCCCGGCCTGTCTCGGTTGGACGATCGCCGGTTCGCTCTCGGCGTGCTCAACGCCGCGCTCGGCGGCGGCATGTCCTCGCGCCTGTTCCAGGAGGTGCGCGAGAAGCGCGGCCTCGCCTACTCGGTCTATTCGTTCACCAGCCACTACGCCGACACCGGCATGTTCGGCGTCTACGCCGGTTGCCACCCGGGGCGCGCAGTCGAGGTGCTCGAGCTGTGCCGCGAGCAGCTGGCGGTCGCGGCCGCCGGTGGCATCACGGCCGAAGAGCTCGAGCGGGGCAAGGGCCAGATGCGCGGCGGCCTGGTGCTCGGGCTGGAGGACACCGGCTCACGGATGTCCCGGCTGGGCAAGAGCGAGCTCGTCTATGGCGAGCTGATGACCGTCGACGAGATCCTCGCGCACATCGACGCCGTGAGTCTCGACGACGTGCACCTCGTCGCCCACGACCTGCTCCGGGGCCGGCACGCGCTCGCGGCGATCGGCCCGTACGACGACGACCGCGCACTCGCCGCTGCCGTCGCCTGACCGCCACTTCGGCTACTCGGCTCGCGCTCCGGCGCTCTTCCTCGACTTCGGCGAGCCAGTGACCGGATCTGGGCCGTTCGTGCGGCGTGTCGCGGTCGTTGGCTCTCCGAAACGCTGATGAGCCGGCGAATAGGGTCGAGGTCGTGACGATCCACGTGGGGGTGCTCGGCGCGCGCGGCCGGATGGGCTCAGAGGTCTGCCGTGCGGTGGAAGCCGCCGACGACCTGGAGCTGGTTGCCGCGGTGGACGCCGGTGACGACCGCGAGCCGCTGCGCGCGGCCCAGGTCGTCGTCGACTTCACGACCCCGAGCGCGGTGATGGACAACGTCAACTGGTGCATCGACGCCGGCCGGCACGTCGTCGTCGGCACCACCGGGTTCGACGACGACCGTCTCGCACAGGTACGCAGCCGGCTGGCCGACCACCCCGGGCTCGGTGTGCTGATCGCCCCCAACTTCGGTGTGGCCGCCGTGCTGATGATGCGGTTCGCCGCCCTGGCCGCGCCGCACTTCGACTCGGTCGAGATCGTCGAGCTGCACCACCCCAACAAGGTCGACGCGCCCAGCGGCACCGCCCGGCGCACCGCCGAGCTGGTCGCAGCTGCGCGCAACGGTCAGAAGTCTCCGGACGCGACGACCCAAGCCCTCACCGGCGCCCGCGGTGCCGAGGTCGAGGGCGTACACGTCCATGCGGTCCGGCTGGCCGGCTTGGTCGCGCACCAGGAGGTGCTGCTCGGCGGGCACGGCGAGACGCTGACCCTGCGGCACGACTCGCTGTCCCGCGAGTCGTTCATGCCCGGCGTGCTGCTCGGCATCCGCTGGGTGGTCGAGCACCCCGGGCTCACCGTCGGCCTGGACGAGCCGCTCGGTCTCGTCTGACGGCAGGGATCGGCCGTCCCGTCACGAAAACAGGACCGGGTCGTTGCCTGCAGGACGCGCCGGAGGAGCCATGCCCACTGCCGTTGCCCGCCCGGGCCGGAGCTGACGTGCGCGTTCCTTCGGTGCGCCGGGCAGCGCTCGGTGCCGCCGTGCTGGCGGGATCGGTCGCGTTGGTGCCTGCCGCCGCGTCGACCGGCGGCCGCGCGTTCAGCACACCGGTGCACGTCGACCTGGTCAACCTGACCGCGGAGCCGTCGATCGCGGTGGCCCCCGACGGGACCGAATACATCGTCGCGCCCGACGGTCCCGGCGTCCGCACGCCCGGGTCGCTCGGCAACAGCGGCTTCGGCGGCAGCCTGGTGTGGCGCTCCGACGACCAGGGCCGCACGTGGAAGGACCTGGGCAACTACGACGTGCCGACCGGCGGCGCGGACACCGACATCGCAGTCGCTCCGGACGGCACGCTCTATGCCTCCGGCCTGAGCATCGTCGCCTGCTCCACGGTGTCCCGCAGCACCAACAAGGGCGCGAGCTGGCTGCCGATGCCGTTGGCCGGCTGCGGTCGGCAGCCGCTGGCCAACGACCGGCAGTGGACCGCGGTCTACGGCAACGACGTCGTCTACACGGCGATCGGCGACACCGGCAACAACCAGGTCGACCTCGTCCGGAGCACGACCACGAACCCGGTGGTGCTGCCCAACACCCGCATCCAGCTCTCCGTCGATCCCGACTACCAGTGGCCGGGCACGGTGGCGGTCGACCAGCGCAACGGTCGCACCTACACGGTGTGGAACACCCAAGGTGACCCCAACGACTGCGACGGTGCCCCGGGAGCGGGCAAGTGCCAGCCGGCCCAGGCGAGCACCAAGAAGCCCGACCAGGTGATGATCTCCGCGCTGCCCGACGGCGCAACCAGCGCACCGCCGCCGATCACCGTGGCCAGCCGTGGCTTCGACACCTTCGACTCGTTCGTGGTCGTGGCGGTCGACCGTTCCGGTGGCCTCTACGTCGTCTGGAGCGAGCGACACCCGGCCGCCCACGCGACCTGGGCGATGCTCGCCACGTCGCACGACGGTGGCGCCACCTGGTCGCGGCCGGTTCAGGTCAACCGCGTCCCGCGCACGGCGGTGTTCCCCTGGGTGACCGCCGGCGACCGCGGCCGGATCGCCGTCAGCTACTACGGCAGCCGCGCCGCCGGCATCTCGCCGCAGCAGGTGGCCAAGACCGCGCAGTGGTCGGTCTATTCGTCGTTCTCCACCGACGGCGGCCGGCACTTCAGCGAATATCGGACCACCCCGACCATGCACCGCGGGGCGATCTGCACCTCCGGCACCGACTGCGCGCCCGGCACCCGCAACCTGCTCGACTTCTTCGAAACCGACCTCGATCCGAACGGCTGCCTCGTCACCGCGTTCGCCGACGACACGGTCGACCCGCAGGCCGCACCGGCCATCTCCTACGTCCGCCAGACCCGCGGACCGGGTCTGCTCGCCGGCCACCGCTGCGTCGTACCCCGCTGAGCAGCCCGTCGGCTCGTACGATGCAGGGCGTGGCCGGCGCGCTGAACACCGAGTACGAAGACCTGCTCCGGCTGGTTCTCACCACGGGCACCCCCAAGCCCGACCGCACCGGCACCGGTACCCGCAGCGTGTTCGCCCACCAGATGCGCTTCGACCTGCGCCGCGGCTTCCCGCTGATCACCACCAAGCGGGTGCACTTCCGGTCGGTCGCCTACGAGCTGCTGTGGTTCCTGCGCGGCGACAGCAACGTGCGGTGGCTGCAGGAGCACGGCGTGACGATCTGGGACGAGTGGGCGGGCCCCGACGGCGACCTCGGGCCGGTGTACGGCGTGCAGTGGCGCTCCTGGCCTGCGCCCGACGGCCGGCACATCGACCAGATCGCCCAGCTGCTCGACACCTTGCAACGCGACCCGAGCTCGCGGCGGATGGTCGTGTCGGCCTGGAACGTCGCCGAGCTGCCACAGATGGCGCTCGCGCCGTGTCACGCGCTGTTCCAGTTCTACGTCGCCGACGGCGAGCTGTCCTGCCAGCTCTACCAACGCAGCGCCGACTTGTTCCTCGGTGTGCCGTTCAACATCGCCAGCTATGCCTTGCTGACCCACATGGTCGCCCAGCAGGCCGGGCTCGGCGTCGGCGAGTTCATCTGGACCGGCGGCGACTGCCACATCTACGACAACCACGTGGAGCAGGTCACCGAGCAGCTGACCCGTGAGGTCTATCCGTTCCCCCGGCTCGAGCTGCGCCGGGCGGCGTCGTTGTTCGACTACACCTTCGAGGACATGCAGCTGGTCGACTATCGCCACCACCCTGCGCTGTCCGCGCCGGTGGCGGTCTGAGCCGGCACAGCCCCGCACTGTTCGTGACCGGCCCGGGCAAGCTGGTGGACGCGTGACCGTCAGCCTCATCTGGGCGCAGTCCGCCAACGGGGTCATCGGTCACGACGGCGCGTTGCCGTGGCGGCTGCCGGAGGACCAGCAGCTGTTCAAGCAGCTGACGATGGGCGCGACGGTCCTCATGGGGCGTGCCACCTGGGACTCGCTGCCGGCATCGGTCCGGCCGTTGCCCGGTCGTCGCAACGTCGTCCTCACCCGCGCCCCGTCGTGGTCCGCGTCCGGTGCCGAGGTCGCGCACTCGCTCGAGGAGGCGCTGTCTGCCGCCGCGGGTGAGGTCTGGGTCATCGGTGGCGCGACCGTCTATGCGGCGGCGCTGCCGCTCGCCGACCGCATCGTCCGCACCGACATCGACGCGCTGTACGACGGGGACGCGCACGCCCCTCGCCTCGCCGACGATTGGCAGGTCGTCGACCGTGACCCGGCGAGCGGTTGGCACCACTCCACGACCGGGCTGCGCTACGCGGTCACGACGCTCGCCCGGAAGGGGGTGCCGCACTCGTCGTCGAACTGATCAGACGTGTGCGTCCCGCTGAGCCGCCGACAGCTGATCCGCTACGCCGGTCTGGCCGCCGCGACCCCGCTGGTCGAGCGGAGCTGGCGACCGGTGCGCGCCTTCGCCGCGACCAGCGCACGCGCGGTGCCGATGCACCTCGAGCTCGTGACGCTCACCGAGCACACCGCGATCCTCACCTGGTTCACCGGCGACCCGACCGCGTTGGACGACTACGGCCGCCCCGCTCCCATCCCGGCGGACACGACGTTGCTGCTCGGGACGGCGCCGGCCGACCTGCACCCCGTCGTACGCCGGGACGACGAGACGCCCTATCACTACGTCGAGCTCACTCGGCTGAAGCCCAACACGCGCTACTACTACCGCGCCATCTCCAACGGCATCGACGCCGTCCCGACCGAGCGCGCGGTGGCACCCGACGGCGCGCTCACGTTCGTGACGCCGCAGCCGCCGCCGGGACGCGCCCTGTTCACCATGGCGTGGCTCAACGACCTGCACATCGGCGAGCTGACCAGCGGCCTCGCGCTCTCCAACGGGCAGCTGCCCGGTGGCGGCTTCCCGCCGGGTTTCCCGGTCGACCCGCTGCACCCGTACTGGAAGGTGATGACCAAAGCCGCCGTCGCCGAGGCCAAGGCGCGCGGGGCCGAGCTGATGCTCGTCAACGGTGACCTGACCACGGGCGGCTCGTCGGCCGACATGCACGGCGCGAAGCGATGGCTCGACGGCTTCGGGCCGTACGGCGCCAGCTATCGCGTCGTCCGGGGCAACCACGACCGGCCGGTCGGGCCCGACGACGAGCTGCGCGACGTGTTCTTCCCGCACGGCGGGCCGACGTACTTCTCCTTCGACCACAAGGGCCTGCACATCGTCGGCCTCGACACCGTCGACGCGAGTGGCAACGGCGCCATCCCGGCGCGGCAGTTCGACTGGCTCGAGCACGACCTGCACGCGCACGCGCACCGCCCGACGTTCGTCTTCGGCCATCATCCGGTGACCGCGGAGTCATCAGTGACCGCGGTGCCGCCGGTCGTGTTCACGCTCAACCCGCAGGACGCGACCCGGTTGCAACGCGACGTGGCCGCCGACACCTCCGTCGTCGGCGTCTACAGCGCACACACCCACCGCAACAAGCGCACGTTCTCGCCGTACGCACCCGGTGTGCCGTTCGTCGAGATGGGAGCAGTCAAGGAGTATCCGGGCGGCTACACACTCGTGCGGCTGTTCACCGGCGGCTACGCCGTCAACTTCTACAAGTGCCGGACGCCGGCAGCGCTGACCTGGAGCGAGCGCAGTCGGGGGGAGTACCTCAACCTCTACCCCTATTACACGCTCGGCTCGATCAGTGACCGCAACTTCGTCGTGCGCGCCGATCTCTCTGACCTGGCGCGGCCGGCGCCGGCGTGACACCGCGGTCGGCGGCGGTCGGCCGGGTAGCGTCATAGCCATGGCAGCAGCCGGCATCCTGCAGGCGCCGTTCGGGCGCGTCCTCACCGCGATGGTGACGCCGTTCACGGCTGGCGGCCAGTTGGACGAGGCGGCGGCGCAGCGGTTGGCCACCCAGCTGGTCGAAGCCGGCAACGACGGCCTCGTCGTCTCGGGCACGACCGGCGAGTCCCCGACCACCAGCGACGAGGAGAAGGAGCGGCTGATCCGGGCCGTCGTCGAGGCCGTCGGCGACCGCGCGCAGATCGTCGCCGGTGTCGGCACCAACGACACCGCCCACACCGTCGAGCTGGCGCATCAGGCGCACAAGGCCGGCGCCGTCGGACTGCTGGTCGTCACGCCCTATTACTCGAAGCCGCCGCAGACCGGGCTGCTCGAGCACTTCCGCCGCATCGCCGACAGCACCGACCTGCCGGTGATGCTCTATGACATCCCGGCCCGCAGCGGCGTCCCCATCCACACCGACACGATGCTGCGCCTCGGCGAGCACGAGCGCATCGTCGCGGTGAAGGACGCGAAGGGCGATCTACACGAGACGAGCAAGCTGCTCGCTCAGAGCTCGCTCGCGGTCTATTGCGGTGAGGACGCCCTGAACCTCCCGCTGCTCGCGATGGGCGCGGTCGGCATGGTCAGCGTCGTCGCTCACGTCTGCACCGACCGGTTCGTGCAGATGGTGCGGGCGGTCGACGGCGGTGACCTGGCGACGGCCCGACAGCTCAACGCCGCCGTGCTGCCGGCGATCCGCGGGCTCATGACCCGCACCCAGGGCGCCATCATGGCCAAGGCGGCGCTGCAGCTGCTGGGTGTGCTCGATCACCGCACGGTCCGGTCACCACTGGTGGACGCAACGCCCGACGAGGTCGAGTTGCTCCGCCAGGACCTCGCGGAGGCGGGGCTCCTGCGGTGAGCCACCCGCACCCCGAGCTCGGCCCGCCCCCGCCGCTGCGCGCCGACGGGCTGCGCATCGTCGCACTCGGCGGTCTCGCCGAGATCGGCCGCAACATGACGGTCTTCGAGCATGCCGGTCGGCTGCTCGTCGTCGACTGCGGCGTGTTGTTCCCCGAGACCGAACAGCCGGGCGTCGACCTGATCCTGCCGGACTTCACCTATCTGCGCGACCGATGGGACGACCTCGACGCGGTCGTGCTCACCCATGGGCACGAGGACCACATCGGCGCGCTGCCTTACCTCCTGCGCGAGAAGCCCGACGTCCCGCTCGTCGGCTCCCGGCTCACCCTCGCGCTGATCGAGGGCAAGCTGCAGGAGCACCGCATCACCCCCTATTCGCTCGAGGTGCGCGAGGGGCAGACCGAGCGGCTCGGGCCGTTCGAGTGCGAGTTCTTCGCCGTCAACCACTCGATCCCCGACGCGCTGGGGCTCGCCATCAAGACCGCCGCCGGCGTCGTGCTGCACACCGGCGACTTCAAGATGGACCAGCTGCCCCTCGATGGTCGGATCACCGACCTCGGTGGCTGGTCGCGACTCGGCCGCGACGGCATCGACCTGCTGATGAGCGACTCGACCAATGCCGAGGTGCCGGGGTTCGTGACGCCCGAGCGCGAGATCGGCCCCGTCCTCGACGACGTGTTCCGCCGCGCTCGCCGTCGCATCATCGTTGCCTGCTTCGCCTCCCACGTGCACCGCGTGCAACAGGTCCTCGACGCGGCGAACGCGCACGGCCGCCGGGTCGCGTTCATCGGCCGGTCGATGGTGCGCAACATGGGCATCGCCCGCGACCTGGGCTACCTGACGATCCCGCCCGGCCTCGTCGTCAACGTCGACGACCTCGACGACCTCCCACCCGAGCAGGTCTGCCTGATCTCGACCGGATCCCAGGGCGAGCCGATGTCGGCGTTGTCGCGGATGGCCAACCGTGACCACCGGCAGGTGCGGATCGAGGCCGGCGACACCGTGGTGCTCGCCTCCTCGCTGGTGCCGGGCAATGAGTCCGCGGTCTGGCGGGTCGTCAACGGCCTCAGCCGCTGGGGTGCCACCGTCGTACACAAGGACACCGCGCTCGTGCACGTCTCCGGGCACGCGCCGGCCGGTGAGCTGCTCTACGTGCTCAACCTGACCCGACCGTCCAACGTCATGCCCATCCACGGTGAGTGGCGGCACCTACGCGCCCACGCCGAGCTCGCGGTCGCCACCGGGGTGCCGCGCGAGAACGTCGTCGTCGCCGAGGATGGGGTCGTTGTCGACCTGCTCGACGGCCGAGCGCGGGTGGTCGGCGCGGTGCCCGCCGGATACGTGTACGTCGATGGGCTGGCCGTCGGCGACGTCGGCGAAGCTTCGCTCAAGGACCGTCGCATCCTGGGCGGGGAGGGATTCGTCACCGTCGTCGTGGTCGTCGACTCCGTCACCGGCAAGCCGGCCGCCGGCCCGGAGATCCTCGCCCGCGGCTTCTCGGAGGACGCGGCGGCGTTCGAGGACGTGCGACCGCTCATCGAGGACGCGCTCGCCGGCGCGGCTCGCGAGGGCGTGTCGGACGTGCACCAGCTGCAGCAGCTGGTCCGGCGTACCGTGGGCAAGTGGGTCAGTGACACCTACCGCCGCCGGCCGATGATCATCCCCGTCGTCGTCGAGGTCTGAGTCACCTTCACCTGCTCCTCAGGTAGGCCCCCGACCCTGTCCGCGTGCTCCGCGCGGGGTCCCGGATCGTTCGCTCACCGCTGTTCCTGCTCGGTGTGGTCAGCGTGCTGCACGCGATCTCGCCACTGGTGTTGGTGGGCGTGCATCACGGCTTCGGTTCGGACGAGACCGTCTACCTCAGCCAGATCAACGGGTCTCACCCCGCCACGATCTTCTCCGCGCCCCGGGCGCGCGGCCTCACGTTGCTCGTCGCACCGGTCACCGTCTGGACGAGCAGCGTCCCGGTGGTGCGGTTGTGGCTGGCGTTCCTCACCGGCGTCGGCACGTTCGTCGCCTTCCGCCCGTGGCTGCGGCTGACGAACCCCTACGTCGTCCCGCTCGCGGCCCTGCTCTTCAGCTCGTTGTGGACCACGATCTACTACGGCTTCGAGGCGATGCCGAACATCTACGTCGCCTATTCCGCCGTCTTCGCGGTCGCCTGTGTGCTGCGCTATCGGCAGGGCGGGCAGCGGCGGTGGCTCGCCGGCTTGTTCGTCTCGATGGTGCTGCTCGCGCTGCTGCGCCCCTCGGACGCCGGCTACGTCTTCGTGCCGCTGTTCGTCGCCGCGATGGTGCTCCGCGGCCTGGCCCGACGCGACCGGGCGTGGATTGCCGGCACCGCGCTGCTCGGGCTCGTCGCCGGGGCGGCCGAGTGGGCCGTGGAGGCATATGTGCGCTTCGGCGGCCTGCTCAACCGGGTGCACCTGGCCGAGGCCGAGCAGGGCAAGCCCGGGGCGCTGTACTTCTCGCTGGGCAAGCAGGCCGACGTGTTGACCGGACCATTGCTGTGCCGGGGTGGATGCCACGCCCATGCCCCGTGGTGGGCGCTGGTCTGGTGGTTCGCGATCCCGGTGCTGGTTGCCGTCGCGCTGTTCGTCTGGCGGCGCCGGCCCGCGGTGATGGTGCTGCCGACCGTCGTGGGTCTGGCGTTGGCAGCCGAATACCTCGTCAGCGTCGGCTACGGGGCGCCGCGGTTCCTCACCCCGGTCTATGCGCTGCTGGCGTTGCCGTCTGCCGTCGGTTTGGTGGCGGCCGTTCGCTGGCTGAGCGCTCGGGCCGGCGCACCCGCGTGGCGGGCCGCGGTGGTGGTCGGGGCGGCCGCGGTGGTGCTGGCGCAGATCGGCAGCCAGGTGCACATCGTGCAGAGCTCGATCGTCCCGTCCACCCGCGGCAAGGTGGCGGAGTACGTGAAAGTGGGCGAGGCGCTGCGCGCGCAGCTGCCGCTCCACCAGCGCCCGTGCCTCATCGCCGGCCACGACTCCAACCCGGTCGCCTTCGCGGCCCGCTGCTCCAGCTATCCGGCCACCCCGGCCGGTCTCATCGCGGCCGATGACGCCGGCACCGACGTCATCTGGCTCAGCCGGCACCGAAGGCTGCCCGCGCCGATCGCCCACTGGGACACGATCGCGCTGACCGGGACCGGCGGCCATTCGTGGTACGCCGCGGTCGAGCCACCCGCCACCTGAGCCGGCCAGACCGCTGGGGCAGCCGGTGAACCCGGCGGGCCCGCGCCTGGGGCTCGCGGTCCTCGACGGCGTGGCGCCGGCGTGACTTGTGGGGCTGGTGTGACAGTCGCGGTTAGGCTGCTCGTATGGCCACGCGCACGCCCACGCGGCCCCGGTCGAGCACGCGCTCGTCCGGGACCAACCGTCGCTCGGCATCGAGCGGCTCGGCCCGCACCGCCAGTCGTCCCCGGTCATCCGCCCGCCGCGCCAGCCCGGCGCGGAGCGGCCCGGCTCTGCCGATCCGGCTGCTGCGAGCACTGGGTCGCCTGGTCGCGGGGCTGTGGATGCTCGTCGCGCACGGAGTGGGCTCGATCGCGCGGCATCTGGGCGGCGGAGCGCGTGACCTCGATCCGGCTCATCGCCGTGACGGTCTCGGCCTGGCGGCGATCGCCGCTGCCCTCGTCGTCGCGGTGGGGGCCTGGGCCGGCGCCGGCGGGCCCATCGGGCACGGCGTCACGGTGGTGCTGCGCACGCTCGTCGGCTCCGCGGTGCTCCTGCTGCCGCTGCTGCTCGCGGCCGTCGGCTGGCGGACGCTGCGCCGTCCCGGCACCGATGCCGCGGGACGGGTGCTGGTCGGCTGGGTGGCCATGGCGATCGGTCTGCTCGGCGTGCTCGACCTGGCCCACGGGGATCCCACCAGCCAAGCCGGTCGGCGCGCGGCCGGCGGCATCCTGGGCGTGCTGGCCGGTTCGCCGCTCGCCGCCGCGCTGACGTCCTACCTCGCCGTGCCGATCCTGTTGCTGGTCGGGCTGTTCGGCCTGCTCGTGGTCACCGGCACCCCGCTGCACGCCGTGCCCGCCCGGCTGCGCGCGCTCGGCCGGCCGTTGCCGGACGACGCCGACACCCACGCCGACCCCGCGGCCGACGCCGAGCAGCCGCCGGCGAAGCGCAGCCGGACCCGCCGCCGCCAGGCGGCGTTGGCGCCGACGGCCGACACCGCCCCGTTCTCGGCCTCTCCGCTGCTGGCCGACGGGCTGCCGACCGAGGCGGCGCCGGCCGCTGACCCCACCCCACCGGCAGCGCCGGCCACCACTGCGGCCCCCAAGCGCGTCGAGCAACTTCGCCTGGGCGATGGCACCTATCAGCTGCCCGCCCCGACACTGCTGCGCGAAGGACCTGCGGCCAAGGCGCGCAGCAGCGCCAACGACGCGGTCATCGCCGCGCTCACCCACGTGTTCGAGCAGTTCGAAGTCGACGCCAAGGTGACCGGGTTCAGCCGCGGGCCCACGGTCACTCGCTACGAAGTCGAGCTCGGCCCTGCCGTCAAGGTCGAGCGGATCAAGCAGTTGCAGCGCAACATCGCCTACGCCGTCAAGAGCCCCGACGTTCGCATCATCGACGTCATCCCCGGCCGCAGCGCGATCGGCATCGAGATCCCCAACACCGACCGGGAGATGGTCGCGCTGGGCGACGTGCTGCGCTCACCGGTCGCCACCGGCGACCATCACCCGCTCGTCGTCGGCCTGGGCAAGGACGTCGAGGGTCGCTTCATCGCGGCCAACCTGGCGAAGATGCCGCACATGCTCATCGCCGGTGCGACCGGCGCGGGCAAGTCGACCTGCATCAACACGCTGATCACCTCGATCCTCGCCCGTGCCACGCCGGACGAGGTGCGGCTGGTGCTCATCGATCCCAAGCGGGTCGAGCTGACCCACTACCAGGGCATCCCGCACCTGATCACCCCGATCATCACCAACCCCAAGAAGGCCTCCGAGGCCCTGCAGTGGGTCGTGCGCGAGATGGAGCTGCGTTACGACGACATGGAGGCCGCCGGCGTCCGGCACATCGACGACTTCAACATCAAGGTGCGCGCCGGCAAGCTCGCGCCGCAGCCGGGGGAGGAGCGCACCTTCACCGCCTACCCCTATCTCCTCGTCATCGTGGACGAGCTGGCCGACCTGATGATGGTCGCGCCGCGCGACGTCGAAGACGCGGTGGTGCGGATCACCCAGCTCGCCCGCGCCGCGGGCATCCACCTCGTGCTCGCGACGCAGCGTCCGTCCGTCGATGTCGTGACCGGACTCATCAAGGCGAACGTGCCAAGCCGGCTCGCGTTCGCCACGGCCAGCCTGGCCGACAGCCGGGTCATCCTCGACACCCCGGGCGCCGAGAAGCTCGTCGGTGGCGGGGACGCGCTGTTCCTGCCGATGGGCGAGAGCAAGCCGATGCGGCTGCAGGGCGCGTTCGTCTCCGACAGCGAGATCGAGGCCGTGGTCGCGCACTGCAAGAAGCAGGCGGAGCCGGCCTACCGCGCCGACGTCGTCGACGCCGCCGGCAGCAAGAAGGAGATCGACGAGGAGGTCGGCGATGACCTCGACCTGCTCTGCCAGGCGATCGAGCTCGTGGTGACCACCCAGTTCGGCTCGACCTCGATGCTGCAACGCAAGCTGCGGGTCGGGTTCGCGAAGGCCGGCCGGCTCATGGATCTCATGGAGAGCCGCGGCATCGTCGGTCCCAGCGAAGGCTCCAAGGCCCGCGAGGTTCTGGTCCGTCCGGAGGAGCTGGAGAGCATCCTCACCGTGTTGCGCAGCGGCGGCTGAGGCGTCTCGACCGGTGCCCCCCGGGCGCTTTGTCGGGAAATCGAGACGCGCCTAGACTGAACCCGCCCAACTCCCCTTTCCCCAGGAGGATCGGCCAGTGTCCGTCGGCGCAGCGTTGACCCGGGCGCGCGAGGAGCGCGGCCTCGCGGTCGAGGACGTCAGCGCCGCCACCCGCATTCGCGCGGGGCTGATCCGGTCGATCGAGGCGGACGAGTTCGACGGCTGCGGTGGTGCAGTCTATGCCCGCGGTCACATCCGCAGCATCGCTCGCGTCGTCGGCGCCGACGCCGATGAGCTGGTCGCCGAGTTCGACCGCGCGCACGCGGACGAGGCACCGCCGCCACTGGTGCCCACTCCTGCCACCGACCCCGTCGCCGTTGCGCACGCCGACCGCAAGCGCCCCAACTGGGCCGCCGCGATGGCGGTCGTGCTGGTCGCGGTCTGCGTTCTCGCCGGCATCAGCCTGATCGGCAACAGCCACCCGTCGAAGAGCGCCGCGCGCGACGTGCCGGTCCTCACCCGGACACCGCAGCCCCAGCAGTCGAGCCCCGCACCCGCCCCGGCGCCGAAGAAGTCGTTCGTCGCTCAGCTGCCGACCAACCAAGCGGTCGCGCTCGTGCGAGTGACGTCGTCCCGCACGTGGATGTCGGTCACGACGATGTCCGGACGGCTGCTGTTCCAGGGGCTGCTCAGTGCGGGTGAGCGCAAGGTGTTCCGCGACGCCAAGGGTCTGCAGCTCATCATCGGCAACGCGCCGGTGGTCGACCTCGTCGCCAACGGGCAGGACATCGGCACGCCCAAGTCGCAGGGCAACGTCGCGCGGGTGACGATCGCGCGCGGCGGCAGCGTCCAGTACGCCTGAGCCGGTCCGGCTGCTGCCACCGTAAAATCGACGGATGCCTCGGTCCGTCGCGCTGGTCACTCTCGGCTGCGCGCGCAACGAGGTCGACAGCGAGGAGCTCGCTGCCCGGCTCGAGCAGGGCGGGTGGCGGCTCGTCGACGAGGCCGGCCACGCCGATGCGGTCGTCGTCAACACCTGCGGTTTCGTCGAGGCAGCCAAGCGGGACAGCATCGACACGCTGCTCGCCGCGCGCGACAGCGGCGGCAAGGTGGTGGCGGTCGGTTGCCTCGCGGAGCGGTACGGCGCGCAGTTGGCGCGTGAGCTGCCCGAAGCCGATGCGGTGCTGGGCTTCGACGACTACGCCGAGATCGCAACCCGTCTCGACGACGTCCTCGCGGGCAAGAGCTTGCCGGCGCACCAGCCGCGGGACCGGCGCACGCTGCTGCCGTTGACGCCGGT
>DASTWK010000029.1:0-5370 GCA_035776655.1 Mycobacteriales bacterium | reverse complement strand
GTCTTGACCGTGGCCTCGCCGTCGATCATGGCGGCGACGATCTCGCCGTTCTCCGCGGTCTGCGCCTGCCGCACCACCACGTAGTCGCCGTTGCAGATGGCGGCGTCGATCATCGAGTCACCGGAGACCTCGAGCAGGAAGAGGTTGCCCTCGCCGACGAGCGTCTTGGGCAGCGGGAAGACCTCCTCGAGGTTCTCCTCGGCGAGGATCGGCCCACCGGCGGCGATCCGGCCGAGGAGCGGGACGTAGGCGGCCGGGGGTGCGGCGTCGCCGATGCCGGTCTCGTCGAAGCCGGAGTCGTCGGCGGCCGAGAGCGAGCGGCGGGCAGCCATCAGCTCGGGCAGGAACACCTCGAGCGCCCGCGGCCGGTTGGGGTCGCGCTTGATGAACCCCTTCTGCTCCAGCACCCGCAGCTGGTGGGCGACGCTGGAGGAGCTGGCCAGGCCGACGATGTCACCGATCTCGCGGATGCTGGGCGGGTAGCCGCGCTGCTCGATGGAGTCGCGCAGCACGTTGAGGATGCGCTGCTGGCGCGGGGTCAGCCCGGTCGCGTCCGGTGCCGCGTCGGGCAGCTCCCGCACATTGGAGCGAGCAGTGGTGCCGGACCGGGTGCGCTTGCCGTCGTTCGCCATGCGGGTCACGGTAGACCGATCTGCGTCCGGCTTCAAACATGTGTTCGAACGGCGTGTCGGTCGCTGTCTTCCGGTGGTGACCCGCGCACGGTGTCGTGCTCTGGCGACCCGGTCGGCGTACGCCCGGTGACGCGCAAGCGCACCCTGGGTCCGGCTCGTCGGCCGCACCACCTCCCTTGCGGAGCGGTGCGTGTCAGGCTGGTTGTCGGGCTGGTCAGCGGTGGTGGTGGAACCAGGGCCGGTGCAGGTCGAGGTACTCCACCGCACCCATCGCCGCCATCAGTTCCTTGGAGACCTCCTCGGGCATGTCGAGCTCCTCGCCGCGGCGCGCGGACGCCTCGTCGGTGAAGGCGACCGTCTCGGTGAACGTGCCGTCGGCCTGGAAGGCGAGCGTGGCGCCGATGATCTCCGGACGCGCCTCGTGCAGCATCGTGGTCATCTCGGCGTCGGTGAGCAGGCGCCGCATCCGCTCGGTGTCGTTGACCCGGCCGTGCATCACCTGCACGAAGCCGGCGTCGTCGGAGCCGCCGTCGAGCATGATGCTGACGTCGTCGGCCTCGAAGATCTCGCAGGACTCGTCGAACAGCTGGGTTGCGGCAGCCCAGTACGGCGCCGCCTCGGCGTCCTTGCACCACATCGCGCAGGCGTCCCGGTCCGCGTAGCGGACAACCCCCACGAAGCAGCCGTCGTCGGTGAAGCCGTAGGTGCCGCCGAGCCAGCCGGGCTGGTCGGCCATCCGGCCGCACCAGTCGTCGACGAGTCCCCGCATCTCGTCCTCTCGCGTACATGCCCCCTGGACCATCTGGATGAACACGTCGCCCTCCTCGTCGTGGGCAGGCCGCTTCGACGTGAAGTGGTCTGGATGCGTTCGACGCTAGTCGCCGGTTCTGCCGATGTCAGCGGACAGAACGGACGACTTCGCGGTTCCGAGTCTCGGAATTCGCCGGGCTTCCAGGTGGAGACACGCGGCTCGAACGTATGTTCTTGCGTCGTTCGAACACATGATCTAACGTCGTACATGTGTTCGAACCGCTGCCCGGTTCTATCGCCACCAGCCGAAGTGTCGGAGGTGGGTCCTAGAACTGGTCCAGCAGGGCGACACACAGCACGACAGCAGCACGAGGGGTCGCGACGACCAGGAGGAAGAAGATGAGCACGATCGGCATCACCGCAGGCTTCGACAGCCGACTCGACAGGGTCCGCAGCATCGACGGCCCGCTCAAGCTGACCCGCCGCGGCCAGGTGGTCGTGGTGGCCGTGTTCCTGATGGCCGCCCTTGCGCTGATGGTCGTCTTCGGTGGACTGGCCACCGCCACCAAGGACGCCGGCGAGCCGCTGCCGGTGAAGGTCGTCGAGGTGCAGCCCGGCGACACGCTCTACGGCATCGCCGGCGACGTCGCCGGCCCCGGTGAGGTGCGCGACGTCGTGCACAAGATCGAGCAGCTCAACTCCCTGCAGGGCGGCGCGCTCCAGGTCGGCGACAAGATCGCCGTGCCGCTCAACTGACCGCGCCGGCCTGACCGCGCCGGCCTGAGGCTGGGCTGGCCTGAGGCTGGGCTGGCCTGAGGCTGGGCTGCGGCTGGGCTGCTGAACGGACTTCTCCACGGATTTGCCCCACCACAACTGAATACGTCTGGCGGTCGACTCGACCCCGACCGTCAGCACTTCTTGGGGAAGAAGAGCAAGGGGACGGGACCACACGCTGGTCCCGTCCCCTTCGCGCTGCCCGCCTGGTGGACCCGCCGACGCGGCAGTTCTTGCGCCCTCCTGAGCGTCGACGCGGCAGTTGGTGTCCTCCTGGGGTCGCCGAGGCGGCAGTTCTTGTGCTCCCCAGACCGTCGAGGCGGCAGTTGCTGTGGCCCGGGGGTCGTCGACGCGCCAGTTCCTGTGCTCCCCAGACCGTCGAGGCGGCAGTTGCTGTGGCCCTGGGGTCGTCGACGCGGCAGTTCTTGTGCTCCCCAGACCGTCGACGCGGCAGTTGCTGTGGCCCGGGGGTCGTCGACGCGGCAGTTCCTGTGCTCCCCAGACCGTCGAGGCGGCAGTGCCTGTGCGCGAGGTCAGTGGCCGGCGCGGGCGGCGCCCTGGTTGAGCAAGAGTTGGGCGGCGGTGTACGTCGCCATCACCGCCGACTCGAGTCGAGGGCTGTCTCCGTGCAGGAGGAACTTTCGTACGCCGAGCAAGGTGTCCGACACCAGGAACAGTGCTGCACCGGCGGCCGTGGCGCGGCGGGCACCGGGCGGAATGCTCGGCCGAAGCTGGGTCGCGGTGGCCGCCATGGTGGCGAGCACGGCGGAGTACCCGAGCACGGCGGGGCCGAGCGCCCTCTCGTGCCGCCGCGCGGCCACGGCGAGAGCCGGTCCGGACAGCAGCCAGGTGGCGGCGACCGTCCGGGGAGCTCGGGCGTGCATCAGCTCGGCACGGGGCTGGCCGTTGCGGCGGAAGCCGGTGGCGTAGGCGACATGGCCGACTGCGAACGAGCCGGCGCCCGCGACGAACGGCTTCGTGCCGTGCGCGAGCAGCGCGAGGTCGCCGCCCCAACCAGCCAGCTGCGCGACCGCCGTCGACGTACGCAGAGGTGATCGGCGAGCACCCGGGTCCGCCAGCAAGGACGCCGTCAGCGTCGGCATCAGCAGCGGCTTGGTGACCACGCGGGCACGCTGTGCCGCGGGTCGGTCGGAGCCCGCCAGCAACGAGTCGGCGACCGCGACCGCGCCGTACAGCAAAGTCAGTCGGCGCGAGGAGGGCTTGCGCATGGCAGAAATGTACGCGGGGTTCTGCCCAGGGAGTGCCGCGTCGGCAGCCGGCAGGTCACAGGGAGTGCCGCCTCGGCGGTCAGGAAGTCACAGGGAGTGCCGCCTCGGCGGGCTGGGGGCCACAGGGAGCGCCGCGTCGGCGGTCAGCGGGTGAGCGCGTCCACCACCCGGTCGACGTCGTCCTCGGTGTTCCACAGGTGGAAGCCGAGCCGTACGCCGCTGCCGCGGCCGGCAACGCGGCAACCGGCGTCCTCGAGCGCGGCCTTCACTCTGCCGCCCTCGTCGGGCAGCGCGATCACCGGCCGAGGCTCCGGCTCGAGACCGATCGTCTTGCGCACCTCGTTGGCCAGGTCGACGCCGTACGACGCCACCGCGGCGCCGATCTCCGGGTCGTCGCGATGCAGACCCGCCAGGAGCTCCAGCGCCGGGGCCGTCCCGACCCAGACCGGCCACGCGGGCGAGGTGTCGAACCGGCGGACCTCCTCGGCGAGCGCGAGCTCATCAGCGTAGATGGAGCCCCAGATGTCGGCGCTGGCGTACCAGTTGGGGTAGAGCGGCCGGATCTTCTCCTTCGCGGCCGGCGTCGCGGTGAGGAAGGCCGAGCCGCGTGGGCAGCAGAGCCACTTGTAGCCACCGGTCACCGTGACGTCGAACCGGCCTGCGTCGAGCGGCAGCCAGCCGGCGGCCTGGGTCAGGTCGGCGACGGTGCGGGTGCCGCTACGACCGGCCGCTTCCAGGATGGCCTCGACGTCGGCGAGCCGTCCGTCTGAGGACTGCGCGACGGAGAACGCGACGGTGTGGACGCTGTCGTCGAGCGCGTCGGCGAGCCCTTCCAGCGGAGCCTGCACCACGTGGACACCGCGGTCGGCGTGCACCAGGAACGGGAAGCTGACCGAGGCGAACTCCGCGCTCGGGACCACTACCCGCGCGCCGTCCGGGACGCTGGCCGCGACGAGTCCGACCAGCTGCGACACCTGGGCGCCGATGGCGACGTCGTCGGCGGTGACGCCGACGAGCTTCGCGAACGCGGCGCGCGCTCGGCGCACGTCCTCGTCAAACCCGCCGGCACTGCAGCGCCCGGCTTGCCAGTCCTCGAGGTGCGTCCGCATCGCTGCGACGACGCTCCTCGGCGGGAGTCCCATGGTCGCGGCGTCGAGGTACCCCGGCACCCGCTCCCAGTTGTCGGCCCACGGCATCGTCATGGCGCGATCCTGTCACCTCAGTGCCCCTCGCCGGAGAGCGCCGGCGTCGCCTCGGCGATGCGGAGTGCGGTGGCGGGTCCGGTGCGGGTCACGGTGCCGGGGACGTCGCGCCAGGGTCCGCCGTTCACGCTGTAGCGCGCGGCCCAGGTGACCTCGAGGTGGTGCTCGACGGTGACGTGGGCGTCGAGGTACTTGTGCACGATCTCCTTGCTGGGGTACGGCGCCCCGGCCGTCGCCGTGTCCTCGCTCGCCCCGTCGCCGAACACCCAGTGGAACCTGCTCGGCCGGATGTCGAGCTGCACCCGCTGCCCGAGCAGCGTCACCGTGCGGGTGAACGACTCGGCGTCCGCGTGGAAGATCGTCTCGAAGTTGACCAGCGTCTTGCCCGCCGGCTGCGCGATCGACCGGCTCTCCGGCAGCGGCACCTGCCGGAACGCCCGCAACACCATTGCGGCTGTGACCCGTGGTGGCGCGGCATTCTGCGGTGGCTCGGCGAAGCAGAACTGGCGGATCCGTTGCCATCCGCCGTTGTGGAGACCGAAGAGCGTGTACATCGTCTCGTTGGGCTTGCACCAGGTCATGGACGACGGACACGGCTGCACAGGTGAGCCCGGCCGAACGGTCCCGCATGCGGGACGCCACTGGTATGCCGTGTAGTACTGCTCCGCCACGACGCTGTGGAGATCAGTTGAGTCGCTTTGGGCCGCAGGACCTTGGTGGCAGTCGACACGAACAGTCACGAAGCCGCCGCTCGATGTCCCGCCGCTGCCGCACTCCACAGCG
>DASTWK010000028.1:0-13054 GCA_035776655.1 Mycobacteriales bacterium | reverse complement strand
GGTGCGTCGACCTCGCCGACCTGTTGGCGGCCGCCGCCGCCGGCCTGGGCCGGGCGGTGCTGCTGTCCGGTGACCTGCGCCGCCTCGACCGGGAGGCCCTGACCCAGTTGGCGGTGGCGGGGGTGGCCGTAGTCGGGCTCGTGCCCGACCACGACGAGTCCGGCGAGCGCCGGCTCCGACAGCTGGGCGTCGGTCAGGTGCTGACGCCGGCGGCCACGGCCGCCGACGTCGCGGCCGCGGTGCGGGCCGCCCTGGGTGCCACGGCCGCCGCTCCCGCCTTCGCCGTCGCCGACCCCGGCGCCGCCTTTCCGGCGCCCCCGCCGCCCCGGCATCCGGTGCCGGCGGATCGGCCGGCGGCGACGACCGGGGAGGGGCGGGTCGTCGCGGCGTGGGGCCCGACCGGCGCGCCGGGCCGAACCTCCGTCGCGATCGGCTTGGCGGCCGAGCTCGCCGAGCTCGGCGTCGAGACGCTGCTCGTCGACGCGGACTCCTACGGGGGCGCAGTCGCGCAGCTGCTCGGCCTGCTCGACGAAGCGCCAGGTCTCGCGGCAGCCTGCCGGCTGGCCAACAATGGCAGCCTCGACGTGGCCGGGTTGGCCGAGCTCGCCCTCCAGGTGCGGCCGCGGTTGCGGGTGCTGACGGGCATCAGCCGGGCCGAGCGCTGGCCGGAACTGCGGCCGAGTGCGCTCGAGGTCGTGCTGGCGCTGGCGCGGCACCTCGCCGCCGTCACCGTCGTCGACTGTGGCTTCTGCCTGGAGCGAGACGAGGAGCTGTCGTTCGACACGGCGGCCCCGCGGCGCAACGGTGCCACCCTCACCGCGCTGTCCGCAGCCGACGATGTCGTCGCGGTGGCGACGGCTGATCCGGTCGGGCTGCAGCGGTTCATCCGCGCGCTGCCCGACCTCGGGGAGGTCGTCGCACCGGGCGTGCGGCCGATGACGGTCGTCAATCGGGTGCGTCCGGCCGTCGTCGGTGGCGGCGACCCGCGCGGGGAGATCGCTGCCGCGCTGGAGCGGTTCGCCGCTGTCACGCAGCCGTTTTTCCTGCCGCTCGACCCGGCCGGCTTCGACACCGCGGTCGCCGGCGGGCGGACGCTGGCCGAGGCGGCGCCGTCATCACCCGCCCGACCGGAGCTGCGCCGGCTGGCCGCCTCCGTCGGCGGCGTGCCCGCACCCCGACGGCACCGGCGCACCTTGCGCCGGGCCGCGCGCCGGTCCCGCCGCGACTAGGGAGACCGCCGGGCTTCACGCTCCGGTCAGCGCTGCAGGTGCTTGCCCAGCTCCATGCGCGCCACTGAACGCAGGTGCACCGCATCCGGCCCGTCCGCGATCCGCAAGGTGCGCGCGTGCGCGTACATGCTCGCCAGCGGGAAGTCGTCGGAGACACCGGCGCCGCCGTGCACCTGGATGGCTCGGTCGAGCACCTCGCAGCACACCCGCGGCGCGACCACCTTGATGGCGGCGATCTCGGTCCGGGCGCCCTTGGCGCCGACGTTGTCGATCAGCCAGGCGGTTTTCAGCGTCAGCAGCCGCGCCTGCTCGATCGCCATCCGCGACTCCGCGATCTGCTCGCGTACGACGCCTTGCTCGGCCAGCGTGCGACCGAAGGCGACCCGACTCAGCGCGCGCTGGCACATCAGCTCCAGTGCTCGCTCGGCCACACCGATCGCCCGCATGCAGTGATGGATCCGCCCCGGCCCGAGCCGGGCCTGCGCGATCGCGAACCCGCCGCCTTCCTCTCCGATCAGGTTCGTCACCGGCACCCGCACGTCGTCGAAACGCACCTCGCAGTGGCCGTGCTGGTCGAGGTAGCCGAACACCGGCAGGTTGCGGACGACGGTGACGCCTGGCGTGTCCCGCGGCACGAGCACCTGCGACTGCTGACGGTGGACCGGCGCGTCCGGGTCGGTCTTGCCCATGAGGATGAAGAACGAGCAGCGCGGGTCGGCAGCGCCGCTGGTCCACCACTTGCGGCCGTTGATGACGTAGTCGTCGCCGTCGCGGCGGATGCTGGTCGAGATGTTGGTCGCGTCGGACGACGCGACGTCCGGCTCGGTCATCGCGAACGCCGACCGGATCTCCCCGTCGAGCAGCGGCCGCAGCCAGCGCTCCTTCTGCTCGGCGGTGCCGAACATGTGCAGCACTTCCATGTTCCCGGTGTCGGGCGCGGCGCAGTTCGTGGCCTCGGGCGCGAGTGCCGGCGAGCGGCCCATGATCTCGGCCAGATGCGCGTAGTCGACGTTGCTCAGGCCCGAGACGTCGGGCAGGAAGAGGTTCCACAGGCCGCGGCTGCGCGCCTCGACCTTGAGCTCCTCGACGATCGGCGGCACCTCGTCGCCGCGCCCGGAGGCGAGCATCTCGGCGCGCTGCTGCCCGTAGACCGGCTCGTTCGGATAGACGTGTGAGTCCATGAAGTCTTCGAGCCGCTTGATGTAGTCCTGCGCGGTCGCTGACGGCGCGAAGTCCACGGCGTACCTCCGAGATGTCGGTGACCGGCAGCCGCTGTCGGCCGCGTCGGCGTCACAGTCTTCACCCTCGCGGAGTCGGCCGCGCAGGGTCCTGCGACCCGCCGCCGCGGTGACCCTCGTCAGTACGCCGGCTCGCTATCGTCGCCAGACGTGACGATCCTCGGCTCCGGCGACCTGTCCCCCCGCCGGCGACGGCGCGGTCGCCGCTGGGCCCGAGCGCTGCTCACGCTCGTCGTGCTTGCGGCGGCCGGTGCCGGTGCCTGGTTCGGCTGGCGGCACTTCCACGACGACCGCGGCACCGCGACGCTGAACACCCGGCCGACACCCTGCCCCACCGCATCGCCGACACCGACCCCGACGCCGGCGCTGGCGGCTCCGATTCGTGTGCTCAACGGCAGCCTGCGACCGGGCCTCGCCGCGGGTGCGGCTCGGCAGCTGCAGCGATGGTTCCACGTGCCCGTCGCGCGGGTGGGCAACGCGGCCATGTTCGTCCGCGGCGACTCGCTGATCCGCTATCCGGCGGCGGCCGCCGCCGACGCACAGCGGCTCGCCACTCTGGTCGTGCCGCCGCCTCGCCTCGTCCTGACTCCCACGGCGGGCAAGGTCGAGCTCGACCTCGGCACGCGGTTCGACCACATCACCCGTCCGTCGCCAGCAGCGTCCGCCGCGGCTTCGACGCCCGCAGCAACCGGCACCGCCTGCCCCGCTTCGTAGGCTGTCGGCGTGAGCGACGACGCGGCGGGCAGCGCCGACCACCAGCTGCGCGCGCTGATCGTCGACTACGGCGGCGTGCTCACGAGCCCCTTGCAGGACACGATGCGGTCGTGGTGCGAGGACGACGAGATCGACCTTGCGGCCTTTCGCCGGGTGATGCGGGAGTGGCTCGGCTCGTCCTACGGGGCGGAGGCGGCAACCAACCCGATGCATGCATTGGAGCGCGGCGAGCTGGCGATCCCCGACTTCGAACGTGAGCTCGCCAGCCGGCTGCACACCCACGATGGCCGGCCGGTGCAGGCCGACGGTCTGCTGGCGCGGATGTTCGCGGGCTTTCGTCGCGAGCAGCCGATGTTCGACGCGGTGCGGCGGGCCCGCACCCTCGGCATCCGCACCGCGCTGCTGTCGAACTCCTGGGGCCTGGACTACCCGCGCGAGCAGTGGGACGAGGCGTTCGACGCGGTGGTGATCTCCGGTGAGGTCGGGATGCGCAAACCGGAGCCGGCGATCTACCGGCTGGCCGCCGACAAGCTCGGGCTGGAGCCGTCGCGATGTGTGTTCGTCGACGACCTCGCCCCCAACGTGGCCGGTGCCGTGAGCGTCGGCATGGTCGGCGTGCAGTTCACGACGGTCGAGCAGGCGCTCGGTGAGCTCGAGACGCTGTTCGGGGTGGAGCTGGTGCCGGCATGACGACCGACCGGCTGTCCGCGCTCGACGTCTCGTTCCTCTACCTCGAGTCGCCGACGACGGCGATGCACGTCGGTGGCGTCGCGGTGTTCGAACCGCCGACGGGGGACGGCGGCTTCGACTACGAGGCGCTGTGCACCCTCGTGTCCCAGCGGATCGGGCTGGTCCCGCGTTATCGGCAGAAGGTGCGTTGGGTGCCGGGGCACGTCGCGAACCCGGTGTGGGTGGACGACGAGGACTTCGACATCAGCTATCACGTCCGCCGCAGCGCGCTGCCGCGGCCCGGCACGCCGGAACAGTTGTACGAGCTGGTCGGTCGGGTGCAGTCGCGCCAGCTCGACCGCAGCCGACCGTTGTGGGAGATCTACCTCGTCGAGGGGCTTGCCGACGGCCGGTTCGCCATCATCACCAAGACCCACCACGCCATGGTCGACGGCATCAGCGCGATCGACATCGGCACGCTGATCCTCGACGTCGAGCCGACGCCGCGGGACGTCGTAGAAGACGCGTGGATCCCGCGCCCGGAGCCGTCCGCCGCCGAGCTGCTGCTCGGCGCAGTGCGCGACAACCTGCGCCGGCCCACGCAGATGGTCGAGACCGTGCGCGGCGAGATCGCCGACGTCCGCGGCATCGGGCAGCGGGCGCTCGGCACGGCGACCGGCCTGGTCGCGGCGGCCCGCACGTCGCTGCGGCCGGCGCCACCGAGCCCGCTCAACGCGACGATCGGCGAGCAGCGTCGGTTCGCCACCGCGCAGACCCGGCTCGAGGACTACAAGCGCATCCGTGCCGTCCACGGCGGCACCGTGAACGACGTGGTGCTGGCGACGGTCGCGGGCGCCTTGCGGGTGTGGCTGTTGACCCGCGGCGAGTCGGTGACACCGCGCAGCCAGGTGCGCGCGATGGTCCCGGTGAGCGTCCGCACCGACCAGCAGGCCGGCACCCTCGGCAACCGGGTCTCGGCACTGTTCGTCGACCTGCCGATCGGCGAGCCCAGCCCGGTCGTCCGGCTGCATCAGCTGTCCTATGCCATGAAGGCGCACAAGGAGTCCGGCCAGTCGGTGGCCGCCGACGCTCTCGTGGCCTTGTCCGGTTTTGCCCCACCCACCATCCACTCGGCGGCGGCGCGGCTCGCCTCGGGCTTGAGCCGACGGCTGTTCAATGTGGTGGTGACCAACGTGCCGGGACCGCAGTTCCCGCTCTATGCCGCGGGAGCGCGGATGCTCGAGTGCTATCCCGTCGTACCGCTCGGGAAGGGGCAGGCGGTGTCGGTGGGCCTCACGTCCTACGACGGCGGTGTCTACTACGGCCTCAACGCCGACCGTGACGCGATGCCCGACGTCGACGTGCTCGCCCAGTGCATCGAGGAGTCCCTCGACGAGCTGCTCGGGACCTTGGCATGAGCCGCACGGCGGATGCGGGACCCCGCCGAGCACTCGTGCTCGGTGGCGGCGGGGTGCTCGGCGCGGCCTGGATGATCGGGGCCCTGCACGCCGTCAGCGAGGCCTACGACTGGGACCCGCGCGCGGCCGAGATCCTCGTCGGCACCTCCGCCGGCTCGGTGCTGGCCGGCTTGCTCGGCTGCGGCATCGGCGTCGACACGCTCGTGAACCACCAGCGGGGGGTGCCCGCGCCGGGCGACCCGCACATCGACTTCAACCACGACACGGCCAGCGGCGGTGCGTTGCCGCCCCGCCCGCAGCTTCGACTCGGCTCCGCCGCGCTGCTCGCGCATGCCGCGCGCAACCCGCGCCGCCACCCGCCGCTGGCGATCCTGTCGGCGCTCGCGCCGCGCGGCCGGGCCCGGCTCGACGCCGTGCACGAGCTGATGCAGGCGGTGAACCCCGACGGCGGCTGGGCGCCGCACCCCAACACGTGGATCGTCACGATGGACTACGAGACCGGGCGGCGGGTGGCGTTCGGCCGCACCGGCGCGCCGGCGGCCGACCTCGCCGACGCGGTGACGGCGTCCTGCTCGATCCCCGGTTGGTACGAGCCCGCGCTGATCGGGGGGCGTCGCTACGTCGACGGTGGCACGTGTTCGCCGACGAGCCTCGACCTCCTCGCCGGCGTGGGACTCGACGAGGTCGTGGTGCTGGCGCCGATGGCGTCGTTCGACTACGACGACCCGCCGTCGCTGGTCGGCCGGCTCGAGCGCCGGTTCCGCCGAGCAATGACGAAGCGGATCCTGCACGAGGCCGGCAAGGTCCGGCGCCGCGGCACCACGGTCACCGTTCTCGGTCCTGGCCGCGAAGACCTGGCCGCCATCGGCGTCAACCTCATGGACCATCGCCGCCGCCTCGACGTCTTCGAGACGTCGCTGCGCACTTCCGCCGCCGCGATGGCCGGCGGCTCCTCCGCCTCGCCCGCGGCCTGAGCTGCACGCCCGTGCGTGTCTACCGGCCGGTGACGCTGCCGCAGCTGCGGGAGTGGCTGGCCGCCGGGCGCGCGCCGGTCGGTCCGGGGCACGCGGTGACTCCCGCACTGCGGGAGTGGTATCGCGAGGGGTCCCAAGAGGAGATGGAGTACGTCGCGCAGCTCGCCGCGGCCCAGGCGGTGCTCGATCTGCTGGCCGTCGACGTCGACGCGCCCCGCCGGCGGGCCGTCCTCGCGGTCGACGTGGCCGACGCCGATGTGGCCGTGGACCAATCCGGCGCGGCCGGACGCAGCGCGGTCGTCGTGGGTGTGCCGGTGCCGCTGACCCAGTGGGCGTCGGCGCTGCTCGACGACGAAGACGCGGAGTCGGTGGTGAGCGCGGCGGTCACCGCGCTCGGCGCGGCCGCGGCCGGCGACGACGATGCCGCGTTCGCGCTCGACGAGGCGGCGGCCCTCGAGCTCGGCTGGTACGCCGTTCAGGAGCTGCCGCACCTGCTGGGCTGACTGGCCCGGCTGCGGCGGGGGAGGATGAGCACGTGCTCGATGCCGTGACTGTGCCACCCGCTCCCGCCAACGAACCGGTGCGCAGCTACGCGCCCGGCAGCAAGGAACGCGCGAGCCTGGAGGCGCGGCTGAAGGAGCTGTCGGCCGCGGACCCGGTCGAGCTGACGATGACGATCGGCGGCATCGAGCGGGGTGGCTCCGGCGATCTGATCGACGTCGTCGCGCCGCACCGGCACGCGACGGTGCTCGGCCGCACCTGGAACGCGGACGCCAGCGACGTGCAGGCCGCGGTCGATGCGGCCTTGGCGGCGGCACCGTCCTGGCGGGACCTGCCGTTCGACGAGCGTGCCGCGGTGTTCCTTCGCGCCGCCGACCTGCTGGCCGGCCCTTGGCGCGACACCGTCAACGCAGCGACGATGCTCGGCCAGTCGAAGACCTGTTACCAGGCCGAGATCGACAGCGCGTGCGAGCTCGTCGACTTCTGGCGCTTCAACGTCAGCTATGCGCGCGCGATTCTGGCCGAGCAACCGATCAGCGGTCCGATGATGTGGAACCGGCTCGACCACCGACCGCTGGAGGGCTTCGTCCTCGCGATCACGCCGTTCAACTTCACCTCGATCGCCGGCAACCTGCCGACCGCACCCGCACTGATGGGTTGCACGGTGGTCTGGAAGCCCAGCCCCACGCAACAGTTCTCCGCGCACATGCTGATGCGCCTGCTCGAGGCCGCGGGGCTGCCGCCGGGCGTGATCAACCTCGTGACCGGTGACGGTCAGGCGGTGTCGGAGGTCGCGGTCCCGCACCCCGACCTGGCCGGCATCCACTTCACCGGCTCGACCGCGACGTTCCAGCACCTGTGGCAGGCCGTCGGCCGCAACATCGCGGGCTACCGCGGCTACCCGCGCCTCGTCGGTGAGACCGGCGGCAAGGACTTCGTCCTCGCTCATCCCTCCGCCGACGTCGACGCTCTGCGCACCGGCCTGATCCGCGGCGCGTTCGAGTACCAGGGCCAGAAGTGCTCCGCTGCCTCGCGCGCCTACGTCCCGCAGTCGCTGTGGGGGCGGCTGCGTGACGACCTGACCGAGCAGACCAACCTGTTGCCGGTCGGTGACGTGGCGGACTTCACGAACTTCATGGGAGCCGTCATCGACCGGCGTGCCTTCGACCGGCTCTCCGGTGTGCTCGACCGGGCACGCAGCGACGCCACTCTGGAGATCCTGGCGGGAGGCACAGCCGACGACCGGGAAGGGTTCTTCGTCCGCCCGACGATCCTGCTCGGCACCGACCCGACCCACGACATCTTCACGACCGAATACTTCGGGCCGATCCTCGGCGTCTTCGTCTATCCCGACGCCGACTACGACGCGGTGGTGCGCCAGGCCGCCGACGTCGCGCCCTACGCCCTCACCGGCGCGGTGTTCGCGCAGGACCGGCAGGCGATCGCGCAGGCGCAGCAGGTGCTGCGTTACTCCGCCGGCAACTTCTACGTCAACGACAAGCCGACCGGCGCCGTGGTCGGCCAGCAGCCGTTCGGCGGCGCTCGCGCGTCCGGCACCAACGACAAGGCCGGGTCCATGCTGAACCTGCTGCGCTGGACGAGCCCGCGGGCGATGAAGGAGAACTTCGTCCCGCCAACGGACTGGCGTTACCCGCACATGGGCTAGCTGCCGAGCGGGCGCGGGTCAGCGGTCGACGCCGGCGCGCGCCAGCGCCTCGGCGACGTACGGCGCGAACCGCTGCTGCGCGGCCTGCTTGGTGACCCCGAGCGCGGCGCCGATGGCCTGCCAGGTCATGCCGCGGGCGCGCGCCTCCCCCACGAGCGACAGCAGTGCCCAGTCCACCCGCTCGCCGATGGCGGCCAGGTGACCGAGCGCCTGGCTCAGGTCGTCCGGATCGTTGCCCGCGCGGCCGCCGGCTTCGGAGACCGTCGCCCGCAATGCGTGCACCACCGCGGCGAGCTCGCGGTCCGGGCCCCGTTCACCGCCGAGCCAGCTGCGGTCGGCGTACGACGGGTAGGGCCATCGTGCGTCCCCGGCGCCGCTCACCTGTTCGGCCATGCGTCCTCCCCGGCCGGCAAGGATGGTTGACGGCGGCGCCCAGCGTCAAGACGCGCGCGGATCCTGCCGATGAGCCAAGCGGTGGCGGGCGACTCGGCGATGGGGGGACGCGGCCTCGCGACTGTGCGGGCTGCGTGGCGATGGCTGCTGCTCGCTGCCGGTGTCGCGGCGCTGTTGGTGTTGGCCACGCGCTTGCCACCGACCGGCGCCCACGGAACCGGCACCCAGCTCGCCCCGGGAACCGGCGTACCGACTTCTCCCGGCGCTCGCCCCGCCGCGGCCGTCGACCGGCTGGTGGAGTCGGGCCCGGCCGCCGCACCGGCCGCACCCGCTGCGCGAACAGCGCGGAGCGGACCCGAGTCGGTGCCGTCCGCGGTGCAGGGCGTGGTCAACGCGGTCGGGCATGCCGGCGGCGGGGCCGGCTTCCCGCTGTTGCTCGTGGTCGTGGTGCTGGGCTTCCTGCTGGTGCAGAACCGCATCGACCGCCGAGACCCGAAGCTCGCGTTCGCCTCGATCACCGCTGAGGACACGGTCGAGTTCCAGCCGCCGCCGGGCCGCGGCGAGGTGCGACCGCCCGCCGCACCGGCGGTGGAGCGGTGACCGGGCCGGGTCACCGCGGCACCGAGGTCGTGTCGCTCGACGAACGGTTGCTCTACCTGCGGGTGCTGCGCGCGGTGCTTGCGGCGGCAACGGTGCTCGACGCGGCGTTGCTGCCGAGCGGGCTGCGGGCGTCGTTCGCAGTCGTGGCGCTGTTCGCGCTGGCCTACCTGCTGCTCTGCCTCGCCGTCGAAGCGCTCTGGCGAATGATGCGACGGCGCGGGCTGTGGCTGTTCGGGTCGTTGCTGATCGCCGACGGCGTCTACCTCGCGTGGGCGACGTACCTCACGGGCGGCAGCGGCGGCGAGCCGTTGCGTTACCTCATCCTGGTCCATCTCGGCGCGGTGACGCTGCTGGCGTCCTACCGCACCGGACTGAAGCTCGCGTTGTGGCACTCACTGCTGCAGCTGTGTGTGTTCTATGCCGAACGATCCGGCGCGTTGCCGGCCGCGCCGTCACTGACCGACGAGTGGTTTCGCATCATCGCGTTCATCGTGGCGTTGTGGACGTTGACGTTGACGATCGCCTCGCTCGCCGCCGTCAACGAACGGGAGCTGCGACGGCGGCGGTACGAGCTCGAACAGCTGGCGCAGATGGGACGCGCGCTGGAGGATGCCAACGACCCGCTGAGCGTCGGTGACGTGCTGCTCGACACCCTGGCCGAGACGTTCGGCTTCCGCCGGCTCGCGTTGTTCGAGGTCGTCGACGGCGTCGAGCCGCGGCTGCTCACCTGCCGGAACCTGCTCGACGCGGTCGTCGCCGACTTCAGCGTCGGTCCAGGGTCGGTGCTCGGCGTCGTGCACGCGGAGCGGCGGACCTTGCTCGTCCGCCACCTCGACCCGCAGGGCGATCCGTGGCTGTCCGCCATCATGCCCGAGGCGCGCAACCTCGCGATCGTGCCGTTGGTGGCCGATGCGGTCGTCGGTGTGCTGGTCGCGGAGACCAGCGGCGTCATCCGCGACCGGGTCGAGCGTCGCGTCATCGCCACCACCGAACGCTTCGCCGGTCATGCCGCGCTCGCCATGCGCAACGCGATCCTGCTCGAACGGATGCAGCAGATGGCCGTCACCGACGGGCTGACCGCGCTGGCCAACCGCCGCTCGTTCGACCGGTCGCTGGAGCGGGAGCTGACGCGCGCCACCCGCACCGACGGGCGGCTGTCGATCGTGCTGCTCGACATCGACCACTTCAAGCAGCTCAACGACACCCATGGGCACGTGGTCGGTGACCAGGTGCTGCGCCAGGTCGCGACGGCGCTGCGCGAGTGCGGCCGCGAGTACGACACCATCGCCCGCTACGGCGGGGAGGAGTTCGCCGCCGTCCTGCCCGGCTGCTCGACCGCGCTCGCGCTGCAGGTCGCCGAACGGCTGCGCCGCGCGGTCGAAGAGTGCGGGTCGGACGTGCCGGTGACGGCCAGTGCCGGCGTGGCGACCTTCCCCTACGACGGCATCGACGGCAGGTCGCTGCTGGAGGCGGCGGACCAGGCGCTGTACGCCGGCAAACGCGCGGGGCGCAACACCGTGCGCTCCGCCGATCAAGCCCGGGCGGTCACGGTCTCCTGACCTGTCGGGCGTCGCGGTGGCGGGCATAGGGTCCGGCACCGTGGACGACGGTCGGCACTTCGGCGAAGAGGGCGGGCTGCTCTCCTACGGCGGCTACCTGCACCTGGACGCGCTGCTGGCGCAGCAGGTGCCGCAGTCCCGGCAGGCGGCGACCGGCCGGCCGGCGCACGACGAGCTGCTCTTCATCACGATCCACCAGGTCTACGAGCTGTGGTTCAAGCTGCTGCTGCACGAGCTGACCTCGGTGCGCGACCTGCTGCTCGGGCCGGACGGCGCTGGGCCCGCGGCCGGCAGCGGGGCGATGTGGTCGGCGCGACACCTGTTGCGCCGGGTGGAGCAGGTCGAGCAGGTTCTCATCGCGCAGCTGCCCGTGCTCGAGACGATGACCCCGCAGGACTTCCTCGACTTCCGCGCGCTGCTCTCGCCGGCGTCGGGGTTCCAGTCGGTGCAGTTCCGCGAGCTGGAGTTCCTGTCCGGGTTGAAGGATCCGGCGTTCCTGTCCCGGTTGCGGGCGGCGACCGAGGCGGAGCAGGCGCGGCTGCAACGGCGGCTGGACGAGCCGTCGCTGTGGGACGGCTTTCTGGCCGCGCTCGGCGCGGCCGGGCTGGACACCGGTTCGGAGGACGCGGTTCGGGAGGCTCTGGTCGCGGTCGCCCGCGACCGCGCGGCGTACGGCGACCTGTGGGACGTCGCCGAGGGGCTGCTCTCCCACGACGAGCTGTCGGCCCAGTGGCGGGCGCTGCACGCGACGGTGGTGGAGCGGCAGATCGGCTACAAGTCCGGCACCGGCGGGTCGACGGGCGCGACCTACCTGCGCGGCCGGCGGGACCTGCGGTTCTTCCCGCTGCTGTGGGAGCTGCGTACGGCGTTGTGACGGTCCCAGTCGTCCCGGCTCTGTCCACAGGTCGTCCACATGGTGCATATCTCCGTGGTTGTCCCGACTCGTGGGCGTGACCGCCATCCGTGGCCGTTCGTGGTTTCCGCCGTGTTCGGGTCTCTGCGCGGGCAGTTGTCCACAAGCCGTCCACTGTGTGCACAACTGCCCATCGATGCCCGATTCGGCGCATGGCCGGTGGCGTGGCGACCGGAGCAGACGTGGCGGCAGCGGCAGGAGTTGCTTACTTTCCGGAACTTTCTCCTGCTGCCGCTCAACCTGGGACGATCACCAGGGGCTCAAGGGGGCGTGGGGACGATGGCCGACGCGGCGGTGTTCGAGGAGTGGGTCAGCATCCACTCCCCGGCGCTGTTGCGGACCGCCGTCCTGCTGGCCGGCAGTCGCGAGTCGGGCGAGGACCTGCTCCAGGCCGCGCTGCAGAAGACCTATCTGCGGTGGTCGCACATCGAGGACATCGACGCCGCCGCGGCGTACACCCGCACGGTCATGACCCACCTCGCCACCCGCTGGTGGCGGCGGCGGTGGCGGGGAGAGGTGCCGACGGAGCAGGTGCCGGAGGCCCGCACCGGCGACGCCTTCGAGGCCGTCGACGACCGGGACCGACTGCGCCGGGAGCTCGCGAAGCTGCCGCGCCAGCAGCGGGCCGTGGTCGTGCTGCGCTACTACGAGGACCGCTCCGAGCAGGAGGTCGCAGCGACCCTGGGCGTGTCGGTGGGCACGGTCAAGGCTGCCGCGCACGTCGGGCTGGGCCGGCTGCGTTCGGCCATGTGCCCTGCGGTCATCGACCTCACCGACGCCGTCGTCTCCTCCCGCGGCAACCCCCCGCTGGTCCCTCGCGCCCCGGAGCCCCAGTCATGATGCAGCTGGACCACGAGGAGCCCGAGCTCCGCTTGGCGCTCGACGAGATCGTCATCGACGTGCGGCCGCGGGTCGGCCTGGCCGCGGACGTGGTCCGGCTCGGCCGGCGAACCCGCCGGCGCCGCCGGGTCGCCGCGTCACTGGTCGCCGCCTCCGTGGTGGGGGTCGGCGGCTACCTCTCGGCCGGCGTGCTGGGTGACTCCGGCGACGGGATGATGATCGTGCGACCGGCGGTGGAGTCGCCGACGGCGACGCCGAGCGCCCAGTTGTCCCCGACGACCGCGCCCGCGCCGCAGCAGCACAAGTCCCGCACCGGCAGCGCGCCGGCGGCGATCACCGC
>DASTWK010000027.1:0-73199 GCA_035776655.1 Mycobacteriales bacterium | reverse complement strand
CCGCACCACGACGGCGATCGCGATCGCACCGTAGCCGATGCCGACGATGGCAACGCCCGCGAACAGGTCGATGACGTAGTGGTTGCCGGTGGCGAGCACCGTGAACGCGGTGACGACCGGGTGCGCGACCGCCACCACCCGCACCCAGCGACGCGCGGACAGCAGCCACAGCGCGATGCCGCACCACAAGGCCCATGCCATGTGCAGGGACGGGAACGCAGCGTAGAGATTGGCCTTGGCCGCCTCGACGCTGTACGCCGCCGGGATGTGCTGGCGGACGGTGTCGTGGAACCCCGGCAGCAGCCGGGGCGGCGCCACCGGATACAGCCAGTAGACGACGAGCCCGATCAGGCTGAGCACGATCAAGGCGTTGCGCTGCCGACGGTAGGTCGGGCCGTGCACCCAGAGCACGAGCAGCACCAGTGCGGTCATGCCGAGGTGCATCACGACGTAGTAGCCGGACAGGACCGCCCCGAGTGCATGCTCACCGACCAGCCATCGGTTCAGCGTCGAGGTCCAGTCGAGGTGGAGCAGGTGGTCGAGACGCAGCAGCTGCGTGCCGTGCTGGACGCCGGCGGCGACCACGTTGCCGTGCAGCTCGCGGATCTCGTCATAGCCCCAGGCGAAACCCACCACGAGGACCACCTGGGTCCACCAGCGAGGCCGACTCGCAGCGCCGGGGTGTCGTCGCACAGCCCAATCTTTCCGCATGTCGCGCCCAGGTTCAGATGCGCAGGCCCCGCTTCGCAAGGAAAGGAATCGGATCCACCGGCCGGCCGCCGACGTGCACCTCGAAGTGCAGATGCGGCCCGGTCGCGTCACCGGCGGAGCCCACCCGGGCGATGAGCTCGCCCGCGTGCACACAACCGGCGCGGCGGACGAAGGACGACATGTGGCCGTAGGCGGTCTGGGTGCCGTCCCAGTCGGTGATGTCGATGACCTCGCCGTACCCCTCCATCGGACCGGCGTAGGTGATGCAGCCGTCGGTGGCTGCGACGATCGGTGAGCCGTAAGGGCCGGCCAGGTCGATCCCGGCGTGCAGCCGTCCCCAGCGATAGCCGAACCCGGAGGTCAGCGGACCGGCGTTGGGACGCACCCAGCGATGCGCCGGCGCCGTGACGTGCCGGGGGCGCAACGCCACCCGTCGGGCGCTGCGCGAGACGCGGACGCCACGGTCACCGGCGACGTCCAGCGCGCGCAGCGCCTGAGCGACTCGCGCCTGCTGCGCCGTCGGCACGCGCAGGACCGACGACGCGACGGTGGCGGTCGCGGTCGCGGTCGCGGGGGAGCCGACGGCGGGTGTGGTCGCCGCAACCGGGGTCAGGCCCCCGCCCGGCCCGGTGGCGACGAGCGCCGCGATCGAGCCTCCGACGGTGGCCACCGCGAGCGGCGGGCGAAGGTTCGCGGGCAGGCGAAAGCGGCGGGAAGGCATCGGAGTGGTGCTCTCCTCGTCGCTGATCGTGCGGCCGGAGCCGCCGGTCAGCTCAGGGATTCGCCAGCCGGCGGCGGAAATCCTGCCGCGTCGGCCGAACTTCTGCGCCGCCCCGCTCCTCGACGGTCCGGGCCGGCAGTCGCGTCATCCCGGCGGCCACGGTCGCCCCGCCCGGGTCGACCTGCGCGAGCGTGGCCGCGATCTCGCGGGTCACCCGGCGGTCGATCGGGAGGGACATGTGGCCGACGCCCGACACGAGGACATTGCGGGCCCCCAGATCGGGATGATCCACGCAGGCGGCGCGTTTCGGGCTGATCAGGACGTCGACGTCGCTCCAGAACGCCACGAACCGCGTCCGGCAGCCGGGGGCGGGCTCGGCGAGCTCGCTGATGACGTCGCTGCCCGGGTGCAACTGCCGGCAGACGCCGCGCGGGAGCAACCTGGCGGCCCGGGTCCCCTCGTGCGGCGACCCCAGCGTCACCAACGTATGGACGCGCCCGTCGCCACCCATCCGCTGCACGTAGTAACGGGCGACGATCCCGCCCATCGAGTGGCCGATGACGTGGATGCGCTCATAACCGGTCTGGGCGCAGATCGACTCCACGAGGTGCTCGAGCCGCTGGGCCGCTGACCTCAGGTCGTGAGTGAGGACGTGGTAGTTCATCGTCCAGACCCGTCCGAAGCCCCGGCGCCGCAACGCCCGCCGGAGGACCGTGAAGATCGAGCGGTTGTCGACCAGCCCGTGCACCAGCAGGATCGGCGTTCCCGCAGCCTCGACATCGCCGATGAGCAGCCCACGGTGCACCGGGGGAAGCCCGTCGAGCGTGAACCGCTCCAGCTCCCCGCCGGCGCGCTCCTGGACGACGCCGAATGGATAGCTGGCGACGTGGGCGGCGATCCACGCCAGCTCGACCGCCGCTCCCCGAACCGTGGCCGGTGCGAGCGCCCGGACGATCCCGTCACGGGCCCTCGTGCCGACACGCGCCACCGGCAGATTCACCGGGAACCTCCGCAAGGACAGGGGGAAGCCGCCTCGACGTCCGCCGCACGGGCGGATGCTGAGCAGACCGTAGCCAAGGAATCGCTCTGCGTGGCGCGACTCGCGGAATTCTCAGGCGATGTCAGGGTCACCACCCGGGACATTGCCGGACGATCCCGGCAGTGCGCTCGACCAGCGCCGCCGCCGGCGCGCAAGTCGCTCCTCCCGCGGTTGCGCACGCAGCCCGTCGAGCCGCGCGGCCAGCCACTCGCGCAGGGCCCGCTCGTCGGCCGGTGCGAGCGCGTCGGCGAAGCCGCTGGCGAGCAGGTCGCGCGGCGCCAGCCCGAGCAGGTCCGCGGCCTCGGCCGGTGTCACCCGTAGGGTCGCGGCCGCCCCTTCGGGCCCCAGCGCCGCGAACCAGCCCAGGTCGCCGACCGCCACACAGTCGGTCACCGCCCCCGCCAACGCGCCACCCGAGCCGCCCTCGCCGTGCACCACCGCGATCGTGGGGGCGCCGCAGCGCAGCAGCGTGTCGGTCGCGGCGGCGATGGCCGGGGCGATGCCCGCCTGCTCACTCACCGGCAGCGGATCGGCGCCGGCGGTGTCGACGAGCACGATGCAGGCCAGGTCGAGCCGATCGGCCAGCCGCGCGGCTCGGGCCAGCAGCTCGTAACCGGCCGGGGACGCGCGTCCGGCCCGACGGCCGGTCAGTGCCACGGCCACCACGCGACGGCCGTCCAGGCGGCCGATCGCGACCGCGACCGAGTCGTCCGCGCCGCGCAGCCACACCGGCATGCCGTCGTCGCCGTCATCGGTGTCGCGGTCGGTGCCGAGCAGGTCGTCGACGAGCTCGGATCCGCTCGGCCGCTCCACCGATCGGGACAGCTGGACCTGCTCCCAGGCCGACCGGTCCGGCACCGCCACCGGAGGCGGCTGCGCGGTGTCACGGGGGTCGTCGGGCCGCAAGGTGAGCAGGACCTGCTCCAACCACGTGGCCAGCTGCTCCGGCGCCAGCACGACGTCGAGCAGCCCGGCGGTGAGTGCCGACTCGGCCGTGTTGGTGCCTCGCGGCACCGCCACGCCCGTCATCGCCTCGATGACCCGCGGACCGGAGAAGCCGACGGTCGCGCCCGCGACTCCCGCCCGGATGTCGGCCGTGGAACCCACCGCGACCCAGACGCCGCCGGTGGTCGGCTGATCCGCGACCGCCACGTGCGGCACACCGGCCGCTGCCACCTGCTGCAGGGCGAGCATCGCGCGTGGGATGCCGACCAGGGCGCGCATGCCCTCCTGCAGCCGTGTGCCACCACTGCGCAGCAGGCTCACCAGCGGCCGCCGCGTCGCGGCCGCCTCCGCGCAGGCGGCGGTGAACACCGTCGCCTCGGCGTCGCCGAAGCTGCCCCCTCGGACGGTGAAGTCCCAGGCCGCAACGACCACGTCCGCCCGCCCGATGCGGCCGTGCCCGGCCCACACCGCGCTCGGTGCAGCCGTCGGGTCGCCCGCATCGTCGGCAGCCGTCGCCGCTTCGGCGCCGAACAACGGCCGGACTCCGACGAGGACGGCATCGCGCCAGTCGCTCACAGCCGGTTACTCTCGCAGCACTGCACGCCCGGATCCGGAGGAGGGCTGCCGATGCCGTCGGCCCCGACCGTCGCGACGCCCGTGCGCGTCGTCATCGCCAAGCCCGGCCTCGACGGGCACGACCGTGGTGCCAAGGTGGTGGCCCGGGCGCTGCGCGACGCGGGTGTCGAAGTCATCTACACCGGGTTACACCAGACCCCCGAGCAGGTCGTGGAGACCGCGCTGCAGGAGGACGCGCAGGCGATCGGCTTGTCGATCCTCTCCGGTGCCCACATGACGCTGTTCCAACGGGTCGTCGAGCTGCTCCGCGAGCGCGACGCCGGTGACATCGTGCTGTTCGGCGGCGGCATCATCCCGGACGCCGACATCCCCCAGCTCAAGGAGATGGGAGTCGCCGAGGTGTTCACGCCCGGCACCCCCACCGGGCAGATCGTGGAATGGGTCGCGAACCATGTCCGCCCGGCGGACGCCGCGTAGGGCGCTCCGCCGCCCGCCCCGTGACGGTGCGCCGAGCGGGGTCGTCTAGCCTCGCGAGCCGTGGACCTGTTCGAGTGGCAAGCAAAAGAGCTGTTCGGCAAGTACGGCGTGCCGGTGACCCGCCAGCAGGTCGTGACGACACCGGAACAGGCCCGGGCGGCCGCCGAACAACTCGGTGGTCCGGTGATGGTCAAGGCCCAGGTGAAGACCGGCGGGCGCGGCAAGGCGGGCGGGGTGAAGTTCGCCGCGACGCCCGACGACGCCGAGCAGCACGCCCGCGCGATCCTCGGCATGGACATCAAGGGCCACCACGTGCACACCGTGCTGGTCGCCGAAGCCGCTGACATCGGCGCCGAGTTCTACTTCTCCTTCCTGCTCGACCGCGCCAACCGCTCCTACTTGGCGATGTGCTCCGCCGAAGGCGGCATGGAGATCGAGCAGCTCGCGGTCGAGCGGCCGCACGCACTCGCGCGGGTGCCGGTCGACCCGGTCGCCGGGGTCGATGAGGCAAAGGCGCGCGAGATCGTCGAGCGCGGCAACCTGCCGGCGGAGATCGGTGACCAGGCGGTCGAGGTCATCAGCAAGCTCTGGGACGTCTTCACCGGGGAAGAGGCGACGCTGGTCGAGGTCAACCCGTTGGTGCAGACGCCGGACGGCCGCGTGCTCGCACTCGACGGCAAGGTGACACTCGACGACAACGCCGACTTCCGCCACGCCGAGGTGCACGACGCCTACCGCGACAACTCCGCGACCGACCCGATCGAAGTGCGGGCGAAGGAGAAGGGCCTCAACTACGTCAAGCTCGACGGTCAGGTCGGCATCATCGGCAACGGCGCGGGGCTCGTGATGTCCACTCTCGACGTCGTGGCCTACGCCGGAGAGCAGTTCGGCGACGTGCGCCCGGCCAACTTCCTCGACATCGGTGGCGGTGCCTCGGCCGAGGTCATGGCCAACGGGTTGGAGATCGTCCTGTCCGACCCGGCGGTCCGATCGGTGTTCGTCAACGTCTTCGGTGGCATCACCGCGTGCGACGCGGTGGCCACCGGCATCGTCTCGGCGCTCGAGCTGCTCGCTGGTCGCGGCGACCAACTGACCCGGCCCCTCGTCGTACGCCTGGACGGGAACAACGCCGAAGCGGGTCGGCGCATCCTCACCGACGCCGCGCACCCGCTCGTCGAGCAGGTCGACACGATGGACGGCGCGGCGCGACGCGCCGCCGAGCTCGCCTCGAGCGGCCAGAAGGGAATCAGCGGCTGATGGCGATCTGGCTGACCGAGCAGAGCAAGGTCATCGTGCAGGGCATCACGGGTTCCGAAGGGACGAAGCACACCCGCCGCATGGTCGCCGCCGGCACGAACATCGTCGGAGGGGTCAACCCGCGCAAGGCGGGCACCACGGTGTCCGTCGAGGGCGCTTCCGGCGCCGGCTCCACCATCCCGGTGTTCGCGACCGTCGGCGAGGCCATGAAGGAGACCGGCGCAGACGTGTCCGTCGTGTTCGTGCCGCCGGCCTTCGCGAAAGACGCCGCGATCGAAGCGATCGACGCGCAGATCCCGCTGCTCGTCGTCATCACCGAAGGCATCCCGGTGCAGGACTCGGCGTACTTCTACGCCTACTCCCGCAGCTCCACCTCCGTCGGCGCGCAGAGCACGAGCACACGGATCATCGGACCGAACTGCCCGGGCATCATCTCGCCCGGCCGCTCCAATGCCGGGATCATCCCGGCCGACATCACCCAGCCCGGCCGCATCGGCCTGGTGAGCAAGAGCGGGACCTTGACCTACCAGATGATGTACGAGCTGCGCGACATCGGTTTCTCCACCTGTGTGGGCATCGGCGGTGACCCGGTCATCGGCACCACCCACATCGACTGCCTGCGGGCGTTCCAGGACGACCCGGAGACGGACGCGATCGTGATGATCGGCGAGATCGGAGGCGACGCCGAGGAGCGCGCCGCCGAGTTCGTCCGTGACAACGTCACGAAGCCGGTCGTCGGCTACGTCGCCGGGTTCACCGCTCCGGAGGGCAAGACGATGGGCCACGCCGGCGCGATCGTCTCGGGTTCTTCCGGCACGGCGGCAGCGAAGAAGGCCGCACTCGAGGCGGCGGGCGTCCGCGTCGGCAGGACGCCGTCGGAGACCGCCGCATTGATGCGCGACGTGGTCGCCGCGCTCTGACCGGGCCCTGACAGTCCGCCTGCGGTCGGCGCGGCGGCTCGGAATCGTGCCCGGATTTTGACACCGTGGGTGGCGATGACCGAGCTGCTCACCCGCCCGTCGAGTCCCCCGCGTTATGGGGTGACCGCTGACGGCGCCACCGCTTCGATCTGGTGGCGCGGGGTCCTCGCCGCGCTCTGGGCGGTGGCGCTCGGCGTCGCGACGCTGATGGTGATCGTCCTCGTCGCCTGGGCGAGCGACTCCCGCGCCGGCAGCAGCGCCGGCGAAGCGATCCGGACGTCGCTGCAGATCTGGCTGGCTGCCCACAAGGTGCCGATGGCGGTGCCCGGCGGCACGGTCGCCGTCGCACCGCTGCTGCTGACGCTGGCCTTGACCTTCCTCGTGGCCCGGGCGGCTGCCGTGCTGGCCCGCGGCCATGGCATCGGTGATGCACGTGGAGTGGCGACGGTCGCCGCGGCCGTGGGTCTTCCCTACGCGGGGTTCACCACGTTCGTCGCGGCCGCGGCGCACTCCTCCTCGGTCCGCCCCGGCCCGGTCGCCGCCCTGGCCTGCGGCCTCGTCGTCGGTGTGCTCTCAGCCGGCTGGGGAGCGGCTCGCGGAAGCGGCCTCGTCCGGGAGGTGTGGGCGCTGCTGCCCGAGCCGGTGCGGGTGCCGGCGTCCGCGGGTGCGGCCGCCGCCGCCATCCTCACCGCCGCCGGCACGCTGCTCGTCATCGCCGGCGTTGCGCTGCATGTCAGCACCGCCGCCGACAGCGTCTCCGCCCTCGGGGGCGGTGCCGTCGCCGCCGTTGCCCTGGTGGCGCTCGACCTCGCGCTGCTGCCCAAGGCCGGAGTCTTCGGCGTCGGCTATCTCGCCGGCCCGGGTTTCGCGGTCGGCGCCGGTTCGTCGGTGACGATGTCGTCCGCGCAGGTCGGCACGATGCCGTCCTTGCCGCTGCTGGCCGCCGTGCCGCACCATCCGGCGCCGCTGGCGGTGATGACCTTCGGTGTCCTCTCCCTCGTCGTCGCGGGCGGCTGTTGTGCGTGGTTGGTCAGCCGGATCGGCGCGCCGCTCCTGCGCTCCACGGCGCTGGCCGCAGCCGCCGGCGGCGTCGCCGGCTTCGTCGCCGCACTGGCCGCCGTGGTGGCCGGCGGACCAGCCGGGCCGGGTGCGATGGCGGCCGTCGGCAGCTCACCGTGGCAGACCGGGCTCGCGGTGGCGGCTGAGGTCGCGGTCGTCGCGAGCGGCGCGACCGGCGTACTCACATGGCGCCGTGGCCGGTGAGCCAGCGCGATATCGTGACGCCGGCCTTCCCCACGAGTGATCGGTAGTCGCGCCCGTCGCGCTACGTGCCTGAGGAGCGCATCCTGCCCGCCCGGCTCGTCGTCCTGGTCTCGGGGACCGGCACCAACCTGCAGGCGCTGCTCGACGCCTGCGCCAGTCCGTCGTACGGCGCCTCGGTGGTGGCGGTGGGTGCTGATCGCGACGGCATCGCGGGGCTGGCGCGCGCCGAACGCGCCGGGGTCCCGACGTTCGTGCTGCGGGTCACGGACTTTCCCGACCGGGAGGCATGGGACGCGGCGCTGGTCGACGAGGTGGCGAAGCACGAGCCCGACCTCGTGGTCTCCGCGGGCTTCATGAAGATCGTGAGCGCGTCGTTCCTCGACCGGTTCACGATGGTGAACACGCACCCGGCGCTGTTGCCGGCGTTTCCCGGCGCGCATGCGGTGCGGGACGCGCTTTCCTACGGCGTCGCGGTGACCGGTTGCACCGTGCATCTGGTCGACGCCGGCGTGGACACGGGGCCGGTGCTGGCGCAGGCTGCCGTGCAGGTGCACGGCGACGACGACGAGGCGTCGTTGCATGACCGGATCAAGAACGTCGAGCGCGAGCTGCTCGTCGACGTCGTCGGGCGGATGGCGCGCGACGGCTGGACCGTGAACGACAGGAAGGTGCGGCTCGGATGAGCGCGAGGCAGTTCGGCAGCAGGAGCCACGGATGAGCGAGAACGGGCGGCGCGCGATCCGCCGCGCCCTGGTCAGCGTCTATGACAAGACCGGGCTCGACGAGCTGGGGCAAGCGCTGGCGGCTGCCGGGGTCGAGGTCGTCTCCACCGGCTCGACCGCCGCCCGGCTGCGCGAGGCCGGAGTCGCGGTGACGCCCGTCGAGCAGCTCACCGGTTTCCCGGAGTGCCTGGACGGGCGGGTCAAGACCCTGCACCCCAAGGTGCACGCCGGCATCCTGGCCGACCTGCGACTGGATGCCCATCAGCAGCAGCTCAGCGAGCTCGGGGTGCAGCCGTTCGAGCTCGTCGTCGTCAACCTCTACCCGTTCGCGGCGACCGTGGCCAGCGGTGCCGCTCCCGACGAGTGCGTGGAGCAGATCGACATCGGCGGGCCGTCGATGGTCCGCGCGGCGGCGAAGAACCACCCCTCCGTTGCGGTCGTCGTCGATCCCGCGGCCTACCCCGCGGTGATCGAGGCGGTGCGAGGCGGCGGCTTCACCCTGGCGGAGCGGCAAGCGCTCGCAGCGAAGGCGTTCCAGCACACCGCCGGCTATGACGTCGCGGTCGCGTCGTGGATGTCCAACGTGCTGGCCCCCGATGCGGACGGCACCGGCTTCCCGGCGTGGGTCGGTGCGGCCTACGAGCGGGCTGACGTGCTCCGCTACGGCGAGAACCCGCACCAGCGGGCTGCGCTCTACGTCAACCCACACGCCGGCGACACCCTCGCCACGGCGCAGCAGCTGCACGGCAAGCAGATGTCCTACAACAACTACGTCGACACCGACGCTGCGCTGCGGGCCGCGAACGACTTCGCCGGAGCCTGCGTCGCCATCATCAAGCACGCCAACCCGTGCGGCATCGCCAGGGGCGCGGACGTCGCAGAGGCGCATCGCAAGGCGCACGCCTGCGACCCGACGTCGGCGTTCGGCGGTGTCATCGCCGCCAACCGCCCGGTTTCCGTGCCGATGGCGGAGCAGGTGGCCGAGGTGTTCACCGAGGTCATCGTCGCGCCGGACTACGAGCCCGGGGCGCTGGAGATCCTCACCCGGAAGCCGTCGATCCGCGTGCTGAAGACCTCGGGTCACGGCGGCCGCGGCCTGGACCTGCGACAGGTCTGCGGCGGATTGCTCGTGCAGACGGCCGACGCCGTGGACGCGCCCGGTGACGCGCCCGACGCGTGGACGTTGCAGGCCGGCGATGCGACGGACCAGGCGACGCTGCGCGACCTGGAGTTCGCCTGGCGCGCCTGCCGCTCGGTGAAGTCCAACGCGATCCTGCTCGCCGCCGACGGCGCCACCGTCGGCATCGGGATGGGCCAGGTCAACCGGGTCGACTCGTGCCGGCTCGCCGTCAGCCGGGCGGGTGACCGGGCCAAGGGGTCGGTCGCGGCGAGCGACGCGTTCTTCCCGTTCGCCGACGGCCCGCAGGTGCTTATCGACGCAGGTGTGCGCGCGATCGTCCAACCAGGCGGCTCGGTCCGCGACGACCAGACCATCGAGGCCTGCCAGGCCGCCGGCGTCACGCTGTATTTCACCGGCACTCGCCACTTCTTCCACTGATGCCGACGTCGAGGAGATGACGATGACCGCGCGACTGCTGCCCGGCGCTCCGGTGGCCCAAGCGGTGTTCGACGACCTGGCGCCGCGGATCAAGTCACTGGTCGAGTCCGGGCACACGCCCGGGCTGGGCACGATCCTCGTCGGTGACGACTCGGCGAGCGCCGGATACATCCGCATGAAGCAGGAGAAGGCACTCGAGCTCGGGCTCACCTCGCCGCACCTGCACCTGCCCCAAGACGCGACGCAATCCGACCTGCTCGCCGCCATCCGGGAGTTCAACGCCGACCCCGGTGTCGACGCGATGCTCGTCCAGCACCCGACGCCGCCGCAGATCGACTTCGAGGCCGCACTGCTCGAGATGGACCCCGACAAGGACGTCGACGGGCTGCACCCGACGAACATGGGCCGGCTTGCGCTCGGGATGCCCGGCCCGGTGCCGTGCACGCCGGCAGGCATCGAGGCACTGCTCGCCTTTCACGAGATCCCGATCGCCGGGCGCTCGGTCTGCATCCTCGGGCGAGGGACGACGTTGGGCCGGCCGCTGGCTCTGCTGTTGACGCAGAAGCGGCCGACGGCGAACGCAGCGGTGACCGTCGTGCACACCGGCGTACCGAACTGGGCCGACTACACCCGCGCCGCGGAGGTCGTGATCGCGGCGGCCGGCGTGCCCGGCATCTTGCAGCCCGAGCACATCTCGGCGGGAGCAGTGGTCGTCGGTGGCGGTGTGCGCTACGAAGGCCGGCGCCTGCTGCCTGACGTCGACGAGTCGTGCGCGGACGTCGCGGGTGCCATCACACCGCGGGTCGGCGGCGTCGGCCCCACTACGGTCGCGATGCTCTTCCGCAACTGCATCGAAGCGGCCGAGCGAAGGCTCACCTGACCCGAGCGGTCAGCCGGCGCGGCGGACCTGCTCGTCGCCGTTGGGGATCGGCCGGACGACGCCGACGGCGATCACCTCGTTGGCGAGCCGTCCCCGCCTGTTGCCGCCCTCCGCGATCCGGAACTTCTGGTAGAGGCGGAGCAGGTGCTGCTTGACCGCCGCTTCGGTGACGACGAGCTCGTCGGCGATGTCCTTGGCGGTCGCCGGGGCGACGAACGCCTCCTGACGCAGCGCCGGGCGGCACAGCGCGTGCAGGACCTCGAGCTCGCGTCGGGTCAGGTCGGGGGCGGCCACCCGGCGCAGCTCGACGGTGTCCTCGGCGGCGGACTGCGACCGCTCCAAGCCGCCGACCCGGGTGCGGGCGGCGGCGAAGCTGATGACGTCGCCGTCGGTGAGGATGCGCCGGCCGACCGGCCGGCCGTTGACGCGCGTGCCGTTGGCCGACAGGCCGAGGTCGGCAACGTAGACGTGCGGCCCGCGGCGGACGAGCTCGGCGTGCAACCGCGAGACGCTCGCGTCGTCCAGCGGGATGTCGATGCCCTCTCCCCGCCCGACGGTCGTCACCTCTTTGGTGAGCTCGAAAACGGCGCCGGTGTCCTCCACCCGCAGGTAGGGCGTGTCCACGCGCTGGCTCCCCTCGAACCTTGGGCCGGGTCGAATCGGACCTACCCACCCACACCACCGCGACACACGGAGCCAGCCGGCGGGACAGCCTCGTTAGACTCGCGCGCGACGATGGCGACCGAGGATCTTCATCCCCAGCTCGACCCGACGCATCTCGCGGTGTTCCGCTGCCCGCCGGGTTGGCAACCGCCCACCCTCCCCAGCGAGGGGTTCGTGGCGGTGGTCGCCGGCGAGCACGAGGTGACCGTGGTGGGTCCGGAGTCGCTGCTCGACGACCCGTCCTGGGCCGGCGCGGCCGAGCAGGTCGATGCCGGCTGGCGGCGCATCACGTTCCCGGGGCCGCTGCCCTGGGAGCTCGTCGGTTTCCTCGCCGAGGTCGCCGGCCGGCTCGCCGGCGCCCAGATCCCGTTCACGTCCATGTCGGGGTTCACCACCGACCACGTCCTCGTCCGCGCCGCTCAGGCCGACCTCGCCGTCACCGTCCTCTCCGGTTCGCCACCGCCGCCGCAGCGTCCGGGAACGAACCCGTGACCGAGGCGCCCGAACAGCCGCCGGGGTCGAGCGAGGTCGCTGCGCCCGCGCCAACGCGCCGCCGTCTCGACCCGCTGCTCGTCGTGCTGACCGGCGTCGCCGCCGGCGTCCTCGTCGCCGCATTGCACCGGCCCGAGCCGGGCATGTTCGTCATCGCCGGGTCCCTCGCCCTCGGCGCGGTGCTGCGGCTGGTGCTGCGACCGCGGGCCGCGGGTTCGCTCGTCGTCCGCAGCCGCCACGTCGACGTGCTGGCACTCACCGTGATCGCAGTGGCGGTGGCTGTGCTGGCCGCAGTGACGCCATTCCCGCCCGGACGGGGCTGATCCGGCAGGAGATAACCTCCAACGGGCTCATCCCTCGAACGGAAGACGATGACGATGACGACGCACAGCGTGACGCTGATCCCGGGTGATGGCACCGGCCCCGAGCTGACCGAGGCGACCCGCCGGGTGCTCGAAGCGGCCGCTGCCACCACCGGTTCGGCGTTCGACTGGGACGTCCAGGAGGCCGGCGTCGACATCATGGAGACCGCCGGCACGCCGCTGCCGCAGGCGACTGTCGACTCGGTGCGCCGAAACGGTGTCGCCATCAAGGGCCCGATCACGACGCCGATCGGCACCGGCTTCCGGTCCGTCAACGTCGCGCTGCGCTACGAGCTCGATCTCTACGCCTGCCTGCGCCCGTGCAAGTCCTACCCCGGTGTGCGCAGCCGGTTCGACAACGTCGATGTCGTCGTCGTGCGGGAGAACACCGAGGACCTCTACGCCGGGATCGAGTACGCCGCACACACCGCGGATGCGGACGAGGTCATCGCGTTCCTCAACAAGACCGGCGAGCACAAGCAGATCCGCGAGGGGTCGGGCATCTCGATCAAGCCGATGAGCGAGTTCGGCTCGGAGCGGATCATCCGTTACGCGTTCGAGTACGCCCGCAGCAACGGCCGCAAGCGCGTGCACTGCGTGACGAAGTCCAACATCATGAAGCACACCGACGGCTTGTTCTTGTCGGTGTTCCGCGAGGTCGCGAAGGACTATCCCGACATCGACCCGTGGGAGAACCTCGTCGACGCGACGTGCATGGGACTCATCCAGCGCCCGGACGAGTGGGACGTGCTCGTGCTGCCGAACCTCTACGGCGACATCCTCAGCGACCTCACGGCGGGCATGGTCGGCGGGCTCGGTGTGGCGCCCGGCGCCAACATCGGCCAGAACGCGGCGGTCTTCGAGGCCACCCACGGCTCGGCGCCGAAATACAAGGGGCAGAACAAGGTCAACCCGACCGCGATGATCCTGTCCGGCATGCTCATGCTCAAGCACCTCGGCGAAACCAAGGCCGCCGAGAACCTCGAGCAGGCGGTGGCCGCGGTCATCCGCGAGGGGAAGAACACCACCTATGACATGAAGCCGACGCGTGACGACCCGACCGCGGTCGGGACCAGCGAGTACGCCGACGCGATCATCGAACAGCTCGAGGAGATGAAGTAAGTGGCATCAACTGCTGGTTCGGCCGCGGGGCGGCACGGCAAGGTAACGGTCGTCGGCGCCGGCTTCTACGGGAGCACCACCGCGCAGCGGCTGGCGGAGTACGACATCTTCGACACCGTCGTGCTCACCGACATCGTGGAGGGCAAGCCGGAAGGCCTCGCGCTCGACCTGAACCAGTCTCGGCCGATCGAGGGCTTCGAGACCGAGCTCGTCGGCGTGACGACGGGCACCGACGGCTCGGGCTACGAGCAGACGGCCGACAGCGACATCGTCGTCATCACGGCCGGGCTGCCGCGCAAGCCGGGTATGAGCCGGATGGACCTGATCGAGACCAACGCCAAGATCGTGCGCCAGGTCGCCGAGAACGTGGCGAAGTTCTCGCCCGAAGCCGTCGTGGTCGTGGTCTCCAACCCGCTCGACGAGATGACTGCGCTCGCCGCCAACGTCACGGGCTTCCCGAAGCACCGCGTCATCGGCCAGGCGGGCATGCTCGACACCGCCCGGTTCACCTATTTCGTCGCCGAGGCCGCCAACGTCCCGGTCGGCTCCGTCCGCACCCTGACGCTCGGCTCCCACGGCGACACGATGGTCCCGGTGCCGAGCGCGTGCACCGTCGACGGCAAGCCGCTGTCCGACGTGCTCGACCAGGCGAAGATCGACGAGCTCGTCACTCGCACCCGCAACGGTGGCGCCGAGGTGGTCGCTCTGCTCAAGACCGGCTCGGCCTACTACGCACCGTCGGCCGCGGCCGCGCGGATGGCCAAGGCCGTCGCCGAGGACAGCGGGGCGGTCATGCCGGTCTGCACCTGGGTCGACGGCCAGTTCGGCATCGAGGGTGTCTACCTCGGCGTCGAGGCCGAGATCGGTGCCGGCGGCGTGAAGAAGGTCGTCGAGCGCGACCTCACCGACAGCGAGCTGGCCGGGCTCAAGGAGGCGGCCGAGGCCGTCCGAGCCAAGCAGGCCGACGTCGCCAACCTTTAGGCCCCGTGGACGATCCCTGCAGTAGTAGGGCCTGTCCCGACCGGGCTGGCCGCTGATGCCGGTCTGGGGCAGCGTCCTCGTCGTCATCGCGCTCGTCCTGGTCGAGGCGCTGTTCGTCGCCGCCGAGATCGCGCTGGTGTCGCTGCGGGAGAGCCAGGTCCGCGCGCTCGCGGACAAGGGCGGCCGCGGGCAGCGGGTCGCCGAGCTGGTCAGCAACCCCAACCGGTTCCTCGGCGCCGTGCAGATCGGCGTCACCACGACGGCCATCCTCGTCAGTGCCTTCGGCGAGGCGACACTCGGACACCCGGTCGGTCGCGGTCTCGAGCACCTGGGGCTGAACCCGCGGCCGGCCGACATCGTCGGGTTCATCCTCGTCGTCGTCGCGATCTCCTACGTCACGATCGTGCTGGGTGAGCTGGTGCCCAAGCGGCTGGCCCTGCAACGTGCGGAAGGTACGGCGCTGGTCTTCGGCTCACCGCTGGACCGGTTCGCCCGCCTGATGCGACCGGTGATCTGGTTTCTGTCCAAGAGCACCGACGTGCTCGTGCGGCTGTCCGGCGGCGATCCGAGCCTCAACCGCGAGACCATCACCGAGGAGGAGCTGCGCGACCTCGTCACCGCGCACGAGGCCCTGTCCCGGGATGAGCGGGCACTGATCGACGACGTCTTCGAAGCCGGTGAACGGCAGCTGCGCGAGGTGATGGTGCCGCGCACGGAAGTCGAGTTCCTCGACGAGAGCTGGAGCGTCACCCGGGCCGTGAAGTTCGCGCAGCCGCTGCCGCACTCCCGGTTTCCCGTCGTGCGCGGATCGCACGACGAGATCGTCGGCTTCGTGCATGTCCGCGACCTCTACGGCCCGACCGGAACCGCTCGTCGCGGCGTGCGGGTGGGCGAGCTGGCGCGCGAGGTGCTGCTGCTGCCGGCGACCAAGCGGGTGCTCCCATCGCTGTCGGAGATGCGCAACGCCGGTCACCACCTCGCCGTGGTCGTCGACGAATACGGCGGGACGGCTGGCATCGTCACGCTCGAGGACCTGATCGAGGAGCTCATCGGCGACATCCGCGACGAGTACGACGTCAGCCACGACGAGGCCAAGCGGTTGCGCGGAGGCGATGTCGAGGTCGATGGCCTGCTCAACCTGGACGACTTCGCCGAAACCGTCGACCACCAGCTGCCGGAAGGCCCCTACGAAACTGTCGCCGGTTGCCTCATGTCCCGGCTGGGTCGGTTGCCCCGACTCGGCGACGCAGTGGAGGTCGACGGTCTCCGGCTGAAGGTGACGAAGATGGACGGCCGCCGGATCGCGCGCGTCCGGGTGACGGTGCTGGAGCCGGACGATGACGATCGTGACGGCGACGCTGCGCCCCCGGCGCCGGAACCGGCGCCGTAGGAGAATGTCTCCATGACGACCGACCGCCCGCGCGTGCTGTCCGGCATCCAGCCGACAGCCGACTCGTTCCACCTCGGCAACTATCTCGGTGCGGTCCGTCAGTGGGTGGCGTTGCAGGACAGCCACGACGCGTTCTACTGCGTCGTCGACCTGCACTCCATCACCGTCGCCTTCGACCCGGCGTCGGTGCGGACCCGGACCCGCATCGCCGCGGCGCAGCTGCTCGCCGCTGGCGTGGACCCGCAGCGGTGCACGTTGTTCGTGCAGAGCCACGTGCCGGAGCACGCGCAGCTCGGTTGGGTGATGAGCTGCCTCACCGGCTTCGGTGAGGCCAGCCGCATGACGCAGTTCAAGGACAAGTCCTCCCGCCAGCAGGAGGTCACGGTCGGGCTGTTCACCTACCCGATGTTGATGGCGGCCGACATCTTGCTCTACCGGGCCGAGCAGGTGCCGGTCGGCGAGGACCAGCGCCAGCACCTGGAGCTGACCCGCGACCTCGCCCAGCGGTTCAACAGTCGCTTCGGGGAGACCTTCGTCGTGCCCGAGCCGTTCATCCTGAAGGAGACCGGCAAGATCTACGACCTGCAGGTCGTCCACAAGCAGATGTCCAAGAGCATCGGCGGAGCCGGCTGCCTCTGGCTGCTGGAGGACCCGGCGGCACTGGTGAAGAAGGTGAAGCGGGCCGTCACCGACACCGAGACCGAGGTGCGGTTCGACCCGGTGGCCAAGCCCGGGGTCTCCAACCTGCTGACGATCCTCGCGACGCTGACCGGACGGTCGGTGCCCGACGTCGTGCCGGACTACGCCGGCAAGGGCTACGGCGCGTTGAAGTCCGATGTCGCCGACGCTCTGGTCGAGTTCGTGACGCCCTACCAGGAGTCGACCCGGCGTTGGCTCGAGGACGAGCCGGCCCTGGACGCGATTCTGGCGGAAGGCGCAGCCCGGGCGCGCAAAATCGCCGACGAGATGCTCGTGCAGGCCTACGACGCCGTGGGGTTCTTGCCCCCGGAAGGCGCTCGGCGGGCTGACACCTCCGCCGGAACGCCGGTTCAGCTGCCTGCCCGGGCATGACCCAGCCCGGCCCAGGTGCGCGACGCAGCATCGGTGTCGCCATCGGGCTGCCCGAGCCCTACCACAGCGAGCTCCAGGGTTGGCGAGAGCGTCTCGGCGACCCCAACGCCAAGCGCATCGTGCCGCACGTGACGTTGCTGCCGCCGACGGAGGTCAACTCGGCGGCGCTGCCCCTGATCGAGGAGCACCTGCGGGTGGTGGCCGCCGCGGAGGAGCAGTTCGAGATCCGGTTGCGCGGCTCGGCGACGTTCTTGCCGGTCTCGCCGGTCGTCTTCGTGCCGCTGGTGCAGGGCATCGCCGGCTGCGAGCGCCTGGAGTCGAAGGTGCGCACCGGGCCGCTGGCGCGGGAGATCCGCTTCCCCTACCACCCCCACGTCACCGTGGCGCATGACCTGCCGCAGGAGGCGCTCGACCGCGCGTTTCGCGCGTTGGCCGACTACGAGGCCGCGTTCACCGTCCGGGGGTTCACGCTGTTCGAGCACGACCACGACGAGACCTGGCGCCCGCAGCGCGACTTCGTCTTCGGCGCTGGCGGTCTCCCGGGGCCGCTCGAGGCGCCGCAGCCGCCGGACGAGCCCGACCTGCTGCAGCGAGGATGGTGAGGCGGCCAAACCGGGTACATCAGCCGCCATGGGTGGACTGCTCCAGCGCATCGACATGTGGCAGCGGCGGCATGGCTGGCTGGCATTTCCGTTTGCGGTCGTGAAGAAGTTCGGTGAGGACCAGGCAGGCAACCTCGCCGCGCTGATCGCCTACTACGCCATCTTCTCGATCTTCCCGCTACTGCTCGCGCTGTCGACGATCCTTGGTTACGTCCTCGCGGGCCACCCCAGCTGGCAGCACGACGTCACCAATTCCGCGTTGAGCAACATCCCGCTCGTCGGCAACAACCAACCGCCGCCGCTGCACGGCAATCTCGCCGCGCTCGTCGTCGGCCTGGCGCTGGCGGTCTGGAGCGGGCTCGGCATCGCCAAGACCGCGCAGACCGCGTTCAACACCGTCTATCTCGTCGCGCACACGGATCGCCCCAACTTCGTCAAGAAGACGCTGCGCGCGATCGGGCTCGTCGTCGTCGGCGGTCTCGGGTTGATCCTCACCACCATCATCTCCAGTGCGGTGACCTCGGTGTCAACGATCGGGGGCGTGCACGTCGGCGTGGGGCTGCGCATCGCCGGCACGCTCATTGCGATCGGGCTCAACACGGCGCTGTTCCTGGTGCTGTTCCAATGGCTGACCGTCCGCGACGTCACCTGGCGCGACGCCGCCCCCGGCGCGTTGATGTCGGCGGTCGCGTTGCAGATCCTGCAGTTGGCCGCCAGCGCGTTCATCGCGCACAAGCTCAAGGGCGCGCAGACGACGTACGGCAACTTCGCCACCGTCATCGTGCTGCTGTCATGGTTCTACCTGCAGGCGCAGGTCGTGCTGCTCTCGGCCGAGGTGAACGTCGTGCGGCGATACAAGCTGTGGCCGCGCGCGCTCAAGGACCCGCCGGCGACGGAGGCGGACTTCCGCGCCTACGAGGCCTACGCCGAGCGGGAGCGCTACCAGCCGGAGGAGGACGTCGACACGGCGTTCCCCGACGAGCCGGCATTCGCCCAGGAGGCGAAGTCGCATGCGCCGGCGCAGACGCGAAGAGGCCCGCAGCGCTGACGCTGCGGGCCTCTCGGCAAGCCTTGGTGGTGCTGCCTAGCCGGCGAGCCGCACCTGGTCGGCCTGCGGGCCCTTCTGGCCCTGGGTGACCTCGAACTCGACCCGCTGGCCTTCTTCGAGGGACTTGTAGCCCTCCATCTGGATCGCGCTGTAGTGGACGAAGACGTCACTACCGCCGTCCACGGCGATGAAGCCGTAGCCCTTCTCGGAGTTGAACCACTTGACCGTGCCTTGTGCCACAACGACCCCAGGTTGCTCGATACCGCACCCCGAGCCGATCGCCGGGGCACAACCGCACCGGGGCGGCGCGGCTTGGCGGAACGATACACGGCGAACGGGCGTTGCGGGCCTCCGCGGCACGATCCGGTCAACGCGCGTCGACCGCGTCGCCCCTCCCGCCTGGATCAGCGGTCAGCGGACGGGCAACGACAGCCGCAACCGGCTGCGTCGCCGCTGCCGTCGCGCGGTGACCACGCTGGCCACACCTGCCGATCCGGCGAGCAACGCCAGCTGCCACACCGGGATCGACTCGGCTCGGCGGTGGGAGGCGAGGTTGACGGTCTCGTGCATGGGTCGCGCGGCGGGTGCGGGCGCCGGCGATGTGGTCGTGTCGATCGGATCGACCAGCTGACCGATCGGGGTGACCTTGCCCTCGGCGGCGAAGCCCCAGTTGAGCAGCGCCCGCGCCTCGTTCCAGAAATACGGCTGCGCGTGCAGCAACGTCACCAGGATCGTGTGTCCGTGCCGGGTCGCGGCACCGACGTAGGTCGCGTTGGCGGCAACCGTGTAGCCGTTCTTGACACCGATCGCGCCGCGGTAGGACGTGAGCAGTCGGTTGTGGGTGTAGATCTGGAAGTGCTTGTGGTGCGGCGCCGGCACCGTGCTCTTCACCGTTGCGATGTAACGGCGGAAGGCCGGCATCTGCAGCCCCGCTCGCGCGATCAGGGCGAGGTCGTACGCCGAGGTGTGCTCACCGGGTGCATCCAAGCCGCTCGGGGTGCGGGCGACGGTGTCGTCGGCCTGCAGCCGCCGGGCCTCCTCGTTCATCAACCGCACCGTGCGCGGCAGTCCCCCGGCGGCACCGGCGAGCGCGTCGGCCGCATCGTTGCCGGAGACCACGAGCATCGCCGTGAACAGCTTGTCGACGGTGTAGCTCATGCCGGGCACGAGCCCCACCTTCGAGCCGTCGACGGCGGCGTCGTGCCAGGTCACCTTCACCGACTGCTGCGGGTCGAGCCGCGGGATCAGCGTCACCGCGGTGAGGGTCTTCAAGGTGCTCGCCGGCAGGAAGTGCTCGTGCGGTGCCTTCGCCGCGAGCACCTCGCCGGTGTCGGCATCGGCCACCAACCACGCCGAGGCGGTCAGCCCCCGGGGCAACGCGGGCGCGCCGGCCTGCGGTTCGACGATTTCCTGGCGGCCGGTCAGCAACGGCCCGCCGATGGGCCCGGCGGGCCCGGCGAGCGCCGGAGTGGTCGCCACGAGCCCGCAGGTCGCAGCGCACAGGACGGCGCCGGCGACGCCGAGACGGGATGGCATGACCCAACGAGGCTAGCGGGCGGGCGGTGCGGGCGGCGACCGTCCTTGGCGGAGTGTCGCCGAGCGAACGTCTCCTACCATCGAGATCATGGTGCGGGCGTCGGAGTCCGGTTTCCCCATCGAGCCGGTGTACGACGCCGCATCCGCCGCCGACCGTGACGTGACGGCGCGGGTCGGAGCTCCCGGCTCCTATCCGTTCACCCGCGGGGTCTATCCCACGATGTACACGGGACGGCCGTGGACGATCCGGCAGTACGCCGGCTTCGGCACCGCCCGCGAGTCCAACCAGCGCTACCACCAGCTGGTCGAAGCCGGCACGACCGGCTTGTCGGTCGCCTTCGACCTGCCGACGCAGATGGGCTACGACTCGGACGACCCGGTCGCGCACGGCGAGGTCGGCAAGGTCGGTGTCGCGATCGACTCCGTCGACGACATGCGGCTGCTGTTCGACGGCATCCCGCTCGACCGGGTTTCGACGTCGATGACGATCAACGCGCCCGCTGCGCTGCTCCTGCTGCTCTATCAGCTCGTGGGGGAGGAGCAGGGCGTCGCGCCGACCGCTCTCACCGGGACGACCCAGAACGACATCCTCAAGGAGTACATCGCCCGCGGCACCTACATCTATCCGCCGAAGCCGTCACTGCGGCTGGTCACCGACGTCTTCCGCTACTGCCGCGCCGAGATCCCGAAGTGGAACACGATCTCGATCTCCGGCTATCACATGGCCGAGGCGGGTGCCACGCCGGCGCAGGAGATCGGCTTCACGCTCGCCAACGGCATCGAATACGTCCGCGCCGCGGTCGCGTCCGGGCAGGACGTCGACGACTTCGCGCCGCGACTGGCGTTCTTCTTCGTCTCCCGCACGACCCTGCTCGAGGAAGTGGCGAAGTTCCGCGCCGCGCGGCGGATCTGGGCGCAGGTGATGCGCGACGAGTTCGGCGCCCGCGACCCGAAGTCGCAGATGCTGCGGTTCCACACCCAGACCGCCGGCGTGCAGCTGACCGCGCAGCAGCCGGAGGTCAACCTCATCCGCGTGACCGCGCAGGCGATCGCCGCGATCCTCGGCGGCACCCAGTCGTTGCACACCAACTCCTACGACGAGGCCATCGCGCTGCCGACGGAGAAGGCCGCCCGGCTCGCCGTACGGACCCAGCAGGTGTTGGCGAACGAGACCGACCTCACCGCGACGGTGGACCCGTTCGCCGGCTCCTATGCCGTCGAAGCGATGACCGACGAGGTCGAAGCGGCCACCCGCGATCTGATGGCACGGGTCGAGGAGCTGGGCGGCGCGGTCGCCGCCATCGAGCGCGGCTTCCAGAAGAACGAGATCGAGCAGACGGCCTACCGGACCGCGCAGCAGATCGACAACGGGGAGCGGGTGGTCGTCGGCGTGAACAAGTTCGTGACGCCCGCCGACGAACGCTACGAGCCGCTGCGGGTCGATCCGGCGATCGAGGAGGAGCAGGCGAAGCGGCTCACCACGTTGCGCGCCGACCGCTCCGCCGCGGACGTCAGTCGCGCGCTGGACGAGCTGCGACGGACCGCGGAGCGACCAGCCGCCGACGGCAGCGGCAACGTGCTCTATCCGATGCGCGACGCCCTGCGGGCGCGAGCCACGGTCGGTGAGGTGTGCAACGCGCTGCGCGAGATCTGGGGCGTCTACCAGCCCGCCAGCGCCTTCTGAGGCAGCCGGCCGGCACACCCAGCGTCGTCGGGCCGCAACGGACGGTGCTCGCCGTTTGACGGATCCGACCAACTGCGCTGTCGTGGTCGACGTACCTGCACGCCACCGCGAGGAGAACGTCGTGCTCGCTGTGCTCGTCATCGCGTCGGCCGCCGCGGCCGTGCTCGGCCTCGCCTTCCTCGGCATGGGCCGACGAAGTCGTTTCGACGACGTCGCGCGGTTCCATCGGGCGAGCGCGATGACGTCCGAATGGGCGCGGAGTGCGGTGACGCAGCCGTTCGTGGCCGCACCGGAGACTCCTGCCGACGTCGCGGAGCGCGCGAGCGCGGACACGACGCGGCCGGCCGCCGCTCCCTCCGGGCGCCGTTGATCAACCGCGGCGGGTGATCATTGCCGCGGCGGTGGGTACGTTCGCCGGGTGTTGATCCCCTTCACGTCGTCGCTGCGATCGAGCCTCGGTGTCGAGTGGGAGCTCGAGCTCGTCGACGTGGACACCCGCGAGCTGCGCAGCGGGGCCAGCGACATCCTGGCCGAGATCGGCGCGCCGCACGGCGGTGAGCACCCGAAGGCCAAGCACGAGCTGCTGGAGTCGTGCATCGAGGTCATCACCGGTGTGTGCACCACCGTCGAGGAAGCGGTTGCGGACCTGCGCGCGACGGTTGGTGAGGTGGCAGCTGCAGCCGAGCGGCGCGGCCTGGGGTTGATGTGCTCCGGCACGCACCCGTTCACCGACTGGTCGACCCAGCAGATCAGTCCCGACCCGCGGTACGCGAAGCTCATCGAGGACATGCAGTGGCTCGCCCGCCGGCTGCAGATCTTCGGTGTGCACGTGCACGTCGGCGTGCGCTCGCCGGACAAGGCGGTGCCGATCGTCAATGCGCTGACCGCCTACATCCCGCACTTTCTCGCGCTGTCGGCGTCCTCGCCGTACTGGAAGGGGCACGACACCGGCCTCGCGAGCGCCCGCAGCAAGGTGTTCGAAGGGTTGCCCACGGCCGGGCTGCCCTACCAGCTGTCCGGGTGGGACGACTTCGAGCGGTTCATGGAGACGTTGATCTGCGCGCAGACGATCTCGACGATCCGCGAGGTGTGGTGGGACGTCCGTCCGCACCCGCAGTTCGGCACCGTCGAGCTCCGCATCTGCGACGGTCTCGCGACCCTGCACGAGATCGGCTGGGCGGCAGCGATGTCGCAATGCCTGGTCGAGATGCTGAACAGCCAGCTGGACAAGGGCTACACGCTGCCGACCCCGAAGAGCTGGACGGTGCGGGAGAACAAGTGGCGGGCCGCGCGCTACGGCATCGACGCCGACGTCATCGTCGACGACTCGGGCAACACGATGCCGCTGCGCACCGCGATCCTCGAGCTGGTCGACGAGCTGATGCCATACGCCGAACGGCTCGGCTGCCCCGGCGAGCTCGGCCGCGTCCGCGAGGTGCTCGACTTCGGGCCGTCCTACCTACGCCAGCGCACGGTCGCCGCCGCGCACAACGGTGACCTCACGGCCGTCGTGGACGCCCTGCTGCAGGAGATGCGCGACGACGCGCCCATGGCGGCACTGGCGTGAGCCCGGGTCCGCTCGGCCTGGACGACTTCCTCGACCGCCACCGACAGCGACTCGTCGCGTTGCGGCGCGACCTGCACGCGCACCCGGAGCTCGGTCGCGACGAAGTGCGCACCACGCAGCGGGTGGCCGACGAGCTGACCGCAGCGGGGCTCGATCCGCGCCCGCTCCCCGGTGGCACCGGCCTGCTCTGCGACATCGGCGAGCGGCCGCCCACCGTCGGGCTGCGCGCCGACCTCGACGCGCTGCCGGTGTCGGACGCCAAGGACGTGCCCTACCGGTCAACCGTCGACGGGGTCTGCCACGCCTGCGGCCATGACGTCCACACGACGGTGGTGCTCGGCGCCGGGCTGCACCTCGCCGAGCTGGCCGCTGCCGGTGCGCTGCCGCGGGCGGTCCGGCTGATCTTCCAGCCGGCCGAGGAGGTGATGCCCGGTGGCGCGCTCGACGTCGTCGCCGCGGGAGGGCTGGACGGCCTGGAGCGGGTCTTTGCGCTGCACTGCGACCCGGCGATCGACGTCGGTCGGGTCGGGCTGCGGGTCGGCGCCGTGACCTCGGCCACCGACAAGGTGGAGGTCCAGCTGCACGGGCCGGGAGGCCACACCGCACGGCCGCACCTGACCGCCGACCTGGTCGCGGCGCTCGGTGACGTCGTCGCGCGAGTGCCGGGGATCCTGGCTCGCCGGGTGGATCCACGGGCGGGCGTCAATCTGGTCTGGGGCGAGGCGCACGCGGGCAGCGCGGCCAACGTCATCCCCCGCAGCGGCGTGGCCCGCGGCACCCTGCGGATGCTCGACCGGGCGGCTTGGGAGGCGGTGCCGGAACTGTTTGCCGCCGCCGTACGAGAGGTCGCTGCTCCCTACGGTGTGCGGGTGGCGGTCGAGCACGTGCGCGGCGTTCCACCGGTCGTCAACGACGCCAGCGCCGTCGGGGAGCTCGCGGCCGCGGCGGCGCGGATCTCCCGTGCCGCCAGCTGCGAGACCGAGCAGAGCCTCGGCGGCGAGGACTTCGGGTGGCTGCTGGAGAAGGTGCCGGGTGCGCTGGCCCGGCTGGGGGTACGGCGGGCCGGCTCGGCTGCTGCGACCGATCTGCACCAACCGGACTTCGACGTGGACGAAGGCTGCCTGGAGGTCGGGGTGCGGCTGCTGGCGGGCGTGGCGCTCGGGTAGTGGGCGGGCCGACCGGCGTCAACGCCGGCGGTGGTCTCGGCTCAGGGGCGGCGAGCGGGGTGGACCACGTTCTCGGGCTGGGCCTCCGCGTGGTCCTGCTTGAGGCGGCGCAGCTCTTCCTCGCGGCGGGCGTAGGGCTCGTCCGGCAGCGACTCCTCGTCCTTGCGGGCCTTCGACGTCTTGCCCACGAAGAAGAACAGCCAGATCGCCAGCGCGATCGCCAAGATCACGAGTGGCGCGATCAGGAATTCACCCATGCCGGCGTCCTACCCGACGGCGGTGGCTCCCGAACCCGTCAGCCGGCCACCGGCGCGGGCTCCGGCGGGACGTCCGCGGCGGGAGCCGGGTTGGACGGCTCGACCCGCAACGGTCGCGCGGCCCACGCCGGCAGCACCCAGTTGATCCGGCCGAACAGCGACACCAGCGCCGGCACCAGCAGCGACCGGATGACCGTCGCGTCCAGCAGGATGCCGAAGCCCAGCCCGGTGGCCAGCACCTTGATGTCGGTCTGCGGTCCGCTGGCCAGGGACAGGAAGGCCAGGAACAGGATCAGCGCCGCGCTGGTGACCAGGCGGCCGGTCCGGCCGATGCCTTCGACCACGCTGCGGTCGGTCGAGCCGGTGCGATCGAACTCCTCCCGCACCCGGGCCAGGATGAACACCTCGTAGTCCATCGACAGCCCGTAGAGGAACGCGAAGACCAGCACCGGCAGCCAGAAGGTGATCGCGCCGGTCGGGTCGATGCCGAACACCGCCTGCGACCCGTGGCCCCACTGCCAGAAGGCGACCATCGCGCCGAACGTGGCGCCCAGCGACACCAGGTTGAGCAGCACGGCCTTGAGGGGCAGCAGCAGCGAGCGGAACGCCCGCGCCAGCAGGATGAACGTGAGCACCACGATCACCGCGAGCGCCCACGGGAAGTTCTTGTAGACGGCGTTGACATAGTCGATCTGGGTCGGCCCGGCGCCGCCGACCCCGATGACGTCCCGGTTTGCCGCGACGGCGTCCTGCACCGCATGGACCGGGCCGAGCGAGGTGGAGTTCACCGTCTCGCGGTCCGGCACCACCACGACCACGCTCGTGCCGGCGCGGTCGAGTGCCCGGGGCTGCACCACCGCGGAACTGACGCCGTCGGTGTGCCGCAGCTGCGCCGCCACCCGGTCGGCGGCGCTGCTCTTGACGAGCACCTCCATCGGTGTCAGCACCCCGCCGCTGACACCGCCTTCGCGCAGCGTGTGGAACGCCTCGTAGGCGGGGCCACTCTTGGCCAGCGCGTCGGTGTTGGCGAGCCCGACCTTGATGCTGAAGAACGGCACGATCAGCAGCGCGAGCAGCAGACCGGCCGCGCCCACGGCGATCCACCGTCGGCGCACCACGGCCGCTGCCCAGCGGCTCCACACCCGGCTGGCGTTGTTTTCGTGCCGGATCTTCGGCCAGTCCACTCGCGGCCCGATGCCGCCGAGGATCGCCGGCAGCAGGGTGCAGGCGGAAAGGACACTGACGAGCGGGATCAGCGCGCCGCCGTACCCCATCGAGCGCAGGAACGGCACCGGCAGCACCACCAGCGCCAGCAGCCCGATCGCCACCGTGACGCCGCTGAAGACGACGGCGTGGCCGGCGGTCTCCATCGCCACCACCACCGCGTCGTGGTTGTCGCGGCCGTGCTCGCGCTCCTCCCGCCAGCGGGTGACCACGAGCAGCGAGTAGTCGACCGCGACACCGAGGCCCACGAGGGCGACGAGGAACTGGACGATGAACGACACGTCGGTGACGTAGGTCAACCCGAGCAGGACCAGGAACGTCGTCAGGATCGACACCGCGGCGACGACCAGCGGCACGAGCGCGAGGAACGAGGCGAAGACGAAGGCCAGCACCGCAAGCGCGCCGAGGCCACCGAGCAGGGTCTCGACGAGAACGCCGGGGCCGTTGCTGTCACCGCCGTTGCCGAGCTGGTCATAGCTGGTGGTCGACGTCTGTACGCCGGCGGGCGCGACGGCCGCGAGCGCGTTGCGCACCGGCTTGTCGTAGTTGTCGGTGAAGCTCTTGGGGAACGGATAGAACACGACGGCGTAGCGGGTCTTGCCGTCCTTCGTCACGTAGCCCGGATCCGTGATGACACGGATCCCCGGCACCCGCTGCTGCAGCTTGGCGAAGGTCGAGGCGGCCGCCGGGGCGACGTCCCCGTGCTGGTCGGTGACGGCCGCGATGATCGGCTGGGTCATGCCGCCGTTGCCGTAGGTCTGCAGGATCTGCTTCTCGGCCTCGTAGCCGGGCTGGCCGGGCAGCGAGAAGTCGATGGTCAGCCGGTCGCTGGCGCGCTGCGACACCGCTCCGCCGGCTAGGAACAGCAACAGCCAGGCCAGCACGACGAGCTTGCGGTGGCGCAGCACGAACTCGCTGAGACGTCTCACGGATCGGCAGCCTAGGTTTTGCGGCGTCGCCTCGCGGTGCGAAGCGCGCAGTTTGCGGGCGAATGCGTCGCGGCTGTGATCGAGGTCACGCCGCGTCCGGACGCCGGCTCAGCCGCCGGGAGTGGGGCCCACGCTGCGGCACGGTCGCAACCGCAGGTCGCTCACGTAGTCGGCCGGTGCGCCACCCCGTTCGGCGGCGTCGGCCAGCACACCGAGGTAACGCGCCGAGGGCAGCCCGCCCTCGTAGCCGTCGAGCACGTAGAGCCAGCACAGCTCCTCGCCCTGCAGCATCTGCACCCGCACCCGGATCTTGCGATAGACGCCGGGTGCGCTCTCCCATCGGTCGAGCACCGCCTCGTCCGGCGCGGTCACGTCGTAGACCATGACGAAGACCTGCGCGTCGGGGTCCTCGACCACCGTGGCCAGCGCCCCCTCCCAGCCGAGGTCCTCGCCGCCGAACGTCAGGCGCCAGCCGACCAGCCAGCCCGACCCGCGCGAGGGTGAGTGCGGGCAGCGTTCCCGCATCTGCTCGGGGTCGAGGTTGGAGGCGTAGGCGGCGTAGAGAGCCACGGCCGCAGCGTAAGCGCCGGACAGGGAAGAATGCAGTCATGACGCGTTCGCGAGCCCCATGGTGACCCGCGTCGCGGTGCTCGGCGGCGGCCCCGGCGGTTACGAGGCCGCGCTGGTCGCGGCGCAGCTCGGGGCCGAGGTGCTGGTGGTTGATCGGGACGGACTGGGCGGCGCGTGCGTGCTGGCCGACTGCGTGCCGTCGAAGACGCTGATCGCGACCAGCGAGTCGATGACGACGTTCGCGTGCAGCGAGCCGCTCGGCGTCCGGCTGCACTCCGGTGCCCGCACCGAGGACGAGGTGACGGTCGATCTCGCCGTCGTCAACGCTCGGGTGAAGGCGCTGGCACTCGCGCAGTCGCTCGACATCACCCGCCGCGTCGCCCGCGAAGGCGTGCAGGTCGTGCGGGGCACGGGACGGCTCGTGGGGCCGCATCGGCTGGCGATCGCCGCGGACGGCGAGACGCAGGAGTACGACGCCGACGTGGTCCTGATCGCCACCGGTGGCTCACCCCGGGTGCTTCCGGGCGCCGAGCCCGACGGTGAGCGCATCCTCTCCTGGCAGCAGCTCTACGACCTGCCGACCCTGCCCGAGCACCTCGTCGTCGTCGGTTCGGGAGTGACCGGGGCGGAGTTCGCCTCGGCCTACCAGGCCCTGGGCAGCCAGGTGACGCTCGTCTCCAGCCGCGACCGGGTCATGCCGAGCGAGGACGCGGAGGCCGCGCTGCTGCTCGAGGACGTGTTCACCCGCCGCGGCATGCAGATCGCCAAGCGGTCGCGCGCGGCCGGCATCTCCCGCACCGCGGACGGAGTCGTCGTCAAGCTCGAGGACGGCGGCACGGTGGAGGGCAGTCACTGCCTCGTCGCGGTCGGGTCGGTGCCCAACACCGGAAATCTCGGGCTGGAGGACGTCGGGGTCCTCACCGACGAGCGGGGTTACGTCGCCGTCGACCGGGTGTCGCGGACATCGGTGCCCGGCGTCTACGCCGCCGGTGACTGCACCGGCGTGTTGTTGCTCGCCTCGGTCGCGGTGATGCAGGGCCGGATCGCGATGTGGCACGCGCTCGGCGACGCGGTCGCGCCGCTGCGGTTGGCGCACGTGGCGGCCAACGTCTTCACCGACCCCGAGATCGCCACCGTGGGCATCGGCCAGGTGAGCGCGGAGGGATCCCGCGGGGCGGTGCGCGAGGTCAAGCTGCCGTTGGGCACCAACCCGCGGGCGAAGATGCAGGGCGTCCTCGACGGTTTCGTCAAGCTGTTCTGCCGGGCCGGCACGGGGATCGTCGTCGGCGGGGTCGTGGTGGCGCCGCGCGCGAGCGAGCTGATCCTGCCCGTGTCGCTGGCGGTGCAGAACAGCCTGACCGTCGACCAGCTGGCGCACACGTTCACGATCTATCCCTCGATCAGCGGCAGCATCACCGAGGCAGCGCGCCAGCTGCACCTGGCCGGCCAGGGCTAGCGGCCGTCGGCTCCCACCCGGGCGTCAGCCGCTGATTGAACAGAGCGCGGCGCCGGACTGAACGGTGGCGCCGACGTCGGCGGTGAGGCCCTGAATCGTGCCGGACTTGTGCGCGGCGATGGGTTGCTCCATCTTCATCGCCTCGAGCACGACGACGAGATCGCCGGCCTCGACCTGCTGACCCTCCTCGACGGCGACCTTGACGATCGTTCCCTGCATGGGTGCAGTGAGGGTGTCGCCGGACACCGCGGCCGCGCCGCTGCCCCGGCGGCCGTGCTTCGGCGCCTCCCGCCGGCTGCCCCCGCTGGAGCCGGACACCGCCAGCGTCGCGGGCAGCACGACCTCGAGGCGACGGCCTTCGACCTCGACCGTGATGCGTTCCCGCCCCCGGGTCTCACCGCCGTCTGCGACAGGTTCGCCGTACGGCGGGATGTCGTTCGCGAACTCCGTCTCGATCCACCGGGTGTGCACGGAGAACGGCGTGCGGTCGTCGGCGGGAGCGAACGCGGGATCGTCGAGCACTGCGCGGTGGAACGGGATGATCGTCGGCATCCCGCCGACCTCGAACTCGGCCAGGGCCCGGCCGGACCGCTCGATCGCCTGCCGGCGGGAGGCGCCGGTGACGATGAGCTTGGCCAGCAACGAGTCGAACGCGCCGGGGACCGTGTCGCCGTCGACGTACCCGGCATCGACGCGTACGCCGGGGCCGGCCGGCAGCCGCCACGACGTGATCCGCCCGGGAGCAGGCAGGAAGTTGCGCCCCGGGTCCTCGGCGTTGATCCGGAACTCAAGGGCGTGGCCGCGCGGGCTCGGGTCAGAGCCCTTGAGCCGCTGCCCGTCGGCGATCGCGAACTGTGCGCGGACGAGGTCGACGCCGCTGGTCTCCTCGGTGACCGGGTGCTCGACCTGAAGCCGGGTGTTCACCTCGAGGAACGAGATCGTGCCGTCCTGCCCGACCAGGAACTCGCAGGTGCCGGCGCCGACGTAGCCGGCAGCGCGGGCGATCTCCTTCGACGCGGAGTAGAGCTGCTGCAGCTGCCCCTCGGACAGGAACGGGGCGGGTGCCTCCTCGACGACCTTCTGGTGCCGGCGCTGCAGCGAGCAGTCGCGGGTGCCGACGACGACGACCTCGCCATGGCCGTCCGCGAGGATCTGCGTCTCGACGTGGCGCGGCCGGTCGAGATAGCGCTCGACGAAGCACTCGCCCCGCCCGAACGCCGCCACCGCTTCCCGCACGGCGCTGTCGAACAGCTCCGGGACCTCCTCGCGGTTGCGCGCGACCTTGAGCCCGCGACCGCCGCCGCCGAACGCGGCCTTGATGGCGATCGGCAGCCCGTTGGTGTCGGCGAACGCCAGCACCTCGTCGACGCCGCCGACCGGGTCGGGAGTGCCCGGCGTCAGCGGAGCGCCCACGTCCTGGGCGATGTGGCGGGCCTTCACCTTGTCGCCGAGCGCTTCGATCGCGGCCGGCGGTGGCCCGATCCAGATGAGGCCGGCGTCGAGCACGGCGGCGGCGAACGCGGCGTTCTCGGACAGGAACCCGTAGCCGGGATGCACCGCGTCGGCGCCGGAGCGGCGGGCGACGTCGAGCAGCTTGCCGATGTCGAGATAGCTCTCCGCCGGCGTCTGCCCGCCGAGGGCGTAGGCCTCGTCCGCTAGTCGCGCGTGCAGCGCGTCGAGGTCGGGCTCGGCGTAGACGGCGACACTGGCCAGGCCCTCGTCCCGGCAGGCGCGCGCGACGCGGACGGCGATCTCGCCACGGTTGGCGATGAGGACCTTGCGCACGGCAGAACCTTAAAGGCACGGCCCGGGCGGCAGTCGTCGGCGTGCGATGCTCCCACCCGTGAGCGATGCCGACGCGCCAGCAGCGCAACCGCCGTCCACCCCCGCCTTTGCGAACTACCAGAACGAGATCTACCTGTCCGGCCTCGCCGGGCAGCTGCCCGCGCTGCCGTGTGAGCCCGGCTCGCTGGAGGAGCTGGCGCGGGAGAAGTTCGATCCGGAGCCGTTCGGCTACGTGTGTGGCAGCGCAGGCACGGAGGGGACGGCGCGCGCAAACCGTGCCGCTTTCGACCGGTGGCGGATCGTCCCGCGGTTCTTGCGCGACGTGTCGAACCGGGATCTGTCGACGACGGTGCTGGGCACCGCTTTCCCAGCACCGGTCGCGCTGGCCCCGGTCGGCGTGCAGGGCATCGTGCACCCGGATGCCGAGCTCGCGGTCGCCCGCGCCGCGGCCAGCCTGCGGCTGCCGATGGTGCTGTCGACCGTCTCGTCGTACTCGCTCGAGCAGGTGGCCGAGGCGGGTGGCGACTCCCCGCGGTGGTTCCAGCTCTACTGGCCCCGCAACCGTGACGTTGCGGCCTCGCTGATCCGCCGGGCCCGGGCGGCCGGGTTCTCCGCTCTGGTCGTCACCCTCGACACGTTCATCCTCGCCTGGCGCCCGCGCGACCTCGCCAATGCCTACCTGCCGTTCCTGCACCGGTATGGCCTGGCCAACTACGAGTCCGACCCTGCGTTCCTCGCCGGCCTGAGCGTCTCGCCGGACGAGGACCCGGGCGCGGCGGTGCTGCACTGGCTGTCGATGTTCGGTGACCCCGCAAAGACCTGGGACGACCTCGGCTGGCTGCGCGAGCAGTGGGACGGACCGATCGTCCTGAAAGGCGTGCTGCACCCGGACGACGCCCGGCGCGCGGCCGACGCCGGTGTCGACGGCGTGATCGTCAGCAACCACGGCGGCCGCCAGATCGACGGCGAGATCGCGGCGCTCGAGGCGTTGCCGGAGGTCGTCGCGGCGGTCGGCGACCGGGTGACGGTGTTGTTCGACTCCGGCATCCGCACCGGCAGCGACGTCATCAAGGCGCTCGCGCTCGGTGCCAGCGCTGTGCTGCTCGGTCGCCCCTACGTCTACGGCCTCGGGCTCGGCGGCGAGGACGGCGTGCGGCACGTGCTGCGCAGCCTGCTCGCCGAGCTCGACCTGTCGATGGCGCTGGCCGGTCACACGCGGGTCGGCGACCTCGACGCGTCGGTGTTACGTGCCACCGCGAGCCTCGAGCCGCGGTGACCGCGGCCGATCCCGCTCTGCCGGACGCGCCGTTCTTCATCCTCGGCGCGCACGGGTCGGGCAGCACGCTGCTGCGGCTGATGCTCGACAGCCACGAGCGGTTGGCGGTGCCGCAGGAGACCGGTGTGATGCGGCTGGTCACCGCCCACAGCTGGGTGCCGTTCTGGGAGTTCGGGGGCGAGTGGGCGGAGCGGCTGGAGCTGACGCCCGCGGAGCTCGACCGTCGGCTCGGCGAGTTCTACGGCGCCCTGTTCAGCCGGTACGCCGCGCGGCGCGGCAAACAGCGTTGGGGCGACAAGACGCCCTTCCACGTCTGGCACGTCGACGAGATCCGCCGGGTGTTTCCCTCTGCGGTGTTCGTCGTCATCGTGCGGCACCCGCTCGGGTCGATCGCCTCCGCGGTGCGACGGTTCGACCGCCGGCTGCAGAAGGCCACCGGCCACTGGCTCGACACCACCCGCGAGCTGGTTCGGCAGGCGCAGCAGCTCGACGCCGGCCAGATGTGCTTCGTCCGCTACGAGGACCTCATCCGCGACCCGGAGCCGACGATGCGCGAGCTGCTCGCTTGGCTCGGCGAGCCGTGGTCGGAGACCGTGCTGGCGCACCACGAGGTGCAGCGCGCACAGGATGCGCCGAAGGTCGTCGAAGGCGGCACCCGGCCCACCGAGGCCGTCGACGCCAGCCGGGTCGAGCGCTGGCGCGACTGGCTGGGCGAGGAGGACCGGCGATACGTCGAGGAGCAGGCGCTGCCCTGGGCCCGCCTGCTCGGCTACGACCCCGACCCGTCCGTCGCGCCGCAGCGGTTGACCCCGTCGGATCGTGACCGCCTCTTCGTGACCACGGCCGCGGAGCTGAGCGAACGGCGGAAGCGGTTCACCGACCTGGACCCGACTCCGCCGGAACGACCGGGGGCGGACGACCCGATCCTGCCGCGCGGGCGGCGCCGCCGGCGGATCGCGTTGCGACGGGCGGGGTCCGCTCGCAGCGAGATGGCGCGGGAGCTGTTGTCCCGGTTGCCGCCGTCACTGCAGCGCTCCGTGCGCGAGGTGCGCCGCGCCCATCGCCGCAGACAGCAGGGTTGAACGGCACGCCGGCCGAGCGGACACCGCGCCCGGACCGGCGGTTGGATCCCGCAGCCCTTGTACCTTTGCCCCTTAACCTGGTTGAGGTTGCTCGCACACAAGGACTGGAAGGAGCCGCTCGTCGTGGCGGACGTCGAGCAGCGCCCCAGTCTCGTGGGAGCGCTGCGCGCCTGGTGGGATCAGGAGAGTCGGCGTCCCACCGGAGGCAGTCCAGCGGCGCGGGTGGCGCAGCTGTCCCGGCGGCGCAACGTGCTGTGGATGCTCGTCATCCGCGACCTCAAGAAGCGCTACGAGAACTCCTACCTCGGCTACGCGTGGACGCTGCTCGAGCCGGCCCTGCTGATCGGCATCTACTGGCTGGTGTGGGGACATGTCGGCCGGCTGAACATCCACAACTACATCCTGTTCATCGCCACGGCGATGATGCCGTGGGTCTGGTTCCGCAACGTCGTGCAGGGCGCGTCCAGCTCGATCACCGGCAACTCCCGCCTGGTGTCCTCCATCAACCTGCCCCGGGAGATCTATCCACTCGCGCTGGCGCTGACCGAGGGGCTGGAATACCTCATCACGCTGCCGCTGGTCTGGCTGCTCGCGCTGATCTACGGTGTGCCGCCGTCGCACTACCTGATCGTGTTCCCGTTCGCGATCCTGCTCGAGCTGATCATGGTGGTGGGCGCCGCGCTGTTCATGGCCGCCATCACGACGCTGTTCGCTGACGTCGAACGGGTGCTCAGCTCGTTCCTGCGGGTGCTGTTCTACCTGACCCCGGTCATCTATCCCTCGGGCCGGCTGCACGGATCGATCGCGAAGGTCTACAACCTCGACCCGTTGGTCGGCATCTTCGAGCTCAACCGTGCCGTGTTCTTCCCGCACACCCAGATCACGCCGCAGATGTTGGCCGTCAGCACGATCGGTCCGCTCCTCATGTTCGTCGTCGGCTGGTGGGTGTTCATCCGGCTCGAGCGACCCATGCTCAAGGAGCTGTAGTGGGCGACGCGATCACGGTCAGCGACCTCGGCATCAACTTCCAGCTCAACGCGCGCGGGCGACGTCGACGCAAGCGGCAGATGCGCGACATGCTCGCGCGCGGCGCCGCCAAGTCCACCGAGCGCACCTTCTGGGCGCTCCGCCACATCAACTTCTCCATCGCGCCGGGCGAGGCGGTGGGCATCGTCGGCGGCAACGGCTCGGGCAAGAGCACGTTGCTGCGACTGATCGCGGGCGTCCTGCTGCCGGACGAGGGCAGTGTGCAGGTCAACGGCGGTGTCGGCGCGATGCTCGAGCTGTCCGCCGGCTTCGTCGGCGCCCTGACTGCGCGCGACAACATCTACCTGCTCTCGTCGCTGCACGGTTTCAGCCGGGAGGAGGTCGACGAGCGCTTCGAGCACATCGTCCGGTGGGCCGAGGTCGAGGACTTCGTCGACACGCAGATCCGCCACTTCTCCAGCGGCATGCGGGCCCGGCTGGCCTTCTCCGTCGTCACGGGACTCTCCGAGCCGATCCTGCTGGTGGACGAGGTCCTGGCCGTCGGGGACCGCGCGTTCCGCCGCAAGTGCTCGCGGGTGATGGAGAACATGCTCGCCGACGGCCGCACCTTGGTGCTGGTGTCGCACAACGACAACGACCTGCGTCGGCTGTGCACGCGCGGCATCTACATCAACCACGGTGTCATGCGCGCCGACGGGCCGATCGAGGACATCCTGGAGATGTACACGGCCGACTCCGACCAGGACCAGTGACGCCGTCGCGATGACCGACTTCGGCGTGGTCGTGCTCAGCATGGGCAACCGGCCGGTCGAGCTCGAGCGCGGGCTGGCGTCGTTGCTGCAGCAGCGCGAGGTGACGCTCGACGTGCTCGTGGTCGGCAACGGCTGGGAGCCGACCGGACTGCCGAGCGGCGTCCGCGGGCACGGGCTCGCCACCAACGTCGGCGTACCGGAGGGGCGCAACATCGGCGCCGCAGCAGTTTCGGGTGACGTGCTGCTGTTCTTCGACGACGACCTCGTGCTCGACGACGCGGGCATGCTCGCCACCGTGCGCGACGCTTTCGCTGCGGACCCTGCGCTCGGCGTGCTGCAGCCGCGCGCGGTCGACCCCGGCGGCGGTGCGACGGCACGACGGCACGTGCCGCGGCTGCGGACGGCGGACCCGGAGCGATCCGGCGACGTCGCCTGGTTCTGGGAGGGGTGCTCGTTCGTGCGCCGGTCGGCGTTCGAGCGGGTCGGCGGCTGGCCCGGCCACTTCGTCTACGGCCACGAGGGCATCGAGCTCGCCTGGCAGCTGATCGACGCCGGGTATCGGATCCGTTACGCCGCGGAGCTCAGCGTGCAGAACCCGCCGGCCGAGCCGTTCCGGGCGCCGCGTCACCAGTACTTCAACGCCCGCAACCGGGTGTGGGTGGCCCGCCGGAACCTGCCCCACCCGGTGCTCGAGCTCTACCTGCTGGTGTGGATGGTGGCGACGTTCGCCCGCGCCCGCGGCCGCGCGAACGCCCTGGCGGCGGCGCGCGGGTTCCTCGACGGCGCGCGGCAGCCGGCCGGCGGGCGGCGGCCGATCAGCTGGCGCGCGGTTTGGCGGCTGACGAGGCTGGGGCGTCCGCCGATCGTCTAGCCGGCGGCACCGGCGCGGTCAGCGCTGCGGTCGAGCGCTGGCGACCCAGGCGCCCGGGCCGGGCGTCGGCGGGTGGCGCAATGCCGCCCCTCGCGCGGCCCAGCCGGCGGCCGACCGCGGCGGCGCTGCCGTCGGTGCGGCGGCCGCGGCGGCGCGCGCTGCGACGGCAGCCACTAGAGCGGCGGTCTCCGCCGGCGTCGGCTCCCCGCCGTGCACGATGCGCAAGGCCGGTCGGGGCGGGACGGGGACGAGATCCTCGTCGGTCACAGCGGGATGTTCCCGTGCTTCTTCGGCGGCAACGACTCCCGCTTCGTCCGCAGCAACCGCAGCGCCTTCACGACCTCACGCCGAGTCGCCGACGGGCGGATGACCGCATCGACATAACCCCGCTCGGCCGCGATGTATGGATTGGCGAAGTGGTCCTCGTAGTCGGCGATGAGTTCCTTGCGCCGGGCGTCCGGGTCCGCGGCATCGGCGATCTCGCGGCGGTAGAGGATGTTCGCCGCGCCCTGCGCGCCCATCACGGCGATCTCCGCCGTCGGCCAGGCGAGGTTGACATCCGCCCGCAGGTGCTTCGACCCCATGACGTCGTAGGCGCCGCCGTAGGCCTTGCGGGTGATGACGGTCACCTTCGGCACGGTTGCCTCGGCGTAGGCGAACAGGAGCTTGGCGCCGCGGCGGATGATGCCGCCCCACTCCTGGGACGTGCCCGGCAGGAAGCCCGGAACGTCGACGAACGTCAGGATCGGGAGGTTGAACGCGTCGCAGGTGCGGACGAACCGCGCCCCCTTCTCGGAGGCGTCGATGTCGAGCGTCCCGGCGTACGACGTCGGCTGGTTCGCGACGACACCGACGCTGTGGCCGTCGACGCGGGCGAACCCGCAGACGATGTTCGGCGCGAACAGCGCGTGCACCTCGAGGAAGTCGCCGTCGTCGACGATGTGCTCGATGACGGTCTTGATGTCGTAGGGCTGGTTGGAGCTGTCCGGAACGAACGTGTCCAGGAACTCGTCGTCCGCCATCGCCTCGAGGTCCTCGGCGGAGTACGCCGGCGGGTCGTCGAGGTTGTTGGCCGGCAGGTAGGACAACAACGCCTTCGTCAGCTCGAGGCAGTCCTCCTCGTCGCTGGCCATGAAGTGCGCGACGCCGGACTTGGTGCTGTGGGTGTGCGCACCCCCCAGCTCCTCCATCGTCACGTCCTCACCGGTGACGGTCTTGATGACGTCGGGGCCGGTGATGAACATGTGCGAGGTCTGGTCGACCATCAGCGTGAAGTCCGTGATGGCCGGGGAATAGACGGCACCGCCCGCGCATGGACCCATGACCAGCGAGATCTGCGGGATGACGCCCGAGGCCATGACGTTGCGGTAGAAGATCTCCGCGTACAGCCCGAGCGCGACCACGCCCTCCTGGATGCGGGCACCCCCGGAGTCGTTGATGCCGATGATCGGGCATCCGGTCTTCATCGCCAGGTCCATGACCTTGCAGATCTTCTCGCCGAACACCTCGCCGAGACTTCCGCCGAACACCGTGAAGTCCTGGCTGAACACGCAGACCGGCCGGCCGTCGATGGTGCCGTGACCGGTGATGACACCGTCGCCGTACGGCCGCTTGTCCGGCATGCCGAAGTCGTGGGCGCGGTGCCGGGCCAGGGCGTCCAGCTCGACGAACGACCCCGCGTCGAGCAGCGCCTCCACGCGTTCGCGCGCAGTCATGCGCCCGGCCGCGTGGCGCTTCTCGACCGCCTGCGCCGAACCCGCGTGCACGGCTTCGTCCACCTTGTGGGCCAGCTGCGCGAGCCGCCCGGCCGTCGTGTGCAGATCGGGCACCGATGGTGAGCCCGCGGTCGGGTCGAGGGGTTCGGCGGCGTGTGCCTCGGCGGTCATGCGCCGTAGCGTACGGCTGTGCCCGAGCCTGCCGACCGCGCGCGCAGCACCCGCGACGAGGCGGCGGAGCGCGACCGAGACGCGACGCCGTGGTCGGACCTCGACCGCCCCCCGCTGTCCGCGCGTCGGTTGCAAGCGGCCCTGACCGACGGGCCGGTCTGGCGCGAGGTGCGGGTCGTCGACGCGACGGATTCCACCAACGTCGACGTCGCGGCGGCCGCCGCCGAGGGCGCCGCCGAGGGGTTGGTGCTGTTCGCCGAGCGGCAGACCGGCGGCCGCGGCCGGCTCGACCGGCGCTGGGAGTCACCCGCGCGGGCCGGCCTGCTGGTGTCGGTGCTGCTGCGGCCGGCGGTGCCGGTCAACCGGCTGCCCTTGCTGCCGTTGCTGGCGGGGGTCGCCGTCGTGGAGGCCGTGCGGTCGGTGGCTCGGCTCGACGCGGTGCTGAAGTGGCCCAACGACGTGCTGGTCGACGACCGCAAGCTGGCGGGCGTGCTGGTGGAGCGCGGTGCGGACGGCGCGGTCGTCGTGGGGTTGGGGCTCAACGTCTCGACCCGGCTCGACGAACTGCCGGTGCCGACTGCCACCAGCCTGGCGCTCGCCGGGGGCGGCACCGATCGCGAGCCGTTGGCGAAGGAGGTGTTGCGCGCATTCGCCCGCCGCTACCTCGACTTCCTCGCTGCCGGCGGCGCGCCGGAGTCGCTGGTGCCGGCCTATCGAGAGGTGTGCGAGACGATCGGACGCGACGTCGTCGTGCACGTGCCGTCCGGTGAACCTGTCAGCGGTCGCGCGGTCGCGGTCGACGACAACGGCATGCTGGTGGTCCGCTCGTCCGATGGGCGGGAGCAAGCGTGGTCGGCCGGGGACGTCGTCCACGTCAGGGCGGAGGGGTGAACGGTGCCGTTCCCGCAACGGTTGCTGGCTGACGACGAGGCCGTGGTGCTCGATCTGCACCCGCACTGGAAGCAGCTCGTCGGGCCGTTGTTGCTGCTGCCGGTGGTGGTCGGGCTCGCGACGTACCTCACTTTTCTCGTGCCCGGCGGCAGCGCGCAAGCGCCGTTGCGCTGGGCAATCGTCGGCGTCGCCGTGCTGGTGCTGTTGCGATTCACGCTCTGGCCGTTCCTGCGCTGGCAGACGACGCGCTATGTCCTCACCAACCGTCGTGTCGTCATCCGCACCGGGGTCTTCGGCCGCAGCGGTCGGGACATCCCGTTGACCCGTGTCAACGACGTGTCGTTCCAGCACTCGTTGTTCGAGCGGATGCTGCGTTGCGGCACGTTGACGATCGAGTCGGCCGGTGAGAACGGGCAGGTCGTGCTGCCGGAGGTGCCGAAGGTCGAGCTCGTGCAGCGTGAGGTCTATCGGGTGGTCGAGGCGGAGGTACGCCGCCAGGGCGGGGCCTGGCGCGAACCCGCAGCTGGAGCCTGACCGGTGCCGGACAGTGCGGAGACCGCCGGCGCCGCGGCGCTCGAACGGGAGCTGCTCGGCGGCGAGCGGCGCTACACGCGGATCGAGGTGGCCGAGCGCGCCGGCGTACCCATCGAGCACGCCCGGCACCTGTGGCGGGCGCTCGGCTTCGCTGACGTCGGCGACGACAACGTCGCATTCACCGACCGTGACGTCGAGGCACTCCAGACCGTGCGCTTGCTGGTCGAGCGCGGGCTGATCGACGCGGAAACCGAGCTGGCGATGACGCGCGCGATGGGGCAGTCGCTGGCCCGGCTGGCCGAGTGGCAGGTCACCACGCTCACCGACGTCCTCGCCGACGAGCAGCGGTTCGGGCGGCAGGCCGCACTCGGCGCGGCACAGGAGCTGGTGCCGGTGCTGGAGGGTCTCATCGGCTATGTCTGGCGACGGCAGCTCGCCGCCACCGCCGGTCGGTTGCTCGCGAACCCGGACGAGGTCGTCGCCCGCAGCATGGTGGTCGGCTTCGCGGACATGGTCGGGTTCACCTCGCTCACCCGCAACGTCGACGAGGACGACCTGGCCGTGCTGGTGGAGCGTTTCGAGTCGGTGGCCTCCGACGTGGTCGCGGAGCTGGGCGGACGGGTCATCAAGACCGTCGGCGACGAGGTGATGTTCGCCGCCGACGACGCCGGCACCGGTGCGGACATCGCCGTGACCTTGCTCGAACGGGTGAGCGCGGTCGACGACCTGCCGGAGCTGCGGATCGGTGTCGCGTTCGGCAGCGTGCTCGCGCGGCTCGGTGACTTGTACGGCGAACCGGTCAACCTCGCCTCTCGGCTGACCTCGATGGCTCGGCCGGGGGCGGTGCTCGCCGACCGTGAGCTGGCCAGCGAGCTGGACGGCGACGAGCGGTTCCGGTTGCGGCGGGTGCCGCCGCGGCCGGCGCGTGGCTACACCCTGGTGCACCCGTTCCGGCTGCGGCGGGCCGAGCCCGACCCGGCCTAGGCACTAACCTGCGGCCATGAGCGATCTGCCGTCGCGGCTGAGCCTGCGCGAGGTCGGGCCGCGCGACGGCCTGCAGAACGAGGCGCCGGTGCCGACCGAGGCAAAGGTCGAGCTGATTGACGCGCTGTCCCGCACCGGTGTCGGCCGCATCGAGGCGGTCAGCTTCGTCCACCCGAAGGCGATCCCGCAGATGGCCGACGCCGACGACGTCTGGCAGCGGATCGAGCGGAACCACGACGTCCGCTACTCCGCACTGGTGCCCAACCTGCGCGGGGCGCAGCGGGCGCTCGACGCGGGCTTCCGCGAGATCGAGGTCGTCGTCAGCGCCAGTGACACCCACAACCGCAAGAACGTCAACCGGTCGACCGAAGAGTCGCTCGACGACATCGCGGCGCTGATCGAGACCGTGCACGGCGCGGGTGGCACCACTCAGGTCATCGTCTCCACCGCCTGGGGTTGCCCTTACGAGGGCGACGTGCCGGTCGAGCGGGTCCTGCGGGTCGCGGAGCGGGCGGCTGCCGACGGAGCCGACGGCATCTCCTTCGGTGACACCACCGGCATGGCCACGCCGTCGCGCGTGCAGCGGATCGTGGGGGAGTTCCGCAGCGCCCGTCCGGACACCCCGCTCAACCTGCACTTCCACAACACCCGCGGCACCGGGCTGGCCAACGTGCTCACCGCCCTGCAGCTGGGCGTCAGTGACTTCGACGCGAGCGTCGGCGGCCTCGGCGGCTGTCCCTACGCCCCCGGCGCCACCGGAAACGTCGCGACGGAGGAGCTCGTGCACATGGTCGAGGACATGGGCGTCGAGACGGGCATCGACCTCGACGCGATGCTCGACGCCGCCGCGACCGCCGAACGCATCGTCGGTCGCACGTTGCCGTCGCAGGTCCTGCGCGCCGGACCGAGGACGCGCCTCACTCCGCAGTGACGGTCGTCAGCGTCGTCGTCCCGATCTACAACGTCGCGCCCTACCTCGAAGCCTGCCTCGCCTCCATCGCCGCGCAGACTCACACCGAGCTCGACGTCGTTCTCGTCGACGACGGCTCGACCGACGACAGCGCCGAGATCGCCGCGCGCTTCGCCGACTCCGACCCGAGGTTCCGGCTCGTCCGGCAACCCAACGGCGGGCTCGGCAATGCCCGCAACGCCGGGGTCGCGCATGCCCGCGGCGAGATGCTCGCCTTCGTCGACAGCGACGACCTGCTGCCGCCGCGGGCCTATGAGCACCTGCTCCGGGCCTTGGAGCAGAGCAGCTCGGACTTCGCCACCGGGGCGTTCCGCCGGCTGGACGAGACCGGCAGCCGGCCGGCGTACTACGCCGCCGCCGCGTTCGCACGTCGACGGTCCGCGGAGCACATCACCCGGTTCCACGACCTCGTCGTCGACCGCACGGCATGGAACAAGCTGTTCCGCCGCAGCTTCTGGGACGTCCACGGCTTCCGGTTCGGTGCGGGGGTGCAGTACGAGGACCAGTACGCGACGCTGCCGGCGTACTTCCTCGCGGGTTCGGTCGAGGTGCTGGCGACGCCGGTCTACTACTGGCGGCTGCGCGGCGAGTCGATCACCCACGGTCGTGAGCAACCGCGGTCGATCGCCGACCGTCTCACCGCGATCGGCTGGACCCGCAGCTGGTTGACCGAGCACGGGTTCGCCGAGCACCTGGACTGGTACGACGCGAGCGTCTTCGCGCAGGACCTCGGCTACGTGCCGGAGACGATCGCCGCCGCCGGCGAGCCGGAGCGCGAGCTGTTGCTCGACCGGATCGACGCGGTGCTCGGCGACAGCGTCGCCTACCTGCAGCTGCCGGCGATCGACCGCTTGAGCTGGGAGCTGGTCCGCCGCCGGGACCTGCCGCGCCTGCGCGAGCTGGTGCAGGTCAAGACCAGCGGAGCCGCGGCGACGGCCCGGCCGCGGCGCCGGCTGCGGCATTGGCAGGCCGACTATCCATTCCGGCGGGACGGCGTGTTGCCGCGGTCGCTCTACCGTGTCGACGGCGAGATGGAGGCCGTCAGCCACCTGGCCCGGATAGCTGTCGACGGCCGCACCGTGCGGCTGGAGGGGTTGGCCTACCTCGCCCACCTCGGTGCGCGAGAGCCACGGGGTCAACGGCTCGCGGTCTGGGCAACCTGCGGTGAGCACCGGGTCGACTTCGAGGTGCGCCAGCTCCGCCGGCCCGACCTGGCGACCGTGACGCCGAGCCGGGCGGCGGACGTGACGGGTGCCGGGTTCGTCGCCGTCGTCGCCGCGGACCGGTTCCGGCTTCCGTCGGTGCCCGGCGCCGAGGCCGGAGGCAACGCTTCGGGGCCGGTCGAGTGGCAGGTCAGCGTCGGGGTGCGCAGCCGCGGAGTGCGCGCCGCCACGGCCGTTCACCAGGTTTGCCCGGCGGCCCCCGTGACCGGTGCGACCGTCGTCCTGGGCCGCCGCCGGCAGGCGCGGGTGGAGCTCACCTCGGCGGGTGAGTTGATCGTCCACGTCGAACCGCGGGCGGCCGAACTGACCGGCGTCACGATGACCGCGGACGGGCTGGAGCTCACCGGCAACGCCCCCGGCGGCAGCGCAACGCACGGCCTGTTCCGGCTGAGCGCCACCGGCGAGAAGCGTGCCGGGTGGCCGGTCGAGCTGGCTGCGGACGACGGGCGCCGCACGTTCACTGCCCGACTCCCGCTGGCCGAGCTGCGCAGCGACCTCGACCTGCCCACTGCGCCCCAGACGCTGCGCCGCCAGCGGCTGGAACAGTGGGACCTCGCGGTCAAGGCCGGCAAGCTGTCGGCGCGGCTGCGACTGCCGTGCGTGCCGGACGACACGTGGACCGTCGGCGACCGCGAATGGTTGCTCGGCACCACCCGGGCCGGCTGGGCATTGTTGGTCGAGCGGTTGCCGCGGCCGATCGTCACCGGCGTCAGCGTCACCGCCGCCGGCTTCGAGCTGACCGGTCGCCGGCACCACGACGACCCGGGCGCTCCGCTGCTGCTCGCCGGCGCGGATGCGGACCTGCCGGTTCCGGTCGACGGCGACGCCGCGAGCGGTGGCTTCCGGGTCGTGCTGACCCCGGACGACGTCGACCGGGCGGAGGGCACCTGGGACCTCGTCGTACGACGTCCTGACGACCCCGGACCGCCAGTGCCCTGCGCCTTCGCCGAATCGGTACTCGCCGCACTGCCGCTGCTCGTCACGACGTCGAGCCGGCGGATGGTGCTCGGCGTGCGCGGCCGGACCACGCCGACGCTGACGGTGCGGGCGGCCCGCTAACCTGCCGCCCGTGACCGACGACGCTCACCGACCCGCGACCGACACCGACGAGCCGGGGCACCCGCACCTGCGCGATCTCGAGCAGCAGATCCGCGCCGGCGGCGCGCCGAAATACCACGAGGCCAACGCCGCCAAGGGCAAGCTGTTCGCCCGGGAGCGGATCCGGCTGCTCGTCGACGACGGGTCGTTCGTCGAGGACGGCCTGTTCGCCAACGCGCTGGCGGGTGACCTGCCCGCCGACGGCGTCGTCACCGGCACCGCCACCGTCGACGGTCGCCCGGTCTGCTTGATGGCGAACGACTCCACCGTCAAGGCCGGCTCGTGGGGCGCCCGCACGGTGGAGAAGATCGTGCGGATCATCGAGACCGCCTATCGCACCGGCGTCCCGATGGTCTGGCTGGTGGACTCCGCCGGCGCCCGCATCACCGACCAGGTCGAGATGTTCCCGGGGCGGCGCGGCGCCGGCAAGATCTTCCACACCCAGGTGCGCGCGTCCGGCAGCATCCCGCAGGTGTGCGCCCTGTTCGGGCCGAGTGCGGCCGGCGGCGCCTACATTCCCGCGTTCTGCGACATCGTCGTCATGGTCGACGGCAACGCCTCGATGTATCTGGGCTCGGCACGGATGGTCGAGATGGTCGTCGGCGAGAAGACGACCCTGGAGGAGATGGGCGGCGCGAAGATGCACTGCACGGTCTCCGGCGTCGGGCACTTCCTGGCGAAGGACGAGCCCGAGGCGCTCGAGACGGTGCGGCGATATCTGTCCTACTTGCCGTCGAACTGGACGCAGTCACCGCCGGCGGCCGAGCGCCGCCCGCCCGGAGCGGCCGGTGCCAAGGGCGGTGACCTGCGCACGCTGGTGCCGGCGAGTGAGCGGCAGGCGTTCGACATGCGCCGCTATGTCAACGCGCTGCTGGACGAGGAGTCGTTCTTCGAGATCCACGCGCTGTGGGCGAGGGAGCTCGTGGTCGGCTTCGGCCGGCTCGACGGTGAGGTCGTGGGAGTGGTCGCGAACAACCCGATGTTCAAGGGCGGGGTCCTCTTCGTCGACTCGGCGGACAAGGCGGCCCGGTTCATCCAGCTCTGCGACGCGTTCAACGTGCCGTTGCTGTTCCTTGCCGACGTGCCCGGGTTCATGGTCGGCACCGCGGTCGAGCGGGAGGGCATCATCCGGCACGGCGCCAAGATGATCACGGCCGTCTCGGAGGCGACGGTTCCGAAGATCTCGGTGATCGTCCGCAAGGCTTACGGCGCAGGTCTCTATGCCATGGCCGGGCCGGGTTTCGAGCCGGATGCCACCCTGGCCCTGCCCACCGCGATGATCGCCGTGATGGGCGCCGAGGCGGCGGTGAACGCCGTGCACTACAACCGCATCCAGGCCATCGAGGACGAGGACGAACGCGCGGCCTACGTCGCCAAGCTGCGGGACGAGTACAACGCCGACATCGACATCGTCCGGCTCGCCAGCGAGCTCGTCGTCGACCAGATCGTCGAGCCGGAGGACCTCCGGTCGGAGCTGGTCCGCCGGTTCGCGCTCTATCGCGGCAAGGACCGCGCCTTCAGCCGGCGTCGTCACGGAGTGACGCCAGTGTGAGGGGTCACGGAGTGACGCCGGTGTGAGCGTCAGACGAGAGCGGCGCTCGCGGCGTCTTCGGTGGCCTCGCGGGTCGGGGCACGGAACACCCACCGCTTGAACGACCAGAACCGCCACACCATCGCGGTGCCGACGCCGACGATGTTGCCCCAGATGTTGCGGGCGAGCCAGGAGTGCTCGTGCAACACGTACTCGCCGAAGGCGAGGCAGCCCAGGGTGATCAGCAAGGCGATCACGCTCAGCGCGATGAACATCCCGTACTCGCGGGCGAAGCCGCTGCGCTGGCGGTCCCGCCAGGTCCAGTGCCGGTTCATGAAGTACGACGACGTCGCGGACACCGCGGTCGAGATGGCCTTGGCGCTCAGCGGCTTGTGGTGCAGCCCTTCGGCCAGCAGCAGGTTGAACAGCCCGACGTCGACGACGTAGTTGACCGCGCCGACGGTGCCGAACTTCGCAACTTCGTTGATTGCCGCGCGCACGGTGGCCGAGAGGCGAGTGTTTCGCTGGACGACCACGAGACCACAGCCTACGGCTACATGGAACACTGCGGCCATGGACTTCCGGCTCAGCGACGAGCACGAGGCCTTGCGCAAGACCGTCGAGGAGTTCGCGCGCGAGGTCGTCGCCCCCCAGGCCGAGCACCACGACCGCACCGAGCAGTTCCCGTACGACGTCATCCGCCAGATGGGTGAGCTCGGCTTGTTCGGCCTGCCATTCCCGGAGGACTACGGCGGCATGGGCGGCGACTTCCTCGCGCTGTGCCTCGCCATCGAGGAGTTGGCCCGCGCCGACTCCTCGGTCGCCATCACGCTGGAGGCCGCCGTCGGTCTCGGCTCGATGCCGATCCATCGGTTCGGCACCGAGGAGCAGAAGCGCGAATGGCTGCCGGACCTGTGCGCCGGCCGCGCCTTGGCGGCGTTCGGGTTGACCGAACCCGGCGGCGGCTCCGACGCCGGCAACCCCCGCACCCGGGCCGACCTCGCCGACGGCGAGTGGGTCGTCAACGGCACCAAGGCCTTCATCACCAACAGCGGCACCGACATCACCCGGCTCGTCACCGTGCTCTGCCGCACCGGCGACCGGGCCGATGGGCGACCCGAGCTGACCAGCGTCATGGTGCCGGTGCCGCACGAGGGCTTCACGACGTCGAAGAAGTACTGGAAGGTCGGTTGGCACGCCTCCGACACACGCGAGCTGGTCTTCACCGACTGCCGGGTGCCGGCCGATCACGTGCTCGGCGAGCGGGGCCGGGGATACGCGCAGTTCCTGTCGACCCTGGATGAAGGCCGGGTCGCGATCAGCGCACTGTCCGTGGGGCTGGCGCAGGCGTGCGTTGACGAATCCGTCCGCTACGCCAAGGAGCGGGAGGCGTTCGGCCAGCCCATCGGGGGCTACCAGGCGGTGGCGTTCCGCATCGCCGACATGGACATGCGCACGCACGTCGCGCGGCTCGCCTACTACGACGCGGCCGCACGGATGGCGGCGGGGGAGCCGTTCAAGCGGGAGGCGGCGATCGCCAAGCTCTACTCCTCCACGATCGCCGTCGACAACGCGCGGGACGCCACTCAGGTGTTCGGTGGCTACGGCTTCATGAACGAATACCCCGTCGCTCGTCATTGGCGGGACGCGAAGATCCTGGAGATCGGCGAGGGCACCAGCGAGGTGCAGCGGATGCTGATCGCTCGCCGCCTCGGCCTGCCGGTCTAGCGGTGCGGCTGCGGCGTACGCACCGCGACGGACAACGGCGGCTCGTCCTCGTCGCCGGCATCGGTCGCAGCGGCACCAGCGCGTGCACCGGCGCCTTGGCCGCGCTCGGTTTCGCGGTGCCGCAGCCCGAGGTGCAGGCCGACGAGACCAACCCGCGCGGCTTCGGTGAGCCGCAGTGGGTGGTCGACTTCCACACCGAGCTGCTGCGCAAGGTGCGCGTGTCGAACTTCGACGGCCGGCCCGCCGCTTGGCAGCTCACCGAACAGCTCGCCGGCAAGCCGGCGATCGCGGAGCGACTGGGCGACTGGCTGCGTGGGCAGCTCGACGACCACCCGCGGCTGGTCGTCAAGGACCCGCGCACCGTCTGGCTGCTGCCGCTGTGGCTGCGCGTGGCCCGCGAGCTCGACGTCGATCCGGTGTTCGTCACGATGTTGCGCCCACCGCCGCAGGTCGTGGCCAGCGCACGACGCTGGTATGGCGAGGGACGGCACGAGGCGAGCCGCGTCGCCGGATGGGTCAACGTCATGACCCATCTCGAGCGGGAGACGCGCGGCAGCGCTCGCACGTTCGTCCGCTACGACGACCTGCTCGCCGACTGGCGGGACGTCCTGGGCGCGGTGGAGGCGGAGCTGGAGCTCGGGCTCGACCTCACCAGCCGCGAGGCGACCGGTCGCATCGACGCCTTCCTCGACCCGGGGCTGCGTCGGGAACAGGTGTCGTGGGACGACGTCGAGATGCCGGCCGGCCTGCGGGCGGTCGCCGAGCGTGCCTGGGCGCTGCTGTCCGCGCCGTCCGTCGGTGACCGTGCGGCGGAGCTCGACGCACTGCGCGCGGACTATGACCGGCTGTACGCCGATGCCGAGCTGATCGCGCAGTGGTCGATCGCCGCCGCAGCCGCCGACGCCCGCGCGAAGGCCAAGGCGAAAGCGAAGGCGAGGTCCGGTGTCGCGGCAAAGCCGCCGGCGCCGGAGACGGCGTCCTAGGGTGATCGCGTGACGAAGGGGGTGCGCCCGGCGCCGCGGGTCGGCATGGTCGGTGGTGGACAGCTGGCCCGGATGACCCACCAGGCCGGCATCGCTCTCGGGTTGTCGCTGCGAGTGCTCGCCGACAGCGTCACCGACAGCGCCGCCACCGTCGCTGCCGACGTCGAGACCGGCGGCGCCACCGACCTCGCCGCCGTGCAGCGGTTCGCCAAGGGGTGCGATGTCGTCACCTTCGACCACGAGCACGTGCCGCCGGAGCACCTGCGAGCCCTCGAAGAGGCCGGGGTCACGGTGCGTCCCGGCTCCGCTGCGCTGCTGTTCGCCCAGGACAAGCTGGCGCAACGTCGACGACTGTCCGAGCTCGACCTGCCGGTGCCGGTGTTCGCACCTGCCGCGACGATCGCCGACGTTCGCGCCTTCGCCGAGCAGCACGGCTGGCCGGTCGTGCTCAAGGCCGTGCGCGGTGGCTACGACGGTCGCGGCGTGTGGATCGTGGACGAGTCGATCGCCGAGCTGCCACCGGTCGAGGTCTACGTCGAGCAGCGGGTGCCGCTGGTGCACGAGCTGGCCGTGCAGATCGCCCGCCGGCCCTCCGGCGAGATGCGGGTCTGGCCGGTGGTCGAGACCGTGCAGGTGGACGGCATGTGCGCCGAGGTGCTGGCGCCGGCGCCGCGCATCAGTCCGGCGCTGGCCGGTGCGGCCGAGCAGATCGCGCTGCGGATCGCCGAGTCCCTCGACGTCACCGGACTGCTCGCCGTGGAGCTGTTCGAGGCACCCGGTGGACTGCTGGTTAACGAGCTCGCGATGCGCCCGCACAACTCCGGTCACTGGTCCATCGAAGGGGCGGTGACCAGTCAGTTCGAGCAACACCTGCGAGCCGTGCTCGACTGGCCGCTCGGTGATCCCAGCCCGGTGGCGCCGGTGTCGGTGATGGTCAACGTCGTCGGCGGGCCCGGCACCGATCTCGCGACCGCGTTGCCGGCGGCGCTGGCCGCCGTCCCCGAGGCGCACGTCCACCTCTACGGAAAGTCGGCGCGGCCGGGCCGCAAGCTCGGGCACGTCACCGTCGTGGGCGACGACCTCGGCGTCGTACGAGAGCGGGCGCGCACGGCGGCCGCCCTACTGCGAGGAGACGACTGATGGTCGCGACCAGCCCGCTCGTCGGCATCGTCATGGGCAGCGACTCGGACTGGCCGACGATGCAGCCGGCCGCACAGGCGCTGGCGGACTTCGACATTGCCCACGAGGTGCGGGTGGTCTCGGCGCACCGGACACCCCGGGACATGCTCGACTACGGCGCCACGGCGGCCGGTCGCGGGCTGCGGGTCGTCATCGCGGGCGCCGGCGGCGCCGCGCACCTGCCGGGCATGCTGGCGTCGGTCACGCCGCTGCCGGTCATCGGCGTGCCCGTCCCGCTCGCCCACCTCGACGGCATGGACTCCTTGCTGTCGATCGTGCAGATGCCGGCCGGGGTCCCGGTCGCCACCGTCTCGGTCGCGGGCGCGCGCAACGCCGGGCTCCTGGCGGTGCGCATCCTCGCCAGCGGTGACGAGGCGCTGCGCGCGCAAATGGCCGAGTTCCAGAAGGCGCTCGCCCAACAGGCGCGGGACAAGGACGCGAAGCTGCAGAGCTCGCTCTGACCTGCCGACCCACGCGCGGCGCGCCGCGGTGATCGCCGTCACACCACCGGCCCCGCCCTCGTCGCGATGGCCCGGGCAGAGGACGATGGTGGCGTGAGCCTGCCCGCCAGTTCGTCCCCGCTGGCCGAGCCGCTGGTTGCGTGGTCGGTCGAGGTCGACGACCCGGGGGAGCTGCTGTCGTGGTTGCCCGCCGGGCAGGCGTTCGCCTTCCTGCGCGGTGGTGACGGCATCGTCGGCTGGGGTGAGGCAGCGCGAATCGCCACCACCACGGCCCGCTCCGGTGCCGAGGTGGCGGAGCAGGTCGCGGCGCTGCTCGCCGGCATCACGGTGCGCGACGACGTCCGGGTGCCCGGCAGCGGTCCGGTCGCCATCGCCAGCCTCGTGTTCGACCCCGCCGCCGGCGGCTCGGTCGTGGTCGTGCCGAAGGTCGTGCTCGGCCGGCGCGACGGCCGCTCCTGGTTGACGCTCGTGACCCCTCCCGGCTCGGTGCAGGTCCCTACGCTGCGCCGGCGTCCGACGTCGGCGGCCCGCCCCGCCGACGCGGAAGTCGTCGCGCCGGTGCCGGCGCCGCAGGCCTGGCGGGCCGCGGTCGCTTCCGCGGTTGCGCGGCTGCAGGACGGCGAGCTCGAAAAGGTCGTGCTGGCGCGGGCCGTCGACGTGCAGGCCGCGGACCCGCTCGACCCGCGCGCGGTCGCAGCGCGGCTGGCCGAGCGGTTTCCGTCCTGCTTCACCTACGTCTGCGACGGTCTGGTCGGCGCCTCGCCCGAGCTGCTGGTCCGGCGGGTCGGCCGGCAAGCGGAGTCACTGGTGCTCGCCGGCTCGGCGCCCCGCAGCACCGACCCGCAGGAGGACGCGCGGTGGGAGCAGGCGCTGCTCGCCTCGGCCAAGGACCGCCACGAGCACCGGCTCGCGGCCGACTCGGTGCGGGCAGTGTTCGGGGGCGTGGCCACCGAGGTCGATGCCGACGAGGAGCCGCAGCTGCTGCGCCTGCCCAACGTCAGCCACCTCGCCACCCACATCCAAGCGTGGCTGCCGCCGTCCCCGCCGTCCGCGCTCGCGCTCGCCGCGATGCTGCACCCCACCGCCGCCGTGGGTGGTACGCCGACGGCCGACGCGTTGGAGCTCATCCGCAGCTTGGAAGCAGCGCCGCGAGGACGCTACGCCGGACCGGTCGGCTGGGTGGACGCCGGCGGCGACGGGGAGTTCGCGATCGCCCTGCGCTGCGCGCAGATCGACGGCAGGTCGGCGCGGTTGTGGGCCGGTGCCGGCATCGTCGCCGAGTCCGACCCGGACGCCGAGGTGGTCGAGACGACCGTGAAGCTGGACGCCGCACTGGGAGCCTTCCTCAGCTGATGAGGTTCTTCGGACGGCGCCGGTTGCTCGACAATCGGGACTTCTGGAATCGTCGATATCGCACCGATCCCGCGCTCGGCTCCGGCGTCGGAAGTCGAGGCGAGGTGGCGGCCTACAAGCGCAACCTCGTCGAGACCGAGTGGCGCTCGATCGGCGGGGGCAGCGTCCTCGACATCGGCTTCGGCGATCTCGAGATGCTCGACATATCGGTCTTCGACCGCTACCTCGGCGTCGACATCTCCGATGTGGCGATCGAACGCGCGCAGCGCCGCTACCCGCAGCATCAGTTCGTCCACGCCGACTTCGGCGGCCGCCGCGAGCCCGACGTCCCGGCCGCCGATCTCGTCCTGTGCTTCGACGTGCTCATCCATCAGTTCGACCCGGAGGCCTACCAGCGCATCGTGGAGCGGATCGTCCGCCGGACCCGCCGGGTCGGCATCGTCGCCGGCTACAACCGCGAGCCGCAGAACCCCGGGCCGATCACGACCTTCCACGAGCCCGTCCGGCGCACGTTGCGACGGTGCGGGGCCCGGGAGATCTCGCGGATCGGGTCCTATCGCGGCATCGCCGTCATGCGCTTCGAAGGCCCCGCCGGGCCAACCGTCGCCACCGACCCGGCGGCTTGACCCAGCGGTCCACCGCGATCTCGTCGAGGTCCGGGGGCAGGCCGTGGTCGACGAGATGCCCGAGCAGCGTCTGCGGGCCGACCTCTCCCGCGTCGTACTTGTAGGTGAGCTTGTGCACGAACGACCCGTTCAACAGCTCCCGCAGCTGTGGCTCGGTGTAGGGCGCGTCCAGGTGCTCCTGCAGCGCGTGCGGTGGGCCGGCGCTCAGCCGCGGTGACCGTTGCCACTGTTGCCGGAACCCCGCGTCGAGCAGGACCAGCGCCTCGAACAGGTGATGGAACAGGTAGTAGTGCCAGACCCGCTCGTGCTGCTCCCAGAACACCAGGTGCGCCGCCCGCAGCATCGCGATCACCGGATGCCCCGGCGAAGCCGCCAGCATCCAGTTGCTCAACCGGTTGGTACGCCGCTCGAAGGCGAAGAAGCCCGAACCCGTCAGGGCGGGAAACGCCTCGACGAGGTTGCTGCGGGTCAGGCAGGTCGCGTCCATCCAGACCCCACCGTGGTCGAGCAGGAGCTGCAGCCGGAGGAAGTCGGAGAACCGCGTCTTGTCTGCGCTGGTCCGCTCGACGACCACCGGGGGCAGCGACACGACGGCGGCGATGTCGGCGTCGGTGAGCGCCACCAGCTGCTCGTCGGTGTGCCAGCGGCGCGCCTCCTGGCGGCATCGTTGAACGACGGGCGGCGCCTCGGCGAAGCCCTGCGCCCAGAACGTGAACACCCGCGGCGCAGAACGTCGAGGCGCGGCCGACACGCCGGCGGCCGCTCGACGGCGGATGTCGTCGAGATGCTCGGCCACGAACTGCGCCGTACGCCGCCGCGCCCGCAGCTCCGCGGGTGTGGTTCGCAGCAGCGCCCGGTCCACGGACGTCGCGCCCCCGTCAACCGCCAGGGCGCGCACCGCGGCGCGACGGGCGGCCGGCTCACGACCGAGCCGGTGGTGGAGCTGGGTCAACCGCCACCACCACTCCGCGTTGTCCGGGTCGGCTTCGGCCAGCCGCCGGAACACCCGGACTGCGCGCGCGTGCTCGCCGGCCCGGGCCAGCCGCCGGCCCCGCGCTGCCAGCGCCGTGATGTCTGCGGCAGGTTCGGGCGCGGTCACGGCCCCGACCCTGGCACAGAGCACACGGGCACCGGCCGCTCCTCAGCCGAACAGCTCGCGCAACCGGCGGTGCAGTTCGGCATTGGCCGCGCGGTCGGTGCGCACCTCGAACAGCCGGAGGCCGGCCGGCGGCTGCCGGACTGCGGCCGCGAGGTCGTCGCCCGTGCGCAACAACGCGTGCGGGACGCCGTACGCCGCCGCGAGCGCGGCCAGGTCGACGCCGTGCGGGGTGCCGAACAACCGGTCGAACAGCCGGGCTTCGGTGGAGCTCGCCTGCGGCAACAACGAGAAGATGCCGCCGCCGTCGTTGTTCACGACGACGATCGACAGGTCAGGTCGCCCCTCGGCGACGAGGCCGTTGCTGTCGTGCAGCAGTGAGAGGTCACCGGTCAACGCCCAGGTCGGGCCCGGATGGGTGAGCGCGACACCCGTTGCCGTCGACACGAAGCCGTCGATGCCGGACACCCCACGGTTCGCGACGACGCGCAGCGCCTGGCGCGGGCGCATCGTCAGGTCGAGGTCGCGGATCGGCATGCTCGAGGCGACGACGAGTGCAGCCCCCGGCGGCAGCGCGGCGGCGAGGTCGCGCGCCACTTGCGGCTCGGTGAGAACCTGCTGCTCGTCGAGCAGGGCGTCGATCGCAGCGGCCGCGCGGTCGCCGGCGGTCATCCATGCGTCGCACCAGCCCGGCTCGGTCGACGCGTCGAGGTCGCTCAGGGCGGACGGGTCGCAACGGTGCACAGCCGCGGCGGTGCGGGTCACGTCCCACCACGACCCGTCGCGGTCGACGACCTGGTGCGGCACCCTGGCCAGCCAGCCGGTCATCGACCGGGTCAGCCCGGCGCGGCCCAGCACCAGCACCAGGTCCGCGCGGTGCGCGTGGAGGAAGGAGCCGGACTGCAGCAACGCCTCGCTGCCCGCCACGGCCACCTGCGGCCGGCGCAGGTTGCTGTGCGGTTCGGCCAGCACCGGCCAACCGGCTCGAGCCGCGAACGCCGCGACGCCCTCGACGTCAGCCGCCGACAGTCCGTCACCGGCGACGACGACGCCGCGTCGAGCGCGGCGGACGGCAGCGGCGAGCTCCGCGGGAACGGCCGTGCCGCCCCGCACGGCCCGTGTCCACGGGGCTCCGTCGCCTCGCCCCTCGAGCGGATGCGGGAAGCCGACCCCGTCGTCCACCGGCACCAACGGCTCGCGCAGCGGCAGGTTCAGCTGCACCGGCCCGGCCGGAGTGCCGGCCGACCCGGTCGACACGCCGACCGCCCGCGAGACCAACGACCGCCAATAGCGCACCGCATCAGCCCGCGCCTCCGGCACACCGACGTCGCACGCCCAGCGCACCGCGCCGCCGTACAGACCGATCTGGTCGATCGTCTGGTTGGCACCGATCCCGCGCAGCTCCGGTGGCCGGTCGGCGGTCAGCACCAGCAGCGGCACCCGCGACTGGTCGGCCTCCAGCACGGCGGCGTGGAAGTGCGCCGCCGCGGTGCCGGACGTGCAGAGGACGGGCACCGGACGCCCGCTGCCACGGGCCAGCCCCAGCGCGAGAAAGGCCGCCGACCGCTCGTCGATGCGCACGTGCAGGCGCACTCGCTCGTCACTCGCCAAGGCCAGCGCGACCGGCGTCGAGCGCGAACCCGGCGCGACGACCACGTCGGTCACGCCGTGGCGGACCAGCTCGTCGACGAGGACGAGGGCGAACGCGTGCCCGGCGTTCGTCGGCACCGGGTCAGGCGGCGGCATCGGCGGCCGCCTGCATCCGCGCGAGCCACCAGGCCCGGGTGTCGGCATCGGCATGGACGAGGTCCAGATCGGGTTCGACCCGGCGTACCGGCAGCATGCCCTGCACCGGCACCAACGGCTCGCGGGTGACGTCCCGCGCCAGCAGCTGCACGGTGCCGAGCCCGCAGGCGAACGGCAGCTCGGGCAGCGCGGCGGCCAGCGCCACTCCCGCCGCGATGCCCACCGACGTCTCCACCGCGCTCGACACCACGACGGGCAGCCCGCACGCCGCCGCGACCTCCAGGCAGCGCCGCACCCCGCCCAGTGGCTGCACCTTCAGCACGACGACATCCGCTGCCTCCAGCCCACGCACCCGCAGCGGGTCCGCGGCGGTCCGCACCGACTCGTCCGCGGCCAGCCGGACATCGGTACGCCGCCGCAGCATCGCCATCTCCTCGAGCGTGCGCACCGGCTGCTCGGCGTACTCCAGCTCGAACGCGTCGAGCTGCTGCAACGCCGCCACCGCCTCGTCCACCGACCACGCGCCGTTGGCGTCGATGCGCAGCTTGCCGGCCGGGCCGAGCGCGTCTCGCACCGCCTCCACCCGCGCCAGGTCGTCGCGCAACGACTGGCCGGCCTCGGCCACCTTGACCTTGGCCGTGGTGCAGCCGGACGCCGCCGCGAGTGCGTGCGCCTGCTCGGCGTCGACGGCGGGGATCGTCGTGTTCACCGGTACGACGTCGCGCACCGGATCCGGCCAGCCCTGTTCCGCCGCCTCACGGGCGGCCGCCAGCCAGCGGGCGCACGTGCGTGCGTCGTAGTCCGGGAAAGGAGAGAACTCGCCCCACCCGGCCGGTCCGTGCACGAGCACCCCGGCGCGTCGCCGCTGCCCGCGGAAGCGCAGCCGCATCGGCAGGTCGAAGACGACGGTCCTCACGTGCTCATGCCAGCAGCAGCCCGATCGCGAGCAGCGCGGCGACCGCGAGCTCGAGCCGGCCGGTGCCGCCGAGCGCGGGGATCAGCGCCCGGCCCACACCGCCCCCCTGCACGGCGGTGACCGGCTCGCGGGCCAGCGGCACCGCGAGCAGGGCCAGGACCGGCCAGGCGGAGTGGGAGGCGAGCGGCACGCCGACGGCCGCGAGCACGAGCGCGAAACCGATCAGCCCCACGAACAGCCAGCGGGTGCGGGCCTCGCCGATGCGCACCGCGAGTGTGCGCTTGCCGGCGACGGCGTCCGTCGGCACGTCCCGCAGGTTGTTCACGACGAGGATCGCCACGGCGAGCAGGCCGGTGGCGACCCCACCGACCCAGGCCGCGGCGGGGATCGTGCGGTGCTGCACGTAGGCCGAGCCGGCGGTGGCGACGAGACCGAAGAACAGGAAGACGAAGACCTCGCCGAGCCCGGCCGAGGCATAGGGGCGGGGTCCGCCGCTGTAGCCCAGCAGCGCGACGAACGAACCCAGCCCGATCACCAGCAGCCACCACGAGACGGTCGCGGCCAGCACCAGGCCGGCGGCCGCGGCGACCGCGATGGCGACGAACACCGCGGCGAGCATCCGCGGCGGTGACACCAGCCCGCTCGCGACCGCACGGCGCGGGCCCGCGCGCTGCACCGTGTCGATGCCGCGGACGCCGTCGAAGTAGTCGTTGGCGAAGTTGACCGCGACCTGCACCGCCAGAGCGACGACGAGGGCGAGCACGAACCGCCAGCCGACGATGCCACCGTGCATGGCGCCGGCCGCGGTGCCGATGAGCACCGGCGCGGCCGACGCCGGCAGCGTCCGCGGCCGGGCCGCCTCGACCCACACGTTCATGCCGCGGCCGTTCCTGGGTGCGTGCGCATGGATCTGTCGTGGGCCTTCCGGTCGGTGCCAACTAGCGTCAATAGCGTGCCAGCCGCCAGCAGTCACCGGCTCGTCGCCCTCGCGCTGCCACCGGGGCCGGCCTTCGTCGAGGCGCTGGAGACGGCCTGGCAGCGTGGGGACGCGGTGCTGCCGGTCGACCCGCGGTTGCCCCAACCGGTGGCCGACGCGCTCCGCGCGGCGATGCGGCTGGACGAGCCGGTCGAGGAGGGTGTGGGGCTCGTCATCGCCACCTCCGGATCCACCGGCGAGCCGAAGGGTGCGGTGCTCACGCACGAGGCATTGGCGGCCTCGGCGCGCGCGACGATGCAGCGGATCGGCACCGACCCGGCCGACCGCTGGCTGTCCTGCCTGCCCTGGCATCACATCGGCGGGCTGCAGGTGCTGTTGCGGGCGCGGCTGTGCGGTCAACCCCTGGTCGTGCACGACCGCTTCGACGTCGCGCGGGTGGCCGCCGAGGCCGACGTGACGTTGGTGTCCCTGGTGCCGACCCAGCTGGCACGGCTGCTGGAGGCGGGTGTCGACCTGCGCCGGTTCCGCGTCATCCTGCTCGGCGGCGCCGCCGCCCCACCGGCGCTGCTGCACCGGGCGGCGGCCGCCGGGGCGCCGGTGGTGACCACCTATGGCATGAGTGAGACCAGCGGTGGCTGCGTGTACGACGGGCGCCCGCTCGACGGCGTCGACATCCGCATGGACGGCGACGGGCGCATCCACCTGCGTGGGCCGGTCCTCATGTCCGGCTATCGCGGCCGGCCCGACCTCACGGCCGAGGTGCTGCGCGACGGTTGGTTGCGCACCGCGGACCTCGGCAGCTGGGACGGCACCCGACTGGACGTACACGGCCGGGTCGACGACGTCATCGTCAGCGGCGGCGAGAACGTCGTGGCGGCCCGGGTCGAGGCCGCGTTGGCCGAACACCCCGCGGTGCGCGAGGTGACCGTGGTCGGCACACCGGACCCGGAGTGGGGTGAACGGGTCGTCGCCTACGTCGTCGCCGCGGACGACGCCCTGACGTTGCCGGAGGCGCGGTCGTGGGTGGCGGAGCGACTCGGACCGGCCGCGGCGCCCGGCGCGCTCATCTGCCTCGCCGAGATCCCCCGGCTCGCGTCGGGGAAGCCGGATCGGCTCAGGCTGCGCCGACGTGCAGCTGCTGCAGCCAGTCCGCCGCGCCACCCTCGTTGAGGTACATCTCGGCGGCATCCGGCGGGCAGAGCAGATCGAGCAGCAACGTGACCGGCACGCCGTCGGTCAGCATCGCCATCAGGTCTGGGTGGTCTGTGGTCATGGGAAGCTCCTTGTCCACGTTTCCACCTGTTGCATCGGGCTGATCGGCGCAACGATGGATGCTCCAATCGGGCGAACGGGACACCGGCGCCGCACCGGGAGCCACCGGTCTCAGGGCGCGACCGGTCGGTTCCTCACGGACGGCCGAGCGCCCGGTAGTGCCAGCCGGCGTCGCGCCAGCGCTGCGGGTCCAGCGCGTTGCGGCCGTCGACGATGCGAGGCTGCCGCACGACGCCCGCCAGGTCAGCGGGGTCGAGGTCGCGGAACTCCTGCCACTCGGTGAGATGCAGCACCACGTCGGCCTGCCGGGCCGCCTCGACGGCCGAGCCGGCGTAGCCGAGCGCCGGATACTTCGCCCGGGCGTTGGCCACCGCGGCCGGGTCGTAGACCGTCACGGTCGCCCCGCTGGCGTGGATCCGCGACGCGACGTCGAGAGCAGGGGAGTCGCGGATGTCGTCGCTGTTGGGCTTGAACGCCGCGCCGAACACCGCCACCCGGCGACCGGCGAACGAGCCCTCCACCGACTCCAGCGCGAGGTCGACCATCCGGGCCCGTCGCCGCTGGTTGATCGCGTCGACCTCGGCCAGGAACGACAGCGCCTGGTCGACGCCGAGCTCGTCGGCACGGGCCATGAACGCCCGGATGTCCTTCGGCAGGCAGCCGCCGCCGAAGCCCAACCCGGCGTGCAGGAACCGTCCACCGATGCGGTTGTCGTGCGAGAGCGCCTCGGACAGCTTCTTGACGTCGGCGTGCACGACCTCGCACACCTCGGCCATCGCGTTGATGAACGAGATCTTCGTGGCGAGGAACGCGTTGGCGGCCACCTTCACCAGTTGGGCGGTCGCCAGGTCGGTGACCACGACCGGCACCCCCGCCTCGATCAGCGGCGCGAACACCTCGCGCAGGACCCGCTCACCCGCCGGGCTCCGGACGCCGAACACGAGCCGGTCCGGGCGCAAGGTGTCTTCGACCGCATAGCCCTCGCGCAGGAACTCCGGGTTCCACACCAGCTCGACGTCGGCGCCGGCCGGCGCCGACGCGGTGATGCGCTCCAGCACCCGTTCCGCGGTCCCCACCGGCACGGTCGACTTGCCCACGACGGCGCACGGGCGCGTGAGCCGCGGCAGTAACGCATCGATCGCCGCGTCGAGGTAGGACAGGTCGGCGGCGTAGCTGTCGGCGCGTTGCGGGGTGCCGACACAGACGAAGTGCACGTCCGCGGCCGCGATCTCGTCGTACGACGTGGTGAACGTCAGCCTTCCGACCTCGAGGTTGCGGCGAAGGATGTCCTCCAGCCCGGGCTCGAAGAACGGCAGCTCGCCGGCGCTCAGTCGCTTGACCTTCTCGGCATCCGCGTCGAGCCCGACCACCTGATAGCCGAGCTCGGCCATGCAGGCGGCATGGGTGGCGCCGAGATAGCCGGTGCCGATCACGGACAGGCGAGGCGATGTCACCGGGCAATGTTAGGGAAGTGCGCGAAACCTAGAATCTGGACGTGAACTCTTCCTTCGACACGTTCGTGCTGCCCGAGGAGCACCAGCTGCTCCGCAAGACCGTCCGCGAGGTCGCCGACGACAAGATCGCCCCACGCGCCGCCGAGATCGACGAGACCGGTGAGTTCCCGTGGGACGTCCACGACGCGCTCGTGGCGGCGGACCTGCATGCCGTGCACGTGCCCGAGCAGTACGGCGGCGTCGGAGCCGACGCGATCGCATCCGCGATCGTCATCGAGGAGATCGCTCGGGCCTGCTGCGCCTCCTCGTTGATCCCGGCGGTCAACAAGCTCGGCACGATGGGGCTGTTGCTCGCGGGCAACGAAGAGCTCAAAGGCCACTACCTCGGCAAGCTGGCCCGCGGCGAGGGCATGTTCAGCTATTGCCTGTCCGAGCCCGAAGCCGGCTCGGACGCCGCGAACATGAAGACCCGCGCCGTCCGCGCGGGCGATGAGTTCGTCCTCAACGGCACCAAGCGGTGGATCACCAACGCCGGGGTGTCGGAGTTCTACACCGTCATGGCGGTCACCGACCCGGACGCCGGCCCGCGCGGCATCTCGGCGTTCGTGGTGGAGAAGAGCGACGAGGGCGTGTCGTTCGGTGCGCCCGAGAAGAAGATGGGCATCAAGGGCTCACCCACCCGGGAGGTCTACTTCGACAACGTGCGCATCCCGGCGACGCGGATGATCGGGGCGGAAGGCACCGGCTTCAAGACCGCACTGCGCACCCTCGACCACACCCGGCTCACCATCGGCGCCCAGGCGCTGGGAGTCGCGCAGGGCGCGGTCGACTACTGCATCGGCTATGTCCAGGAGCGCAAGCAGTTCGGCCAGCCGATCGCCGACTTCCAGGGCGTGTCGTTCCTGCTCGCCGACATGGCGATGAAGACCGAGGCTGCCCGGTCGCTCATCTACACGGCGGCGGCGATGAGCGAGCGGATGGACCCCAACCTGACGTTCATGTCCGCGGCCGCGAAGTGCTTCGCCAGTGACGTGGCGATGGAGGTCACGACCAACGGCGTGCAGCTGCTGGGCGGCTACGGCTACACCCGCGACTACCCGCTCGAGCGGATGATGCGCGACGCGAAGATCACCCAGATCTACGAGGGCACCAACCAGATCCAGCGGCTCGTCATGTCCCGCAACCTGCTCAAGGCGCACCCGGTCCGGTGAGCGGTCCGGGAGCAGGGCCCGCCGGCCCGACCCGGCGTGGTGCACCGCGACGAAAGCCGCTCCAGTCACTACGGTGGGCCGGTGAGTGAGACCGGTCGGGCCGTCAACGCCGACGAGACGCCGATCTTCGCCGAGCTGATCCTCGACCTCGGTCGCGAGCGGGACGCGGCCGACGCCCGCACCGCCCACCTGGCTCGGCTCGTCGCCGACGTCGAGGCACTGCACGAACCCGATGGGAACGGCGAGTGCCCGACCTGCGGCACCGAGGCGCCGTGCGTCACCTTGCTGCTGCTGCGCGACGAGGTCTCGCTCGAGCAGGCCTGCGCCGCGGTTCGCGAGGGCCGACCGCTCGACCTGTCCGGCGGCGACTCGCCCGAGGCGGCGAACGTCCCGAAGATCAAGGACCTGCTCGACGCCGCCACTCCTGGCGTGGACCGGTTCTTCGACGCCCTGCTCGGCAACGCCGCGACGCCGGACGCCGCCGATCGCCGGCTCGCCTGACCGCCCCCACCGCGGCCAGCCTCGCCGGCGGAGGCCGGAAATTTCCGGGCTATTCCACGGTTTTGCCCGACCTGGCAACGTGTCTGACGCACGATGGAGGGGATGACTCCGCCCCGCCTGATTGCCCTGGCCGCCGCCGCCGTCCTCACCGGCGGCGTCGCCATCGCCGCCACCGCGGGAGGTGGGGAGAGCACCCCGTCCGCTGACCGGCAGGTCGCGCCGGTCACCATTGCGACCGCCGTGGCGACGCCGGAGCCGACCGCGCCGACGGCCCGGCCTCGGCCGGCGACTCGGCCGATGACGCCGGCGCCCGAGCACGAGCCGGTGAGCCGGCAGCCGCTCTACCCGTTGCCGGCTCGCCCGGCGTACCCGCACCCTTGCCCACCGCCGCCCATCAAGCCCGGGCCGCCGGTGAAGCCGCCGCACCCCGTCGTGAAGGCCGCGCAGCTGCCGGCGCCGGTGCCCGTGCCGCGGCACCGCCACGTCGACCTCGCGCCGGTCCGGGGCAAGGGGATGTGGCTGACCACGTGGCGGGACACCCACCTCGACGTGGCGCGGGTCGTGGCGCAGGCGCGCGCCGCCGGCCTGCAGCAGCTGTGGGTGCGCACCGGCGGGACCTATCAGGGCTGGTACGGCGGACGGTTCCTCCGCACGCTGCTGCCGGCCGCGCACGCCGCCGGGCTCGACGTCATCGCGTGGGACTACCCGACGCTCTCCGACCCGGTGGCCGACGCCCAGCGGGCGGCGCGCGCGATCCGCGGCACGTTCGCCGGGCAGCGCATCGACGGGTTCAGCGCCGACATCGAGGAGATCGCCGAGGGCACGTTCGACTCGGCCCGCCGGGTGCGGGTCTACCTGTCCCGGGTCCGCGCCGTCGCCGGGACGTTGCCGGTCGTGGCCACCGTGCTGCGCCCGCTCGACCCGCACCTGTCCGGGCGGCCCTACCGCGCGATGGCGCCGTACGTCGATGCGTTCGCTCCGATGGTCTATTGGTCCTGCAACGAGCCCGGCGCCACCGCGCTGTCCGCGCTGAAGCCGCTGGCCAAGCTGCGCCCGGTGCACCTCATCGGGCAGAGCTACGACATGGGCCCGGAGGGCGGCCGGCACGGGCTGCCGACCGGCCGGGAGATCTGGCGCTTCCTCGACGTCGCGAAGCGACACGGAGCGATCGGCGCGAGCCTCTACGTCTACGACCAGACCCGCCGCCCGCAGTGGCGGGCGCTGGCGCACTATCCGTGGGCGGCGACCCGCTCCGCGCTCAGCGGCCGCTGAGCCGCCGCCGAATACCCTGCGGCCATGACGCGGGAAGGCGAGCTGCTCTGGCAGCCCGATGAGGCGTGGACGGCGCAGGCGCGCATCACGCAGTTCATGCACTGGCTGGCGAGCGAGCGGGATCGCACCTGCCGGAGCTATGACGAGTTGCTGGAGTGGTCGGTCACCGACCTCGACGGGTTCTGGTCGGCATTCGCCGACTGGGCGCAGGTGCGCTGGCACGCGCAGCCGTCCGCGGCCCTGGCCGATGCCGCGATGCCGGGCGCACGCTGGTTCCCCTCCGGGCGGCTGAACTACGCCGAGCACCTGCTCTTCCCGCCGGGGGCCGCCGTCGACCCGGACGCGACCGCGGTGCTGTTCGCGCGGGAGGACGGGCTCACCCGCACCTCGTCGTGGGCCGACCTGCGCCGTGAGGTCGCTGCGGTGCGCAGCTGGCTGCAGAGCCAAGGCGTTGGCGCCGGCGACCGCGTCGCCGCCTTGTTGCCGAACTGCACCGAGGCGCTGGTGGCGATGCTGGCCACCGCATCGCTGGGCGCGGTCTGGTCATCCTGCTCGCCGGACTTCGGCGCCCGCGCGATCGCCGACCGCTTCACGCAGATCGAGCCGCTCGTGCTGTTCACCGTCGACGGCTATCGCTACGGCGGCAAGACCTTCGACATCCGGCCCACCGTGACGGCACTGCGGGCGGAGCTGCCCGCGCTGAAGGCGACCGTCCTGCTGCGCTATCTCCACCCCGACGGTGACGGTGGTGCGGGTCCGGAGCTGGGCGACACCGTGCCCTGGACCGATGTGCTCGCGACAGCCGGGGCGTTGGAGTTCGCACCGATGCCGTTCCACGCGCCGCTGTGGATCCTCTACTCCTCCGGCACCACCGGACTGCCCAAGCCGATCGTGCACGGGCACGGCGGCATCCTGCTCGAGCACATGAAGCAACTCGCGTTGCACCTCGACCTCGGGTCCGGCGACCGGTTCTTCTGGTTCAGCACCACCGGCTGGATGATGTGGAACCTGCTGGTCTCCGGATTGGCCGTCGGGTCGGCGATCGTCCTGTACGACGGCAGCCCGACCCATCCCGCACCCGACGCGCTGTGGCGGCTCGCCGAACAGCTGCGCATCACCGCGTTCGGGGTGTCCGCGCCCTACCTGCAGGCCTGCATGAAAGCCGACCTGCACCCCGGCCGCGACCTCGACCTGTCGGTGCTGCGGTCGGTCGGCTCCACCGGAGCGCCGCTGCCGCCGGAGGGCTTCGCCTGGGTCTACGCCGAGGTCAAGCGCGACGTCATGCTCTCGTCGCTGTCCGGCGGCACCGACGTCTGCACGGCGTTCGTCGGCGGGGCGCCGGTGTTGCCCGTGCACGCCGGCGAGATCCCGGCCCGGTTGCTCGGCTGCGCAGTCGAGGCCTACGACGCCGCCGGACGCTGCGTCGTCGGTGCAGTCGGTGAGCTCGTCATCACCGCGCCCATGCCGTCGATGCCGGTGATGTTCTGGAACGACGCCGACGGGTCGCGGCTGCGCGAGGCTTATTTCGACACCTTCCCGGGTGTCTGGCGGCACGGCGACTGGATCAAGTTCACCGACCGCGGGTCGTGCGTCATCTACGGCCGCTCCGACTCGACGCTCAACCGCGGCGGCGTGCGGATGGGCACCAGCGAGTTCTACCGGGTCGTCGACGAACACCCGGATGTCGAGGACTCGCTGGTCATCGACACCAGCGCCGCCGGCGCGGAGGGCAGGCTGCTGCTGTTCGTCGTGCTGCGTGCCGGCGTCGACGTCGAGGCGGTCGCCGCCGATCTCAAGCAGCGCATCCGCGGGCAGCTGTCCCCACGACACGTGCCGGACGCGATCACCGCCATCGCGGAGGTGCCGCGCACGTTGAACGGCAAGAAGTGCGAGGTCCCGGTCAAGCGCATCCTCGCCGGCGTACCGATCGAGCGTGCGGTCAGCCAAGGTGCCCTCAAGAACCCGGCCGCGATGGAGCCGTTCCTCGCGCTCGCCCGAACCCGCGGCTGACGATCGTCTCGATGCTGATCGCGACGATGCTGGCGCGCGAGCTGCGCCGCGACGGTGCCCGCCCGCTGCTCACCTGGTACGACGACGGCGACAACGCCCGGGTCGAGCTGTCGGTGGCCACGGCGGTCAACTGGGCCGCGAAGCTCGCGAACCTGCTGGTCGACGAGTACGACGTCGAGCCGGGCCACACCGTCGGTGTCCGCCTGCCCGCGCACTGGCAGACGGCGGTGCTGCTGCTGGGAGTCTGGACCGTCGGTGCCGGCGCGTGCGTCGGCGGCGCCGGCAGCGTCACGTTCGGGCCCACCGACGACTCGGCCGCCGACGTCGGGATCGCTCTCGACCCGATGGGCGCGAGCCTGTCGCGGATCGCCGCGGCGCAGCCGGACGCGTTCGTGCCGCCCACCCCGCTCCACCCGCAAGCGCTCGCGCTCGCCGTCGGTGGGCAGCAGTGGACCCACGGCGAGCTCGGCGAGCTGGCCCAATCCGGCGCACGCCATCACGGGTTGGGAGGGTCGAGCCGGGTCCTGTCCACGCTCGGCTACGACAGCCGCGACGGCCTGGACGCGGGGCTGGTCGTCCCGCTGGCGGCGGGCGCGTCGGTGGTGCTTGTGACGAACCCCGACCGCGAGCGGCTGCCCACCCGGTGCAGCACGGAGCAGGTCACCCACACCGCCGGCGTCACCGTGGACGGGCTGCCGAGGCTCGACTGATCGAAGGCCGTGGTGGATGGATGCGCGGCAGCGGCGTGTGGCGAAGGCCCCGTCGGAAGAGCCGAGCCAGCGCGTCCTGCTGGCCTTCGCTGCCTAGCCGCAGAGCGCATCCGTCCGCCGCGGCCCGCCGAACCGACGGGGTGCTCAACCGGCGCGGACGGACGGGGCCGGGTTGCGGACGTGCTCGGCGACCTTGTGCGGCACCTGCAACATGCGCAGCAACGTGACCAACGCAATCCCGCCGACGATGTTGCCGGCCGCGGCATAGCCCGCCGTCTCCGCCCACTGCGCGTAGCCGTAGGGGGAGTGGCCGGTGTGCAGGCCCGAGAAGATCAACAGCGAGTTGACGATCGCGTGGTTGAGCCCCAGTGCCGCGAGGAGGAAGCCGGTCGTCACGGCCGGGACGATCCGCACCCCGAGGTTCTCGGTGGCGTGCTGCATCCACGTCATGAGCGTGATCGCGGCGCCGCCGAGCAGGGCGAGGGCGAAGGCTCGCCAACCGAGCCCCAGCGCGACGTACTTCTCACCGGCATCGATCGCGGTCTGGCGCACCTCCGGGAACCCGCTGATGACGAGGTAGGTGAAGATCCATCCGCCCAGCAGGTTGAACGCGGCTGTCACCGACCACAGCCGGATCAGAGACCGGAACGTCGCCTGCCGAGCAATCACCGTCCCGACGGGGACGAGGAAGTCCTCGGTGAACAGCTCGCTGCGCGCGAGCGTCAGCGCGATGAACCCGATCGAGAACGCGAGGCCGCCGAGCATCTCGTTGCCGGTGCGGGCCTCGACGACGAGAAGCGCCATCACGCCGGTGCCGACATCGATGCCGCCGACCATGCCGGTGGACATGAGTGGCCACCAGTCGCGGTGGAGCCGGCGGCGCCCTTCGTCGAACGTGCGCTGGAGGGTGTCCTCGATGTCCTGCTCGTTCAGGTGCAGGTCGCTGGACTCGACCTCGTCTTCGGCCACGCTGGTCATCGCAGCGATGTGCCCGAAGATCACGTCAGGCAACCGCCGGACACATTCGCCTTTCCTTCGGCGTTTCCGCGGCACATGTCGCTGCAGTGGCTTCATGGTGGAGCCGATCGGTAACGTGAAACCTGCCTTCCCCTTCTCGGAGTTCTGCCTCGTGCGTCGTCTGCTCTCAGCCCTGACCGTTGCTGCGGGTGTTCCGGTGTTCCTGGTCGTCCCGGTCCTGGACAACCCCGTGGTTCGCCCGCACCCGGTGGCGGCCCACGTGACCCGGCTGGCCGTGCCGGCGACGTCGGCGGCCGTTGCGGGAGCAGCCGTCCGCGACCGCCGCGGCGGGCACTCCAGCGCACCCAGCGCACCCAGCGCGTCCGGTCGTCATGTGCTGGCGCAGGTCGTGCAGCCGCACACGCATCGGTTCGAGCTGGTCGGCGCGACCTGGCGGACCGGCTCCCTCGACCCCGGTGCGGCGGCGGTGCAGGTGCGGGTGCACCGGGCCGGCGGCTGGACCGGCTGGTCCGGCCTGGCGCCGCAGGACGGCGGCGCCGACGGCGGCAGCATCGACGCCCAGCGTGCCGCCGCTGTGCATCGGGTTACCCAAGCCGCCGAGCCGGTGTGGGTCGGCGCCGCGGACGGGGTCGAGGCACGGGTGGTCGGTGCGGGCGCGGTCGTGCGCCCGCCGAGCGACCTGAAGGTCGTGCTCGTCGACGGCGGGTCGAGTCACGCCGACAGCAGCGCCGGCGCCTCCCCGGTGCTCGGCGGCTCGGTCGCCGCTGCAGCCACACCGCGGCCGCAGATCTACACCCGCGCCGACTGGGGAGCCGACGAGAGCCTGCGCACGCGCGCCTGCCCGAGCGGCCCGGACTACTCGCCGACGATCCAGATGGGGTTCATCCACCACACCGACGGCGGCAATGGCTACAGCCGCAGCCAGGTGCCGAGCATCATCCGCTCGATCTACGCCTACCACGTGCAGTCCAACGGCTGGTGCGACATCGGCTACAACTACCTCGTCGACAGGTTCGGCCGGATCTGGGAAGGCCGATACGGCGGGATCACGAAGGCCGTGATCGGCGCACACACCGGCGGCTTCAACACCGACACGTTCGGCGTCGCGCTCATCGGCACGTTCTCCACCGTCACGCCGCCGACCGCGATGACCGATGCGGTCGAGCAGCTGTTCGCCTGGCGGCTCGGCCGCTACTACCGCGACCCGTTGGGCCGCGCCACGCTGACGGCGGCGTCGTTCAGTGGCTCGCGCTATCCGGCCGGCAGCGACGTCACGTTCAGCTCGGTGTCCGGTCACCGGGACGCCGACTTCACCGACTGCCCCGGCGCCGATGCCTACGCCGAGCTGCCCGACATCCGCACCGGCATCGCCGCCGCCATGGGCGCGGGCTTCGTCGGCCCGTCGGTCAGTGCCACGAGTGTGCCGATGGCGGCCGGCGCCGTCACCGTGCGGGCCGGCGTCATCAGCGACCAGAGCTGGCAGCTGACCGTCAGCAACTCGACCGGCCAGGTCGTCCAGACCTACACCGGCACCGCGGGCCGCTCCACCCCCGTGCAGGCGTCGTGGAACCTGACCGGCGCCGACGGAACACCCGCGGTCCCCGGCGCCTACCGTCTGCGGCTGACCGGCACCAGCACCAGTGGGCAGGCGGCCCGCCCCTGGACCACCACCGTGACCGTGCAGCCGCCGGTGGTCCTGCGGGTGCCCGCGCAGGTGGGCCTCGGCACCTCCGTCACCGCCGGTGGCACCGGTGTGCCCGGGCACAGCGTCAACGTCTCGGTCACGAGCCCGCAGGGGCCGCAGCCGGTCGGCACCGCCACCGTCACCCGCTCCGGCACCTGGTCGCTCGCGGCGTCCGTCACCGCCGACCGTGACCTGCAGTGGACCGCGACCGACTCGTCCGCCAGCGGCTATCAGCAGACCAGCAGCACTCGCGTCGGGCCGGTGGTCTCCGCCCCCGCCGCCGCGACCACGTTCGTCGAACGCGGGAGCACCGTCACCCTCACCGGCAGCGCGCTGCCGGGCACCGGCAACGTGACGGTCATGACCCAGCCGGATGGCGCCACGGCTGCGACCGCCGGCCCCTCCGCCGCCGTCGGCTCCGACGGGTCCTGGTCCGCCTCGATCGCGCCGACCACACAGACAACCGTCTGGGTGGTCGACAGTCGCGGTCTGGCCAGCGCCCGCAAGGTCGTCGATCCGTTGTCCTCCCCGACCGCCGCTGCCCCCGCGAGCGGGTACGCCGGGCGCACGGTCACCGTCCGCGGTGACGCCGGCGGCCCGGTCCCGGTCACGCTGTTGTCCCGGCCGAGCGGTGGGCGGTGGGCCGTCGTACGACGGGTGACCGCCGCCGCCGACGGCGTGTTCCGTGCCCGGCTGCCGCTGCCCACCAGCGGCAGCAGCCTCGGCTGGAAGGTGCGCACGGGCTACGGCAGTCCCGCCACCGGCACCGTGGCCGTGCAGCCGACGTTCGCTCCGACCGCGAGCGGCCCGCGGCGGGTGGCGTGGAACAGCACCCGCGAGCTCACCGGCAGCGCGGTCCCCGGTGACACCGTCACGGTCTCGACCGCGGCGGTCGGCTCCAGTCGCTGGCGGGTGATCGCGCGGGTGCGTGCCGCCGCCGACAAGACCTGGACGGTGCCGGTGCGGTTCACCACCGACACCCGGTGGCGGGTGAGCGCGCCGACCGGCACCGCGCCGACCGGCACCACGATCATCAGCCCCACCATCCACGCGCCGCGCCATGTAGCCGCCGGGGGGCGGGTCGTGCTCCACGGCACCGCCGTGCCCGGCTCCACTGTCGCCCTCTATCACCGCACCCGCTCGGGCGCCTGGCGGCTGCAGAAGTCGGTGGCCGCCGCCGGTGACGGCAGCTGGCAGGTGGTCCGCCACCCGCGGCGAAGCACTGACTATCGGGTGGTGTCCAACCGGCATTGGTCCCGCACGATCACCGTCGCGGTGCCGTGACGAATCTGCCGGGCCGGGCCGTTCATCCGGCGTAGGCTGAACGCACCTTGATGTCCCTCACACGACGATGAACGGGAGGGAGCCCGCGGTGGCTCCTGGCACGCAGGGCTCGACCGCCCCCCGGGTGCTCGTCGACGCCACGGCCGTGCCCGCCGACCGCGGGGGCGTCGGCCGCTACGTCGATGGTTTGCTGGCCGGGCTGTCGACCGCGTCCGCTGACCTGGCGATCGTCTGCCAGCGGGCCGACGTCGAGCGTTACGCCCGGATGGCGCCGCACGCCGACATCGTCGCCGCCCCCGCCGCGATCGCCCACCGGCCGGCCCGGCTGGCGTGGGAGCAGACCGGCCTGCCGCTCGTGGCCCAGCAGGTCAACGCGGACCTCGTGCACTCACCGCACTACACGATGCCGCTGCGGGTCGGTCGCCCCGTGGTGGTGACGATCCACGACGCGACGTTCTTCACCTCGCCAGAGCAGCACACGCAGGTCAAGGGCACCTTCTATCGCTCGGCCATCCGCACGGCGCTGCGCCGGGCCAACCGCGTGCTGGTCCCGAGCAAGGCCACCCGCGACGAGCTGGTCCGGGTGCTCGACGCCGATCCCACGAAGATCGACGTGGCCTACCACGGTGTCGACCAGGACATGTTCCACGTGCCGACCGACGCCGAGAAGGCGCGCGTCGCGGCACGGCTGGGGCTGCGCGGCCCCTACGTCGCGTTCCTCGGCCAGCTCGAGCCGCGCAAGAACGTGCCCAACCTGATCCGAGGCTGGGCCAAGGCGGTGCACTGGCGCGACGACCCGCCGGCACTCGTGCTGGCCGGTGGCAGCGGGTGGGACGACGAGGTCGACGCGGCGATCGCCGAGGTGCCCAACCACCTGCGGGTGCTGCGTCCGGGCTACCTGCGTTTCGCCGACCTGCCCGGCTATCTCGGCGGAGCCACCGTCTGCGCCTACCCGAGCCACGGCGAAGGCTTCGGGCTGCCGGTGCTCGAGGCCATGGCCTGCGGTGCGCCGGTGTTGACCACGCACCGCCTGTCCTTGCCGGAGGTCGGCGGCGACGCGGTCGCCTACACCGAACCCGGTGTCGAAGACATCGCCGAAGCGTTGTCGGCGCTGCTCGACGACGCCGCGCGGCGGCAGACGCTGGCGAGCGCCGCACTCGCCCGGGCCCGCGAGTTCACCTGGGCGGCAAGTGCTGAGGCCCACCTGGCGTCCTACGCCCGCGCGGCGCAGTCCGGCTGACGGGCTCGCGGGTGGAAGCCGTCGTGCTCGTGGGCGGGCAAGGCACCCGCCTGCGCCCGCTGACGATCGACACCCCCAAGCCGATGCTGCCGGCGGCGGGCGTGCCGTTCCTCACCCATCAGCTCGCCCGCGCGCGGGCCGCCGGGATCGAACACGTCGTGCTGGCGACCTCCTACCGGGCGGAGGTGTTCGCCGCGCACTTCGGCGACGGTGCCGCCCTGGGGCTGCGCCTCGACTACGTCACCGAGACCGATCCGTTGGGCACCGGCGGCGGCATCCGCAACGTCGCCGACAAGCTCGAGAGCGCCCCGGGCGAGCCGGTCGTCATCCTCAACGGCGACATCCTGTCCGGCCATGATCTTGCCGCCCAGGTAGCCGCGCACCGGGCCGCTCGCGCCGCGGTGACCTTGCACCTGGTGCGGGTCGCCGACCCGCGCGCCTTCGGCTCGGTGCCCACCGACGCCGACGGCCGGGTGACGGCGTTCGTGGAGAAGTCGCCCGAGCCGGTCTGCGACCAGATCAACGCCGGCTGCTACGTCTTCGACCGTGCCGTCATCGACGCGATCCCGGCGGGTCGGGTGGTGTCGGTCGAGCGGGAGACGTTCCCGCAGCTGCTCGCCGACGGGGCGATGGTGCTCGGTCACCGCAGTGACGGCTACTGGCTCGACGTGGGTACGCCGGCGGCCTATGTGCAGGCGAGCGCCGACCTCGTCCGCGGTGTCATCACTTCCCCTGCCGTCCCAGCTCCCGGCGCGGCGCTGATCGATCCCGCCGCGCAGGTCGATCCCGCCGCGCAGGTCGGCGGCGGCAGCTGTGTCGGGCCGGACGCACTGGTGACGGCCGACGCCGTCGTCGAGGGCTCGATCCTGCTTGCGGGCGCCCACGTCGACACCGGCGCCACCGTCGCGCGCTCGGTGGTCGGCGCCGGAGCGCATGTCGGCCCTGGCTGCACGATTGCCGACGCGGTGGTCGGCGCCGGTGCTCGCCTCGGCCGCGACGTCGAGCTGCAGGCCGGCGCGCGGGTCTGGCCGGCGGTGGAGCTGCCGGATCGCGCGGTCCGCTTCTCCTCCGACGTGTGACCCGCCGCTAGATCCGCGGCGGCACCGCCGCTGCGGCTACTTCTTCGCCGGCTGGCTCGAGGCGCTCGGCTTGGTCGAGGCGCTCGCACTCGCGGCGGGCGACGTGGTCGTGGTGGCCGACGTGACCGGCGTCGTGTTGAGGTCGTTGGCGGGGAACTTGTCGCCGCCCATCGACCCCGACCCGACCTCGGGAGCGAGCTTCGAGTCGTTCACGTGGGCGTTGTAGAAGTCGTGCACGACCGTGTCGGACACCGACCCGCACCGGTCGGTGCGGCCCCAGGACGTGAGCACGAAGTGCTTGCCCGCGGGCAGGTCGCCCTGCCACCAGCCCGTGACGATCAGCTCGGACAGTGACGGGTCGGCGGCCAGCTTCTGCAGCTTGGCGACGTCGCTCTGCGGCAGCTTGGAGTCGTACCAAGCGACGACGTAACCGTGCTCGAGGTTGTGCACGGCCCGCTCGGGTCGTGGCTTCTCGCTCAACGGGTAGAAGCGGTTCTTGTCCCCGAGCGGGATCGGGTTGTGCTTGCCGCCGCTCGGCGGGATCGCCTCCGTCCCGCCGCGGGTGTCGCCGTACTTCTCCTTGGTGTAGTCGATCGGCTTGTTCGGCACGTGCTGCGCCGCCGGGGACACCGGGTCGTTGTGCAGGCCGAGGCAGCCGGCCGCCTTCTCCGCAGCGGTGGGTGCGGCCTGGTAGCCGACCTTCTCCTTCGCCTTCTGCGACCGGTCGTGCAGGTAGGCCGGGATCACCGCGCCCAGGATCAGCGCCACCGCGAGCACGGTGCCGCCGCCGGCGAACAGCAGGTTCTTGCGCCGCTCCGAGGCTCGTTGCTGCTTGCGCAGCTCCTCGAGCCGCTGCCGCCGGTCGCGGTTGGCCCGTCGGGTGTCGTGCTTGCGGTTGGAGCTCTTGGGCACCGACGGACTCCTGTTGCGCTCGGGTTGCCTGCAGTGGCCGCGGTGGCGCGCAGCCGCAGCGAGTCTAGGGAATCCGCGGCGGTGAACGGCTGAATCCGCCGACCCGGACCGGCCGGCGTGCCCGCCGGGCAGACTGGATCAGGTGAGCGGTCCAGCGGCGTCGCGGCGGTGGCGGCCCGATTGTCCGGTGTCGCTGTCCACGGTGCTGGGGCCGTTGCAGCGCGGCTCCGGCGACCCGACCCAGCGCCGGGACCCGGCCGGCGGCTGGTGGCGGACCGCGCAGACTCCCGAGGGTCCCGGCTCGCTCCGGCTCGAGGTCGGCCCGGACCGTGTGCAGGCAACGGCCTGGGGCTCGGGCGCGGACTGGCTGGTCGAGCACACGCCGATGCTGCTCGGCGCCGCCGACGACCCCACCGGCTTCGAGCCCAGGCATCCCGTCGTCCGCGAGACCTGGCGCCGCCGGCCCGAGCTGCGGCTCGGATCGGTCCGGCTGGTGTTCGAGCTGCTGGTCGCGACGGTTCTCGAGCAGCGGGTCACCGGGTCGGAGGCACATCGGTCCTGGCGGGAGCTGCTGCGCCGGTTCGGCGACCCGGCGCCTGGCCCCGCCCCGCGCGGGATGCGAGTGGCGCCGCCGGCGTCGGTGTGGCGGCGGATCCCGTCCTGGGAGTGGCATCGGGCCGGCGTCGACCCGGCCCGCTCGCGGACGGTCGTGGCGGCCGCCGCGGTCGCGCCGCGGTTGGAGGAGGCGCTGACCCTGCCGCGCGACGACCGGCTGCAGCGGCTGCGCGCCGTGCCGGGCATCGGCGTGTGGACGGCGGCCGAGGTCGCGCAGCGGGCGTGGGGCGACCCCGACGCGGTGTCCGTCGGTGACTTCCACCTGCCGGCTCTCGTCGGTTGGGCGCTGGCCGGCCGGCCCGTCGACGACGACGGGATGCTCGAGCTGCTGGCTGGCTATGCCGGCCACCGCCACCGCGCGGTCCGTCTCATCGAGCTGTCGGGCGTGCGCAAGCCGGCGTTCGGCCCGCGGATGCCGGTGGGGGACATCCGCGCGCTGTAGCTCAGCGTTGGACCACGAACGCGTCGAGGTCGCGCGGTGGTCGGGGCGCCGGCTCCTGCGCCGGGTGGCCGACGGCGACCGCGCCCATCGGCTCCCAGTCCGGCGGCAGGTCGAGCACCCGGCGTACGACGTCCTGGCAGAACATCGTGCTCGACACCCAGGCACTGCCGAGACCCTCGGCGGCCAACGCGATGAGGAAGTTCTCGACGCCGGCGCCCATCGCGACGAGGAACATCTCGCGCTCGGCGGTGGCGCGACCCGGGTCGGGATAGTCGTGCGCTGCGCCGGTGGTGACGAGGCACGGCACGACGAGGAGCGGTGCCGCGCGCAGGACATCGCCGCGGCTGGTCCGGCGGGCGATCTGCTCGGCGGTGAAGCCGTCGCGGCGCAGGTCGGCCACCCACGCGGCGAGCATCGCGTCGAGCAGCTGCTGCCGGCAGCCGTCGACGAC